>CAXSFN010000012.1:0-86749 GCA_964236815.1 uncultured Chthoniobacterales bacterium
TTTGCCGGTGGATGGAATCGCCAGGAGCGCGAGCGCGCCTAACGAGAGAATTTGAAGACGAAGGTTTGGTTTCATGACTGCGATTTAATCGCGAGCGCTTTCTTTGCGCTACTCGGCAAAGGTAACTCAGTTGTTACCTGGAGTGCCCGGGTTGCTTGGTCGCAGAGGGAGATAGAGTTCGCCGAGATAAGGAAATTTTTCTTCGCGTGCTTTGTAATCTCCGCGGTGATTTCATGATTGCTACATTCACAGATGACTCGTTAGGCTCACGCGCATGCGTAAGACACCACGCCAGATCCCCGGCTTCGTTTTCGCCTTTTTCTTTTCCGTCGTCCTCGGCGCGCAGGCGCAATTGACTTACAGCGTGACCGATCTCGGCACGCTCGGCGGCGCGAACAGCACTGCGAACGCCGTCAACCAGGCCGGTCAGGTTGCTGGATTTTCCGAGACAGCGGACGGACTCGGGCACGGATTCATTTATAAAGATGGCAAGATGCAGGGCATCGGTACTCTCGGTGGTGGCGCAAGCACCGCGAACGCCAGTAATTTCGCGAGCCTGGCCGGGGCGGGCGATCTCCAGGAAACGGCGACCTATCACGCGTTCATTCAGTCGGACAAAGGCGTGAGCGATCTTGGGACGCTCGGCGGCAAACAAAGTAGCGCGCTCGGCTTCAACACGCCGGGGCAGGCGGTCGGATTTTCCAGCGTCGCGGATGGAACGATCCGCGCCTTTCTTTACGCGAATGATCGCATGTTCGATTTGAACACGCTTTGCGATCCAGCGAGCGCGGGCTTTTCAAGCCTGACTGTGGCCAAGGCGATCAACGACTCGTTAGTTATCGTCGGCGAAGGCTTCACTATGAATGGTGAAAAGCACGCCTTCATGCTCACACCGATGGCGGTGGATGGCGGGCAATGGCGTTATGTCTCCGGGATTTTCTGCTGCGACGACGGATCGCGCGAGGGCGAATGGGTCTGGATCCAGATCGGTGGATATTGGTGGTGGGAATCCGGTTGTGGTTGTTATCGCTGGCACGGACCTCCGGGGAATCAACCACCCTGTCCGCCCGAGCCGCCGCATTGCTGGTGGTGGCCGTTGCCGTGTCCGCCGCATCGTCAGCCACCTTCGACCACCCCCACGCCGCCACCCCGCCGCACTCCGCCTCCGCGCCAAACACCTCCACCGCGTCAGACTCCGCCGCCGAGGCAAACGCCACCGCCATCGCGCACGCCTTGGCGTCCAACTCCGACTCCGCCCTCGCAAACTCCGCCGCCGAACTTCCCTTCCACTCCGCCGCCTGAGTCTGGTCAAACCCCTGCGCCGCGCCCGACGCCTACGCCGGTTATTCATAAGACACCGCCGCTCCGGCGCCCGACACCCGGAGAAAAAGCGCCACCCACTCCCGGAAAACGGCCGACGGTGGAACCCATCCCGGAGAACACGAGACCGCCCTCGGTGAAACGCATCCCCCCGCGAAAGAAGGCCTCACCTACGCCGACGCCAGTCGAGATTCGTTAGGCGCGTTCTAGGAGGTGTGGGCGAAGCGCGATAAGTTTGCCGAGGCGGCGCACCGAAGGCGCGGTAGAGGAATGGCGCGAAGCAGGATTGCGCGGTTGCGCGTCTCCTGTTTATCCAATCGGATCGTCTCGTAGAAACGAATCAGATCGCGATGGCGGCGAAACCAAAACGCGGCTCGCATTGGCTCGGGCGGCAGCAGGGAAAATTTACCGTGGGCGAATGGATCGCGAGCACGCTCGCCTTCTTTGGCATCGTCCTCGTCTTCTGCCTCCTTTTCATTCGCCGCCAGACGCTCGAATACAAACTCGACCATTCCTTCGCCCTTAGCGCGCCGGAGTTTTTCGGTTCGGCGCTCGCGCTGGGCAATCCGCTTCCAATCGGGGGAAACAAGATCGAGCCGCTCCTTAATGGCGATCAATTTTTTCCTGCCATGCTCGAAGCGATTCACGAGGCGCGGAAGACAATCAATTTCGCGGCTTACATTTTTAAATCGGACGAAGTGGGTCGCGAATTTCGTGACGCTCTGATCGCGAAAGCGCGCGCCGGCGTGCAGGTGCGGATGCTACTCGATGGACTGGGCTCGGGCTGGGGACTGAATAATTCCGATGTGCGAATGATGACCGATGCGGGCTGCAAGTTCGCCTACTATCATCCGGTCCAATCCTGGCGGATGGATCGCACCAATCGCCGTTCGCATCGCCGCCTCCTGGTGGTCGACGGTAAGATTGGATTCACTGGTGGCGCGGCATTTTCCGATAGATGGAGCGGCCACGCGCAGGACGAACATCATTGGCGCGATACCCATGTGCGCATAGAAGGACCCATCGTAGCGTCATTGCAGGCGGCGTTCCAAAGCCACTGGATCAAGACCTATCACGAAGCGCTCACAGGTGCCGATCAATTCCCCGCCCTTGCGCCGGTAGGAAATCTAAAAGCGCAAATCGTGGAATCACATTCCTTCTCGAGCGCGCCGGTCCCGCTCTTGCAGGTAGTGACCTTCACGGCCGCGGAAAAGCGCATCTGGATTACGAATCCTTATTGCACGCCGACGGACGATCAGGTGGAAGCGCTGGTGAAAGCAGTGCGGCGAAAAGTCGACGTCCGTTTGCTCGTGCCAGGACCGCACAACGATCAGCCGCTCACGCAATCCGCTGGCCGCACCGCTTACGGTAAACTGCTCGAAGGCGGGGTGAGAATTTTCGAATACCAACCGACCATGATCCACTGCAAGACGATCGTGGCTGACGGGCTTTTCTCCATGATCGGTTCGTCTAATCTCGACGCACGATCCTCGGAGATTAACGAAGAGCTCGACCTGGTGGTTTACGATCGGGAGTTTGGGCAAAAGATGGAAGAGACCTACGAGAACGACCTTAAACAATCGCGCGAATACACCCTGCAGAATTTCAAAGATCGATCGCTCTGGGAACGCACCACGGAATGGCTGGCGATTCCGTTTCGCTCGCAGTTGTAATCTGCCGTCTTTGGTGACTTTTCAGTCCCGGACCTTTAGGCTGCGCTCGTTCTAATGGATTCGCGCAAGCTGGATATCGCCGCATTGCGGCATGATTATGTCGCGCACGGTTTGCGTCGCTCCGATCTCGAAGCCGATCCGATCAAGCAATTCTCGAAATGGTTCGGCGAAGCTGCGGAAGCTGAGATCCGCGATGTAAATGCGATGAGCCTGGCCACTGCGACAACCGATGGAATTCCTTCCGTTCGCATCGTTCTGCTCAAAGGCGTGAGCGAGCGCGGTTTCGTTTTTTACACGAATTATGCGAGCGAGAAAGGCCGGCAGCTCGAGCAGAATCCACGAGCGGCGCTCAATCTTTTCTGGGTCCAGCTCGAACGCCAGATTCGCATTAGCGGGCCGGTCGAAAAAACGTCACAGAAAGAATCGGAAGAATACTTTCATGCGCGTCCCATTGGCAGCCAGTTGGGCGCATGGGCTTCGGAGCAAAGCGAAATCATCGCCGACCGGGACGTCCTCGAAGCGCAATTGAAAACGGCGACCGACCGTTACGGCGGCGGTGTCATTCCATTGCCGCCGCATTGGGGCGGCTATCGTGTGGTGCCGGAGACAATCGAGTTCTGGCAAGGCCGGACGAATCGCTTGCACGATCGCTTCCGTTATTCGCGGCAGGAAAACGGCCCTTGGCAGATTGACCGTCTTTCACCCTAGAAAAACGACGGCAAATTCGGTGTGATCCGTCGCCGTCTTCGCAGGCTCGCGCGACTCATCGCCACGGAAATGAATTGATGCCTAACGACTCAAATAAACCTGCTCGTCTCGTAGTACAGCGCGGCGACATCACGCACCTCGGAGTCGATGCGATCGTAAACGCGGCCAACACCACTCTGCTCGGTGGCGGCGGAGTCGATGGCGCGATTCACCGTGCGGCTGGACCTGGGTTGTTGGAGGAATGCCGGTCCTTGGGCGGTTGCCGGCCGGGCGAGGCCAGGATCACTTCCGGCTATCGATTGGCGGCGCGATTTGTCATTCACACAGTCGGGCCGATCTGGTCGGGTGGAAGAAACGGCGAAGCGGAAATCCTGGCTGACTGTTATCGGCACTCGTTCGCCCTGGCGATTCAAAGTGGCCTAACGAATGTTGCCTTTCCGGCGATCAGTTGCGGAGCTTATCGCTACCCGGTTGCGGAAGCGGCCGCGATTGCGGTCCGCACCACCCGCGAAGTTCTGCAAAATCCTTCCGTGATCGAACGCGTCATTTTTGTCGTCAGCAATGTTGAAAACGAAGACGCGTATCGTTCCTTCCTGACCTGAATCGATGGAGCAGCGTGGTCTTCCGATTTACGAGCTGGAATCGGAAATCGTCCGCGTTTTCCAAAGGCAATCGCGCTTGATTCTTCAGGCCCCGACCGGCTCCGGAAAATCGACTCAGGTACCGCAGATCCTGCTCGATCACGGATTGCTCGAGGAAGGAGAGGTCGTAATTCTGCAACCGCGCCGGCTGGCCGCGCGACTTCTCGCGAGCCGCGTCGCGGCGGAGCGGGGGTCGAGGCTCGGAGAAGAAGTTGGCTACCAAATTCGGTTCGAGAATGTGGTTTCGAAGCGGACACGCGTTCGCTTCGTTACCGAAGGAATTTTGCTGCGGCAGTTAATCCAGGACCCGGAGCTGCGCGGTGTCTCTGCGATTCTTTTCGACGAATTCCACGAGCGCCATCTTTACGGCGACATCACGCTCGCGCGCGCCTTGCGCTTGCAGGAAAGCGCGCGGCCCGACCTAAAGATCGGCGTGATGTCGGCCACGCTCGATACCGGTTCGCTGGAAAAATTCCTGCAGCCGTGCGCCGTTCTTACCTCGAGCGGACGGCAACATCCGGTCGCGATCGAGTATCTCGAAAAACCGGTGCGCGGAGATGACTACCCGGTTTGGGATTTGGCTGCGGACGAGCTCGCGCGTCTCGCGCCTGTCACTGATGGCGATGTGCTCATCTTCATGCCGGGAAAATATGAAATCACGCGGACGCTCTCGGCAGTGCGCGCATCGCGGGTGAGTGCCCAGTTTGTGGCCTTGCCGCTTTATGGCGAGCTGCCGCCGTCGGAACAGGACGCCGCTTTGGCGCGCTACGAAAAACGCAAAGCGATCATCGCTACCAACGTCGCCGAAACTTCGCTTACGATCGAGGGCGTCCGCATCGTGATCGATAGCGGGCTGGCGCGGATCGCGCGGTTCGATCCGCGCCGAGGGATCAATAGTTTACTCATCGAAAAAATCAGCCGCGCCTCCGCGGATCAACGGGCCGGTCGCGCGGGTCGCACAGCGCCGGGGCGTTGCCTGCGTTTATGGACGGAGCGCGAGCATTTGGAACGAGCCGGCCAGGAATTACCGGAAGTAAAACGGCTCGATCTCGCCGAAGTCGTTTTGACCCTCAAGGCCAGCGGCGTTGATGACATCGCAGCATTTCGCTGGCTCGAGCCGCCCGAGCCGCCAGCCCTCGCGCGCGCCGAACAATTACTCGGCGATCTGGGAGCTTTGTCGGCCGGCGATGGCCGCATCACAGAACTCGGCCGGAGGATGCTGGCCTTTCCGGTTCATCCGCGATACGCGCGGATGCTGCTGGCGGCGGAAGAACAGCATTGTGTGCGCGCGATTGCGCTCATCGCCGCGGTCACGCAGGGAAGGAGTTTGCTCCGCCGCGCGGAAGGGAAACAGGCGCGCGAAGATCGCGAAGACTTGTTAGGCAGCGATGACGATTCCGATCTCTTCATTCTGACCCGCGCTTTTCGTTTCGCGGAAAAAAATAACTTCGATCCCCGGCGCTGTTCGCGGCTTTCGGTCAATGCGGCGGCGGCACGCGAGGCGGCGCAGCTTTGGGAGCAGTTCACTCGCATCGCGCGCGAGGAAGGCCTCGATGTGGAAGCGCGCGAAGCGGATCCGGGCGCGGTGCAGCGTTGTGTGCTTGCCGGGTTTCCGGATCAGGTGGCAGTGCGGCTCGACCAGGGGACGTTGCGTTGCGCCCTCGTTCATGGGCGGCGCGGCGTGCTTGCGCGCGAGAGCGTGGTTCATGACGCGGCTTTGCTGGTTGCATCGGAAATCCGTGAGATCGAAAGCAGCGAGGGCGAACGGCAAGTTCTGCTCACGCTTGCGACGCGAATTGAGGAGGAATGGCTGCGCGAGTTATTTCCCGAGGCATTTCGAGAAGAAATCGAAGTGGCCTTCGACGCCAGCTCGAGACGAGTAAACGCGCAACGGCTGACCGCATTCCATGATCTAATCTTACGGCGAGTGCCGGCAGAGGCGCCGGCCGATCAGGCGGCGACTTTGCTCGCGCGAGAAGTCGCAGCCGGGAGTTGCCCGCTCAAGAATTGGGACAACGCAGTCGAGCAGTGGATCGTGCGCGTGAATTTTGTGGCTGCCTCTTTTCCCGAGCTGACGCTGCCGAAAATCGGTGAAGCGGAAAAGATGCTCATGATTGAAGAGGTCTGCCGCGGCGCGATCAGCTACAAAGAGATTAAAGAGCGTCCGGTCTGGCCGGCAGTGAAATCGTGGCTGAATGCCCATGAGCAGCGACAGGTGGAGCAGCTGGCGCCTGAGCGAATCGAGTTACCAAAAGGTCGCAAAGCAAAAGTTACTTACAACGTTTCTCAGGCGCCGACGGTAGCCGCGCGCATTCAAGATTTGTACGGAGTCGAACGGAACCTCACGATCGGGCGCGGACGCGTTGCGCTCGTCATGCAAGTGCTCGCGCCGAACAATCGGCCTATTCAAATAACCAGCGATCTAGAGGGCTTCTGGCGCGATGCGTATCCCAAGATAAAGAAAGAGCTGCAGCGCAAGTATCCGAAGCACGAATGGCGCTGAGTTAGGCAAAGCGTCGATGACGCGTTGTTGGTCGCAGATTGGATCGCCCGGCCACCTCCTCGCGGCACGTTTCCCGCTATTTCAAAGCCCTCCCCGAGGGGTTCCTCTGCTTTGAACGAAGAAGTCATAGACGGGCTTTTCACCGCGATGGTGCAGAGCGGTGAAGGCGTGTCCGATTTGCTTTTTGCGGTCGGCAAACCGCCCATCGTCGAGCAATACGGGGTGCTGGAGGAGTTCCCGATCGATTTGCCGGGCGGTGTGCTGGCAACCGATCAGATTGAGGAAATTTCGTCCCAGCTCATGCAGGGCGACGAACGCCTAACGAGTGATCTGAAGCGGCTCGGCTCCTGCGATTGCAGTTACGGACTGGAAAACGTCGCGCGTTTCCGGGTCAATATTTTCAAGCAAAACGGACGGCAGGCGATCGTGATGCGCAAGCTACAGACGGAAATTCCGACGCTCGAGAGTCTGGGGTTGCCGCCGATTTTCCAGGAAATGGTGAAGGAGAAAAACGGCATCATCTTCGTCACCGGCGCGACCGGCAGTGGCAAAACGACCACGCTGGCCGCGATGTTGAACGAGCTGAATCGCACTCAGCAGGTTCACATCATCACCCTGGAGGACCCGATCGAATTCCTGCACAAGCATCAGCGCGCGCTCTTCAATCAACGCGAGCTGGGCAAAGATTTTCCGGATTTCGCCAGCGGATTGCGCGCCGCCTTGCGCCAGGCGCCGAAGGCCATCCTGGTCGGCGAGATTCGCGACCGCGCCACGATGGAGATCGCAATGACCGCGTCGGAAACGGGCCACATCGTTTTCACGACCATGCACACGATCAGCGCCGGCCAGACAATCAATCGCGTCCTCGGCATGTTCGCGAAAGACGAGGAGCAACAACTTCGTCAACGCCTCGCAGACACGATCCGCTATGTCGTGGGGCAGCGGTTGGTGAGCAAAGTCGGCGGGGGACGTTTGCTCGTGACCGAGATCATGGGCACCAGCCTGCGCACACGCGAGACCCTGCTTTACGGCGAAGGCGAGAACCGAACTTTCCAGGAAATCATTGAAGCGGGCGGAACAATGGGCTGGCACAGCTTCGACCAGGCGCTGCTCGAGGCTTACAAAGCGGATCAGATTACGGACGAGACGGCGCTCATGTTCTGCGCGCACAAAAACAAAATGCGCCGCGACATCGATATGGTGAAAAAGCTGCGCGACCAACTTTATGAAGAACCCTCTGGGCTACGTCTCGACGTTCCGAGCGAAGCACCGGCCTGGCGTTAACTGGAGTCACGCATGAACGAAATGACTGATGCAAATGAAGCAAAGACCGGCGAATCGAATTCCGGTCTAACGAGTGATAGCGCGCGGGAGACGCCGGAGCATCGCGCTTTTTGCGTGGACTTGAATCACAAGCTCCGCACGCCTTTGAATGCGATTCTGGGCTACGCGGAGCTGCTCGCGCTCCAGCCGGGCAGCAAACGGGAGAACTCGGATGTGCAGCAGATTTTGAATTCCGCCCGCGAGCTCCTTGCGATCATCGAACGCGAGCTGGCCGACCCGGATGCGAAGACGTCAGAGAACGCGGAGCTGAATCGGCCATCGTGCGATTTGCTCTATGTCGAAGATGACCTGGTGAATTTCACCCTGGTTGAGCGCATTCTCGAGTACCGGCCCAAGGTGAAATTAATGCATGCACCGAGGGGGCAAATCGGCGTTGAGTTAGCAGAAAGCCATCTTCCCAAGCTGGTCCTGCTAGATCTCAATCTTCCCGATATGCACGGCTCGGATGTCTTGAAAGCGTTGCAGCAAAATCCGGCAACGGCGGAAATTCCAGTGGTCGTCCTGAGCGCGAACGCGACGCCAAGCCAGATCGAAAAATTACTGACGGCGGGAGCGAAAAATTATCTAACGAAGCCGTTCGACATCGATCCATTCCTGGCGGTGATCGATGAGTTTACCGAGGACCCCTCGGACGCTCTGGAACCGGCGCAGCTTCGCACCGGACAGTCGATCTAATAGAACCGCAATTTCGGCGCTTGTGATTCAGGATCGCCGGCCCGATTGCGGGCCGGCTCCATGATAACTCCGCTCGACTAGATGCCGGTGCGCATGCCGCGGTCTGTGTCGCGCGGGCCTGTCACTCCAGAAACTTTGTGCCACGCGGCTTTCACCGCAGGACGTGCGCGATCCCAAGGGATGGCGGGATTGGCATCGTTCTTTTCGTAGTCGCGCGCCAGATCGAGCTCGATCTGGTCGTAGGGTTTGCCGGCGTATTTCATCACGCCTTCGTAGCCGGTGCGATAGGCCGGAGCGTAATGCTCATACGGCGCGTCCTTCTCGCCCCATGGCTGCTGCGGATGATTTTCGCGCCAATATTCGTCCTCGATCGTAGGGTTAACCGCTTCCGCAACCCCATGGCCGCTGTAAGCGCCGACCACTCCACCCACGACCGCGCCGACCGCCGCACCAATAGGTCCTCCGACTGCCGCGCCGATCGCGGCGCCGGCTAATCCGCCTCCAGCGGTTCCGACTCCCGTTCCGATCGGATGGGATCCGTGTTCACCCGTCATTGGATCGGGATTGGTCTTCGGGTCTTCTGCCGGTTTCTTCAAATCTTCCTGGTCTTTCATATCGATATAATTCCTTGTTTGTTCATTAAATTCGCTTTTGCGCCGAAGCGCGGTCGCCATGACTTAAGCGCGAGAAACGCAAAGGCGCAGCCAGTTACGATTCGGATGTATGATCAATCCGAACGGTGACGATTTAACGAAAAACAATCCGCTCCCCGGCTCCGTGAAGCAGAGCGAAGAAGAAATTTTGGCCGGCGCACAAAGCCGCTATCAGGAAGTCTCGGGTAAAGTCTCCGCGGTCGCGGGCGACACCTGGCGGCAGGCAAAGGATAGCGCTGGCACGGCGCGCGAACGGACGGAGTTTTTCCTGCGCGAAAATCCGGTGCCGACCGTGATCGGCGCGCTGGCTCTCGGATTGGCTATCGGTCTGGCCATTCGCTATGCATCGGAATCTGAGAAGCGCGAAGTGGAAGTGAAATCGCCGCTCGGAAATATGAATCTCGGCATGATGTCGCTGCCGTTCTTGTGGCCATTTTTCAAGAACGTGCAACGGCGCTACGAAGATTCGGCCGAGGTGGTGCGCGACGGAATGCGGGAGGGCGTCAGCCGATTAAAGAAGGTGGACGTGGACGATTATGTGAAGCCGTTGCGGAAGAAATGGCGCAGCTGGACGAACTAGTCCGCTACCGGTAACAGCGGTAGGCGAACGCGCTGGAGGCTCGGATGCATGCGCTAACTGCGAAGGTGCATGCTACGCGATTCATGAATTGAACCGCCGCGTTCTTCGCGGAAACTACCGGCTCCATGGCGACTTCTTCGTCGGGCCGGCCGGGCTGGCAGCGCAATTCTCTCTTTAAATTTTTCTCGTCGGTCAAGCTCGCTGTCGTTCTCCTCGCGGTCCTGATTGTCGCCAGCATTGCGGGGACGATCTACGAATCGAGTTTCGATGCGAAAGTGGCGCGCGCTTATGTTTATGGCGCGCCGTGGTTCAATCTCTGGCTCCTCCTTCTGGTCGCGAACCTGACCGCGTCTGCGCTCTCGCGCTGGCCTTGGAAAAAACATCACGTTGCTTTTTTGGTCACGCATTTAGGGATCATCACTTTGCTCTTTGGATCGCTCATCGGCCGCATTTGGGGAACGGAAGGAACGATCACGCTTTTCAAGAATGATCCTCCGAGTAACCGGCTGCTGGTCGATCAACATCAGCTGCGCGTGCGCGACACGGACGGGATTATCAAAGGCTACAACGCAGAGTTCATTCATCATCCACCGACGCCGCAACGTCCGCTCGACCTCGGGCCGCTCGCTTCCGGTGCGCGGCTCAGCATCGTGGAGCACGCGGCCTCGGTGGAAGGAAAGCTGAATCCCAAACCGCTCGAGACGGGCGGGGCACCAGCGGTTCATTTCACGATCGCGACCGCGTTGATGGGGCAGCGGCTGGAGAGCTGGTTGCTGGCGGACGATCCGCAGCATGGCAGCTTCGAGATGGGGTTGGCGCGGATCGAATTGAAGCGCGGAAACGCGCCCTCCGTTCTGCCTAACGAGTCCAGAAACGAAGAGGAAGTGGAAATCGAGGAATCGATTTTCGCTTTCACCAAGGCGCCGGATCAACAAGTAGCGAAGTCGAGTAAAGGCGGGAGCACGGGAGCGAAGGTTACGCTTTCTCAGCCGCAAAATGGAAATGACGGAAGCATTACGATCGCGCTCGGCGGGAAGAGCTGGACGCACGATTTGGGGGCGCATCTGCGACAGGATGTTCCGCTTGAAGGCAGTCCATTTACGATGCGGATTGAAAATTATTGGCCGAACTTTCGGATCGAGAACGGCAAACCGATTTCCGTTTCCGATGCGCCTGATAATCCAGCGGTGGTGGTAACGTTGCGCGGCCGCGCCGTTCCGGTAACGGCTGCTCCTGAGGCGCACAGCGGCAAGGAGGCGGAACCCGGCACGAATCACCTAACGTTGTTCGTAGCGGACGACGGCAAGATTTCCTACGACCTAATTTCGCGCAAAGCAGGCCACTCCAGCGGCGCGCTCGACGCCAACGCGCCCCTCACGACTGGTTGGGCCGATTGGCAACTCGTGGTCGATCAGTCGATGCTCCACGCCGAGCAATGGATGGATTTCAGCGCGGTCACCTCCGCGGAGCCAACTGCCAACTTGCCCGATGGCGTTCGCGTTCGCGTGCAGCAGGGCGCGGCCACGATCGAGCAATGGGTGCCGGCAGGCTGGCAAATTATGATTCCGAGCAATCCCGCGCCCATTCAGGTTGCCTACGGTTGGAAACAGGAACAGCTGCCGATCGCACTCGAGCTGCTCGAGTTCGAAGTGACCCGCAACGAAGGCAATGAGAGCCCGTCCGGTTTCAAGAGCACGGTGCGCGTGACCGATCGCGAAGGCCGCGGCGTGACCGGACAATGTTGGATGAATAATCCGTTCAGTTTTCCGGGCGAAATGTGGCGCACCTGGACCGGCCTTACTTACAAAATGTCGCAAGCATCGTGGAATCCGGAGAACCTTGGGCAAAGCACCATTCAGATTTTGCGCGACCCGGGCTGGCTCTTGAAGTGGGTCGGGTCGCTCCTGGTATGCGCGGGAATTTTCATGCTCTTTTATGTCCGCGGTTTTCGTCGCCCGACGCCGACGGTTCCGGTTTCGGCCAAACCAGCGCGCACGAAAAAATCGGATCTGGTCGCGGCTGAAACGTGAGGGCGTTTTTGTTCCTGGCCATGCTGGCGCTGACGGCGTGCAGCTCGGGCCGGCGAGATATCGAACGCGAAGCGGCACGGACAGACAGGCGGCTCGATCAGGAAGCGGCGAAAGCCAAACCAGCGCGCGCGGCGGATTGGGGTCATTTCAGCGGAAGCGTGGACACGCGCTGGGATGAGGATGGCGTGACGATGATTCTCTTAGATGAGCTGCGTTATACCGATCCATATGGCGTGGTCTGGATCGCGCCGGTGGGCTCGCGGGTGAATGGAGCTTCGATTCCACGCGCCTTTTGGAGCCTGATCGGCGGTCCGTTTGAAGGAAAATATCGGAACGCGTCCGTCCTGCACGATGTTGCATACGATCAACAATCGCGGCCGTGGGAGGAGGTCGACCGGATGTTTTATAACGCGATGCGATGTAGCGGCGTCGGCGTGGTGACAGCGAAGACGATGTATTACGCGCTGCGCCGGCACGGCCGCCATTGGAAGCACAAGCAGGCCCTCCCAGTGGATGACTCGCCACCGCAACGTCCGGGCGCGCCTGGTCCGGCCGAGGTGGACGAAATCCAAACCTGGATTCGCGCGAACGATCCGAACTTGGATCAAATCGAAGCGCGCGCGTCCGGGAGAAATTAGCTGCGAGACCGAGGTTCGCACTGCGCTATTGCGGCCGTGGATATCTCTGGAATTTTCCTTAGTGCGCTCCGGATCGACCGTGCTCGCGCCCACCGCTAGATATTTTCGTATTCGATTTTCACGATCTCGAGCGATTCTTCGCCCGACGGAAATTTGAAGCGAACTTTCTCGCCGAGGCGCGCGTTAAGCAGCGCGCGCGCGATCGGCGATGCCCAACTAACCCAGCTTCGCTCCAAATCGATTTCGTCCACGCCGACGATGCGATACGAATCTTCTTCGCCGTCGCTCCGGCGCACGCTCACGGTCGCGCCGAAGCGAACCACGGGCTCTTCCGGCGGCGACACGATTTCGGCGGAACGCAGGCTTTCCTCAAGCTGCTGAGTGCGCTGATCGAGCGCGAGAAGCTGCCGCTTTGCGTCCGGATCGGAAGATTGGCTAACGAGGGATGGACGATCTTCCTCGATAAGTTTGCGCAATTCTTCACGCAGCCGAAACGCGCCACCCGGCGTAAGATAATTTTTCGCGCCTTCCGGGGCGGACGATTGGCGCGCAATCGGCAGCTCTGGACGATCATCGGACTCGCGGACGAAGGCTCGGCTCATTTCATTTCCTGAAAGGCCACGAAGGTTGCTTCAAATTTCGCGGCCCGCTTTTCTTCTTCAGTTACCTCCACCCGAAGCGAGAGACGGGCTTTCCCTTTCTCGCGCAGAAGAGCGTGAAAGAAACGGAGTTTCTTGTCGTCCGGACGATGACAGACTGCGCGGATGACCCGGCGCACCGGTTGCAAAAAACGAATCGAACTGGACGCAATAACGATGTGGGCACTCTCGCCGCGCAATTCCATCCAAAGCAATCCGTAGCCGGCCAGGGTCGCGACCGCATTGACGCTGCCGCCAAATGCGGTTTGCAGATGATTGGAGTTCAGCGACACGGGCGCTTCGACTGCGAAGCCATGGATTGAATCCGCCACAACGCGCATTCCCATCGTTCGCGTAAGGGGAATACGCTCGTGAAAAAAGCGCTCGGCTTCGCGCAGAATTTCATCGCTCATCCCGGAAACGATAGAGCCATTAAGGTGGTGAATAAGTGATCGATGGACATGGCACAAAGACTGCATTTAGTGAGCGGGTGCCAAGGGTTTCTTTTCTGATTATTCTCTTAGCCTGCTTGTTCTTGGGCTCGATCAACGAAGTGCGCGCTGAAGGTTTGGCTTATTCGAAAAGCCATTTTTATTACCGACCTACGGATGGAAGAATTTCGTCCGCCAGGATCATCCATCACTACTTCATCCCAAAAGTTCATCCTAATGCGACGGTCGATCCCCGGCTCGATCCGCGCTTATCCCGGGCAGCTTCGATCGCGCAGGAACGGTCGTCCGCCCATACGAAGGCTCGCTGCTGGCGTTATGTGAAAGAAGCGCTCCTCCAGGCGGGTGCGGTCAGTTCGTATCCGCAAACTGCCTACGCCTGCGACGCGGGCCGCGAATTGATGAGCCGGTTTGGATTCACGCGTCTGCCGATGCGCGACCCGTATGCGGCGCCGATCGGAGCTGTAATCGTCTACGGCCATGGGATCGGCGGCGCGGGCCACGTCGAGCTGCGAACGAAAACCGGTTTCGTGAGCGATTATCACAGCAAGTACAAATGCTACTACCCGCTACTCGCGGTTTACGGGAAGTTCTCTTCCTAAAGCGCGCGTCTCGCGCGGGAATTACTCGTTAGGCGAGCAACGAGGCCTTAAGCTCTTCGCAAGACTTCGGCGCGCTTGCGCGAACAAACTCTCGTTAGGCCGCGGGCCGCTTCGTGATCTTGGCGCTGCCGACGAAAGTAGCGTCGTCATCCACCACCAGACGGGGTGCTTCGATGTCGCCGCGCAAAGTGCAACCAGCGCGTAACTCGCAACGCTCTGTCGCATGCACGTTTCCCTCCACCGTGCCGAGCACAGTGACGGAGCCCGCGTTAATTTCGCCGCGCACTTGCGCATTTTTTCCCACGATCAGTTTGCCTTCCGAATCGATCGAGCCTTCGACTTCGCAATCGATATTCAGTTCCCGCCCAAATTTGAGCGATCCAGTGATCGACACACCTGCGGAAAGAAGTCCGCCGGAAGGTGGCGTGACGGGAGCGGGGAGCGGCGCGGTTCGGGAAGCGCCGTTAGACGGCTCGGGAGAAGGTGCGGCTGGCGGCTCGGGACGGCGTGAAGGTGAAAACATCTGCATAGGTTTTTTTGGGTGACGCCACGCAGCATGACAGACTTTGGCGCGACTTAATAGAAAAAATAATTGAGGGCCGGCCGGATCACTCGTTAGACAAATCCGGCCTTGGGCGGCGTTCATTTTCCAAGAAAGACGCGGTTGTTCGCGGGAAGATTTTCTTGAATCCAAATGGGCGCCTGCCTGCATCTCACGGGAAAGATGAATCTGTTTGACGCCAAATTCAGCTCCTCTTCTCACGTCCCGGATTTGGAACGAACAATCCCGTGCGCGACACGCAAAACATTCCTCTGCCGAGTGATTCATCCCGCGCAATGCACAAGCGGACAGTTAGTTATACCGCACGACAGTTTTCTGGCACAGCCTTTGCATAGGCAGCGGCCCCAATGCAACTCAGAAAGAATATGAATATGAAAACCGAAACATTCGAATCGACCTACTCCATGCTCGTTCGTTCCGAAGAGAAGGAACGCAGCCTTTCCGAAACCGCCGTTTATCTGCTTCTGATCGTGAGCACCGCTTTTTCGATCTGGCAGGCCGCGCATCAGCGCGTGATCGTTCCGGCCAGCTTCGGGACGCCATCCTTCGCGCAATCGGCGCACGTCAACTCGTCGCGCGGCGTGTAGTTGAGTGCGCGCTAAATCCGGCGAATTGCGTTCCAAATCTTAGAATCCTGAACTGCCAATGTTTTTCGAATCCTTCTTTCAAGACATCCGTATCGGATTTCGCGTCCTGACCAAAGAGAAGACGTTTTGCTTCCTCGCGGTCACGGTGCTGGCACTCGGCATTTGCGGGGTGACGACGCAATTCACGGTCGTGAACGCTTTTGTCCTCCGCGGATTTTCTTTTCCGCATCCGGAGCAGCTTATGAGTGTGGGTCTGGTCGATCCGCAGGCTAACCCCCAGCAGAACAATAACGGGGCGGGATTTATACCGACCGCGCAGGATTACGAGGATTTGCGCTCCGGCCAGCAGTCGTTCTCGATGATGACCGCCTATCTGAACGGCTCGACCATCAACGTTTCCTACAAAAACAATCCGCAGCGCTATACGGGCGGATATGTCACGGAGGACTTCTTCCGCATCATCGGAGTCTCGCCGATCATGGGGCGCGATTTTACCGCGGACGACAACAAACCTGGCGCCGAGAAGGTCACCATTCTTGGCTACGAAATTTGGCAGCGGGACTTCGACGGTGATCCAAAAATCGTCGGGCAAGCGGTCCGTATTAATGGCAAGGCCGCAACGATCGTCGGGGTAATGCCACAGAATTTTAAGTTCCCAATTTCAGAACAACTCTGGGTTCCGTACTACAATGAATACCCGCTAAAAGCGCGCGAAGATCCCGAAAGTCAAAACGTCGGGCCGCAGGTAATTGGGCGACTAAAACCAAACGTGAGCCTCGACCAGGCGAACGCCGAATATGTCGGCCTCGCCCGCCGTTTTGCGAAAGATTATCCGAAGACGAACGCCCAGCTTGTCTCCGCGCGGGTGCAGCCGCTCCTGAACAGCTTCACCGGCCCGCAATTGCGGCAAACCGTCTACGCGATGCTGGGCGCGACGCTCGTCGTCCTTTTCATCGCCTGCGTTAACGTCATGAACATGCAATTCGGGCGGGCTGCTTTGCGCGCGAAAGAACTGGCTATTCGCGGCGCGCTCGGCGCGACTCGCGGTCGGATCGTGCGGCAGATGCTGACCGAGAGTTTGATCATCGCGGCGCTCGGCTCGGTCGCAGGCATGTTCCTGGCCTACTGGGCGATCGGTTTTCTGATCCGCGCGACCAATGCGCTTCCCTTCCCGCTGCCTTATTGGGTCACGTTTTCTATCGATGCCAAAGTTCTCGCTTTCACCATCGGAATCACGCTCATCGCTACGCTCGTCTCCGGTTTGATTCCGGCGTGGTTAAGCGCGCGCGCCAGTCCGGCCGAGGTGATGAAGGAAGGCGGACGCGGCAACAGCAGCCGTCTGGTCAACGCGCTTACCCGCATTCTTGTTGTCGGACAAATCGCTTTGACTGCAGCGCTTCTCATCGCCGCGACGCTCCAGGTGAAATCGATCCGCAACCAAACCACGATCGACTACGGCTACGACGAAAACGGCGTTTACTCCGCGCGGATGGGATTATTCGAAGGCGATTATCCAACCTCGGAAGCGCGCCAGCAATTTTTCGTGCGCGTTCTGCGGTCGCTTCGATCCAGCTCGCAGTTTGAAAATGCCGCCATGACCGCGCGCTTCCGCATGACTTTCGCGAACTTTGCTCAGTACGAAGTGGATGGAAAAACATACGTGACCGATCGCGATCGCCCACGCGGTAACTCCGAAGCCGTCTCGGATGGCTACTTCGCCGCGCTCGGGCTGAAAATTTTGGAAGGCCGCGATTTCACGATCGAGGACAGCGACATGAAACAACCGGCAGCGATCGTGAATGTGAGTTTTGCGCGGAAGTATTTTGGCAACGAGAGCCCGCTCGGCCGCCGCATCCGCCAGTTCAATCCAGCCAAGCAAGAGGATTGGCGCGCCATCATCGGTGTCGTGCCGGACACGCTCATGCAGGGTCCTTTCAACCAACAAACGGACAGCGCGGGCTTTTATATTCCATTGCTCGGCACACCACCCACGCCGCAGTTCGTCACTGTGGTGGTGCGGCCTCATCCGGGCCAAACCGCGGATACACTTGCGCCCATTTTGGGTAAAGCCGTCGCCGCGGTGGATCCGAATCTTCCCACTTATTTCGGCGGGACGCCGGCGCGGTTGCACGATGAAATCCTCGGAGTGAACCGCATCACCGCTTCGCTCTTCACCATCTTCGGCATGGCCGCGGTCGTACTGGCAGCGGTCGGGCTTTACGGCGTGATGAGCTTTTCCGTCAATCAACGCACGCAGGAATTCGGCATTCGCATGGCTCTTGGGGCGGATGCCGCTCGCATCCTCCGCATGGTCATGACGCAGGGCGCGTGGCAGCTCTTCATCGGGCTCGCCATCGGCGTCGGCACGACCGCGTTCCTGGTGAAAATGATCGGCGCGGAAGCCTTGCAGAATTTTCTCTTCAACGTGAAACCGGGCGACGTGCTCGGAATTTACTTCGCGGTCGCGGGCATGCTCGCGGCCGTCGCGGCTATTTCGGTCTTTGTGCCGGCGCGGCGCGCTACGCGGGTTAATCCGATCGTAGCGCTTCGCGCGGAATAAAGGCGCCGGCCAGACGCGCTTGAGGTGTAACTACGAACTACTAAGCCGTGCCGAACTTGGACTTTACCGGTCGCGGCATGTCGCCCAAGCCGCGCCGCCCAGAAACCGCGGCTCGATACGCAGCGTCGCAGCTCGCTGATTTTGCTTGCCGCGCTGCCCGCGTCTGAATATCTGGTGGCTCGTTAGACTACCAACCCTATGAAAAAATTACTCCTCTCCTCCACCGTCGCCCTGATCGGCGCCGCCTTCCTCGCTTCGTGCGCGCACAAAAGCGAGACCATGACCACCACCTCTTCCAGTTCTTCAATGAAGGACAAGAAGGGTGGCGCGATGCACTCGGAAACGACGACAGCAAAAAAATCCTCCGGCAAGAAGAGCTCGACCAAGAAGAAGAGCTCGGAGGAAGCTTCTCCGTCTCCTTCGCCTTCCGCTTAGTCGAAGCCGAATACGGCAGCGCCTAAGGGCGCAATCAAGAATCCAGGAGTTGCAACTGGCGGTTCGTCAGTTGCAACTCCTCTTTTTTGTCGTTAGGCATCCGCATGACCCAGGAATCCGACGCTACTCTGGCGGTCTTTCTCGATTTGGAGAATATTGCCATCGGTGCGCGTGAAGCGCAGTTCCCCGCTTTCGACATCCGCAAAGTCCTTGAGCGGCTCCTGCTCAAAGGTCACATCGTGGTCAAGAAGGCTTACTGCGATTTCGATCGCTACAAGGATTTCAAACGCGGCCTGCATGAGGCCGCTTTCGAGTTGATCGAAATCCCTCATGTCCGCCAGTCCGGCAAAAACTCTGCCGACATCCGCATGGTCGTCGATGCGCTCGACCTTTGTTACACCAAGAGTCACGTCGATACGTTCGTCATCATCAGCGGCGATTCGGATTTTTCTCCGCTCGTCAGCAAGCTGCGCGAAAACGACAAAACCGTCATCGGGGTCGGCGTGAAGAAATCGACCTCCGATCTCTTCATTACTAACTGCGACGAATTTCTTTACTACGACGACCTCGTCCGGCCGGAACCGTCAGCCAAACGCCCGGCCCCGAAAGTCGCCACGCCGCGCGCACCGGCGGCGAAGACTCCCAGCCTTTCACCCGATCGCGCGCTCGATCTCCTGATGAAAACCCTGGAAGCGTTGCGCGCGGAACGCGGCGAGGATTATCCGATTCGCGGCTCGCTCATCAAACAGGCGATGAAACGACAAAATCCCGGCTTCAACGAACGCGCCCACGGATTTCGTGCGTTCAACGACCTGCTGCAGGAAGCGGAGAAGCGCGGGTTACTTGATCTGGAAGGCGACAAACAGGCCGGCACTTACATTGTGCATACGGTCGAGTCGCGCTCGAAGCGGTCCGCCTAACGAGTCCTATGCCGCAGCGCGAGCGTTATCTTTTTGTCTGCACCAATCGCCGCGGTGAAGAGGACGCGCGCGGCTCCTGCGCGGCGCGCGGCTCCGAAGCTGTCCAACAAGCGCTGAAGCTAGCGGTCAAGTCGCGTGGACTGGCCAGGGTGCAAGCCCGCGTCTGCAGCGCGAGTTGTCTGGATCAATGTTCGAGCGGCGTCGCCATCTTGGTCGAGCCGGATCATTTTTTCTACGGGCACGTGACCCTCGCCGACGTGCCTGAGATTGTAGATGCCATTGCCAGCGGCACGCGCGTGGAGCGTCTCGTTTTGGGCGCGGCGGAATTACAGGAAGGCTGAGGCCGATTAAGCCTTCGCCATCTTTGGCGCGATCAGCCAGATTAGTTTACCGGCTGTGCCGGCTTCATCCAGATCCACTCGCGCCAAACCGCCTTTTGCGAGTTTAACCCTGGCCCCGGTCAGCGCCGCGATTGTTGAACTGAAATCCGGTTCGTGTCCGACCAGCATGAGATCGGCGCCACGATTTCGCTTTAGAATTGCGCGCACCTTTGCTTCCCCGAAACCGGGCGAGAGCGCACTCTCCTCTTTCACCTTGAGGCCTAGTCGGCTGGCGGTGATTTCGGCCGTCTCTTTCGCGCGCGGCAGAGGACTTGTTAGGATCGACTTTGGCGCGACGTCCATTTTGCGCAGAAATTTTCCCACTCGGCGCGACTCTTTCCGGCCTTTCCTGGTCAATGGCCGATCGTCGTCCGCTTTCTTCCAGTCGGGCCAATCTGCTCTGCCGTGCCGCAGGAAATAGAGAACCAAAGTGCTACTTACTCCGCCGTTTTTTCTGATCGCCTTTGTCGCCCTGACCTGACTTGACCGTCGTCTTCGCTTTCTTCTGGCGGTCCGCCTTTAACGAGCGACCGACATCGTCGCTTTCTTTGATCCGGCCTTTCGCATCCCGGCGAATATATCGGGCGTCGCCTTTGGGTTTGATCGTCGTGCGCTTGCTGCTGGCTTTCTTTTTTGCGGGCATAATTTCTTGTTTCCTAAACCTTCGCGTCCGGCGCGCCTTTCGGTTGTGCGAGGCGGCCGCTTAGAAGGAGTGAGCGGCGCGGGCAAGGATGTAACTGATCAATCCGGTCACCGGCAGCGTCAGCACCCAGGCCCACACGATTCGTTCCACCACGGTCCACTTCACGCCGCTGAAACGCTTCACCGCGCCCACGCCCATGATGGAAGTCGAGATGACGTGGGTGGTGGATAACGGGATGCCGTAGGAGCTGGCGATCTGAATGATAACAGCCGCGGAAGTCTCGGCCGCGAAGCCGTGGACGGGCTGCAGTTTCACCATTTTGTGGCCGAGGGTGCGGATGATTCGCCAACCACCGGCGGCCGTACCCGCGGCCATCGTCGCCGCGCAAAGAACGACGACCCAGGTAGTGACTTTGAACTCGGGCGTCTGCAGGAAATTGAAGATCGGATGCAAGCCGTTGAAGGCGCCGCTTTGCGTTCCGGTGAAGAGCGCGAGCGCGATGATGCCCATAGTCTTTTGTGCGTCGTTTGTGCCGTGGCTGTGTGCCATCCAAGCCGCGCTCACCAATTGCAGTTTTCCGAAAATCGATTGCACGAAATGCGGCGTAAAGGAGCGCAAAACCACCAGCAAAATAAACATGAGCAGGCCGCCCAGGATGAATCCTAGAATGGGCGAGGTGATCATTGGCAGCACCACTTTCGGTAGTAGCCCGGTCTGCCACTTCAGGACCGACCAATCGTTCCGCGCTGATGCCAGAGCCGCGCCGCATAATCCGCCGATGAGTGCGTGGCTCGAACTTGAAGGCAAGCCGAGCCACCAGGTCAGGAGGTTCCACGCGATCGCTCCGAGCAGAGCGCAAAAGATCGTCGGCATCGTGACGATCTTGGGATCGACCATCCCTTTCCCCACGGTGGACGCGACCGCCGTGCCCATGAGCGCGCCGGTGAGATTAAAGAATGCCGCCATCGCGATGGCCTGCCGCGGCGTCAGAACTTTGGTCGAGACAACCGTGGCAATGGCATTGGCCGCATCGTGGAAACCGTTGATGTACTCGAAGGCGATGGCCGCGAGCACGACCAGAAGAAACAAAATCATACGGGCAGCGCCTAACGAGTGATCGGCTCAGGAATACTTCAGCACGATCTGCAGGATGATGTTGCCGGCGTCGCGGCAGCGATCGATTACCTTTTCCAGCAGCTCATAAATGTCGCGCAAAAAGATGGTGTGCTTGGCGTCGTAGTCGCCGTGGTAAAGATCGCGCAACAATTCCAGCTCGAGCTTATCCGCATCGCCTTCGATTGTTTGCAGCCGCGCATTTTTTTCGCGCGCGCTCACGGCGTCGATCCCTTTGCGCAAATCCTTCGTCATCGCCAGGACCGCTTCCGCGGCTTGATCAAGCAGATCGAGATGCTTGCGAAAACTGCGGCCCTGCAGATCGCCTGGACAGATCAAAAGACGCTCGCCGATTTTCTCGACCGTCTTCGGAATCTTGTAGAGCGCGGCGGCCAGCGACTGGATGTCTTCGCGCTCCAGCGGAGTGATGAAGGTTTTGCAAAGCTGCTCGGTCAGCTCCTGCGTGATCTGTTTATCCTTGCGCCGGCTGCTGACGAATTCCTCGAGACTCTGCGGCGAATCGTGATGCTCCAGTTTGCCGAGGAGCGCGACCAGATGATGCACGCTCGCGTCGGCCTGTTGCGCGCTGGCTTCAAGAAGATCGAAAAATTTTTCGTCGTGGCCGAGGAGTTTCTGGATTGAGAACATAGCGATGTACGAAGTTACGCTCTCGGGCTACCGGAAAGAAAGGGCTTGGCCAAGGCGAAATAAAATCAATATAGCTTCTCGATGGTTTCCCTCCGGCTGCTGCTCGCATCTGCCGCGAGCATCTCACTTCTCAGCCTCTTCCCGACGCCGGTCCGGGCGCAATCCGAAGCCGAGCGGCTGGAGAAACTGGAGCGCGCAGTCGAGCTCTTGCAGAAGCGGAACACCGAGCTGGAACAGGAAGTTCGCAGTTTGAAAGGCAAACCGCCTGCGCCTGCCGCGAAAGCCGAATCCCCGACGGCGCAACCGCCGAACGACGGCAAAAGCTTCGTCGAAAAAGCTCCGGCGAAGGAAGAAAAGCGAGGCGTCAACGCCGTCGCGGGCGCGTCCGAATTCAAGCTCACACTGAGCGGTTACATCCAGGCGCAAGTGGAGGCTGGCGATGTTCTCGCCTTTGAAGGCCGCTTCGCGCGCGGCACGGGCGAGATCAAGGATCGCTTCCGGGTCCGGCGCGGCCGAGTTACGATCGCGGGCGATTACACGGAGAATTTCGATTTCAAAGCCGAAGGTGAATTCTCGCTCAGCGATTCCGCGCTCACGGTGCGCGATGCCACCGGACGCACCCTTGCGAATAATTCCTCGCGCACCGGATTTGCCGGGACCGACATCTTCGTCAACTGGCACACCTTCCCCGAATTCAACATTCGCGCCGGACAATGGAAGGCGCCGTTCGGGCTGGAGCAGCTCACGCCCGATCCGAAGCTTCTCACTCCCGAGCGGACTTTGGTGACGACCGCGCTCACGCCCGAGCGCCAGATCGGTGCGATGGTTTGGGGCAAACCGTTCACCAACATTTGGCCGGAACAGAAAGAGTTGCTGACGTATTTCGCCGGCGTTTTCAACGGCACCGGCCGAAACACGACCGTAAACGACAACAACGAATTCATGTATGTCGGGCGGATCGAAGTGCAGGCCCTGCGCTCGAAGATTTTGAATCAGGACGCGACCTTGCGCTTCGGTGCGAATGGCCTAACGAGTCGTGACGAAACCGGCACAACTGTTTCGCCCCAGGTGCTCGAAGCAAACGAGGGTTCACTCGCCGGTTTCAATCTTCCATCGCGCGGCACGCGCGAGGCCTACGGAGTGGACGCGGCCCTGCACATCGGGCCATTCGATCTGAGCGCGGAATACATCGACGAACGGTTTAACTCCCGTGGACCGGCGCCGCTCTTCAACGCCTTCGAGCCGGATGGTTATTACGTGATGGCGAGCTACTTCGTCCTTCCGAAAAAACTGCAGCTGCTCGCGAAATGGGAAAGCTTCGATCCGGACCAGGCCAACGACGACGACATCCATTCGATCACGGCCGGTCTGAATTACTACATCAAAGGCGACGACATTAAGATCCTCGCGAACTACATCCACACCTGGTCGGATTTCCGCGAGAGTCGCGCCGGCGCATCCGAGTTCAATGAAGTGATTGTGCGGCTGCAGGTGATGTTCTAGTCCAGCTCTCTTCGTTGGATTACCGGCGAATCCATCCCGCCTCCGCGCGCGCAAAATTCTCGACCGAGAAAAGTTCGAAGAGGTTTTTCTCCGGATGCCAGGTATGTCGTTCGATCGTCACTTCGGGTCGCGCGATGCGAATTAGATTGAGCGAATTCGGCTGGCCCCGGCCGCGCGTCGAAGTGCTCGTGCCGGATGCAACGATCAGCGCCGAGTAGCCCGGGATGTTGTAGCGCGTCGCGGTTTGGCCGACGGCCGCGAGATGAAAATGTCCCGCGAGCAGCATGTCGACGCCGCATTCCGCCAGCGTCTTGATCGCGAGGCGCGAACGTCCCACGACCCGGCCTTCCGCGCCTTCCGGTAGATCGAACGGATGATGTGTGACCACGATTTTGATCCGCTCGCTCGGGAGCGGTTTCAACGCCGCGCGCAGGGCGGCCAGCTGTTGGGCATTGATTCGTCCATCTTTCCAGGTGAGCGCGCGCGCCGTGTTCACGCCCGCGACCGCGATTTCGTCGTCGGAATAAAACGGCGCAAGATCGTCCGTGATGTAGCGCCGGTAGCCAGTCAGTCCTTTGACAAAACGATTGAAGGGATTGCGCAGCGGCACGTCGTGGTTTCCCGGAACGACGATTTTTGGGAACGCCATCTGGTTGAGGAAATCGCGCGCTTCCGTGTATTCCCTGGTACGCGCGCGCTGCGTTAGATCGCCCGAGACCGCGACCAGCGACGGCTGCGCCTTCCGGATGAACTCGAGCAGCGGAGCGAGGATCGCGGGATTTGTCCGCCCAAAATGCAGATCGGAAATATGAATGACGCTGCGCATCTACCTGACTTGAATCGCGCTGCCCGCCAGCGACGGGCGCAGCGTGTTCAAAACATTTGCCCGGCGCACCCGCCTTCTTCACCTTGCCCGAGTGAGCGCGCGACCGTCAAAGCCTGACCCGAGCTCCCTCTTGCGCGAATGGCCGCTGCTGATTTCGAGCGGCACGGCCATCCTCTTTTTTTTGCTTGGCGAAAGTTTGCTGGGCGATCTCTCGAATCCCGGACGTCTCGCGGGCAGCGGCGGCTGGCTCCTGGGCGCGGTCATTCTCTCGGCCTTTGCAGTCGTTAGGCACGCGGACGTGCTCGCGGCCAAACTGGGTGAACCCTACGGCACGCTCGTGCTCACGCTCTCCGTCATCAGCATTGAAGTGATGATGATCGGCGCGGCCATGACCACATCGGATAACGCCGGCTCGCCCGTCGCGCGCGACGCCATGTTCGCGGTTGTGATGATCGTGCTGAATGGATTAGTCGGCGCGACACTCTTGATCGGCGGCCTGCGCTATCGCGAGCAGTCTTACAATCTGCAGGGCGCAAACGCCTACCTGAGCATGATCATTTCACTCTCGGTCCTCGGATTAATCCTGCCCAATTTCACGGTCGCAACGCGCGGCCCGACCTTCTCGCCGGCGCAGGGCATTTTCCTGAGCGTGATGTCGCTCGGCGTTTATGGCGTTTTCCTGGCTGTGCAAACATCGCTCCATCGCCACTACTTTCTCTCGCCGGACGCACAGAGCCAGAGCGGGCCGGAAGCGCATCCGACCTCAGCGCGATCGGTCTGGTATCACGCGGCCTTCCTGGTCGTGTATCTCCTCCCGCTCGTGATTCTTTCGAAGAAACTGGCCCTGCCGGTGGAACGTGGGATCGAGGTAATGCACGCGCCTCGCGCGCTTATCGGTTTCATCGTGGCCGTGCTCGTCCTCAGTCCGGAATCGCTCAGCGCCTTGCGCGCGGCGCTTTCAAATCAACTCCAGCGCTCGGTCAATTTGCTTCTCGGTTCCGTCCTGGCCACGATCGGTCTAACGATACCTGCGGTTCTGATGATTGGCTTGTTCACCGGGCATCCCGTTGTTCTCGGACTCGATTCGCCGCAAATGATTTTGCTCCTGCTCACCCTGGTCGTGAGCATGGTCACCTTTACCAGCGGGACGACGAACGTTCTCCTCGGCGCGGTCCACCTCCTCTTGTTTCTCGCCTACGTGATGGTGCTTTTCGATCGCTACTAACTGCGGCCCACGCTCTCCGGCACGAAAGGCTGATGGCGGATGTCTTCCGCCGCCGCCGCGTAAACCGCGTCTTCCGCGATGTTGGTCGCATGATCGCCCACGCGTTCGAGATGGCGTGCGATGAACATTAAATTCAAATAACCGCGGAGCTGATCCGGGTCTTCTGCCATCCGCAAGATGAGACGTTTGCTCGCATTCGCATTCATTTCATCGAGCGCCTTATCGCGCGCTTTTAAAGCTCGACCCAGCTCGACGTCTTCGCGGATGTAGGCCTCCACGCTGTCCTTGAACATGGCCATGGCGTGCCAGTGCATCGGTTCGATCAAATCGGTTTCGGGCAAACCCGGATGCCGGTTTAACTTTCGCGCCTTGCGCGCGATGTTGACCGCCTGGTCGGCCATGCGCTCGAGGTTGGAGCTCAACTTCATTGCGGAAACGACCCGGCGTAGATCGGACGCAACCGGTTGAAAGCGCAGCAGCAAATCGACGCCATCCTTATCCACCTGCTTTTCCAGCTGGTCGATTTCTTCATCATCCGCGATCGCGGTGACACAAAGTTCGTCATCGCGTTCGAGTAAACCCTTCACTGCGCGTTCCAGACTCCGCTCCGTCAAACTCGACATCATCAGCACGTTGTTCCGCAACGAGGTGAGCGCGTCGTCGAACGTTCCAAGGATATGATTTTGCATGATCATTCGTTAGGCAAACTTGTTTTAGTCATTCTTAGCGGAGCGAAGAATCTTTGGCTGTTTTCAGGTACCGAGCGCGGAAATAGCCAGAGATGTTTCGCTCCGCTCAACATGTCAGATTTAAAAAAAGTGGGGCGCGCATAAGCGGCAGTCAATCAACCGAACCTCCCGGTAATATAATCTTCCGTCTGCCGTTGCGCGGGATTGCTGAACATCTTGCGCGTCTCGCTATACTCGATCAGTCGGCCCAGATAAAAGAAGGCGGTTTGGTCCGAGACGCGGCCGGCCTGCTGCATGTTATGCGTGACGATGACGATGGTGTAGCGCGTCTTTAATTGCCGAATTAATTCCTCCACTTTGGCGGTAGCAATTGGATCGAGCGCGGAGCAAGGCTCATCCATCAGGATGATGTCGGGTTCGACCGCGAGCGCGCGCGCGATGCAGAGCCGTTGCTGTTGACCGCCGGAAAGTCCGTAGCCGCTGACGTGCAAGCGGTCTTTCACTTCGTCCCAGAGAGCGGCCGCGCGCAGGCTTTTCTCGACTGCTTCATCGATCAGCGCGCGTTTCGTGATCCCGGCGATGCGCAAACCGTAGGCGATGTTGTCGTAAATCGATTTCGGAAATGGATTCGATTTCTGGAAAACCATTCCGACGTTCCTCCGCAAATCGACCACATCGATCCCGGGATCGTTGATATCCACGCCTTCGATTTTGATCGACCCGGCGGTGATGTGCGCGCCTTCGATCAGATCGTTCATCCGATTCAGACAGCGCAGCAACGTTGTCTTGCCGCAGCCGGACGGGCCGATGAAAGCGGTGACGGCGCGGGGCGGAATTTCGAGCGTAATGTCGTGCAGGACTTCGTTCGAGCCGTAGGAGAAATCGAGATCGCGGATGTCGATGATGTCCTTGACGGCTTCCTCGGGAGCGGGATGTCGATTCATGCTCGTTTCTGCCGGAGTTGAGATGGTGGGGATGACGGTAACGGGCGGCATTTGCAATAGACTTACCATGATAGACGACTCCGGCTTTTTTCTCGCAGCACGATCGAGGTCAGCGCGATGAGCATGACCAATGTAAGGAAGATGAGGGCCGCGCCGTATTGGACGCGCTCGGTGTATTCGTTCTGCGGAATCTTCGAACTGACGACATAGATGTGATACGGCAGCGCCATCACGCCTTGGAGAAAAAAGTCCGTCCAGCGCTGCACTTGCCAGGGCAACTCGTCTTTCAGAGCGTAAGCAGCGGTGAACATAATCGGCGCCGTCTCGCCCGCGACCCGCGCGATTCCGAGAATCGAGGAGGTCAAAATGCCGGGCATCGCATAAGGCAGGACGTTCTTGCGGATGGTCTGCCACTTGGTCGCACCGAGCGCGAGCGAGCCTTCGCGCAATCCCTGCGGCACGGCGCGCAACGCTTCTTCGCTCGCGGTGATGATCGCAGGAAGAATCATCAGCCCGAGGGTGAACCAGCCGGCGAGGAGCGAAACATTCCAGCCGAAGAAAATCACGAAGAGCCCGAAGCCGAAAAGACCGAAGACGATTGAAGGCACACCGGCCAGGTTGAGAATCGCGATGCGAATCAGGCGGATGAAAGGCCCGCTCCGGCTATATTCGCTCAGGTAAATCGCGCTGCTGATTCCGATGAGGAGCGCCAGCGTCATCGAGCCGATCACGAGCAACGCGGTTCCGACGATGCAAGGCCAGATGCCGCCGGCGGAATAGGCAACCGTCTGCGGTTCAACCGCGGCCGCGGGATGCGCCGCCTGCCATTCGCGAAAATCCTGGTCGCCTAACGAGAGCTTTTTTCCTTCGAACTCGAAGACGTAAAGCGTTTGCGGTCGCTCGCTCAGGAAAGCGACGTTCACGAAGGGCGGCTTCGAGGTGAAGATGGTGCGGCTGCCCTTGATCGCGATGTCGAGGAAGATGTAACTCGCGCAGACGATGACGAAGTAGGTCGCGATGCGGAAAAGCCAGAAGGTCACGCGCTCGGCGGTGCGGCTGCGCGTGGCGTTAGCAGTGCGGGTCTTCATTTTGTTTTCACCGCGGAGATCGCAGAGAGCGCTACGGGTAAGATGTTCATCCAATGCTCATGCGATAACGCGCCACCAACCGTTGCGCGAGGTAGTTGATCCCGAGAGTGAGGACGAAAAGCACCAGCCCGACCATGAAGAGCGCGCGGTAGTGAATGCTGCCGCGCACCACTTCGCCCATCTCTTGCGCGATGATGCCGGTCATGGTGTGCACCGGTTGGAAAAAGGCGCCGAGCCCTTCGGTAAAATCCGGGATTTGAATCCGGTTCCCTGCGCAGAGCAGAACGACCATGGTCTCGCCGATGACTCTGCCGAGCCCGAGAAGAATCGCCGAGACAATGCCGGATAACGAGGCCGGCACGAGCACGCGCGCAATTGTTTGAAGGCGATTCGCGCCGAGCGCGTAGGAGGCTTCTTTGAAACCGCGCGGCACATTTCGCAGCGCATCTTCCGAGAGGGTGAAGATGGTCGGCACGGCCATGAGCGCGAGGAGACAGCCGGCCGTGAAAATATTCAGCCGTTCGCTCAGTGGGAAAAAATTCACCCATTTGAACCAATGAGATTCCGAGGCCGCCCGCACCGCCTGTCCCACGACCGCGATGCCGAAGAATCCGAGGACGACCGAAGGGATGGCGGAAATGAATTCGATAAAGGGTTTGATGAAACGCTTCTCCTGGACCGAAGCAACCTCGCTCACGTAAATGGCCGAGGCCACACCGAAAGGCACCGCGAGCACGAGCGCGACGGCAGAGACCATGACCGAGCCGACAAAGAGCGGAATGATTCCGTACCAATCCTGCCAGAAGCTGGCCGTCACCCAGTCGCGTCCGAAAAGAAAAGAAGTGATCGCGCGATACCAGGGTGTGGTCGTATCGGGCGACCAGGCGCGCAGCTTTGCCGCACCACTCGTTAGGCTATTCAAATACTCACGCGTGCGCTCCTGCCATTGCGCGAACGCTTTTTGCGTGGCCACATCCGGGAGCTCCGGCGCGGCAACCAGCAGGGCTTCCACCTGCGTGCGAATCGCTGAAGTTGCCTCGTCGTAAACCGCTGTATTCTCGCGCAGCGTGGCTAGCATCGCGCCCTGCGCGATCGGCGGCACACTAACCTGAGCCGCTCCCACGTCGCTCTCTTCCAGCTCGCTGTTGCGATCGATCAAGCCGCCTTGCGCGGCAAGTTGCGCTTTCAATTCCGAAGCTTGTTCGCCCGCGTCCGAAACGATTCCATTCAGAGGCTCGGCCGCGTCGCTAAAGGCAGTCGCAAACTGGTCGAAACCAACCAGCGACGAATTGATCTGATCGAGCGGAACGTTCGCTTTTTCGGCGATGCGGAATTGTTTGAGCCGCAGTTGATTCAAGCCGCGAGAAAGGGCGGTGTGCGTGTCAGCGTATTCCCGAATGATATCGACGTATTCGAGCCCGCTCTGCCGGTAGAAGCGAATGTTGGTCAGGTTTTGGCCGAAGAATCCGAAGCCTTCGCGGAAGAGAAAAATGGTGATGAGCGCGAGGACCACGATGGCGACGAGCGCGTTGCTGCCGAAGAAAAGCTTGATCGTTTGATCGGTCGAAATCTTCGCCTTCCGGGCGCGATGTTTCGCCGCGAAGCTTTCCGGGAGATTGGCGACCGTTTCCATTGGGAAGGGAACGATGCCGCTGGCGCACGGGAGCGGACAAACTCTTTAGTGTGACGATTGTGTGACGCTGTAGCCGGGATCGGTGATCAGAAATGAAATTGCGGTTGGGCTGTCTCGCGAGCTTTTTCCAACTCGGCGGGAGGTCGCAACGGCAGGATGACGCTGATGGTCGAGCCCTGTCCGGTTTCGCTCGCTGCTTCCACGCTGCCGCCGTGGAGTTGCGCGATATGTTTCACGATCGATAAACCCAAACCTGTCCCGCCGAGCTGACGGCTGCGCGCTTTGTCCGCGCGATAAAAGCGCTCGAAGATTCGCGGCAAATCGCGCGCCGGAATTCCGACCCCTTCGTCGGAAACAGAAATGCGCACGGCGTCGCCGATGCGCTGCGCCTGCAGACGCACCTTTCCCTCCGGCTGCGAATATTTCACTGCGTTATCGAGGAGATTATAGATCACTTCCTGCAGACGAATTTCATCGGCCAGGATCACCGGCAAATCTTCCGGCGCCTCCATCGAGGCCCGAAGCAGTTTCGTTTCAAAGCGCTTCTCCCAATCGCGCAAAATACTGTCGAGAAAATCGGGCAGGTATATTTCCGTCAGATCAAGGCGCGCGCCGGGCGTCTCCAGTTTCGCCAGGCTCAGGATGTCTTCTACCAGCAGGGTGAGACGATCTGCATGCCGATCCATCACCTCGAGAATGCGGACCAGCTCCTCGCGCGGCTGCACCGGATCGTCGAGCAAGGTTTCGAGATAACCGCGGAAAATCGAGAGCGGTGTGCGCAGCTCATGGGAAACATTGGCCACAAAATCCCGCCGCATTTCTTCCACCTGCCGCACCTGGGTCATGTCGCGAAAAAGAACGACCGCGTTCCTGGCGCCATTCGCTCCGGTAGAGAAGGGGACCGCGGTTACTTCCAGTTCACGGCGCGATTCGAGTCCGCGCGCCAGGGTCATCGGCTCGGTGCGCAACTCGCCGTGCTCGAGCGCGGTCGCCACTGCGCGATCGATCACGCCATCGCGCACAATCTCGAGCAGGCTGACGCCGCCCACTTCCTCGGGCAATCCGAAGAGCGCGCGGAACTGCGGATTCATCACCTGGATTCGGCGATGGTGATCGACCAAGGCCAGGCCATCCGGGAGCGCGCCGAGAATACTCTGCAGGCTGTGCGTCCCTTGCGTGGCAGTAACTTCGAGTTCGCGCTGTTTGTCGGCAAATTTTTCCAGGGCCAGGCCGAGAGTGTTGGCGCGTTCGTTTGCGGTAATGAGAAATTTACGCGGCGCTTTCCGTCCGACGATTGCACTTACCAGTTCTTCCAACTCACGCCACGGTTCCACCCAGCGCCGTCGTACGCGAAACCAGAAGACGATCAAGACAAGGGCGACCGCAAGGAGGAGCAGGAGCCAGCTCATCGTCTTTACTGCTCGCGCAATCTGTAGCCGAAGCCCCGCACGGTCTCGATCGCGTCCGCTGCTTTGCCTAGTTTTTTTCGTAAACGCCGCACGTGCGTGTCCACGGTGCGGGTGTCGATCAGACTTTCGTAACCCCAGACTTCATTGAGCAAACGGTCGCGCGCCTGCACTCGTCCGCGCCGCAGCATGAGCATGCTCAGAAGTTTGAATTCAACACTCGTTAGGCGAATTCGCTTCCCGCTCACCGTGACGTGGTGCCGCTCCGGATCGACCGTGATCGGTCCGACGGTCAACTTTTCATCGACCACATCGCCCTTGCCGCGTCGCATGATCGCCTTAGCCCGGAGCACGATTTCGCGCGGGCTGAACGGCTTCGTTACATAATCATCCGCGCCGAACTCCAATCCGACGATCCGATCGATCTCTTCCGCCTTCGCCGTCAGCATGATGATCGGGATGTGGCGGGTGGCGGCCTCACTCTTCAGAATTTTGCACACCTCTAGTCCCGGCATTTTCGGCAGCATCAGATCGAGGATGATGAGCGCGGGGGATTCCTCCCGTGCCTTGCGTAAGCCGGTGGCGCCATCGACCGCGCTCGAGATGCTGAAACCTTCCGCTTTCCTGAAATTCAAGGTCAACATATCGACCACGTCCTGCTCGTCCTCGATGATGAGGATTCGGTTGCTCGCGGGGGAATTCATGAGCTAGATGACATCGCGTCGGGGGCCGAGACTCCGCCCATCAACGCCGCACCTCCAGCTTTATCTCATGCGTCAATATCACGATCTCCTCCGCCTTGTCCTGGAGGAGGGAAAACCGCGGAGCGATCGCACCGGCGTCGGGACGCTTTCGGTTTTTGGGGCGCAGGCACGGTTCGATTTACGGAAAAATTTTCCGCTCCTCACCACGAAAAAACTGCACCTGAAATCGATCATCCATGAGCTGCTTTGGTTCCTGCGCGGCGAAACTAATGTGCGCTCGCTGCGCGAAGCTGGCGTCACGATTTGGAACGAATGGGCCGATCCGGCCGGCGAGCTCGGCCGTGTCTATGGCGCGCAATGGACCGATTGGCGCGGCGCCGACGGAACCCGCCTGAATCAAATCGAAAGCGTGATCGAGCAGATAAAATCAAACCCGCAGAGCCGGCGCCTGCTCGTGAGCGCGTGGAACCCGGCGGAGATCGAAGGGATGGCGCTGCCACCGTGCCATGTTCTCTTTCAATTTTATGTCCACGAGGGCGAATTGAGCTGTCAGCTTTATCAACGCAGCGCCGATCTTTTCCTCGGCGTCCCTTTCAATCTCGCCTCCTATGCCTTGTTAACGATGATGGTCGCGCAAGTCTGCGGCCTAACGAGTGGTGATTTCGTCCACACTTTTGGCGACCTGCATCTCTATCAAAACCATCTCGAACATGCGCGCGAGCAGCTCAGTCGGGAATGCCGCCCGCTTCCACAGATGCGATTAAATCCCGCGGTGAAAAACATCGACGACTTCCGTTTCGAAGATTTCACTCTCGAGGGCTACGACCCGCATCCAGCGATCAAAGCGCCGATTGCAGTATGATCATCGAGCGCATGTCATCCCGGGGCTGGCGCAGCGCGCCGAAGGATCTCACGAAAGGTCTCAATCACCCTCGCGGTTGCACGTATGTTTCGAGGGCGTGGGTGAGATCCTTCGCCGTCTACGCGGCTCGGGATGACAGTTTAGTGCGCGGATTAAAACAGAGCGCACCCCGCCCTATCACTCGTTAGGGCGACGGCGAAGGTGACGCATCCGCTTTCGGTTTTTCCGCTTTCCAAACCGGGCCCTGCTTCGCGAAAATGGGCGCCTCGCCCGAGGAACTGGTCACATCGCCCGGCTGCAGTTTGAAGATAGGCAAAATCGGATTGCCGCCCTTGTCCTTGTCGTATTGCACTCCGTCTTTTTCCAGGAGCAGCCAGGCCTTGAAATCGCCGCCCGGCCATTCCCCGAGCAGGACCTGCATGTCGTAGCTGCTTCCGCCCTGCACCTGGAAAGTGTCGCCAACGCCAAGCCCTTTATACCAATCCATCTTCTTATCGAGCTTGAGTCCTTCGCTCGCATAATATTTCTGCGGCTCTTTCCCGCTCGGCCGGTTGCTGCCGCAATCGAGCACCACTTTCCCGTTGAACCGCACCACCAGGACATCGTCCGCCATTCCGACGAAACGGTAGGTCCCGCCCTCCGGCGGAATGACGCTGCCTTTGTAATGAATGACCCACATTTTGGGTTGCACGCCGTTTAAGCTGAAGGCGCGTGGGCCGCGCTCGGCATCGATCTTCGGAATGAAAATCTGCGTGGCGTAGAGGGGATTCGGTCCGACGAAATATTTGGTCAGATGTGATTCGTTCCAGCCGCTGGTGACGAACTTGTTCAGCTCATCGGGAAAACCTTTTCCTTCATCGAGATTCGACGGTTTTTTGTCCTTCGTTTGTTTCAGATCGTAAAACTTACCTGTGAGCGAGCCGCCGCCTTTGGATTCGCGAAAACCGAAGAACGGGACGGCCGCGCCACCCCCGCCGCTCCCGCCCGTATTCGACATCGCGCCCATCGCGAAACTCGAATCGGTCCCGCCCGCGCTCGCCATTTTAGACGGGGCTGCGGCTGCTGCTTTCGGCATCGCGGGCATTTCCGGCAGCGCGATCTTCGAGAGCCCGGTTGTGACGATCCGCTTGTTGATATTCGGCGGCGTCATCGTGCTTTGCTTCTTCGCCATCTGCACTTTGTGCTCGATCGCGCGGGTCGAGGGATTGGGTGAAGGCGGTCCGCCTTTGAAGGTGAGTTTGCGATTTGCCTGGATGCGTTGGACGACGAAGACAGCCGCGCCCAATCCGAAGAGTGCGTGGACCGCAATACTGACGACGAGAAACTTTCCGCCGAAGTTTTTCCAGCTCCAGCGTTGCCGCCTTGCCACGGGCGGCGTGATTTCTCCCGGCTTCTCGATCATTCTTCTTCCGCGACCGTGAAGGTGACGTTGTCGATTTTCGCGATCGCGAGCGCGTCGAGCACATCGATGGTGCGGCTGTATTTCGCCTGCTCGTCGCTCACGATCGTAACTACCGCCGGTGTCTTGGCCGCATCCGCATTTTGCTTCAACCGCATGAGTGTGCCTTTGAGTTGCGGCAGCTCTTTGCTCTGCGGCGAATCGAACGGTTCATCGTTCAAGCTCACTTCACCGATATCGGAAATGGTGATGATTTGTTCGTCGACAAAATCGGTCGAGCTCGAAGTCGCCGCCGTGCCGGGCAGCTGCGTGTTCAATTCGTTTTCCACTTTAACCGCGCCCGCCATGACCATGAAAAAAAGCATGATGACGAAGACGACATCGATCATGGGCGCGATCTGGAATCCGAGATTTCCTTCGTTTTGATTTAGTTCGAGACGCATTGCTTACTCCTCACTCTGACCTTCCGACCCCGTTTTCTTGACCCTTGTCATGTTGAGCGAAGCGAAACATCTCTGACCATTTCCTCGCGCTACGCTCGCCGAAAGAATCAGAGATCCTTCGCTTCGCTCAGGATGACAATTCTGAGAGTCGGCAGGCTTCAGATAAAGGTGCTGCATGGCTGAAAACGCTTTTTCATTCCTTGTTCACAGCAGAGAAGGAGATGTCGGTGATGCCGGCTTCCGCGCAGGCGTTCATCGCTTGCGAAACATAAAGCGCGGGCACATCGCGATCGCCGCGGATGACGGCTCGGAAAGCGGGATTAGCGCCGGCTGTGATTTTCTTTTCCCCGGTGAGCTTGGCGGTTTTAAGCGGCTCGACCATCTCCGGCGCCTGCCGATAAAGGCGATCGTCAAAGACGAATTCCGCTTTTTTCTCCGTCTCGCGCCAACGGACGTTGACCATCGCTTCGGAGCGGGAGTTGTCTTTCTTCTGCGCGTCTTTCGCAATCGGAAGACTGATTGTTTTATCCACTTTCAAAACCTGCGCCGAAGTGATGGTCATGAAGAAGACGAGGATCGTGAGCAGAACATCGATCATGGGCGCGACCTGAAACTCAGGTTCACCGGATTCACTGCCGCCACCTCCGCCCGCCATAACTGTGTCTTAAGCCTTCAGCTGCGTGGTCGCGCCAGTAGGAATGCGTTGCGTGGTGCTGCCGCCTTCGGCCGGTTGCACCATCCAATTCGGGATCGCGGCGTACAATTCCTCATCGCCGAGATGCACTCCGGTGAGCGATTCGTACGGCATTTTGCGGAAGACGCTGTTCACGATGTCTTGGATGCGATGAATGGAAGCAGCCGCGCGGTTCCGCAGAAAATAAAAGGCACCGAAAGCCGGAATGGCGATGACCAAACCGGACGCGGTCGCAACCAGGACTTCGCCGATTGCTGCCGACAAGCCGGACGGATCGCCAATCCCGGACGCGCCGAGTTTAGCAAAGGCTTTAATCATACCGGTGACCGTGCCGAGCAGACCGATCATCGGCGTACAAACACCGATGACCGAGAGATAGCTGATGTAGGTCTGCATGCTGGAATTTTCCTTGGCCAGCTCGCCCATCATTCCCTCCTCCGCGACTTGTTTGCCGTCGCCTAACAAGCTGATGCCGACGCGCAAAACATTCGTGAGCGGGGACGGATTTTCTTTGCAAAAATTGTAAGCGCCGACGTAATCGCCCTGCCGAAAAAGTGCTTTCACACTTTGCTCATGCGCGGGTGGTGCGACGCGCGCGCGTTGCGTTCGCAGGATGCCATCGCCGATCAAGTAAAGCGTGGCGATCGAGCACAAACCAATCGGCACCATCACCCAGCCGCCTTCTTTGATTTGTTCCCAAAGTGTTTTCGAATGCACCGTCTCCGCTGCCGGAGCAGTTCCGGCGGGCGCAGGCGATTGGGCCAGACCGGCGGAGAGGAAGAGCATGGAGGTGGCGAGGAAAAGCGCGGCCAAATAGAGGAATTTTAACTTCATGATGCGTTTACAGTTTCTGTAGTTCGGTTTGCGCGATCGCCGCTTCCGCGGATTTCGGGAAAGCAGCGATCAAATCTTTCAGCGACTTCTTTGCCCGTTCCGTATCGTCGAGTCGACGGTAGGCGCGCGCGCTCCCGAGCAAGGCCGCGGGCATGAAGAGTTTTTCGTCCCGATAAAAAACCGGCACCCGCAAGAAGGCCATCAAAGCCGAGTCCCATTCCTTTTGCGCAAGATGCACATTGCCTTTCATGACCCAGGCATCAGCCAAAACTTCGGGCCGCGTGCTTTCTTTGATCGCGGCCTCGCAGATTTGTGCCGCCTTCTCGTAGTCCTGCTTTTTCAGCCAGGAACTGGCGATGCGTAGGTTAGCAGCGCGCGCCGTTTCAGGATCGGGCGCGAATTTTTGGATCTCAAGCGCGAGCGGTTCCGCTTCCAAATCGCGACCGAGCGCGGCTAGGGCGGAAACTTTGATCACCGCCGCCGGGGCCCACCACGAGCCCAGGATTTCGCGAAAGGACGCATAGTAAGCGACAACCGGATTCACCTCCGCCAGCGCCTTCTCCGGTTGACCCTGCGAAAGAAGATCGCCCGCGCTTTTCAAACCTTGCGGCTCCGGGAATTCAATTTTCGCGATCGCGGAAATAGGCTGGCCGACTTCGCCCGCGCGCCCCGCGACTTCGATCTTACCCATAACCATGTCGCCGTTACGGCGGACGCCCTTTGTCTCCACTCGCTGGCCGGATTTGAGCACGATGGTTTGTCCATTGGCCGCGCGATCGATTAAGAGTCCGATTGCGAGCAGGAGCGCGATCCTGAACCTCGAACCGTGAACCCCGAAAGCTCGTTTCATCCTGGCTGTCCCATCGCGGCCAATTTCTTCCGCGCTTCTTCCGCTTCAGCGAAGCTGGTCAGCTTCTCATTGCGCAACAGTTCGCGATAAGTGTTGGCCGCTTCCTGCGTTTGGCCCAGTTTCTCGAAGCTTTCCGCGCTGCGCAGGTAAGCTTTCGCCACCCACGGCAGAAATTTTTGGTAGCCAACATAAACGCGCTGAAAGTAAGCGTTCGCTTCTGCCCAACGGCCTTGCTGCGCTTCGATTTCGCCTAACGAGTAGACGCTGAAAGCGGTCGATTCACCGCGCCACTCGCGCACGGCCGCTACCTGCTCGAAGACCTTGCGCGCCTCGGCCAGACGGCCCATGGCCAGGAGCGTTTTTGCTTTGCCGACGGTCAGGTCCTTTAACTTCTGAACCGCAGCGATTTTATCGGTGCCATCGCCAAAATAGCGCATGGCTTTTGGTAAATCCTTCTTCTGCAGAGCGATTTCGCCGAGCCCGTTGTAGGCAAAATCGATGTTCTCGCTCCTGGGAAATTCTTCCATCAGGCGCTCATAAAAAGCGCGGGCCTGGTCCAGTTTACCTTTGCCTAACAAGTAATCGCCCGATGCGCCCAGCAGGACCGGACTCAGATCTTCCGGCTTCGTCGTCTCCGCTATTCGAGCGATGTTTTTTTCCTCTTCGGCCGGCTGTTTTCGAAAGCGCGCCAATTCCGCTTTCGAGTAAAGGATGCGCGCCTTCGCCGTCGGCGATGCGTTCTGTTCGCTTTCGCCTAACAAGTGATCCAGCTCCGCGCTGGGATCAATTGTGGCCGGGGGCGGTGACCCCGGTTGGTCCAGCGAGTTTTCACGTCCTGAGCTGCCGGAGTCGGCGACGCCGGCGACCGGTTTTTTCTTCACGCAGAGCTGCGCCAGTTGCGTAAGCAACAGCTCCACCGCTTCGCGCTGCGGATTACCGATATATTTTTTAATCGTCTCCGCGGTGATGCTTTTGGCTTCGTCGAGCTGACCTTCGCGCGCTTTGGCTTTCCCGATCCAATAGAGCGCGGAAATAACTGTAGGGTGATCCGGTTTTTCCTGAATGAACCCGGCGAAAAGATCGCTCACCTGCTTCCAGTCGCCGCGTTTCTGAAGCAACTTGCTCGCGGCGAAGAGGGAATAATTCATGACCTCGTCTGTGCTCGCGATTTTGTAGGAGCGAATGTAATTAGCGATCGCATCTTGCTCGCGTTCCGTCGCGGCATACGAATCGGCCAGGAGGGCAAGGACCTCGCCGAGTTGCTGGTTTTTCGGGAATTCATTCTCCCACGCCTGGCAATCGCCGATCACACCCTCGTAGAGCGAAGCCGCATACTTGCAGACCGCGAGGCGATAACGCGCGTCGCTGACGAACGCGCCCGCTGGATATTTTTGCAGATAAGCGTTCAGCTGGTTGATTGCCTCTTCATACTTGCCCGAGAAAAGTGCGGTTAATGCGATCCGGTAATTGACATCCTCGACGCTGGCGCCTTTGGGAAATTCCTTCAGGTATTTTTCATATTCCGCGGCAGCCTCGTCGTGTTTGCCGGCCATGAACTTGGCGTTGCCCAGCAAGTAGCGCATTTGCTCGCGATAGGTTCCCTTCCCTTGCGTCTCCAGCATCTTGCCGAAGTATGTTTCAGCCGCGCGCGGATCGTTCGCCTGCAAAGCGGACGCGCCTAACAAGTAACCTACCGTTTCCGCGTTTGGTCCGCTCTTGAAGTCGCGCAGATATTCTTCGCAACGCTTCATCGCTTTGTCCGGCTGATTCACCTCGGCGAGCGAGACGATGACGCCAAAAAGCGAAGGCTCACGTTCCGGTGCAGTCTGGTAACGGTCGAGCAGTTCCTGATAGACCACGATCGCTTCCCACTTCTTGTCCGTTTCGTAAAAACAGCGCGCCATCCGGATGTAAATCGCGGGCGTGTAATCAGGCAACTTCTGGAACTCGCCCAGAAGATTCTGCGCACGGGCGATATCGGCTTTGAGCTGATTGTTGACCGCGCCAAGCTGGCCAACCTGAGAGGGGTCGGCGCGCGTGGCATTCAGATTCGCTTCGATCGCCAGCTGCATCGCGGTGATGCGATCGGTTTGCATACGAATGATTTGGTCGCGCGGGTAAGCGGCGCGGTAACACTCGAGCGCATCACCGTAAAGCTTCTTGGCGAAGAGCTGATCACCCAGGTCGACGGTCATGCCGTTTAATTCGACGATGTTATCGACCAAACGAATCTGCTCGTGAATTTTTGTGAGCGTTTCGACCGCTTTCTCCGCAGCGCCCTTTTGCACATAAAGCTGAGCCAGGATGAGCGCGCCGCGCACCCCTGCAGCCGTTTTTAGTTCGCTTCCGAGCAGCTTCTCCAGGGCCGCAATGGCTTGATCCGGCTTGCCGCCCTCTTTGTATGCAGTGGCTTGCGCGAGCAACGCCGGCTCACGCATCTTCGGATCTTTTTCCAGCGCGCTGAATTGTGCGGCCGCGTCGCCGTAATTTTTGCTCAACAAATTGCACTGCGCCAGACCGAACGCGACTTCCGCTGTGCGCGGACCGTTCGGAAATTTTGTCTGGTAGATTTTGAAGGACGCGATCGCTTTGCTGTAATTGCCGCCGTTAAAATAAGCTGAGCCGACAGTGTAGAAAACAGGCTCGAGCTGCGGGGTGAATTCGGCCTTGTTCGCGAGCGCTTCGAGATCGGCTGCAGCTTTTGCATAATCGCCGGCTTGAAATGCGGCCATTCCTTGCGCGTAAAGCTGAGGAAGATCGCCTTCTTGCGCACTAACGAAAGTCGCGCTCCAAAGCCACGCGGCGAGGGCAAGCGCGACGCGAAGGCTTTTCATGGGGTCAATCTAGACAACCACGCAACTGATGTGAAGCGCTGCGTGAGTTCTCGCTGCCGTCCGTCTTGGGCGGCAGCGATTAGGGCGACGGCCGTCATACTCGTCCGCCGAGACCGACGGCAGTTGGACCGCCGGTTGCGTTATAAAGCAGATTCGTTTATTGCGGCTGCGCGCCGGGCGTGGCCACGCTCGCGGTCTTCGGCCCGGCACTCAGATCGACCAAGTCACCCAGAATGTTGAGCGCTTCATCGCGTTCGGGATCAAGAGCGGGTTCTTTGGTGCTGTCGCCACTGAAAATATCCGAGTCAGAATCGGTCGCTGCTTCAGGTGCGACGGTCGCTTTGTTCGAGGAGGCCGTTTTTCCGGGGAAGACGACCGGCTGCAGATTCGGTTTATCGACCGTGTCGAGCGTGAGCCGGTAGATCTTCGCGTCTTCATCCTTGCGCGCGAGACGGTCTTTCGTCCGCGCTTCTTTGCGCGTTTTGTCTTCATTCAATTCCGTCCGGCGCACATCTTCATTCAGGGAGATACGGTTTTCATCCAGCTTCCGGCGCAGACGCTCCATGTCTTCCATGACGTAATGGAATTCCGGATTCTCTTTGACGCGCGCATCTGAGCGACGCTTCAGTTCCTCGAAATAGATATGCGGGTCTTCGCTCCACTTCGTGTATCGCGCCTTTGGCACCTGGTCGTAAGGCAGGCAATTCTTCAATGCGCCTTCGCCATATTCGGGCAAATCGCTAAGTGACGGCAGGACGATGTCGGACGCGACACCTTGTAACTGCGTCGAACCGCCGGCGACGCGATAGAATTTTTGGATGGTCAACTTCAACGCGCCGTCTTCCTGCGAAGACGTGCCAAGGAGCGAGGTGAAGCGCCCGATCTCGAGAATGGTTTGCACCGTGCCTTTGCCGAAGGTGTTCTTGTCGCCCACGATCAGCGCGCGCCCGTAGTCCTGCAGGGCGGCGGCGAAAATTTCGCTAGCGGATGCGCTTTGGCGACTTGTTAGCACAACTAGGGGCCCGGCATACCCGACGGTCGGGTCGGGATCGCTGGAGACGACGATATTTCCATTCGAGCCTTTCGTTTGCACCACGGGTCCAGATTTCAAAAAGAGGCCGGTCAACGCAATCGCTTCCTCGAGCGAACCGCCACCATTGCGGCGCAAGTCCACGACCAAGCCTGCGACGTTCTCTTTTTTCAGGCGCTTCAGGAGCAGAAGCACATCTTTCGTGGTGCTCTTCTGGTGCCGCTCCATGTCGGCGTAAAATGACGGCAGAGTGATCCAGCCGAGCTTAACCGGCTCGCCGTTCCGGTCTTTCTTGAGAATGATGTCGGCGCGCGCTTCCTGGTCTTTCAGTTTAATCTCGTCGCGCACCAGCTCGATGGTTTTGCGTTTCGAAGGATCGGCCGCGTCCGATGGGATTACGAGCAACCGCACCTTGGTCCCTTTTTTGCCGCGGATCATTTCCACCACTTTGTCGAGACGCATGTCGCGCACGTCGGAGAATTCCGCCGGCCCCTGCGCGACCGCTGTAATGCGATCGCCTACTTTAATTCCTCCATGCTTCTGCGCCGGGCCGCCCGCGACCAGGCTTTCGATTTTCGCATAGCCATCCTCACTCCGCAGCATCGCGCCGATGCCGACGAGCGAGAGGCCCATGTTAATGCTGAAATTCTTTAGGTCGGCTTTGCTTAGATACTCGGAGTGCGGGTCGTAGGTTTGCGCGAGCGCGGCAAGGAAGAGCTTTACCTGCTCGGGCTGATCTTCTTCGTGCACGTTCCGCATGAGCCGATCGTAACGGCGGGCGACTAAAAGGGGCCCGGGCTCGATCGGATGCTCGCTCAATTTTTCCTGGAGCAATTCGTTCGCGACTCGCGCCTGCCAGATCGCATCCGCGTCCGCATCGTCTTTCGGCCAGGGAGACTTCTGCCGGCTTAAATCGATCGTGCTGTCGCTCTTGAATTCCGTCGGCGGATTTTTCAGCTGCTCTTTTATCTTGGCAACGCGGTCATCGACACGTTTTTCGTAGAGCTCGTAGATGTCGTAAGCCGGCTTCAGGTTTCCAAGAAGAACATCGTCATCGATCGATGTGCCGTATTTGGCATAAAGGCCGTCAACATCCTGCTGAGTAAAAAAGAGATGGCTAAAATCGAGCAACTCCAGATACGTCCGAAGGAATTTCTTCGAGACTTCGTCGTTCAGCGGCTGATGGGTGTAATGCCCTTCTTCGAGCAAACGACCCACCGAGACGGCGACCTGTTCGAGGTCCGATTTTGCCGCCAGCGGTTGGGCCACGAGGGCTGCTGAAACGAGTGAGAGAAGAACCGGCGAGCGACGGAATGTAAGCTTCATTCTAGAAAAAACGGGTTTTGTAAACTCGCAGAGTTCGGGTTAGGCGCAAGATGAGGGCGGGGCAGAATCGGGTTTGCGTAAGAGTGTGAGACAACCAATACGCTGGAAGATTCAAACACAGCGCATCAAAAGCTGCATCACCTCATTTTTTCCGTTTCCGCTGCTCATTTCGCGATTCTTGCTCCTGATCGAGGTTGAGAGACGCAATTGGGGAATTTATTCGGGGCTGGATTAGAATCACCAGTATGAGCCAGAGGAAATACGAGACGTTTTGCGGCGGGATCTTCGAGACGAATTGCTTTCTGCTCGACGCACCGGCGGGCGCGATTCTCTTCGATGCACCCGATGGAGCTTGTGCCTGGCTGGAGTCGCGTGGCGTCGAGCTGAAATTGCTTCTGCTCACGCATGGCCATTTCGATCACGTCCCCGATGCGGCTAAGATCAAACGTCGTTTCGCTTGCGAGATCGGCTGCCATGCCGAGACCGTACCGATGATTTCGGAGCCGGATTTTTTTCGGAATCACGGGTTCGGTTTGGAGATCGAAACCGTCCATCCCGATTTTTTGATCGCAGCGGCCGCCGAACGTGACTTTCTCGGCAAGAAATTTGAGATTTTCGAAGTGCCGGGCCACTCTCCCGGCAGCCTCTGTTTTCTCTCCCGCGAAGATGAACTCCTGGTCGGCGGCGACGTACTTTTCGCCGGAGGAGTCGGGCGATGGGATTTACCCGGCGGCGACGGCGATCTGCTTTTCCGCGGGATCAAGGACAAACTCTATCCGCTCGGAGACAACATCACCGTTCTGCCCGGCCATGGACCGCCCACCACAATCGGGCGCGAGCGCCAGACGAATCCTTTCGTGCAGTAACGCGGCCTAGCGCCCGCGCATATCGCGACGAATGCCATCGAGATCGGCCCGAATTGCGTCCGCGCGGCGATGAATCTCCCCACCGCGCATCCCGCCGCGGCGGAATTGATCGTTCAGGTAATCGGTCGCTCGCATCACGCGATGAAAGCGGTCCCGCACGCGTTGCCCAACCCGACGTGAATCTCCGATCAGCGAACGCACCTGGCGCACCTCGCGATTAAGGCGGGCGAGATCGTCCCCGGCTCGCCGATCCCGCCAGTCTTCATCGCGACCGGACCGCTCCCCGCGATAGGCCTGACTTTCGTCCGCAGCCAGTCGTGAAACATCAACCCGCCGATCGTAACTGTCCGGCGCAGCCGAAACGAAATTTGCGCCCAAACCGAGGAGAATTAGAGAGAATGGTAAGATTATTTTTTTCATGATGAACTTCGGATTGTTGATTTCTGACGCTCTACGAGCCGCCCGCATTCAATCCAGATTTCGCAGCGTTTCGCTCAGTCTATTCAACGCGGAGATTTGATCGACCAACTCACGGAGCGATTTCATCGCCGCCGGGATATGATTTAAAAACGTTCGATGGCCCTTCACCAAACCGAGGTAGCCGAAAGCGCCGAGCGCTTGCATGAGACGCTGCATCGCGCAGAGGCGAAAAATCGCGTCGGCGTCCTCGCGCGAGGTCGCGTCGCCGCGCGTCTGACTCTGGCGATAAATCCCGAGCAGCTCTGCGCGTTCGGCCGGCAAAAGCGGGACGTATGGGTCGTATAGAAGCGAAGCGAGATCATAATCCGGCACGCCCGACCGCATTCCCTGAAAATCGATCAAGTAAGCCTGGCGTTCGCGGATGATGATGTTTTGGGATTGAAAATCGCGATGCAAAAGCACGCGGGGCAACTGCGCGAGCTGGGCTGCGATTTCATGCAAAGCGGGCAACTCCGACAACTCGGCGCGTGAACGTTCATCGATCCCGAAATGCCGGCCCAGGCAATTTTCGAGAAAATATTGCTGCTCCCAAAGATAAAGTGCGGCATCGAATCCCGGCGGAAGATCGGCGCGCATCTCATTCGCCGCGGATTCGGGCAGACCGTGGAGTTTGGATAATTCCGCGAGGGCCGATTCGTAAAGCGGGCGCCGCGTCGCCCAGCTTTCGTTTCGATAACTCCAGAGATCGCGCTCCCCTAAATCTTCGATCCAAATCAGGCCCTCTTTCGGATCGTGGAAAAAAATCTTTGGTGCGCGGATTTCATGTTCGGCGAGCAATTCGGCAATCCGCACGTAATGCCGGTTCTCGGCGCGCTCGAGATTGTACTGCACCAGCACGAAGGAATCTGCTCCGCTTGAAGAGATCCGATAAAAGCGCCGGTCGGATCCGCCCTTTTCAATCGGCGAAATCTTCGCATCGCCGAACCCTGGAAAATGGCGGCGTGTCTCCTCCAGCAATGGCGCCAGATCAGATGTCGCGGTCACGAAAAATGCCTTCTGCTTTTTGCTCGGCGCGCACGATGCAGTTCCGCAGCTCGCTTCCGGCCGCGACCTCCGCACCTGGCCATAAAATTGTATTCTCGAGCACCGCCTTGGCGCCGACACGACAGCCCGTTTCGATCGAGTTGAAACCGGAAAGCTGCGCGCTTCCATCGACGTGCGCTCCCGGCGCGATCTGCCGCGGCCATTCCGCTGTTTTCACGTAATGCGGCCGCCAACCGTCCTGCACGATCGTGCGATGCACTTCGAGATAACCGGCGCGCGAACCGATATTGAACCACCGTCGCTCATTCAAAACCACGCCGCCGACGCGCCCTCCCTCACCGATCCAATCGACCAAAATCGGAACGAACGAAATTTTCTCGCCGGCCGGAATGCGCGCGAAGATTTCCGGATTCCAGATCGAGATGTTCGCAAAATCGTGTGTCCCCTCATTTCCAAACTTCGCGCCGATGTCGACCACGCGGCCCTCATTGAATGCGACGCCACTGGCGAGCCCTGTCTTGCGCAACGCCAGCGTGACGTTATTCCGCCGGGAAAAATGCTCGTCGATCAACGCCTCCAGATCGATGTCGGTCAGAATATCGCCGCTATAAACAAGGACCGGTTCCGCGCGTAACGACGTCTCGGCGTTCTTGATCCCGCCTCCGGTCTCGAGCAACTCCGGCTCATGTAGGAGCTGCACCGGCACGCCTTCGTAATGTCCGTCCGCGAAAGTGCTCGCGAATTGTTCCGCGAGCCGGTGGGTATTGATCGCAAAGAATTCCACCCCGACGGAGCGAAGATGATCGAGCGGGAAGGTGATCAGCGGTTTCTGAAAAATCGGGATGAGCGGTTTCGGCGTATGCTCCGTCATCGGACGCAGGCGGGTGCCCATGCCCGCGCCCAGCACGAACGCTTGTCGGATCAAAGGCATCCGCGGCTTGTGCTCCCTGTGGAGGCTGCTAGATGATTTGGCATGGCAGAGGAAACGATCTGGAGAGGCACTTCCGCGCAAGCGAAAAACCTCGGTCTTTACATTCTTTGCGCGCTTTTCTGCTGGCTAATCGTGCCGATTGTTTGCGCGATCGCGCGTTATCTGCAGACGAAAAACAAAGTCTATGAGCTGACCACGGAGCGCTTAAAAATAACGGAAGGCGTCTTCAGTAAAACGACGGAGTCGCTTGAGCTCTATCGCGTCAAAGACATCGAAGTGCAGCAGCCTTTTCTCTCGCGCATGCTTCGGATGGAAAACATCCAGGTCACCACTTCAGACACGTCCTCGCCGCTGATCCTGCTCGACGCGATTCCAATCAACGTGGGTCTGGCGGATAAATTGCGCAATCAAGTCGAAGTCATCCGCACGCAAAAGCGCGTGCGCGAAATCGACATCGAGTAAGCGATTACTCGTTAGGCATCCTACAACGAAATGCACCGCCCGGTCTGTTGTCTTCTGTTTTTGCTCGCGACCTTCGCGCCGGTCAGGGCCGGGGAAGATGCCGCCCCGTTGCTGAAGAAAATGCAGGCGACCTACTCGACGCTGCAATCCTACAGCGACCTGACGTCGGTTCGTTTTCACAACCCCGACGGCTCGGAGGGTGCGCAGGCCGAGTGTAAAATCCTGTTTCAGCGTCCATCTTTTTTTAAGATCGACGGCCAATCGCGCCGCGCGCCCGATGCGCAGGCCAAGAGGGAAGTGATCTGGTCGGACGGTGACGGCGTGCGTTCCTGGTCGCCCACCAGTCCGGTCACGACGCACGCCAAGGTCCAGCTCGCGGGCTCGAAAATGTTCGGCACCTACGCGTATCACATTCCGACTTTACTCGAGGCCAGCTTCGGTGGGCCGCGTCGTTTGCATCAGCTCGAAGGAGCGACGGTCACGGGAGAGGAAACATTCGAAGGCGTGGAGTGTTATCGCATTCGCGGCGACTGGCAGCGCGATCCCTATGAGGTCTGGCTCGGCAAAACCGATTTTCTCGTTCATAAAATTGTCGCCAACTATAAGGGCTACGAAATGTCAGAGATCCATCGTCAGATCGGGCTCGACCAAAATCTTCCGAAAGAAGTTTTCGAGTTCGCGCCGGAAAACGAATCGGCTCCGCGTAAAAAATAACGCACTCACCCAACTTCTCTTGAGAAGGATCCAAGGGTTCACCGCGCAATGCATCAATGACGATTCTTTTCAGCCGCCGGACCGGAATCATTGCCTATATCGTGGCCTGGCTCCTCGCACTGATCGCGACCAGTCCAAGCGGCCGGTTTCTCTCGCTCGCCTGGATGTTTCCGATCGGGCTTTTGCGCATCTTTTATCCCACCTCACTGCTTGGTGGAGGCACATGGCAACTGCCGGGCTGCTATCTAGTTTATCTTTTTCACGCGCTCGGTTACTTCCGGGCCCGCACGAAATTCTCGACCGCTCTCTGGTTGGCGTTACTCGTCGCACTCCTCATTTGCAACGTGACCGGATGTCGCGAAATGATTAACTCCCACTGACTCCGGTTCGTTATGCACAGAGCCTGTTATCTCGCCTTGCTCGGAATCGCGATCGCCTTGATCGGTTGCGGCGGCCCGCACAAACAGATCGCCGGCAAATGGAAAGCCGGCGATGCGGTCTGGGATTTCGCGAGCAACGGAACCCTAACGACCGATGGCCAACCGGGCCGCTACACTTTTGGCGACCAGGACCGGATCAAAATCCAAACCGGCGCCGCGACCTTCGTTTACCAACTGGAATTGCAAAGCGACCGCATGACTTGGATAGCTCCGAATGGTTCGAAGACGGAACTGACCCGGATCAAGTAGGCGGCCGATTCGCGCGCGCTCGAATGCTAAAAATCGAAGGCGTTTCGAAGCAGTTCCGCGCCGGAAATTTCGGCGTGCGGAATATTTCGCTCGAGCTGAAATCGGGCGTGATCGGTTTGCTCGGTCCCAATGGCGCGGGCAAAACCACCCTCATGCAAATGCTCGCGACCGTGACTCGGCCAACGAGCGGACGCATCACATTTGGCGGCATCGACATTGTGGCCCGGCCAAACGAGCTGCGGCGTAAACTCGGCTATCTGCCGCAGGATTTCGGCGTTTACGAAAATCTAACCGCCGTTGAATTCCTTTCCTATTTCGCCGCGCTCAAAGGCGTGCATTCGAAAAAGCGTGTCACGGAAATGCTCGAGATGGTGAATTTGCACACCGCCGCGCATCGCACTCTCGGCGGATTTTCTGGTGGAATGCGACAGCGCCTCGGTATTGCGCAGGCGCTGATCAACGATCCGGAATTCGTCATCGTGGACGAGCCGACCGCGGGCCTGGATCCGGAGGAGCGGGTCCGTTTCCGCAACGTGCTTTCCGAGATTGGATTCGGAAAACTGGTCATACTTTCCACGCATATCGTTTCCGACATCGAATCGATCGCGACCGAAATCGCCGTGATGAAAGAAGGCGCGCTCCTCACGATCGCCGCGCCGGAGATTCTCCTTCGCCGGGCGGAAGGGAACGTGTGGCAGAGCGTGATCACATCGGAGGAATTCGATCGGCTGCGCACGACGTTGAAGATCTCGAGCGCGATTCGAAAGCCAGACGGCGTCCACATCCGTTTCGTCGGAGCGCCGTCGGAAGTTTCGGCCACGCGCGTCGAACCCGAGCTCGAAGACGCATTCCTTTATTTGATGAACTTTGAAACGCCCGAGGCGGCAGGGTGAGAAAGCGTCTTGGGCGCGCGGAAATGGTCAGAGATGTTTCGCTTTGCTCAACATGACAGAAAAAGGGGAACGCCTACTCACGCGCGTTATCGCAGAACAGGAACGATGGGTGGGGCTGTGAATCTCGCGCGAACAAATGTTTCGCTTCGCTCAACATGACAAAACGAAAGACCTTTTACCGCTCAAGCGCTGTCATTCTGAGCGGAGCGAAGGATCTCTCTGATTATTTCCGATCACCAAAGCGCGGTCGAATTCGAAGATCACTAAACTAGAAAATGCGCGATTCTTTCTCACGCATCGCGGCAATTATCCGCGCGGATTTTTTGGTGCGCTTTCGCCGCCCATCCACCCTCGTTGTTTTCCTTCTGCTCTGCGCCTTTGCCTATGTTTGGGTCCCTGCGCCTTCTACCGGCCGGACCTTGATCCAGCTCGACGGCCAGCGCGCGATCTACAATTCCGGCGCAATCGGAATGGGCACCGCCTCGGTTGGGATGATGTTCGTCGGCCTGTTCGGATTTTACGTGATCTCGAATGCGATCCGTCGCGACATTGTCTCGCGTTGCGGGGTGATCGCCGCCTCCACGCCGATGCGCTCGGGCGAATATTTGCTCGGCAAGTTTTTTGGAAATCTCGTTTTCCTCGCAACGTTTCTGACCGGCTTCATGCTCAGCTCGATGGCGATGCTGCTCGTGCGCGGTGAAGCGCGGATCGAGCCGTTGGTTTTCGTGCAGCAATACCTTCTGCTCACGCCGAGCGCGATCGTCTTCGTCTCCGCGGTCGCGGTCTTGTTCGAATCCATTCCGTTCCTTTCCGGAAAGATCGGCGACGTCTTTTATTTCTTCTTCTGGATGACTTTTCTCGGCCTCGCCATCGGTGACGAAATTTCTGGAGGGAAAATAAGATGGGCGCGCTGCTTCGATTTCAGCGGCTTCGGTTTCATGATCAATCAAATGACGCAGACCTTGCACACCAATGCAGTTTCGATCGGCGCTTCAGAATTCGATCCGACGAAGCCGCCGATTGTTTTTCCAGGTCTGCGCTGGCAACCAGAATGGGTGCTGCCCCGCATCATTTCGCTGCTGATCCCGCCGCTGTTCTTTCTCCCGCTCGCGGGTCTCTTTTTCCACCGCTTCGACCCGGTGCGAACGCGGCGCACCGCAGACAGATCGAACCGCAAATGGATCGGCAAAATTCAAAACCTGTTCAAGCCGATAAGCCGCCGCGCCGTGGCCGCCCTGATGCCGCTTGCACGCGGCCAATCATTGCCCGCGGCTATCTGGTCCGACGCCATTCTCACTCTTACTCTCTTCCCTTTTGTTCTGGTCGCGTTTGTTGCGATCACGATCGCGACGCTGGCGGGCGCGCCCTCGAGAGGATTGTTGCCGATCGTGTTTGCCGCGCTTGCGATTATTATTTCCGACGTCTCCACGCGCGATCGCCGCGCCGCTACGACCGCGATCCTCTACGGGAGCCCGCGCCTTCGAGAGCAATTCGTCTGGTGGAAACTTGGATCCGTTCTCGTGCTCAGTCTGCTTCTTTGCGCTGCGCCGATCGCGCGCGCTGCACTTGGTGGGCGTCCATCGCTCTTCGCATTGCTCGGCGGCCTCATTTTTGTCGCCGCGATGGCCACTTCTTTGGGCATCGTGACCGCGAATCCAAAAACGTTCATCGCTGGATTCCTCTGCTTTTGGTATCTGGTCGTGAACGACAAGGGCGCGACACCGATTCTCGATTTCGCCGGATTTTATGGCGCAGCTTCAAACAATACGATTTTGCTCTACATCGCCTTGAGTGTCGTCGGCCTGACCGCGGCCGAAGTCTTTCACCGCACTCGCTTGCGACGCGCCTAACGAAAAGAGTGAGATCCCCGGAACCCAATCAGCGCACGCGAAACGGCCTAGCCTTACTTCTTGAGGTAAAGCGTGCGCGTACCGAAATCGATGATGCCGTTGTGATGCCGCAGGATTTCTGAGCCGAGCAAACCCGCGACCGGCGGCGAGGCATCGAGCAAACTGTTTCGGATCAATCCTTCCAGATCGATCACACCTACTTCCTTCCGCTGCATATCGACGGAGCCGACGGAAAAGCGCGAGATGGTGGCAAACTGCACGCCGCGCTCCTTCAAGTTCACCCCGGCGGAACTATACGGGCTGCGACGGGTCGAGATTTTCATCCGTCGCACAAATGGCTGATGCAACAAAGTCGCGAAAGCGCCGGTATCGACCAAGAGCCTGGCCCGCGTTCCATTCACGCTCCCATCCACATAGAGATTGAATCCGGAGCTGACTTGGATCGGGACGCGGCTGAATCCGCTGTAATCCAAGCCGGGCGCGCCGCCTCGGACGCTCGGGTCGATTTTCAAAATCAATCGCTGCGCAGTGCAATCGAGCACCGCCTGGGTCGGGAACAAAATATCGGCGCCGATGATGCCATCGATCGCTTGTTCTTTCATTAACTTGGCCGCGCGCGATGAGGTCGCGAGATCGATCGCCACCATCGGTTCATCGATCAGATTCAGGGCGCCAAGACGCAGACTGTGCGCGATGGCGACGCCATTATATTTGCCGTTAATGATGAGCCGGGTGGGAATCTCGGAGCCATCGCGCGCTGGAGTCAGCCCATAATATGCGACGCGACCGGTCGCGATCGCGCTGACTGGCGCGCCGGTATCGACCGCGAGCAGAGCGGGTTTGCCGTTAATAAAAGCGCGGAGGAGTAAATGATTTTGCCGTGAGCGTTCCAGCGGCAGGGCCTCGAATTGCAAGGCGCGCGGAGCGGTTGCGCCAGCGCCGATAAAGGCGCGGCGTTGTGCGGGAGTGGAGGGACGCGGTTTGGCTGAAGCCGAAGAAGCGAGCGCGACGAAAAGCAGCGCGGCGAGAATTTTCCCTGATGCAATAAACCCTTTTAACACGCGGCGATGATAGCACCCTCGCTCTTGCACGGAAACGGATAGTGCGTGAGCCCGGTTTGGAGCCGAGGTTTCGCACCCGGGCGCGGATGAATACGCGCCCTTTGCGACCGAGACCGCCGCCTCTAGAGTTTTGGAAATGAATCGCCGCAAATTTGTTCGCACCACTTTAGGGGCCGGCCTTGTCGCCGGGACAACACGCAATCTGTTCGCACAAGCGCCGAACATCATGACGCCGAAGTCGGTCAAGCCAGTCGTGATCTCATCGAGTAACGGCAATAAATTCAAAAATGGCGGCGAGATGACCTGCGTGCAGAAGGCTTGGACGTTGATGACTCAGGGCGCGGACGTGCTCGATGCGCTGATCGCGGGCGTAAATATCGTCGAGCTCGATCCGCTCGACACCAGCGTCGGTTATGGCGGATTGCCGAACGCGGACGGTCTGGTGCAGCTGGATTCGTGTTGCATGCACGGGCCGAAAAAGCGTGCGGGTGGCGTGGCCTGCATCGAAGGCGTGCGCACGCCGTCGAATGTGGCGAAAGCCGTAATGGAGATGACGGATCATCATCTCGTCGTCGGCTCGGGCGCACAGAATTTCGCGCGACAAATGGGGTTCAAAATCGAAGACGATCTGAACACGGACGAATCGCGGAAGCTTTGGCTGGAATGGAAACGCCGGATCGATCCGCAGCATTATCTCGATCCGCAGAAACGCGCGGAAGCAGGCCGACGCGCGTTGCATGAAATGCTAGCGGAAGGATTGATCGATCGCGCGCACGTTTATGGGACGATTAATTGCAACGGTGTGAATGGAAAAGGAGAGGTCTGCGGGGTGACGACGACCAGCGGATTGGCCTGGAAAATACCGGGACGGGTGGGCGATTCGCCCATTCTTGGCGCCGGTCTTTACGTCGATGGCGAAGTCGGTGCAGCCGGTTCGACAGGGCGCGGAGAAGCGAATCTCTATAATCTTTGTTCGTTCCTGATCGTGGAAAACATGCGTCGCGGAATGAATCCGAAAGACGCGGGCCTCGATGCGTGCAAACGGATCAAAGCGAATACGATCGAGAAGCGCCTGCTCAACAGTCGGGGCGAGCCGAATTTCAACGTGAGCTTTTATGTCCTGACCGCGAAGGGTGAGTATGCGGGCGTGGCGATGTATGCGAGTCAGTTCGCCGTCTGCACGGAAGACGGGCCGAAGACGCTCGAGGCCGAGCCATTGCTAGGGGGCAAACCCGAGGATTGAGTCTTCGCGTCAACTTTGTCGTTACCCCATCGCCATGGATTTACCATCAGAACTGTGCCGTCCAAGTAACTCGCTGTCCGCGCTGCCTTGTCATCCTGAGCGAAGTGAAGAATCTCTGACTATTTCCGACCACGAATCGTAGCCGACCGGAATGATCAGAGATCCTTCGTCCCCTCGGGATGACAAAGAAAAAATGATCGTGAAAATCTCGCGCTGGCTACTCGCTATCCTCTTCATCGTTGCGGGCGTGAATCATTTCCTTTCGCCCGCCGCTTACCTGCAGATCATTCCTCCGACTTTGCCGGCGCGTGAGGCTGCAAACTTCATCAGCGGCGCAGCCGAAATCTTGGGCGGTATCGGGATTCTCATTCCGCAAACACGACGGTCAGCGGCGCTCGGATTAATCCTGCTCCTGATTTGCGTTTTCCCGGCTAATATATATGGCGCGCTGCACGGCATGATCGTCGGTGGCCGGAATGTCCCGGGATGGCTGCTCTGGTTGCGCCTGCCGTTTCAATTCCTCTTCATCGCGTGGGTGTATTTCGCTTGTTGGAAAGCGGATAAACCTTCGCGATGATACCCGCCGTTATGACCAAGCCGGAGAATCCATGGGTGGAATTATGCCCAGGCATTAAACGACGCACCGTCACCCATGGCGCCGCGATGTATCAGATGATCGCGCAGCTCGAAGCCGGCAGCCTTATGCCGGAACACAAACATCCGCAGGAACAAATCGTGCACATTTTGCGCGGGCGGGTGCGTTTGATCGTGGCGGGCGTGCCTCATGAGCTGACGGCTGGCGATTCCTTTTATCTCGCCAGCAATACGCCGCACGGCGCAGAGACAATCGACGAGACCACCATTCTCGATACCTTCAGTCCGCCGCGGGATGATTATCTCGCGCGCGACCAACAGAACTCCTAACCGATTTTTTGCATGCTTTCCTTCATTGTTCCCGCGCACAACGAAGAGGCTGAGTTGCCCGCGACCCTGCGCGCGATTCACGCCGCCGCGCAGGAGGGAAAGCACTCGTATGAAATCGTCGTGGTCGATGATGCCTCGACCGATGCTACCGCTGCGATCGCGGGAGAGTTCGCAGCCCGGCTTGTCCGCATCGACCTTCGGCACATCGCCGCGGCGCGAAACGCCGGCGCAAAAAGCGCAGCAGGCGAAATCCTCTTTTTCGTCGATGCCGACACCCGCATCGCCGCGGCGCACATCAGCGGCGCGCTGGCCGCCTTGGAAGGCGGTTACGCCGGCGGCAGTGCACGCGTCAAATTGGATCGCGCGATCCCGATTGGGCCGAAGATTTTCCTGGTCGCGTTCTCTTCCCTCTACTTCGCCCTGAACCTCGGAGTAGGCGCGTTCATCTTCACCCGCCGCGCCACCTTCGAAATCGTCGGCGGATTCGACGAACAATATTTCGCTGGTGAAGAAGCTTACCTCAGTATGGCTTTAAAAAAACGCGGCCCGCTCAAGATTTTGCGCGAACCGATAGTTACTTCGGCTCGCAAAATCAGCCTTCATTCTTCCAGCTTTGTCCTGGCCCAGTTACTTTTCATTTTCTTCGGCGGCAAACGCGCCTTGCGCGAGCGGCAGAAGCTAGACCTCTGGTATGACGGGAAGCGCGAGGGCAAGCCTGCCTTAGCAAGAGATTCGTGTCCTTCTGCTAGAACGTTACGCGCAGACCGCCATACCCCGTCCGCCGCGGAGCTGGCTCGATATTACCCGTAAGGAAGACGCGCGAGTAATACTTCTCATCGGTGAAGTTCGAGACCCCTCCGATGATGCTGACGTTCTTGGTGATGTTCCATTCTCCAGAGAAGTTAAAGGTCTTATAGGATGGAATGATCGCCGGAACGAGCACTGTGCCGGCGGCTGGGTTAGGTAGGTTTGTGTCTGACCAGAATTGATCGGAGACATACACCCCCGAGACAGTGAGGTTGAAAGACTTCTCTCTGCGGAAGGTGATCCCGCCTTTCCAAATCACGTCGGGAGCATAAGCCGGATCGTTGCCCACATAAGTCCGGCCCAGGCTCGGAATGACAAGAGCACTTTCGGTGAACTCCGCGTCTAGTAACTGTAGATTGCTGAAGACAATTAACTGGTAAGGGCGACGCGGAGTAACTAGTGGCGCATCTTTGCCCGATGCCTTCGGATCAGGTTCTGGCACTAGGTCTTGCTGAAAAGGCGCCAGGAAGTCGTAAGATATTTCGCCCTCGAAACCGCGATGCCGGGTGCTGCCGGTGTTGTTGATAATGAAGTCGACGTTGCTCGTATTGACCGATTCGGTGCGATTGTCGAACTCCAGCCAAAAGAGTCCCACGTCATACCAAAGGCCTTTGATCGGAGTTCCGTGCACGCCTAGCTCGATGTCGAGGGAATCGAAAGGATCCGGCACGTCTTCGCCTGGCTGGATTGTGCGGCTAGTTCCAGCGATATCGAAGAACCGCGTCGGCCGCCAACCGGTCGTGGCGCTGAAGTAAGTTTCGTTATTCTTCGCAAAGTCGTTGCCTAGACCAATACCCCAGAGAGGAACCAGATGGTCGGCGCTGATGCTCTGCGGTGGACCTGCTCCCACATAAGGCGCATGAATGGAATCGACTTCCACGTTCTCGTGATCGAGACGGAAGGAAGGAACAATGTGAAAGCTGCCTAGCCGGAACAAGTCTTCGATGAAGAAGGCCTGATAATCGGAAGTGCGATCCTGTTGGAGAGCTATGATGGGCGAAGTGGTGCCGCGGGGCGCATAAAGAAAGCCGGCGCCGTTATTAGCAGCATTCAAGGTGAAGCGATCGAAAGGGGCATCGCCATGGTAGGCTACTCCGCCAAAGGTAAGGACACTTCCGCGGAACATTCCATCCCCGCCCCATTTCTTGCGAAAACGCAGATCGACTCCCCCATTGTTGAATTCCTCATAACCAAAGGTGGTGCTGGTTGGGAAGACGGTAGGGAAAACCGCTGCCGTTGGCGCCAGGTTTGCACCCGCGCGCGCGTCGATGTCCTGATGAGTATACCAACCCTTGGCTTGAACGAGCCAGCCATCGCCGAATTCCAGCTCATAGCGCAGAACGGCGGTATAACGATCGACCCAGTTATGGTTGTAAGGAGTGGTCGAGAAGTCCTGGTCGGCGTTGAATTGATCTAAGGTAAGTCTTCCAGGGTCGCCACCACTGAATCTGCTGGCATGAACGTCCAGCGCGATGAGCTGCTTCTTATCCGGGCGATAACCTAGATAACCATTAGCCTGCCAAAGACGATATTGCCCGTTGTCCCGCTGGCCTTCGTAAGTCTGATAGTCGGAATCGAGACGCAGCTCCAGCGGCCCGGAAGCTTCCTCGACTGCCGCATAGCTATTATAGAAGCCGTAGCCGCCTCCGGTTTGCTCCAAGGTGGCGCTCCAGGGCGTCCCTGGCACCGGATGCCTCGTCACGTAGTTAATCGCCGGCGCCGGCTCTGGACCATAGAGAAGGCTGTTGCCACCCCGAATGAATTGAATCTCACTCACGCTCTGCGGGACCGGTGTGTAGTAGAGAGTGGGAAACCCAATCCAGTCTGCCATCAAAGGCAACCCATCCTGTAGGAAGAGCGTGTATTCCGATTCCTGTGGGTTACCCAGGCCACGATAACTAAAATTGAACTGACCCGGGTTCTGCTGTTCGGAAACGATCAAGCCCGGCGCCTTTACAAAGATCTCCTGCTGGTTGTTGTTTTCGAGCGGCGGCTGCAGATCGAGCTTAATAACCGACGCCTTTTTCGTCACGGTTATTTGCGTCTCGGATACCTCACGCATGATATGCTCGAGCTTCTGCCGCCGGTCGTCCTGATTAACTGGACGCCCCCTTACTTCCACGCGCGGAGTCAGGGCTTCTTGCGCCTGAGAGGTGAGACAGAAAACCACCGATCCAAGAAGGACGGGGAAAGTTATGGCATGACGGCTGATTCGCATCGCGCCGGATTACAGATTCGTAATCAGGGGGACAAGCTTTTTATACGCTAATGCAGAAACATGACAGAAAAGTAATGTTTCAGGTCTAGCGATAGCGGGTAGGTCCCCACCTTTTCAGCCTGCTGTCAGGCAAGTTGCCAGTAATAGGCGAAGGATACCTAACGAGACTTCTGGTCCCACCGCGTGTTAGCGGTTCCTCGTCGAAACTGGCGCCTCGGCTTCGCCCGTGCTATGGCCGCCGAATAACATCGAGAAGACCACGAAAACCTGCGCGTCAGGCGCGTCTTCGGTCACGCCGAAAAGCGGCGAAACATCGATGCGCGACCAGCGGTTTGGTTTCCAAGCGATGGTCGGACCGATGACGAGACGATGCGAGGGATCGTCACGTGAATCTTTGTCCGTAAAATTTGTGTAGAGCGCTTCCACGCCGACTTTTAGTGTCTCGTTGCGCGCCAGGGGAGTGACGATGCTTTGCGCGAAACCCCACTCGCGTCCGCGATCGCCCGAGACTTCCTGTTCGATGAAACCATTCAAAGCCCATTCGATTTTCTCGCCAAAATCCTGCGCGAGAAGTAAACGACCTTCTACCGCGCCCGGTTGATGCGGTCGGCGCCCTTCTTCGTCACCCTCCTCATCGTCGTCGCCGTCTTCCTGCCTGTGGGTCGACTTACCGTGTATTTTACTGCTCATCCTGCGGATATCTTCACCCGGGCCGGGTTCGTCAGCGTCTTCTTCTTCGGCCCCTTCTTCGTGCAGGATGCGGCCGAGGCCGAACTTATACTCTGCAAACAAGGTTGGATTCAGCGGAATCTTATTCCAATCGGCCAGCGCATAACGCCCCTCAATGCTGATTGCTCTAACCTGACGCGTGTCGCCGAAGACTTCGGTAGCAAATTCAGCCGCCACACCAAAACGGTGAGGTAAACCAAATTCGAACTCCTGGGTGAAGTTATGATCCGGACCGCTATGCCGGGTGAAATCTCCTTCGTAAATAGTAGCCGAGAGAACCGCGCCTGGCGGCAATACGTAAGCGGTCGTAGTCGGAGCAAAGCGAGTGCGGGAGAATGCGGGCGGCGCACCATAAGCGCTCGGGACTTCAGTTCCGGTCACGACGACGCGAGACGCCGCCGCGTCTTGCGCCCGCATTGTTGGGTGGATGCAAAGGGAAAAAAGGAGGATCAGAGCAAAAAACCTCGCGAGCGTTTGCGGTGACTTCGGGGATGTGTGCATCGCGGTGAACTACGAAAAGGCGGCTGATATGACAATAACTTAATTTCCCGAGGGGAACGTAAAACCACAGTAAACCGACGGATTTCAGGCGCGTTTGGGTACGGCCGGGAACGTAAGTGTTACCGTCGTGCCGCAGCCAGCTTCGCTCGTTATCTTCGCCGTGCCTCCATGGAGATCGGCGATCGATTTGACCAACGACAAACCCAGGCCCGTGCCGCGCGAGCTCCGCGATGGATCGGCGCGATAAAAGCGGTCAAAGACACGCGGTAAATGTTTCGCATCCATACCGGCCCCTGTATCTCTGACCGAGATTTCCGCCGACGAAGATGTCATACGAAGCGCGATCGAAATGCAGCCCGCCGCGGGCGTAAATCGAAACGCATTTTCAAGGAGGTTGCTTAAGGCGCGGCTAAATAAGAGCGGTTCGGCATAAATTTCTCCATCGCCGGTGCATTCGATTTTGATCCGCCGTTCCTCCGCGATTGTTTCGTAATAAGCTGCAATCTTCTCGATTGCGGCCCGCCCATCAAAAACGCTCCGCGCGACCGCTTCGTTCGCTGCTTCGGCTCGAGCGAGGAAAAGCAGATTTTCGATAATAGCGGAGAGCCGTTCACACTCGGCCACGCTTGATTCAATCACTTCCCGGTATTCATCGGAAGTGCGCTGGCGGGTCAAAACCACTTCCGCTTCGCCGCGCAGGTTCGCGATGGGGGTGCGCAGCTCGTGCGCGAGATCGGCAGAAAATTGCGAGAGTCTCGTGAAGGAATCCTCCAGTCGATCGAGCATTTCATCGAAAGCCACCACCAAAGGTTGCAGCTCGCGCGGCCAGCCCGCGGACGGCACGCGTTCATCCAACCTCTTTGGCCCCACGCGTTCGAGCGAGCGTGTCATGTCCGCCAATGGCCGTAAGCCGCGGTTGGTCACATTCTTTGCGATCAATGCGGAAGCGAGTGTGCCAAGCACCAGCACGCCGATGAGAAGCAGGCCAAACTTCCAGGTAAATTGCTCGTCGGCCGAGCGGTCTTGCGCGAGTTGCAGTTGGTAAGTCTGGCCGCCCGTTTGGACGTGAGCGGTGGTCAGAGCGAAGAGTTTGCCGCGCGGTCGATAGGTTCTTGGACTGAGCAGCCCGCCATCGGGCGGAAGCGGCGGGAAAGATCTCGTGGGCAACAGATCTTGCATCCCGGAAGTTTCAGCAACGGCGCGGCCATCCCGATCCAGCACCCGCACCCAGTAAACGGCGCGCTCGCCGCTGCCACGCAGCCTGAGTTCTTCCTTGAGGATTTGCGGCCCGCCGGCGTTTTCCAAATCCGCGCGTGTCGCTGAAAGACGGTCCGCCAGCACTTCATTATCCTCCTCGAAGGCGTGCGCGATCACGATGGAGTATAAGATGCCGAGCGCGCACCCCAGCAGGAGCGCTGCGGAAATGGTAAAAAGGAGGACGAGCTGAGCGGCGATCGAGCGCGGCCTACGCAACTTTAAGAACATAGCCAACGCCGCGGATGGTGTGGACGAGTTTCACTGGGAAGGGATCGTCCACTTTTGCGCGCAGGCGCCGCACCACTACTTCCACGACGTTCGTTTCGGGCTCGAACTGCATGTTCCAAACCTTGCCGATAATCTCAGATCGCGATATGACTTCGCCCTTGGATCGGGCCAAATGTTTGAGCAGAAGAAATTCTTTTGGAGTCAAATTCAAGGGCATTCCCGAACGGCTGGCTCGATGATGGTGCGTATCGATTTCCAAGTCCTCGACGCGCAGTTGCCCGTCCTCCTGGGCCGGCGAGCGCCGCAGCAACGACCGGACCCGCGCGAGCAGTTCCGAAAAGGCGAAAGGTTTAATTAAATAATCATCCGCGCCCAGCTCCAGCCCTTTGACGCGATCCTTCACACTGTCGCGCGCGGTCAAAAATAGCACTGGTGTATGAGAGTCCTTGGCGCGCAACTCACTCACAATCGACCAGCCGTCCTTTTTCGGTAGCATCACATCCACGATCAGGAGGTCGAACCGCCCGGTTCTCACCAGCTCGGAGCCCGCCTCCCCGTCACTCGCAATTTCCACCGCGAATTCGGCTTCACGTAGACCTTTGGCCAGAAACGCGGCCGTTTTCTTTTCATCCTCGATCAACAGAATGCGCATCGGCGACCCACTTTACTGGCTTGGCGACATTTGCTCAATCAATCCGAAAATTAATTATCCGCTTAAAACGAAACATTGCATTTCTGTAATCTTTTTCGGAGTATGGGCATCCACAGCCCCTTCAGGCCACGTAAAGTCAGAACCTCGCGGAAAAACCACACACCTCTTCTCCGCGGCCCATCCACATGAACAAACAACTCCTTCGTCATACTTTTTCTGCTGCCTCGCTCTTTGGGTCGGTTGTCTTGCTTACTTTAAGCCTTTTTCCAGGCACAAGAACTGTCCTGGCTCAACTTAACATTTGGGATACCGCTCAAGGCCTGCCCGATTTGGACAATCGCGTCGGATCGGTCGCTCCTACGGGAGCGCAGGTTGCAAAGGTCGAGGGTCTCGGCGCGCGCGCTCAATGGAACCGATTTGGAACCGTCCATACGATGTTGAAGGATGGCGGGTTTCTGGCAACCGGCTTTACGGGTGAACCTGTGGCCGCGGCGCGCGAATGGGTTCGTGCGAACAAGGAATTGTTTCGCCTCTCCGATCAGGGAGTAACCGATCTCGAGCTCCTGAGTGACGGGACCATGCCTTACAGCAACGCTCACGCGGTTCTTTTCCGCCAACGTTTCGGCGGGCTAGCCGCTACTCAGGATGGCCTGATTAATGTCGCCATAGTCGATGGCAATATCTATCACGTTTGGTCGAGCTCTGCCGGTGATCAAGCAGCTCCAGGTGCCGCCGCCCTTACCCCGCTCCAAGGCTGGCTCGCTGCGGCCGCGAATGTCAATCGCACTGTGCCTCCGAGTGCCATTGCGAACGTTGCTCTCGACGAAAAGAATAAGGATTGGACTTTAATAAAGGTTGCCGGTTATCCGCAGGATCAGCGGGTGCGCCTAATCGGCTTACCTACCCCGAACTCCGGGGTGCGGCCTGCTTACGAAGCTAACGTTGTTTACGTGGCCGGACATATTTCCGATGCTTACACCGTATTTGTCGATGCGCAGACGGGCGGCATCCTTTATCGAATCAATCGGACTAATTGGCTAAATCCAAAAGAAGCTCGCGGGAATCGGAAATCCGACCCCAACGCTCCCGAGACAACGGTTTTTCAAGGGACGTACGTTCCTCAAGCCTTTCCCTGCGGCTCAGCCAGGCACCATTTCACCGTGGCCGCTGGTAAGACAAGGATTGTTGTCCAGGTCAGCGCCGGCATCCCTGTGAATGACATAAGTGTAAGCCTTCTTTTCGGCTCGGATCCTAATCCTGTTCTCTTAGCTACCGAAGATACTGGCACAAGCAGCGAGGCTTTGAACTATGCTCCGGCCAATGGCGTGCCGGCTGGCGAATACCAGGTCCAGGTTTGCCAAACGCCGAACACCATGGGGGTGCCGCAAACAGCTCCCTTTAACTACGCTGGCACTTTCACCACCGATGATTCGGTTACACCCACTGCTGGTCTGCCTTACCCACCCAAGTGGAAATACTTCAGGGCCAATCCTCCCCTTGACTACACCACGAACGACACGCGCATCGTTGGTTGCTGGGAAGTAAGTCCTCTTGGGATGCCCGTGCCCGGTTGCCAGAACGAAGAAAAGAACATCGCCTCTCGCGCTCCCTGGGATTATATCTTTAAGTCCGGCACCTTTACCGGAACCCTGCGCGGCAACAATGCGCAAACGGCCGAGTCCTGGGGCAGTCCACTAACACCTTCTACGCCTTACGCTCCGACTAGCGCGGCGCGTGAATACATCTTCCCGTGGAAGAACGAGTGGAAGACTCGCACGACCTTGGGAGCGACGACGAAAGGCTGCGATCCAACTATTCTGGTCCACTCGAATCCGAACAGCAACCTTAACCCCGCTGGAAATACGGACTCCGATATCGATGCCGCTATTACGCAACTTTTTGTCACGCATAATCGCTTTCACGATTTCTCCTACTTCCTGGGCTTCACTGAACAGAACTCGAACCTCCAACTGGATAACTTTGGTAACACCGCGACTAGTCGTGAGAACGATCCCGAGCTTGGCAATGTTCAGGCCGGCGCAGTCTCCGGAGGATCTAATGGAATGTATCTCGGACGAGACAATGCGAACCAGATTGCCTTGCAGGATGGCGTGCCCGGTATCACGAACCAATACCTCTTCCAGCCGATCGCGGCTGCCTTGTATAGCCCATGCGTGGACGGCGACATGGACGTAGGTATCGTGGGCCACGAATATACCCACGCGATTTCTAACCGAATGATTGGTGGCCCCGATGTAGGTATTTCGGGTGCCCAGGGTGGCGCGATGGGAGAAAGCTGGAGCGATCTCGATGCAGCGGAATACCTCTTTGAGAATAGCTTTGTCCCCACCGCGGACGAAGATCCGACGGCAGTTGGGATTTACGCCACGCAGAACAAGAAGTTGGCCATTCGTAACTACTCGTTAGCTAACAACCCGCTTAACTACAGTAACATCGGCTATGACACTCCAGGAGCGGAAGTTCACGCGGATGGCGAAATCTGGAACGGCACCAACTGGGAGATCCGGCAGAATTTGGTCGATAAGTACAACGCGCAATTTCCTTCCACGGATATGGCGCGACAGAAAGCTTGCGCAGAAGGCAAGTTTGCGCCTGAAGCCTGCGCCGGGAATCGGCGTTGGTTGCAGTTAATGTATGACGCATTCCTGCTCCAGCCCGGGGCAACCAGCATGTTGGACGCGCGTGACGCCTTTCTCGCAGCGGACATGGCTCGTTTCGGCGGAGCAAACCAAGTAGAGATCTGGCGAGCCTTCGCCCACCGCGGCATGGGTGTGGACGCTTACACCAATGGAACCGGCGACACTGCGCCGATCGCGAACTTCCAGTCGGCGGTAGAAAATAACGCCGCTACCATCACCTTTCAGGCGGTAGCTCAGGATGAAAGTAACGCGCCGATCACAAATGCCAGGATTATTGTTGGCCGTTTCCAGGCGCGGTCCCGGCAGATAGCTGATACCGACCCTGTCACTGTAGTAGATACTACGAATGCCACTACGCGCCGGATGACTCTGAATCTGTCAGATACGGCGAAGTTCACTCCGGGAAGCTATGAATTGATCGTGCAGGCGCCCGGCTACGGAGTCCAGCGCTTCAACCGCACTTTCACCGCGAACCAGACTGCAACCATGGTTGTTCCTTTATCGACTAACCTAGCTTCAAAGAGCAAGGGAGCATCCGTCACCACCACAGCTAGCACGGCGGATAAGGACAACCTGATTGACGACACGGAAGACACCGGGGCTCAGGTAGCAGCGGCAGCTCCAATAGCTGGAAGCACCATTACGGTGGACCTGGCCGGGACCACTGGCGTCATGGTCCGGAGTGTAAATGTGAGCACGAGCGCCGGCCCTACCAATGCAGGTAGGTTCACTGGGATTAGGAAATTCGAGATCCTCACTTGTAATGCCAGCGGGATTGTCACCTGTGTGAGTCCACTTGATTACACGCTCGCTTATACCAGCCCGGATGACGCGTTCCCGGGCGATGTCCCGCGGCCGTTACAGCCCGACCTCACCTCGAGAAGCTTTGCGTTAACTACACCTGCGGTCGCGACGCACGTGCGGCTCCGAGTCCTTAGCACGCAATGCACTGGCCAGGCAAACTTCGCCGGCGACCAGGACGACGATCCCTTTAACAACTCGGATTGCGCCAGCTCCGCCAGCGGTTCGATCGCGCGGGCGACCGAACTGGAGGTCTTTAGTTCTACACCTACGACACCGGCGAGCGTTGTCTCGAGAAAGACTCATGGAACACAAGGCACCTTTGACGTGCCATTGCCGCTTACTGGCGCCACAGGCATCGAGTGTCGGCAGGGGCCAACGGCCGGCTCGCATCAAATTGTCTTTAACTTCCCTGCGCCTGTGACCTTTACCGGGGGGACAATCACTCCGCAGGGGAACGTTCTCAATAGCTCAGCGCAGTTAAATGGGATGCCCACCGGTAGCGGCACCGCGCAAGCGGTTATGAATCTCATGAATGTAACCAACGCTCAGACGGTCATGATTACCTTAACGGGGGTCAATGCTGGCGCAGGCACCACTAATGTTACGGTGCCGGTTGGTTTCCTCTTCGGCGATGTAGATTCATCGAGTCGGGCTGACGCGGGTGATTTGAATTCGATTCGTCTCAAGACTGTAACGCAGACGAATGCCACTAACTTCCGAAACGACGTTAACACCAGCGGCCGGGTCGATGCCGGCGACATAAGCGGGGTACGTCAGACTATCGTTTCGGCATTGCCTGCTCCATAACCCAATGACACCTAGGTAAGCTGAGTCTTCGCAATCCCACCCACTATGAATACTAAACCGATCCTACACGCTCCCGTTGTCCTTCGACTCGTGATATGCGCCCTAATCTTCGGCAACTGTCTTCCGCTATCCTTTGCGGCTCAGACGGTTCCTCCGAATCTCGTTAATGGCTTGGATAAGATCGTCGAAAATCGTTTGATCGAGCTAGGTAAGATCACCGCGCTACCGACGGTGAACGCCGGCCGGTTAGCAGGCCAGGTCCGCGGGAAAGCCAATCCCGCGGCGTTCACCGCCTATAAAGCAGCAGTGGCAAAAGAGGCAAACCACATCGCAGCCTCCGCGCTTACCGATAGCGTTACCGGAAAGTATCTGGTTGAAGTAATGCCGAACGGCCTCGTGCCGGTCGGGACTTTGCAGGCGAATCTACAAAGTGCGTTTCCGCAAATATCTGTCACCGCCACAGACACAAGGTATGCCGGACATGGCCTGATCGAAGGCTACGTAGTCATCGATGATGTCGCGGCGATTGCCAAGTCACCCGGAGTAGGTTCGGTTATTCTCCAGCTCCGTCCGATACATAGCGTCGGCGCAGTGACAGAATTTGGCGTCAACCAGCATCGCGTAAATCGTGTTAGCACCATTTACAATGCGGCAGCGCTTAAGAATCTGGACGGGACGGGCCTTTCCATCGGTGTGATGTCCGATAGTTACAATTCACAACCAAGCATGGAAGGCGGTTACACCACCGCGCAGCAAGATGTACTTACCGGGGATCTTCCCGGAACAGGCAACATGGTTAACGCGCAGCCCGTTGTGGTATTGCAGGATTTCAGCAGCCCGCCGAACGCGACTAATGAAGGTCGAGCTATGTGCCAGATCGTTCATGACATGGCGCCGAAAGCACGGATCGGCTTCGCGACCGCCGATGTAGGTGAGCTTGGCTTTGCCAATAACATTCGGGCGCTGGGTGGGTTGATTAATTTCACCTATCCAGGACAGGATTTTAACGGGGACGTGGTCTGCGATGACGTTTCCTATATCGACGAACCGATGTTCCAGGATGGCATCGTCGCGCAGGGTGTCATCGACGTTGTTAATGCGGGGAAGGTCTATTGTTCCTCTGCCGCGAACAACGCAGGCGTAGATGGTTACTTGGGTACGTTTCGTCCGGTGCCTAACAACGCCACCTCGCTAGCCAGTTCGAACATCAAACTCAACACGGTGCCGGCTAACCTCCAGAATCTGTACGCCGGCGGCTTCCATAACTTCAATCCGACTGGCGGTCCGATCGATGTTGCGCAAACTATCAATACCGCCAGTGACGCGGGCGCTTTTATTTTTCAGTGGAACGACCCTTTCGACAGCACGGCGCCGACCTTGATCGATCCGCCGATTTACACCGGTAGCGGAACAAGTGTGCTCGGTTCGTCGATGGATTTCGGCCCTTTCACTTTTACGGGCGGTCATAGCTATGTGATCCAGGTTAAATCCACTCCCGCGACTCCGGCGGACAACTTCGATGCGATTGTCTCGATCATTGATTCGAACGGAAACCTCCTGGTCGATCAGGACACTGGCACCGATGAGGTCGTTACTTTCTTTTCTCCTGCGACTGACAACTATACGGTCCGGGTCCACCCTTTCGGTGCGAGTCCGCCGGTTTACACGCAAGGGTCTTATAGCGTGCAGGTGAATGCGGCTACCGCAGTTTCCGGGATCACGCAGGATTTCAATCTCCTCTTCTTTGACACCGCGGGGAACTTTATATCCGCTCTGGGCATCAACGCTTTCATCACCAATCGGCCTTATGAGTTAACCGTCCCAACATTCAATGCCGATGGCTTCAGCCAGGTCCAGATGGTGATCGCGCGCTCTAACCTAACCGCGCCAGCGAACGCGGCCACCCAGCTTAAATACGTTTTCTTTGGTAACGGCGTCTCGGGTGTCGGGCCGGCGGAGTACGGAGACATTCTTACCCCTGTAACCTACGGGCACAGCGCAGTCGCGGGTGCGCAAAGCGTCGCGGCTTACTCCGGATTTCGTCCTAATATACCGGAGGACTTCACTTCGCCTGGACCAGTTGTGATTTACTTCGACGTGAACAACAACCGTCTTGCCACTCCACAGTTCCGGCAGAAACCGGATGTCGCCGCGATGGACGCCTCGAACAACACTTTCTTTCCGCTCGGACCTATCCCGGCGGTTACCGAGTCGACTTTTGATATGGACACCAACTATCCGAACTTCTCGGGGACGAGCGCTGCCTCACCACATGCCGCTGCGCTTTCTGCGTTGCTCCTGCAACAGTTCAACAAGGCGCTTACTCCCGCGCAGGTGAAAACACTCTTTCAACTAACTGCATTCCCACACGATCTCGATCCGTTTGTCGCCACCGGAACAGCTTCTTCTAGCAATGGCGGCAAGGTGGACATCACGGTGCGCAGTGATAACGATCGGAATGTAGGCACAGCCGGCTCCACTAACCCAAATACTTTCGCCGTCAGCTATACCGGTGCAGGGCGGCTTGCCACTCTTAGGTTCAATCCGGATGCGGATGCTCCCGCGCCTTCGGCCCAAGGAAGCCTAACCGGCGGGAATACTACCGGAGGCAATTTTACTGGAAACGCGACCGGGAACATGCCTGGCGACTTCCTCACTGGGACCTATAACTTTACCCCGGGCATGGTATGGCTGACCAGTGCCGCGAGTTACGCCTTCGGTAGCTCCGTCGGCCTGGTGGCCGGAGACGTTACTCATACCTATTCCAATCCTGCTCCATTCCCCTCCAACCCATCGCCGGGTAACACTGGGCAACATCAATGGTCGTTAAATTTCACTTTCCCCGGCAGCCCGGGCGGAAAAAATGATTTCAGCACGGGGAAGGTCTTTCGCTTCAACAACGCTCGCTCCCCTTGGCAAGACGCGACCACTCCGCAGGGAATGACCGTGAGCGCGCTCGTGCGCGACGGAGATTTTTCCGCCGATCTGCTCGGCAGTGGAGTGTTAATCCCGGAATACGGAGACCACCCAATCATTGGTCAAGGTATGACCTACAATGGCACGGTCGTTGACGGCACCACGACCTATCCATTTAGTGGACGCCTAACGAACAGCATCGGACGCGGCTATTCGACACTCGACGGCTATGGTTTCATTAATCTCGAAGCGGCGGCGGCCGCCACTTTGCCGGTAGCGGGAGTTGCTTCGCGCAAGAATCACGCCGGAGTCGATTATGATATCGCCTTACCGGCGACCGGTCCTGCCGGCATCGAATGCCGCGCTCCGGGCGCTAACAACTCCTACACCTTAATCTATAGCTTTGCCCGCCCAGTCGCCTCATCGGGCACGGCGAGCATTACCTCCGGAGTAGCCGCGATTTCACCGGGTAGCGATACCGCGACCGCGAGCAGAGGCCCTAACTCGAATGAGGTTCGGGTGGAGCTTACCGGTGTTCCTAATGCCCAGCATCTTATTGTAACCCTTAACGGAGTTACAGACGGCGATGGCAACACTTTTGCCAGCGTCCCTGCGCGGATGGATGTGTTGATCGGGGATGTGAACTCATCAACCCGTGCGGACGCTGGCGATGTAATTGCGGTTCGCCTAAAGACGATCACATCCGCAGATGCCACCAACTTCCGAAATGATGTCGATCTCAGCGGCCGTATTGACGCAGGGGACATAAACCTGGTGCGCCAATCAATCGTCAATGCGTTGCCTTAGGGATTCAGCCATCTCTTAGAGAGTCTAAGTTCCTTACGGGATTTGGGATCGTCGCGGTTCAACCTGCGGCCTCTTCGTACCGCGTTTTGAAATAGCGCTTCGGGTTTCACAGCTAGAGCGAGCCAAAGGTTTACTCAGATGATATTTTCGTCATCTCCGTAATAATCCTCGACGTTCATTCGCGATTCATCTTTCCTCCACTGCACGGCGTCTGGCCGGCAAAGGAAAATGCATGAAAATAAAATCGTTCGCCGAGTGTGCTGTTTTTAACCCTCGTATACTGGCGGCTTTGGCCCTTTGTGCTTTGGGATTTTGGTTTGGCTTTGAGAGCTTCGCGGCGAATCCAGCCACGGGAACCTTAACTCTGGTTAGTGGCCCGGTAATTTATTCGGGCGGCCCTTTCGTTGTTCCAAACCCCTCTGCGCAAGTCGCTCTCAATTGCACAGCCCCCATGTCCTGCGATGACTTTCATCTCATCGTCAACGTGCCCGCCGGCACTGAGAACACTAAGAACATAAAGATCAGCGTGGGCTGGCCGCTCTCTACGGCTGATTTTGATGTTTACATTTACTCCGGTTTTCCAGCCGGCGCCCAGATAACGACTGCGGCGAGCTCATCTGATCCAGAGGTCGCAGTGATCCAGCCCATCTCAGGCGACTACACAATCCGTGTAGTCCCTTTTGCTCCAGCCGGCCAGACTTATACCGCGACTGTGACTCTGCAGGATATTCCGGCGCCACCACCGCCACCCCCTCCCGGCTCGGTCCCACCGCGCTACAAAGATTATCCCGCGCCAGCAAATCTGATCGGAGCTGGCTCGGCCGGTGAGCCTTCCATTGGTATCGATTGGGTCCCCAAAGTTCCGTCTCTTCAGCATGACACGGTCAACACCGGCGGCGTTGCCTTTTACACCGCGAACTTAAATGAATATCGCGTCAGCTTCGATGATTGCCCTTCGCCGGCGTATAACCTCTGGCAAGATGTTACTAACGCCACCGAAGGCGTTGAGACCCTCGATCCGATCGGCTTTGTCGATCACGGCACGGGTCGGGTATTCCAGTCGCAGTTGGCGGGAGCCACTAGCATTACTTCCTTCTCCGATACGGACGGAAATTCCTGGATGCAGTCGCAAGGCTCCGGTCAGCCGGCAGGAGTGGACCATCAGACGTTGGGAGGCGGGCCTTATAATAACTCGGCCTTCCCGCCCCCTGCGCATCCGCTTTATGTAAATCAGACCTTCTACGCCTCGCAGGACATCGGCACCGCTCTGGCTGCCCGGAGTGATGATGGGGGGCAGACTTTTGGTCCCGGTATTCCCATCTATAATATCACGCAATGCGGTGGCTTGCATGGCCACGTCAAGGTGGGCCCAGATGGCTACGTTTATATACCTAACAAGTCGTGCGGCGGTCTTAGTGGTGCCTCGGTTTCCGCCGATAACGGTCTTACCTGGACGGTGCGGACCATACCTGATAGTAGCTCGGGCAACACCGACCCTTCGGTTGGGGTAGGCGCGGATGGAACGGTTTATCTTGGTTATGAAGCCGCCGATGGCCACCCTCGCATTGCTGTTTCGCACGATCATGGGCTAACCTGGTCCGCTTCGATCGACGCTGGTGGTGGTCTGATCAAGCATGCGGTTTTTCCTGAGGTAGTCGCAGGTGATAGTAAGCGGGCCGCTTTCGGATTCCTTGGCACGACCACGGGCACAGGCGATTGTTGCAGCGGCGCTGGAATTGGCAGCTTCCGGGGCGTTTGGTATTTCTACATCGCGACTACCACCGACGGGGGCAATAGCTACTCCCTGGTCGATGCGACTAATGGCGACGCGGTCCAAGTTGGTTCTATCTGCACCGGCGGGACTACCTGCGGCGCAGATCGCAATCTACTCGACTTCAACGACCTTCAAATCGACAAGGAAGGTCGCGTCCTGGCGGCTTTTGCCGATGGTTGTGTCGCGCCTGGTTGCACCGCCGCGTTAGCCGATAGCCCACCTGATCCGACGGATGGTTACACGGCATCTCGAAGTGCCTTTTCGACCATTATTCGTCAGTCTGGTGGCCCGCGTTTGCTCAGCGCGTACGACTCGCAGGCCAATTGCAGCACCAGCGGGGCTGTCATAACCTGCCCTGCCACCGTACCGGCGGCGCCGCGCGTAGATAGTGTTGTCCTTAGCGGCAGCATCGTACACGTGGCCTGGTCGGAGCCCGATAATGGCGGCGCGCCGCTTACTGGCTACCATGTCTTTCGCAAGACGGGCAGCGGCGGGACTTATGCGCTCATTGCCACCGTCACGCAAAACTGCCCGGCCTGTAAGACAACCTACGATGACACCAGCATTACCGATCCGACGCTGCAGTACTTCTACAAAGTAACTGCGCTCAACGCGGTTGGAGAAAGTCCGGCCTGCAATGAGTTCCCTGTCGGGCTGCCGGGTCTGATCGAGAGTCCGTGCCTCCCGCCCGGTCTCACCATTTTAACTGACAAGAGTAATGATAACCTGGACAATCCCAATCCGCCCGGGACGCCTCCGAATATGGTGCCGGCCCACGACGTTCAGAGTCTGCAAATCTCCGAGCCATTCGCCATCGCGCCGGACAAGGTCATGTTCACCCTCAAGATGCAGAATCTCGCTACCCTTCCACCTAATACGCGCTGGCCGATCGTCTTCGATGGACCTGATAACGTGAACTACACCGTGCGCATGACAAATTCCCCTCAGGATGGAGCTACCACAACGCCTGTCTTCCAGGTAGGACCTACAGCGGGAACAATAGTGGCCGCTGACCCCGCGAGCAACTACACGGCTGACGGGTTTATTCGCATCGTAGTGCCGCGCAGTGCCATTGGGGTTACGGCAAACGGACAGATGCTACAACATTTCCTCGTCCGCATCGTGGGAGTTAACGGAGTGGTCATCACCGCCACGCCCGACAACATGCCCGATAACAATGGTCCCATCGGCAGCTACACTATTATAGGGAATGCCATTTGCGCGCCCAACACCGCTCCCATTGCGGCCCTTACCGCTAGTCCGCAGACCGGGCGGCCTCCGTTACTAGTCGACTTAAATGCGTCCGCTTCTTCCGATCCGGATGCCGGAGATACTATCGCCAGCTACACTTTCGATTTCGGCGATGGCTTTTCGGTCACCCAGCCCGAGGCTACGATTCAGCATAACTACGCCTCTAATGGTGACTATCAGGCGACGGTCCGCGTTACCGACAGTCGCGGCCTCGTTAGCAGCAATCTCGCTTCTGTCGCTATCCAGGTCTCGCTGCCACTTGATCGGGTCGCCTCTCGTAAGTCGCATAACGGTGCCGCAGGCGGACCGTTCGAGGTTATTCTTTTTGATCCGGTCGCGATTCCGAATGGGACTGGCCAGATCGAGTGCCGTGCCCCAGGGCCGGAAAATGATTACACCATCATTTACACCTTTAGCCCCGAGTTTACCGTTACCGGGCCGGCTGGCAGTGTCACCCTCGATGGTGCGAATACCTATATAAGCAGTCACAACGCCGGTCCCGCCAACAACCAATATACCGTGCACCTCAATCCCAGCGTGCCGAACGCGCAGAATCATCAGATCACGGTCAGCAGTCTCCCAGTGACCAACGGCAATAAGTCCAACGCGACTGCAACTCTCAACAACGCGCAGGCGGCCTTCCCGTTGCTGATCGGAGATGTCGATGGCAATAAGCGCACGGATTCGGGGGATGTCACCTCGGTTCGACTCAATACGGTTAGCGTCCCGACTCAGTCCTCCTTCCGGTTTGACGTGAACGCATCCGGCCGCACAGACGCTGGCGATGTCACGATTACGAGGCAGAACTCAGTCACGGTCTTGCCATGAAGCGGAAAATTGATGAAAAAAAGACTGACATGCTTGGAATTTTTGTTACAAACGATCAACTCGGCTGCAAAACACCTCACCTACCTATGAAAAAACTATTCTTTGCATCAATCATCGCCTGCATGCTGGCTAGCTCAGCATTCGCGCAAACTGGTGCCTCAGGCACGACCTTCAGTGCCACCCCATCGATACAGATGGCAAATCCTGGCGGCACTTTCAGTGTCACTCTTTCGCTTAGTGGAATGACGCCTCCCGCAAACATCACCGCGTTCGACCTTTACCTTGTGACAGCTTCCAGTAATTCAGGGTTCTTTACCATCACGGGTTCGACGCCTACCGGTCCTTTCAACGCTTTTGGTCCGACCATTCCAGGCAGCGGTGATCCGCTCTCCACAGCCGCTGCAGCCAACTTCGTTCGAAACAACGTAGATCTCGGTTATTCTGGCACGGCACAGAACCCACCTTACAATTTGAGCCTGGAAAGCGTTTCCTTCAGCATCGGCGCCAATGTGCCGGCTGGGACTTACACCTTCTTCACCTCTACCCAGGCGAACGCCGGTAACTTCTACTCCGATGTCGCAGATACCAGCAGTGGCGTTTTTACGGTGGGACAAGGATCCTTTCAAATTACAGTTGTGCCTGAACCGACGACTTTGACTATGGTCGGGCTGGGAGCAATTGGGATGTGCGGGCTCAATTACCTGCGTCGGAAAAGAAACTCCTAGTCCCTAACGTTTACCAGAGTCTTAAAACCGCGCCGGCCGAAAGGCTGGCGCGGTTTTCGTCCTTCCGGACCTTTCAATTTGTTTGTATGCGAATAATTGCATCAGTAGTCGCGGCACTCATTCTCGTTACTTCCTGCAAACGGGTAACGCAAAAGGACGCCTCATCGAACCTCGCCCGGCAAGAAGGTACAAACCCGCCGGCGCAAACGGTCGAAGCTTGTAGCTTGATTACTCTCGAGGAAGTTGGTGCGATCCAGGGAGCTACTATTTTCGACGCTAAGAACAGCGTGACCTTCGACGGCTCTTATCTGGTCTCACTCTGTTACTATAGCTCACGCGAGCCCAATCAGGCCATCAGCTTTGCTTTGACCCAGGCCTCCGCCGGATCCGCCCCGAGCGAGTATTGGAAACAAACCTTCGGGCGCTTTAGAGGCAATGACGAAGGGGCACGTGAAGAGCGTGATACGGTCGAGCCGCAAAAAGAAGGCAAACGCACCGAAAAAGAAGAAGAAGAAAAGATCCCACCGCCTCGCAAGATCGATGCCTTAGGTGAAGAGGCATTTTGGAGCGGAAACCGATTTGGCGGCGCGCTCTACGTCTTGAAAGGAAACTTCGTCCTCCGTATCAGCGTCGGCGGGGGCGATAGCGAACAGATCAAAATAGACAAGTCGCGCGCGCTTGCTGAGAAGGCGCTCTCCCGGCTTTGATACGGCGAAATTTCCGTCGGACCTCACGCCAGCGGCTATAACACAAGTTTAAAGGCAATTTGAGTTCGTTACATTTACGCAATGTTCGCAAAAATGGCTCGACCGTCACCACCTATTAGGATTGGGTGACCGGAAGGAAGAGCGAACTCACCGTTCTCTCCACCTTTGAAGTTTGCTTTGGTCTATTCTTATGAAGAAACGATCCCGCTCCGAATCCGGCCTTTTTAACACGCGCGCTCTTATCGGCGTTTTCCTCTGTCTTATCGGAACCTCTCTCGGTTGGCTAAGTTTAGCCGCATCGCCTCGGGAGATATTGCAAAAGCGCGTTGCTGATCGCCGTGTCGTTGCCCCGAATTCCAATCCGACCGGCGGACTTTTGAATCCAACCGGCCCAAATGTGACTTGGGCCGGGACCTCGGTGGGGGGGGCTTCACTTGATGAAAGCACCTGCACAAGCAACCCGCTAACCGGCGTAGAAGTGAATTGTGATACCTTTACGCTCACACTCAATGGAAGCCCTTCCGATTGGTCGGGAAAACTTGCCCATATCGTTATCTCCTGGCCGAACGCAAATGACGATTACGATGTTTTCGTCCATAAAGGCGCGGTCGACGGTCCAATCGCAGGTTCATCTGCTCAAGGAGGAGCAGGTCCAGAGGTGGTGGACCTTGATCCAAATAATCCAGTCGTGGGCACGGGCACATTTACCGTGCACGTGGTTTACTTTTCAGTCCCCGCGCCGGCTGTCACCGGCCAATATATGGGAACTGCTTCCGCCGTGAACGGCGGGACCCCCGCTCCTACGCCCACGCCGCCGGGCGCCACGCCTACACCGACTCCTACACCGGCACCCAGTGGCCCTGGAGTTCCTCGTTACCAAAACTACTATCCGCCGACTGGTGTGGCAGATGACGCGGGCGAGCCTTCGCTCGGCATTAACTGGAATACGGAGGAGACCCACACTAATAACCGTGCCAGCGATGGCGCGGTAAATCCTCCTATTCCGAACGGTGGCACCTCGAACTATTATGGAGGCTTCCTTACCTATATGCTGCGCGCCCGTTTCGATGATTGTGCCTCGCCGGCTATAGTAGATTTTCAACAAAAGACTGTTACTCTCCCAGCGGCGCCTCGTGCGGCGGGAGATCCAATTCTCTTCACCGACCACGAGACCGGCCGCACTTTCGTTTCCCAGCTCCTGGGTCTTACTCCCGCAGGCAGCACGATGGAATTCACCGATAATGATGGCGACACCTTCACGCCGAGCGAAGGCGGCGCGCCTTCCGGAGTCGATCACCAGACTGTAGGTGGCGGGCCTTTCCATGCACCTATCCCTGCATTGCCTACAGGCTATCCGAACGCAGTTTTTTACGCTTCCCAGAGCATCGCTGATGCTACCAGCCAGACCAGCGTCGATGGCGGAATCACCTTCCCGGCGCAGAGTCCTCTATATACTGTTGCGCAATGCGGTGGACTTCACGGTCACGTAAAGGTCAGCCCGGATGGAACAGCTTTTATTCCTAACAAAGGTTGCGTTACTCCTGGTGGCGGCGTTCCTTTGCTCGACGGGGGCGCAGTATCAGTCGTAGTCTCCGAAGATAGCGGCATCACTTGGAACGTCCGGTCGATTCCCAATGAGATTAGCACAGGGAACGACGATCCTTCCGTAGGAGTATCGATTTGCCGGCCCAACGATCCGAGCTGCGACAAAGCCACTCGCAGCAACACAATTTATCTTGGTTATCAGGCGCAGACCCCGAGCGGCGCCCATGCCAAAATAGCCGTCTCCCACGATAAAGGTCTTACCTGGCAAAACATCACCGACGTCGGCGCGCTTCCTGGCGGACCCGTCATCAATAACATGGCCTTTCCCGAGGTGGTAGTGGGCGACCCCGATCGTGCCGCCTTTGCTTTCTTTGGCACTCCTACCGCGGGCAATAATTCCGACCAGCCCGAGTTCACGGGAAACTGGTATCTTTACGTCGCCACCACCTATGACGGTGGTGTGACCTGGAATGTTATCAACGCCACTCCCAACGATCCTATCCAGCGTAACTCTGGCATTTGCGGCGACGGCACCTGCCGTAACCTTCTCGACTTTTTTGACATTCAGGTAGACAAAGAAGGCCGCATCCTCATTGGTGGGGAAGATGGCTGCATCGGCGGTTGCGTGAATGGAGGAACTAACTCATTCACCGCGAAAGCTTTTATCACGCGGCAGAGCGGCGGACGCCGGCTCTTCGCAAATTTCGATCCAGTAGAACCAGCCATCCCTGGGGCGCCATTAGTCAGCGCCACGGTAAGCGGCTCGACCGCACACATTACCTGGCTCGAGCCGGACAGTGGCGGCGCTACCATCACCTCCTACCGGGTCTTTAAGAACGCTTCCTTCGTCCCGATAGCTACTGTCACGCAACGAAGCTATGACGACCCCACCTACGTTACTGGTGACGTCTACCGCGTTACAGCGGTAAACGCGCAGGGAGAAAGCGCATTCTGCCACAATATTACTCCAAGCGGCGCGGTGGTCGCGACCGCTTGCGTCTTGCCGGGTATCCTGGTGAGCAACGATCTCACACAATTAGGGACCGATGATGACACCGGACAAAACACCCCGCTGGATCCACGGGTCAACGCGCGGCAGCTATTCATTGCCGAACCATTCGTGGGCGGCGGAGTTGAGAACTTGGTCTTCACCTTGCAGGTGGCACCGTCCACTACTAATGCGGCGCCTGCGAGCAGCCAATGGATTATGCTTTGGAATCGGCAAGACCGAAGCGCGAGCGATATTGGCACCTTCGATCGCCTTTACCTTGCAATGGTTTCCGACGCGGCCGGTTCATTGCAATTTGAATACGGCAAGTTTGGTGTGCCGATCGACACGTCGGGAACCACAGTGCCTACCCCAGAGGCTAACGCCCCAACTAAGTTCGGCGACGCGGATAGCGGGAGCTACGATCCGTTAACCGGCATCATCCGCATCACCATTTCGAAGAGCAAACTGCGAGCTATCGATGGGGGTGCGAGCAAGTACGTACCCGCGACCGATTTGGCCGCAACCAATGTGCGCACTTACTTCAATCGACCGGACTATAACTCTGACCCGAACTCCGCGGTTCGGTCCCAGCGTTCGCAGAATAACGCTTCGGACATAACGGCCGATGGCACTTATACCATCGTAGGAAATGCCTCCTGCTCTCCGCTGCCGCAGTTGGTTAGCGCGGTCTCCCGCAAGACTCATGGAACGGTAGGAGACTTCGATGTCAAGCTGGCCCCGATCGTTCCGGCGACTGCGACGGCCATCGAGTGTCGCGTGGGTCAAGGCGCAAATGCGAACCAGCATAAAATTGTGTTTACCTTTGCCGCCCCGGTTACCTTTACTGGTGCCTCAGTTAGCTCCCTTACGGGCGGGACGCCCACGGTCGTAAGCAATAGCTCTACCACCACGCTAAGCAGCGAGGTTACGGTAGTCATCGCGGCTAACAACGCCCAGCGCGTCACCGTGAGCTTACTTGGCGTCACCGCGGGAGGAGCTTCCGCCACGGTCTCGGTCGACATGGGTCTTCTCCTGGGCGACATCACCTCGGATGGTCGCACGGATGCGGGAGATGTTAACGAGGCGCGGCAGTTCAGCGTCTCGATCCCGGACGTGACTAACTTCCGGAACGACGTCAACGTTACCGGGCGAACCGACGCCGGCGATGTCACGCTGACCCGGCAATCCTCAGTCACAAACCTTCCTTAACAGGATCGAACGCTCTTATCCTCTCGCTTTAGTTTCGACTAAGGCGAGAGGGGGAGGAGCTACAAACGTTTCAAGACAGTTCGAGCGAGAGCCGCGCTTCTTTCTATCTTCGTTTCCTCATCGTCATTCCCGCCGATGGCGAGGCGAATGAAGCGGTTGCCCTCGAGCGCGTAGAGTGCGCCCATCTGCCCGCTTTCGATCCAATAAGCTTCTTCTCCAACATCCTCGATCTTCCTCGGAGTCGGTAGCGGGTGCTCGGCCTCTTCTTCAGGCTTCCCTTCCTTCCTTTCGATCTCCTCCGAGCCTTCATGAAACTTTTCTTCCCAAAACTGCCGCGGCTCTCGTGGTTGAGGCCCATCGCCCTTGGTTGTTACTGTGAGCACGACTGAGCGCGAAGGCGTAGGTAACGTAAAGTAACATTGGGCGATAGCGAACCCCGCTTCCGATCGGCTGCTCTCCACAGCTTCTTTAAGCGGCTCGCCGAGGACGGCTTGAAGTTCCTCGCTGGTAAGCAGCTTACTCGCGTCTATTTTCGGCAGGGCGGTATTGTTCGCAGTAGTAGTAGTAGTAGTAGTAGTGAGCCCAGTGCTAATCTCATCCGCCGGAGAGGAATGTGCGACCGGCGCGGGAGGTTTTCCACAACCGAATGCCAGCGCAACCAAAGCACCTGCCGCGCTCTTCGAAAGATACCCAGTCAGATAGCGTCTTGCCTTTTGAATATCCATTAGTCACCGCCTTTTATCATCGTTTCCGGAAATGCAGAAATACTTCTGATCATCCATTGCAAAAACGTAATCTGTTTTAGCTGTCGCGACGCATCTCTGGATAGCACGATCTCCGAATTACTATAGCGGAACTCTTCGAATTGCAGCCACCCCGCTACACCTCCTCTAATCAGTTCCAGCAAAGAGAGAGACGATAACCTATGCGCACAAAATCATCCAGATCAGCCTTTTCCACTTCTCGCTTACTCCTTGCTATCTGTCTTTGTTGTTCTGGGTTGCTGTTGGCCCTGATCGGTTTCGCCGCCACGCCCCCGGGGGGAACGATCACCGCTTCGACTACCACGGCGTTACAATGGAGCGGCACTGCAATTGGCACTGGAGCAGCGAACGGTGAGTCAAGCTGCGTCGAAGGAACCAATTGCGACACTTATACTTTAACGGTCGACCCGTTAAGTAACTGGACCGGTAAGCGTATCCAGGTTCGAATTATACCGCCGTCTTCAACTGATGACTTTGATCTGGTTATCCATAAGACATCAAACACCGGCGCGATTATCGCAACATCCGGCAACGGTCCCGGAGTCACCGAAACCGGCTTCATCAGTCCAACTACCGATGGCACCGGCGTCTTCACCGTCCATGTAATCTATTTCGTCACCATACCTACTCCGCAGATTCCTGTTCCGGCAGCGGACCATCAGTACCGCGGCGAAGCTACCGTTGTTCCTTTGACCCCCGTATCTCCCCCGAACGCTGCGATTGATAGCACTAACCATATCGGTTATGAAAACTTTGAGGCTCCCGGCGTCCTTACTCCAGTTACACTCACCACCGGTCCGACTGTCGAATACCTGGGCCGGAGCGCTGGTGAGCCGTCGATCGGCGTGAATTGGAACTCACCGGGATCGGCCAATGGCGTTACAAATTTTCAGTCCGATCTGGAAACACTCTTCATCACCTTTAGCGATACGCCTGCGAATGGCGGCGGAGCTATTGCCACATGGATCAACCGCCCTGCGCCTACCCAGGTAGTAATTGACTCCGATCCAATCGGCTTCACCGATTTTCAAACCGGCCGCGCCTTTGCCGCGGAGCTCAGCGCAACCTCGCCTACGTGTAAGATATCCTACACCGACAATGACGGTCAGCCCTGGGTAGCGACACCTGGGCCTTTAGGCTCTGGGATCGATCACGAAACCATAGGAGGCGGACCCTACGCGCTGCCCATTCCTACTCCCGCTCCAGTGCCTTCCCCCGCTCCGGTTCCTCAAGCTGTCTATCCAAACGCCGTCTATTATTGCTCGCAGGACTTGGTCGCGGCTTTTTGTTTACGGAGCGATGATGGCGGAGCAACCTGGGGGCCTCCGGTCCAAACCTACACGACTGAGTGCGGTGGACTGCACGGGCACGTCAAAGTTTCTCCTGCGGATGGTTCCGTCTATCTGCCTAATAAAGACTGTGCCGGAAGCGAAGCTGCCGTCGTTTCCGAAAACAACGGTGTTACTTGGAACATTCGTCCTGTCGCTAACGGGAGCGTCCAACCGGCTTCCAGTGCCAGCGACCCCGCGGTCGCCATCGATCGGAACGGGCGTGTTTATTTCGCCATGGCCACGGCCGATTCTGCTGCAGCCATTGGTTACTCGGATAATCGCGGCGCTACCTGGAACAACATTATCAATGTGAGCGCAGCTTTTGGCTTACAGAACGTGCGCTACCCCGCCGCAGTGGCAGGCGATGGTGGCCGGGCCGCGATAGCCTTCATGGGCTCGACCACCCCGGGAGACGCTAATGCCTCAACTTACAACGGCGTCTGGCACATGTATATTGCGCACACCTTTGATGGCGGACTGACCTGGACAACGACCGATGCCACTCCCAACCTGCCAGTACAGCGCGGTAACATTTGGACCGGTGGAGGAGCTAACATCGGGCGCAACATGCTCGACTTCTTCGATATCGCCGTCGACAAGCTTGGTCGTATTCAAGTGGGTTACGTCGATGGCTGTTCCGGCGGCAACTGCGAACAAGCCACGCCTGCCGCTGTGGGCAACGCCTATAGCGCCACTGCCGCAATCCTGCGTCAATCGAGCGGTAAGCGAATGCTGCAGGCTCAGGATGTCGTTGCCAGTGGCGCTTCCGCTCCCGGCGTGCCTTTTCTTACCCAGCGCCGGATCGGTAATGTCGTTCATCTTTCCTGGTCGGAGGCGGACCAGGGTAGCACTGCGATCACCGGGTATCAGGTGCTTCGCGGCACTGCGCCGAACACTGAGACCTTGTTAGCTTCGGTGGGCCCTGGAGTTAGTAAATTCGACGACTATGGCGCGGCCAACCCCGCCGTTACCTATTATTACAAAGTAATCGCGAGTAACAGCGTGGGAGCTTCCCTCGGTAACAATGAAGTAGCAGCGCCTTATCTTGGCGATACTTGCAGCGGCATTGTCATTCATCAAAATGACCCGACGCATCCCGAAAGCGCCGCGGTTCAAAATGGTCTGAATCCGCAATACGCCATCGACTATGTAGCGGTCGGCGAGCCGGCCACTCCGGCTAATAACCTCTTGTTCAAGATTAAGGTAACTAACCTGAATACCTTGCCGCCGAATAGCAGGTGGCGCATGGTTTGGGACAGCTTCGCCTCGCCTGGGCAGCAATTCTATGTCGGTATGACCACCGGCGCATCCGGCCCGCCAACTTTTGAATATGGCACGCTCGCTACGGCAGTCGTGGGATTGGTCGTAGGTGTCCCACAGGAGACCATGGTCGGCGCGGCCGATCCAGCCAGTAACTATCAACCCGATGGGACAATAAAAATCTACGTGCCGAAGGTGGCAGTGGGGAATCCCCAGCCGAACGATCTGCTAGGCGCGGTTAATGGACGCACCTTTGCTGATAACACGGTGAACGAACGCTCTACCGAGCTGATCGACCACACCTTCATCAAATCACAAACAGATAACGCCTTTCCCACCGCTACCTACACGCTAACAGGTAACGGCTTTTGCACGGTGCAGCCGATTCTGGCGGTCTCACGGAAAACACACGGCACCGCAGGAACGTTCGATGTGCCGTTACCCTTGATAGGTGCCGTTGGAATCGAAGACCGCAACGGTCCAATCATTGGCGACCACCAGGTCGTAATCACCTTCCAGAGCGCACCTGTTACGGTCACTAGTGTCGGAGTTACTCCGGGACAAACCGCAACCGCAAGTGTCGCCGGTTCGTCGATCTCGGGTAATCAGGTTACGGTTAACCTAACTAGTGTCAGCAATGCCCAGGTCCTCACCGTTAATTTGTTTGGTGTCGGAGCCAATGGCGGGGTGGGAGATGTTTCCATCCCCATGGGCATTCTTTTTGGCGACGTTAATTCCACCGGTCGCACTGATTCCGGCGATGTCACCGTAGCGCGACAGCTCTCTGTAAATATTCCGACTTCCGACAATTTCCGCGCCGACGTTAACACGAGTGGGCGCATCGACGCCGGCGATGTGACGGGGATTCGACAAGCCACCGTAACGGCGCTTCCTTTCGCCGCGTCGGCCGCCGCCAGCCGTCCCCGTCTTGAAGGGGAGTCGGTTAATCGCGAATAGCATCCTTTTGGTGGAGGGGCGTCTTTCGCCATAGTAGGTCGTTTTTTTCTCGATTCAGCTCGTGCACGACAGTAAAGCTTCTCGATGCGGCGATTTTTCGTGGGTCCTAAACTGGGAGGTCTTGTGCCCTGCGCCCTGTCCCTCCTCTTACTCGGCTGCGGAAAGAAGGCGCCGTTATCTCAAACGGGAATCGGCAAATCTGATGTGGACGACACCTCAGCGCCATTCAATGCTTGCACCCTGGTGACGAACGAGGAGATCCAGGCTACTCAAGGTTCAGCGGTCAGTGAAGCCAGGAGCTCTGAGAAATCAGACGTCTTTCATGCCTCGCAATGTTACTACGTTACGGTCCAGGCTAATCAATCGGTTAGCTTGGTCGTAACCCGAAGCCTTGGTGCCGGGCATCGAAGTCCGAAGGAATTCTGGAGCGAAACCTTCGGACGGTACGACAAGGGTGAGTCCGAAGAAGAGGAAGAAAGAGAGAAAGACCCTCGCTCTCGCAACGGCAGGGGCGAAAAGGAAGGTGAAACGGAACCAAAGCCGGCAAAAATAGATGGTCTCGGCGACTCCGCCTACTGGACTGGCGATCGTTTTGGCGGGGCGTTGTACGTTCTAAAAAAAGATGCCTACCTAAGGATCAGCATTGGCGGCCGGGATAGCGATGAGGGAAAGATAAATAAGTCGAAAGCGCTCGCAGCCAAGGCACTTTCGCGCTTCTAAGCCGCGGGCGAATACCTATCCGCTGGATGAGAGCTACGGTCGAAGTTCGCTCTTGCCGTTCATCCTCTTGCCGTAACAGTTACTTCCTGTGAAACGCTTCCTACCCTTCCTCCTGATCATCGCTGTAGCAATTATGGCGCTAGCTGGGGGAAACTTACTCTACCGAGCGAAGGTAGCAGAACTTGCACTAAAGCCGGTCAACTTGGCTGATCGAAAAGAGGGCGCCCTTTCCCCGCATCTGCGGGGCGAAGACAAGGCGCCGGTCACGCTGGAAGAATTTGGCGATTTCCAGTGCCCGCCCTGCGGCGATTTGGCGCCAGTTCTTGCGAAAATCGAGCAGGATTACGGTGCCAAGTTAAGGGTAATCTTTCGCCAGTATCCTTTGGCCATGCATAAGTACGCCGATCTGGCCGCGCGCGTCGCCGAAGCTGCCGGAAAGCAAGATCGCTTTTGGGAAATGCACGATCTCCTCTATCGCAACCAGGCGATCTGGAGCAAAGGCACCGAAGTCGAAGGTATCTTCAACAAGTATGCCTTCAGCCTCGGCCTCGAGATCGAGCGCTTCAAAAGTGATCTAACCAGTGAAGAGGTGAAGCGCCGCATCGCGGCCGATCAGGAACGCGCCAATTCTCTGGGAGTCCGCAGCACGCCTTCAGTATTGATCAATAACAGCTTAGTCCCTTTCTCCTCTGTGAATGACGCGGGCCTTCGTGCTGCGATCGATATTGTCCTTGATGGTAAATTGCCGGTCCCCGCGGCGAGTCCGAGTCCGACGCCATGAAGACTAAGCAGCGTAAGCCGGCGAATCGGGCGAGAACTGTGCTCTTTAGCATCGCTGCCTTACTCGCTCTTGTCGGCCTTGGTGAGGCGACCTATCTGACCGCGCTCCATCTCGCCGGGGCCGATGTAGTGTGCCTCGCTTCTTCGACCTGCTCCCAGGTTCTACATAGCGCCTATGCCAGCGTGCACGGCATCCCGCTCGCCGCGCTCGGCGGCGTCGGTTACTTCGCTGCGTTCAGCTGCGCCATTCTAGCCGCTTTTAACCACCGGCAGTTTGCCGGAATTCTGACAGTGATTGTCGGAGCCATGTTCGGAACTACGCTATGGCTACTGTACCTGCAGGCGTATGTGCTGCACGCCTTTTGCGATTACTGCCTTTTTTCCGCCGCGCTCATTTTTCTGCTCGCCGGCGTCGTCGTCGCTATTCCGAAACGAGTCGAAGCGTAGGACAGCGCTTGTCCCAAGCATCTGCTAAAGTGCAGGTGTGAAAGAATCGCGGCACCGTCTGGTTCTTGCGGCCTCGAACTCTGAGGCTTGGAAAGGCGCAATCGAGCCTTGGTTCGATCATGTGCTCGCCGATTGTTGGAAGCTCAAATGGCCCGCGATCGTGCTTGTGCCGTCCCGAAGTTACGCCCAGGCACTGAAAGCATACTTGCTCGAGCGAGGGCAATCATTCCTTGGTTTGCATTTCGTCACCACCCCCGGCCTGCGAGAATTTTTAGGCGGCGCACAAGAAAATCAGGTTACCGGACCGCAAAATTTACGCCTCTTGCTCGCGCACGCCGCCGAGCAGATTTCGCCTAACGAGCCAGAGTCAGACAGCCCCGCGACCCAAGCCGTGGTCCGTGCGCCGGAAAATCTTCTCTACACGCTTGAGCGACTGGAAGCTGCCGGTTGGCCCTTCGAGGCTTTATCCTTCCCATCGTTTGGCCCGATCGTGAAACGCTTCCGCGAGGATCTGCGAACTTGCGGGTTCGAGTTAACCGCAAACCGGGATCGATCTTCGGTCAAGCGAGCGCAGCACGAGACTCGAAAAATTTCGCGCCTGCTCGTGACCGGCTTTGACGGAGCGCACTGGCCGCTTTGGTTTTTGCTTCAAGCGGCTATCAGCGCGGCCGAGGAAGCGCTCGTTATTCTGCGTGATCCTCGGGATGCCGCGCGCGACCTCGACGAAGCGTGGATCGGATCGTGGGAAGAAAATCACGGCGTCGCCGAACCGATCGCGAGCCCGCGCCAAAGCGAGACGCTTTTCCCGGAACTTTTCGAACCGGAGACGTTTTCCGAGAGCGCACTCAGCCTGTCAGTCGAAAAACATTTCGTTGTCGGTCGCACCGTCAGCGATCAAGCCCAGGCCGTGGCGAAGTTGGTCGAAAGCTTCCTTGCGTCCGGCGCAGCCGATCGCATCGGTGTTCTCTTTCCCGCGGCGGGCGCTCTGCCGCGCACGGTCAGCGCATTTCTGACCGCGGCGAAAATTCCTCACTTCGATGGGATTGCGCATCTTGCGCCCGGACCGCTGGAAGACGATGCTTGGCCCGCTTGGCTCGGGCTGCAGGAAAGCCCGCGTCTGCGCATTCTTCTTCGCTTCCTCCGCGCTTCCCCTGCGGCGGCCAGTCATTTTTCCGGACTGCATCTGGATAAAATCGAAGACGTTTTGCAACGGGCTTCGCGCAATCTTTTGCTGGAAGACTTGCCGCTGCTGCGCGCTTATTGCGCGAGCTTTGCGAAACCGGAAGAGGCCGAGCGTATCGTCGCCGGACTGGACGCGATCATCTTCCTTCCGGAACGCGCGAGTCTCTCGGAATTTCTCCGGCAGACTTTCGAGATCTTCGAAAGCCTGCAATGGCGCGACCGTCTTCTGCATTTACAACAAGCAACCATCGGCTGGGCCACGCGCCTCTCCGGCGAGATTTCTCGCGCGACTTATCTGCGCTGGCTCGGGGAAACCAGCAGCTCGGTTTTGCCCGAGCGGGATCGTGAGGGTGATCATCCTTACAGCCGCGTGCAATTGCTCCTGCCGGCGAATGCGGAGGGGCAATCGTGGTCGCACCTCATCTTCGCCGGCCTCAACGAAGGATCGTGGCCGGCCCGGCCTAACGAGTCTGGCTTTCTCGACGATCAGGACATCGCGGCCTTCAATGCCAGCATCCGAAAATTAAATCGGCGCGCCGTTCGGCAGGGCAGCCAAGGCGAGGGACATTCCATTGTGGCCGGGGGGAAAACGCTCTTCCTCGGCCCGGCCGAAGAGCGCGCGCTGGGGGAGCGGCAATTCCAGAATCTTTGCGAATCCGTTAGCGTCGGCATCGGAGCGAGCGCGAGCCTGATTGAAGAAACCGCGCCGGAGCGCTTCGCTAATCCGAGCGAATTTTTCACGCGGCTTTATCTCGTTGCGCAAAACGAAGCGCCCGGTCAGGCCACGATGGTTGCGCTCGAAGCGCGGACCGCGAAGTGGCTCGCGCCAGAAAAGGAAACCACCGCCGAGTTGGTCAGCGCCGACGTTCAGCAAACCGCGATTGCGTATCGCGCGCGCCATCTGCCCGAGGTTGCCTTTGGCGAATATGAGTTCGCGCTACGCGAGCCGCTGGCCGAACCGCTCACGCTTTCCGCGACCGACTGCGAGCGGATCATCAAAGCGCCCGCGCTGGTTTGGTTGAAAAAATTTCTCGGCGCGGAGGCGCGTGATGATGAGCTGGCTAATTGGAATCTCGCGATTGGCCAATGGGTGCACGATTGGCTCCGTCACGTCGCGCCGAGCGATGGCGAATTCGTCCCGCGCCCGACCGCGAAAGATGTCCGCAGCCGCGTCCAAAAAGCCGCACGAAAATTTCGCGCCGATGTGCATGGGCTTCTCGACCGCCCGTTGCCGGATTGGTGGATCTCCGCCTGGAATCAAGCCGCCTTCATCGCCGACACCCTTGCCGCTACCATCACCACGACCGAAGCGTGGTCGCATTTCGCCACGGAATGGACGCTGCCCTCGCTGCTCATTCGCGTTTCGGAAACCGCGCAGCTTCGAGTTCGCGGTCGCATCGACCTCCTGCTCGGGCGCGAAGCAAACGCAAGCGAAGGCTTCCCGTTCCGCGAAGCCTGGATCATCGATTACAAAACCGGACGGCGCAGCACTCTCGCACCGGGCGTGCGCGCGACTGATCCGGCGAACGATTTCCGCACGAAACTTCTCGAAGGCAAAGGGGTGCAACTGGCCGTCTATGCGCTCGCCTTGCAAGCGCTCGGCGCACAGGAGATCGGCGCCAGCCTGCTCACGCGCGAACTGGAACTCGATCGGCCGCAAGTCAGCTTGCCGGTGATCGAAGCGCCGCGAGAAATCTGGGAAGAATTCGCGCGCCTGAACCAGAGTGGAGTCTTCGGCATGCGCGGGGAATTACGCGGCGAGTTTCGCTTCCAGAAAGATTACCCGCTGGCCACGCTCGGGTTCGATCCGGATTTCCTCGATGAGAAGTGGAACCGGACGCATCCGGGTTTGCCCAAGATCGAAAGAAAATGAGCGGACCCGCCGATCAACCGGAACGCGATCGCTTCGCCGCCGAGCTAGAGAAAAATTTCTCCGTCGTCGCCGCGGCGGGTTCCGGAAAAACCACGGCATTGATCCAGCGCATCGTCGCGATCGCTAAGAGCAAACACGCGCGCGAATGGTTACCACGTCTGGTCGTCGTCACCTACACCAACCGCGCCGCGAACGAAATGCAGCAGCGCACCCGCGCGGAAATTCTCCGGGCCGATCTCGACCTCGATGTTCTAAGCGCATTCAACCGCGCCTTCTTCGGCACCATTCACAGCTTCTGCGTTCGCCTGCTCGAAACGCACGGGCATTTCC
>CAXSFN010000013.1:0-83819 GCA_964236815.1 uncultured Chthoniobacterales bacterium
ACGAGCGGAATCTTAGCGCCGAATCGCACGATCAAACCACCCGACCAGCGCGAAAGAAAAAAGATGATCAGGATAAGCGGGAGAATGGCGGCGCCCGCGGCGGTCGGGGTGTAGTGCTGGATTTGAATGAGATTGAGCGGGAGAAAGAAAAACGTCGCGCTGAGCGCCGCGTAGAGAAGAAAGGTCAGGAGATTCGCACCGGAAAAATCGCGAGAACGAAAGAGCGCCGGCGGCAACATGGGATTCTGCAGACGCGATTCGAGGTAGAGAAAAGCCGCTATCATGACCAGACCGAGCGCGCCCGAGAGCAGGATGGTCGGATGGCCGAAGCCGAGACGTGAGGATTCGATCAAGCTGTAAGTGAGCGAGCCGAGACCGAGCGTGATCAAGAGCGCTCCCAAATAATCGAGCCTCTCGTTTCCGCCGCTCGAGCTTTCCGGGACGTGCCGGTAAGAGATGGCGATGACCACGAGAGCGAGTGGAAGGTTAATAAAGAACACCGCGCGCCACGAAATCGTTTGCACGAGCCAACCGCCCAGCACTGGTCCGATCGCCGCCGTGATCGCGCTGAAAGCGGACCAGGTGCCGATGGCGCGCCCGCGCTCTTCCTGGGCAAACGAGCTGCCAATAATGGCGAGACTGCCGGGAACCAAAAGAGCCGCGCCGATTCCCTGCGTGACGCGCGCGAAAATGAGTTGCGCAATATTCGGCGCGAAGCCGCACCAAGCGGAGCTGAGCGCGAAGAGGGCGACGCCGAGAACATAAATTCGCCGGCGTCCGAAGCGATCGCCTAACGAGCCGCCCACGAGGAGAAGTGCAGCCAAAAGGAGCGCGTAGGACTCGATCACCCACTGCGCGTCGAGTACGGTGGCGTTGAGCTCTTTTTGCAGAACGGGCAGCGCGACGTTCACCACCGTTCCATCGATGAAAGCCATGCTCGAGCCGAGGATGGTCGCGGCCAGGACCCAGGGTTGCGAAGATTTTGCGCACGGCCGCGCGGAATCGGCGCTCACGGTTGAAGCCGACGCATCAGCTTCCTGAGCGTGATTGTCTCGAGATTTTCGCGCAGGACCGTTTCGATTTGTGAGGAGACGGCGGCCATGATCGCGGGCAAACCGCAACTAACCCGGCAATGCTTCCAGGCTTTCCTTCCGTGCGTCGGAATAATGGGGGGCGCTTCGATCGCGTCGTAAATATCGCGGAGCGAAATGGCGCTGGCCGGCCGGCCCAGTTGTGCGCCGCCGCCTTTGCCGGCAAAGGTTTCGACCAGACCAGCGCGACGCAGCGCAAGGAGGAGGCGGCGCACGACCACCGGGTTGGTGTTGACGCTTCGGGCCAGCGCAGCCGAGTCCATTTTTCCGCCGGAACAGGCGAGTGCGGTCATGATATGGACAGCGAAATTGAACTGCTGGTTGACCACCGCTTGAAACTGTAATTGTGTCGGTTACAGTTTGTCCATCCTAAATCAAAGCATGAAAAAAATCGCACTCATCACTGGAGCAAATAAAGGCATCGGTTTGGAAACGGCCCGGCAATTGGGCAAGAAGGAGATCACCGTTTTGATCGGCGCGCGTGATCGCGGCAAAGGCGAAGCAGCGGCCGAGAAACTAAGCAAGGAAGGGATCGATGCGCATTTCGTAGAAATCGATGTGAGCAAGGCGGTGAGCATCAAGAAGGCAGCCGAAAAGGTGAAAGCGGATTTCGGCCAGCTTGATATTCTCGTGAACAACGCCGGCGTAATGATCGACGACACGAAAAAGAAAGTCAGCGAGCAAGCGCTCGAAATGTGGCGGGAGACTTTCGATACGAATGTCTTTGGTCTGATCGAAACGACGCAGGCTTTTCTGCCGCTGCTGCGCAAGAGCGAGGCGGGCAGGATCGTAAATCTCTCCAGCATCCTGGGCTCGATCACCTTTCATGTCACACCGGGTTCGCCCGTTTATGAGAGTAAGAGCATGCCGGCTTATAACGTCTCGAAGTCGGCCGTGAACGCTTACACCGCTCAGCTCGCCTACGAGTTGAAAGACACGAAGATCAAGGTAAACGCAGCGCATCCCGGCTGGGTAAAAACCGAGATGGGCGGCGAAGGCGCGACGATGGAGTTAGCGGATGGCGCGCGCACCAGCGTGGAATTGGCTACGCTCGAGGAAGGCGGACCGAACGGCACCTATCAGCACATGGGAGAATCGTTGCCGTGGTAATGACTCAACTATTATCGGAGACCGAGACGATGATGGAAGGATCGCGCTCGGTCGCGCCGAGCGACGAACAGCTGCTCGATTCCTATTCGCAGACGATCGCAGCGGTGGTGAATCGCGTGGCGTCGAGCGTGGTGAACATTCGTGTCGTTAGTCATGATGGCCGCAGCGGCGGCGGTTCGGGCTTCATCATCGCGCGTGATGGTTTTATCCTAACGAATAGTCATGTCGTGCGTGGCGCGCGCGAGTTGGAGGTGACGCTGCACGATACCCGCGTTTATCCGGCCTGGCTGATCGGCACCGATCCCGACACCGATCTGGGGGTGATTCGAATCGACGCGCCGGATTTGCAGCACGCGCGACTGGCAAACTCAGCCGGGATTCGTGTGGGCCAGATCGCGGTCGCGGTCGGTTCGCCCTATGGATTTCAACAAACAGTCACGGCCGGAATCGTGAGCGCACTTGGTCGTTCGATGCGCGCGGAGTCGGGACGTTTGATGGATGAAATTATCCGGACCGATGCTGCGCTCAATCCTGGCAACTCCGGCGGGCCGCTGCTGAACAGCGCGGGCGAAGTGATCGGAGTAAACACAGCGGTCATCCTGCCGGCGCAGGGAATTTGTTTTGCGATCGCGAGCAACACCGCGCAATTCGTGGCCGCATGGCTGATCAAGGAAGGACGGATTCGCCGCAGCTCGATCGGTGTGGCTGGACAAAATGTACCGCTGCATCCGCGCGTGGTGCGTTTCCACAAACTTCCCGCCGACCGCGGCGTGCTTGTGATGGAAGTGGAATCCGGAAGCCCGGCTGCGATCGCTGGGGTCGCGAAAGGCGATACGATCGTCGGATTCAAAGGACAACCGATCGCGGCGATCGACGATTTGCATAAACAACTGGGCGCGGCGGAAATCGGTGTCCCCTCACCCATGATGTTTCTGCGCGGAACGGAAAAGTTGTTCCGCATGATTGTGCCGCGAGAATTGCCGCATCCGTCCGCGCCAGCAGGCTGATCGGACCAGAACGAATCATGGCGGTCGCTCGGTTTTGAAGATACGGTCGCTTCTCGGGAACCGGAACGATGGCGGATAAATCTCAAAGGCCCGGAATTCAGCAGCGACTGGCTCGGATCGAAGAATTGATCAAAGCGATCGACACCATCGCTGAGGAAAAAATTCGCGCCCAGACGCGCGAGCTGCTGGAAGCGCTACTGGAAATGCAGGGCTCCGGCTTGGAACGGATAATGGAGATTGTCTACGGTTCCGGACCGGCGGGACAGGAGACGATCGACGAGCTGGGCCGCGATGAGTTGGTCTCGAGTTTGTTGCTCGTGCACGGCTTGCACCCGCTCGATCTTGAATCGCGGGTGCGCAATGCGCTCGAGCTGGTGGGGCCGAGATTGGCGGAGCACGGCGGGAGCGTGGACTTGTTAGGCGTGACTCGGGAAGGCGCGGTTAAGTTGCGACTCGCGGGAAACTGTCACGGCTGTCCGTCCTCGCTTTTGACGCTGAAATTTTCGATCGAAGAAGCGCTTTACGCGGCGGCGCCGGACGTTACTTCATTGGAAGTGGAAGGCGCGACTCCATTGGAACCGCAGCTTGCAAAGGGAGCGAATGAAGCCGTTCCGCAATACACCGAATGTCCGCTGCCTGCAGGCAGCCCATAGAAACAGAAGGAGACAAGATGAGTGAATCAGATCGCAGCGATAGTAATCAACCACAGCCGTCGCATGTCGCCGGAATTCCAAAAGGCGAAGAGCAAGCGATGAACTCGAAAGAGCCGGGCCGCGAGAAAGATCGAAAGAATTACCAGGACGCGCGTGATTCTACCGGGATCAATGCGGACAAGCGGCAACCGATTCATCCGGCGATGCCAAATATTCCGCCGCAGTAACGGACGGTTCGGAGTTTAATGGTGATTGGTCGGGCGCGCTCGCGGCACCCTTCTCGTTCACTTCTCACTGATTCAATGTCCTCGTCCGCCTTCTCCGCGCTCCGCAGTTTCGCGAAGACGCCGCAACAACCGGTCCTGGAGCGGTGCGAGTTGTGCAATGTTGTTTTGCCTCCGACGCATCGACATTTGCTCGACATGACTTCGCGCCAGGTCGCGTGCTCTTGCGATCCCTGCGCGTTGCTTTTTCAGAATGCGGTCGGCGGAAAGTTCAAGCTCATTCCGCGCCAGGGTCGCTCCCTGCCGGACTTCCAGATGACCGATGGCGAATGGGAAAGTTTTGCGCTCCCGATCGACCTTGCCTTCTTTTTCTACAGCACGCCAAACGAGCGAATGACGGCGATGTATCCGAGCCCGGCCGGGCCGACGGAATCGCTCCTGACCCTGGATGCCTGGGAATCACTCGTTAGGCAAAATCCGCGCCTGCAAGCGATGCAAAGCGATGTCGAAGCGCTCCTGGTCAACCGGGCGCAAGGCCGCCGCGAATATTTTCTCGCGCCGATCGATGCCTGCTATGAGCTGGTAGGAACGATCCGCGTGCACTGGCGGGGATTGTCCGGAGGCGATGAAGTTTGGGGCGCAATCGAGAAGTTTTTTGAGGCGCTGCGCGCACGGTAATTAAATCATTTCAAACCCCGGAATAAAGCCGGCCGTGATACCTCTAACACGGTCAACTGCTACAAATGGAACCCGCGAAAATGAAGATACCCATGGTCATAATCAAAAGCGCAGGCGCGAAGCTTTTCGTAGTTTCTCTCGGCCTCACGCTTGGAATTGGTCCCGTCAGCGCAGTAAAACCTCCGAGCGATAAAGGCGACAAGATCGTGACGGGCGGCGATCTTGCATTCATGAACGATGCCGCGCCGGGCGGCCTGGCCGAAGTGGAGCTAGGTCAGCTTGCGGTCAAACGCGCGGTGACGCCGGAGGTGAAGAAATTCGCCCGTCAGATGATCGCGGACCACTCGATGGCAGGCACGAAATTGAAAGCGCTCGCGCAGCAAAAGAATGTTGCGCTTCCGCCGGGAGTTCTTCCAAAAGCGAAGCAGACCAAAGAAGCGCTGACAAAGTTGAACGGCATCGAGTTCGACCGCGCCTACGCGAAGGCGATGGTAGAGGTGCACGAAAAAGATGTGGCCTCTTTCGAAGCCGTGGCGAAAAACGCGACCGATGCCGACGTCAAAGCGTTCGCGAGCGCGACGGCGCCGACTCTTCGACATCACCTGCAAATGATCCGCGAGATCGCGAAGGCCGTGCAGGCGCCGAAATAACAAGCGACCGCGCGTAATTATTTTCACAGTTAAACACGGCAATATCGACGCGGGCGGCGTCAACAGGAGACAAAAAAAATGGCAACAAACATGATGGAAACTAACGGAACCGCCGCGCCGGGTCACACCCTTGAGAGGATCGGCGCGGGCGTGATTCGATATGGCTTGGTTGCGGTCTTGCTCTGGGTGGGATTACTGAAGTTCACCGCTTACGAGGCGGAAGGCATCCAGCCTTTTGTCGCGAATTCGCCTCTCATGTCCTGGGCCTATGGCGTGATGAGTGTGCGCAGTCTTTCGGCCGCGTTAGGCGTGGTCGAGGTCGTACTCGGCCTCCTGATCGCGCTGCGAAATTTCGCGCCCAAGCTTTCCGCTTTCGGCAGCATCGGCGCGACCGTGATGTTTCTCATTACGCTCACATTTCTTCTGAGTACGCCGGGCGTCTGGCAACCGGGATACGGCTTCCCATGTCTTTCGCCTGTGCCCGGACAGTTCGTCGCGAAAGATCTGTTATATCTCGGGGCGGCAATCTGGACGGCCGGCGAAGCCTTGCGCGCCGCAGGCCGGAGTAGCACTCGTTAGGCTGCGCGGCGAGACGCGCTATCTGATGTCAGCGCCCGGCATTCCGCCCGGGGCCTATATCTCAGAAGACTGACGGCGCGGAAACGCTGCCGAACCGAAAGTTCGTTCCCGCAAGAATGCGGGAACCAGCACGCTACAAGCGTGCGCTCCCCGGAGGTGCGCTCGCCGTGCGGCTATTCGCCAAACGTGGTCTTAGAACAGACCCAGCACTTTCAAGACAACAATGATCACGACGATAACTCCGATAATGTAAAAAATGTTTCGGTTCATAGTTCGTGCTGATTAACAGGGCCTTGCGCGTATGCCCAGATGTTTTCTTCTTCGAGGATTGTGCGACGAGTGACGAAGCTGCTCCTTCGCTTTAGCTTTCGTCATTTTCTTCCATGCCTGATCTCGATTTCTCGATCCTCGGTGTCGAGGCCGCGACGCACGGGGTGACGCCGCTTCTGCACTTCAAGCTCGGGATCAAAAACACGCCGCCTGAGGAGACAATCCAAAGCGTTATCTTGCAGGCACAGATTCAAATTCAGGCGCCCGGACGTTCTTATAGCGAAACTGAGAAACCGAAGTTAATCGATCTTTTCGGCACGCCCGATCAATGGGGCACAACCTTACGCGCGCGGCTGTGGACATTATCGAACACCACGGTGCGCACTTTCACCGCCAGCACCGAAGCGATTTTGGCGGTGCCGTGCAGCTTCGACCTGAATGTGGCCGGCACGAAATATTTTTATGCGCTGGAAGGCGGCGAGGTTCCCCTGCTCTTCTTATTCAGTGGAACAATCTTTTACGCCGCATCGGATGGCCATCTGCAGGTGCAGCAAATTTCCTGGAACAAGGAGTGCACCTTCCGGATGGCGGTGAGCACGTGGCAGAAAATGATGGATGAGCATTATCCCAATACCGGTTTTATCTCTCTGCAGCGCGACGTCTTCGACCGGCTGCATGAATACAAGCAAGGCGCGGGTGTGGCGAGTTGGGAGGGGGCGATCGATAAGCTGCTGGAGGCGGCGAAGTAAAAAGATGGCGCGTCGAATGACGAATCGGGCAGTGCGCACGCCTTGCGTGTTGGTTTCGGTGTCTCACCGCGCGATGACCCGACACAGATCGCAGCGTTTCTGATGAATTCCCCGTTGCTCGAGAAGATCGTGAATGCTGTCCTTTACGAGGGCTACATCCTTTACCCTTACCGGGCCTCGTCGAAGAAGAATCGCCAGCGTTTCACTTTTGGGCGCGTTTACCCGGAGGAATACAGCATCGCCCAAAAGGGCATCGAACCCTGCACGATGCAGACAGAAGTTTTGGTGCGTGCGCAGACCACGGAATGCGCTCTCAACGTCGGCGTGCGCTTTCTGCATCCGATGGCGCGCGAAGTCGGGTTACTCGATCAGCCGATCGCGGAATTGCCGAAATCCAGCGAGCCGAAATTCGAGCTGGTTAACGAGAAGTTGATTGGCGATCGACTCTATCAAACCTGGCAGGAAAGCGTGGAACGCGCGGTGGAGCTTCCGCCATTAATACTGGAGAAGCCGGGGTCACCAGTCCCGGCTACCACATTCCGCTTCGATGCCTCACGCGAGCTGGAACCGATTCGCGATGGTGCAAACGTCGTGGCGGTCTTCGTTCGCGTGCAGGAGGCGCTCGCGGGACTAATTGAAACGTCGGTCACGCCAATCGATGATCAGGTTTCGAAAGTCACGGTTCGCATTTGGAACAAAACGCCAATGCTCGCGGCCGACCTCGCAAACCAGGACGCGGTCGTGATGCGAACTTTCGCGTCCACTCATACGGTTTTGCACATCGATCATGGCGAATTCATTTCGCTGCTCGAGCCGCCGGCGGAGTACGAAGCGGCGGCCAAAGCTTGCCAGAACGTCAACACTTGGCCGGTGCTCGTTGGCGAGGCTAACAAACAGGAACGCGATACAATGTTATCCTCGCCGATCATTCTCTACGATTACCCGCAGATTGCGCCAGAGAGTGCGGGCGATCTCTTCGACGGAGCGGAGATCGATGAGATTCTTACACTTCGGATCATGACTATGACAGAAGAAGAGAAACGCGAGATGCGCGGGGTGGACGATCACGCCCGCCGCATTCTCGAACGGACGGAGGCGCTGCCGGAGGATCATCTGCTCAAGATGCATGGCGCGATGCGCGGCGTTCCTGCGACTCCGGAGTCGAACGACGAGTTCTTTAATCCGGCAAAGCGATTGAAAAGCGCGATCGTCAAAGGGGTGGAACTGCGCGTGGGCGACAAGGTTCGCATTTGGCCAAAGAAGCGCGCCGATATCATGGACATGGCGCTGGAGGGAAAGGTCGCTACGATTGAAGCGCTGGAAGAAGACCTCGAAAACCAGGTCCACTTCGCGCTGGTAGTCGACGATGATCCAGGCCGCGATATGGGGTTATTACGACAGTCAGGTCATCGCTTTTTCTATTCGGCCGAGGAAGTGGAACCGCTCGGCAAATGACGGAAGCCCACGTGAATCAAACTCCCAAAGGCGTCGAGATTCTTGGTGAGATGAAGCCAGGATTTGACGAGATCCTGACGCCCGATGCGCTCGATTTCGTCGGGACGTTGCAGCGCGCTTTTGGCGGGCGCCGCGCCGAATGTTTGCAGCGTCGTCAGGAGCGGCAAGCGGCGCTCGATCGCGGCGAGATGCTGGATTTTTTGCCGGAAACGAAATCGGTCCGTGAGGGCGACTGGAGTTGCGCATCGATTCCAGCCGATATCCGCGATCGTCGCGTCGAGATCACGGGACCGACCGATCGTAAGATGGTGATCAATGCGCTCAACTCCGGCGCGAAGATTTTCATGGCCGACTTTGAGGACGCCAACGCGCCGAAGTGGAGCAACATGATTGAAGGACAAATCAATCTGCGCGACGCGATCCGGCGCACGATTGGTTTCACTAATCCCGACGGCAAAGAGTACAAGCTGAAGGAGAAGGTGGCAGTGATCATGCCGCGGCCGCGCGGCTGGCATTTGCTGGAGAAACATGTCCTCGTCGATGGCGCGCCGATCTCAGGCGGCCTGTTCGACTTCGGGCTCTACTTTTTTCACAACGCCAAGGAGCTGCTCGCGCGCGGAAGCGGGCCGTATTTTTATCTGCCGAAAATGGAGAGCCATCTGGAGGCGCGGATTTGGAACGACGTTTTCAAGTTGGCGCAGGAGAAACTCGAACTGCCGCAAGGAACGATTCGCGCGACCGTCCTGATCGAGACCATTCCTGCGGCCTTCGAGATGGACGAGATCCTTTATGAACTGCGCGAACATTCCTCAGGACTGAACTGCGGCCGCTGGGATTACATTTTTTCCTGCATCAAAAAATTTCGGAACAAGCGCGATTTCCTGCTGGCGGATCGCGCCCTGATCACGATGACGACGCACTTCATGCGTTCGTATTCGCTGCTCTGCATCAAGACCTGTCATCGCCGGAATATTTTCGCGATGGGCGGGATGGCCGCGCAAATACCGGTGAAGAATGATGCAAAAGCGAACGACGAAGCGTTCGCGAAAGTTCGCGCCGATAAGGAACGCGAAGCGACCGATGGCCACGATGGCACCTGGGTTGCTCATCCTGGGATGGTGCAGCTCGCGCTCGATGCCTTTGATCGGTTGATGCCTTCGTCGAATCAGATCGAACGAAAACGCGAAGATGTAAACGTGGCGGCCAAGGACTTGTTAGACTTCGGTCCAAGCGAGCCGATCACGGAAAATGGTCTGCGCGTTAACGTAAGCGTCGGCGTGCAATATCTCGAAGCCTGGCTACGCGGAAGCGGCGCGGTCCCGATTTTTAATTTAATGGAAGATGCGGCCACGGCAGAAATCTCGCGCGCGCAGATCTGGCAATGGATTCGTCATCCCCGCGGCGTTCTGACGGACGGCCGCAAAGTTACGAATGAACTTTTCCGCAGCGTGCTCGATGAAGAACTGGGAAAGATCCAAGCCAGCGCCGGAGCGGACCGTTTCGCACAGGGAAAGTTTGAGATGGCGCGCGCGCTTTTCGACAAGATCACAACTGATGAGGAGTTCGTGGAGTTCCTCACTCTGCCCGGCTATGACAAACTCAACTAACGCCCCTGATTGGAAAACCGATCCACGCTGGCGTGGGATTAAACGCGATTACTCGTTAGGCGATGTGCAGCGGCTACAGGGCAGCGTGATCATCGAACATACCCTGGCGCGACGAGGCGCGGAAAAACTGTGGGCCTTGCTGCATACGGAAGAGTTCGTGCCAACGCTCGGCGCGCTTACCGGCAACCAAGCGGTGCAGCAGGTGAAAGCGGGCTTGAAGGCGATCTATCTGAGTGGTTGGCAGGTAGCAGCGGACGCGAATCTCGCCGGGCAAATGTATCCCGACCAAAGTCTTTACCCTGCAAACAGCGTTCCCGCGGTAGTGAAGCGGATCAATCAGGCACTGCAACGCGCGGATCAAATCCAACATGCCGAGGGTGACGATTCAATCGATTGGTTCGCGCCGATTATCGCGGATGCCGAAGCGGGCTTTGGCGGCCCGTTGAACGTCTTTGAATTGACCAAAGCGATGATCGAAGCCGGCGCGGCCGGCGTTCATTTCGAAGATCAACTCGCCAGTGAGAAGAAGTGCGGCCACATGGGCGGAAAGGTTCTCGTACCGACGCGACAAGCGATCGCGCATCTGACCGCGGCTCGGTTGGCAGCGGACGTTTCTGCGGTCCCGACGGTGATCGTGGCGCGGACGGATGCGAATGCGGCGGCGTTGCTCACGAACGATATCGACGAGCGTGATCATGAATTTCTGACCGGCGAGCGAACTTCGGAAGGTTTCTATCGGGTGCGCGCCGGGCTCGACCAGGCGATCGCGCGTGGACTCAGTTACGCGGCTTATGCCGATATGGTTTGGTGCGAGACGAGCGAGCCGAATCTCGAGGAAGCGAAGCGCTTCGCGGAAGCGTTGAAAGCGAAATTTCCGGACCGCCTGCTGGCTTACAACTGCTCGCCTTCATTCAATTGGAAAAAGAAACTCGACGGCGCGACGATCGCGAAGTTCCAGCGCGAGCTGGGCGCGATGGGTTACAAATTCCAGTTCGTCACCCTCGCCGGTTTCCATGCTTTGAACTTCGGCATGTTCCGTCTCGCGCACGGTTATAAGGACCGCGGAATGGCGGCTTATTCCGAGCTGCAGGAAGCGGAGTTTGCGGCCGAAGCCGACGGCTACAGCGCGACCAAACATCAGCGCGAAGTCGGCACGGGCTATTTTGATGAGGTGGCGCAAGTGATCGCGGGTGGAACGTCTTCGACCACGGCGTTGCGCGGCTCGACTGAAGAAGAGCAGTTTAAAAAATGACGGCGCGCGAGCCGTCTGCGCTGACGGATAGCCGGCTGGCTGCCCTTTGCGCGGAGACGGTGCAACGCGCGTTCCTCAAATACTCCGAGGGCTTTCACGCGATCACGCTCCGAGCGCGCGACAGATTTCTGGAATGCAACTGGCCGGGCTCGTTCGCGGACGCGGCGGAACGATTGCAACTCTACGGCCGCGAGATGGCGGAGCTGACAGACCAGATCAAAGAAATAATGGGCGCGCGTCTGTCGGAACGAAGCGTCTGGAGTGGAATGAAAGCGGTTTACTCTTCGCTCATAGCGCAATCGAGGCAGCGCGAAATTGCGGAGAGTTTTTTCAATTCGCTCACGCGGCGTGTCTTTGACACGGAGGGCGTGAACCAGGCGATCGAATTCGTGGATACAGATTTCGACGAAGCTCCCGCCACCGATTCGCAAAAGCCGCCGAAAATTTATCGGGGCACCGGCATTGAGGAAGTGCTGCGCGCCGCTTTGACGGATTCTTCTGCCGGTTTTGCGGAGGAGAAGTGGAGCCATCTGGTGGAAACTATTCAAGTCGCGGCCGGGCGAATCGTAGAGGCCCTCGATGCCGCCGGCGTCTCGCACTCTTGCGTCGAGCCCGAACTCGAAATCATCGGCGACATCTTTTACCGCGGTCGCGGCGCGTATCTGGTCGGCCGGATTTCCTGCGCTCAAATAAAGGACAAGCCGCTCGCTCTTGCCTTGTGTCTGCAGCACGAAAAAAAACACCGAATCAATCTGGACGCGGTGCTCATCGGCGAAACCGACCTGGCAATTTTGTTCTCGTACACGCGCGCTTATTTCCGCGTGGAAACCGAATGCCCGTACGAACTCGTGCGCAGTTTATCCGAATTGATGCCGCACAAACGGCTGATCGATCTCTACAACGCGATCGGCTATCACCGGCATGGCAAAACGGAATTCTACCGGGATTTCGTCCGCCATCTCCGCAGCTCGAACGATCAGTTCGTGGTCGCAGAAGGGACGCGCGGGATGGTGATGCTCGTCTTCACGCTGCCGAGTTACGATGTCGTCTTCAAGCTAATCAAGGATCAGTTCGACTTTCCGAAAGAAAGCACCCGGGCGGAAGTGATGCAGCGCTATCGGCTCGTCTTCGAACATGATCGTGGCGGGCGTTTGGTAGAAGCGCATGAGTTCGAGCATTTGCGAATTGCGCGCGATCGCTTCGACGCAGCGTTGCTCGAAGATCTGTTGCGCGATGCAGGTTCAATCGTGCGGCTGGAAGGCGACGATGTCGTGATTGCGCATGCTTATGTCGAGCGGCGGATTCGTCCCTTGAATCTCTATTTCCTCGAAGAGGATGAAGCGGCGGTCGCGGCTGCGGCGCGTGATTACGGCCGTTCGATGAAGGACCTGGCCGCTTCGAATATTTTCCCGGGCGATCTGCTCACGAAAAATTTTGGCGTGACCCGACACGGTCGCGTCGTTTTCTACGATTACGATGAACTTTGTTTTGTGACGGATTGCAACTTTCGCGACCTGCCGGAGGCGACCACCCCCGAACAGGAAATGGCAGCAGAGCCATGGTATTCAGTGCGGCCGAACGATATTTTCCCGGAAGAATTCCCGCGTTTCCTGAGTCTTCCGGGTGCCGCGTATGCGGGCTTATTCGCGCGGCATGCCGATCTTTTTTCCGCTGCGTTTTGGCGGGGCATTCAAGAGAAATTGCGCGCGGGCGAAATGCCGGAGGTGTTTCCTTACCGCACAGAAAGACGAATCTCAATGACTCCCGGCGAAAGTGAAACAGCAGAGCGCTCTAAAAACATTACGAATGATGGTGCAGGATAATCACGCGGACGTCATGCAGGTTCGCGACTGAGCAAATGAAGGACATTCTCATCGCCGGGATCGGAAATATTTTCTTCGGTGACGATGCGTTTGGCTGTGAGGTGGCGATTGAATTACTAAAGCGAGCGCTGCCGCCGGAAGTGCGCGTGATCGACTTCGGTATCCGCAGTTATGATCTCGCCTACGCAATGATGAATGGGCCCGACGTAACGATCTTCATCGATGCTACGCAGCGAGGCGAAAAGCCTGGCACCCTTTATTTAATCGAGCCCGATACAAATGCGCTCGACAACACCGCGGGCGAGGTCGTTAATGCGCACAGCATGAATCCTGTCCGGGTCCTGCAACTTCTCCGCTCGCTCGGCGGACAACCCGGAAGGCTTTTTCTTGTCGGATGCGAACCGGCCGTCCTCGAGACAGAAGAAGGCGCGATGGGATTAAGTGAAACGGTCCGGGCCGCGATCCCACAAGCTCTGGAAATGATCGAGAGTCTCGTGCACGATCTTCTGCTGGAGCCGACCGAAGCTGCGTCCGCCCGCGCGGCCAAAGACGTAAATTAACTGAGGTAAGTTTATGAATATTTTGCTAATCGTGCTTGGAGTCGTGGGACTGATAATCCTTCTGATGTTCCTCTCGATGATACCGGAACTGCGGCGTTATTTGCGCATGCGCAGAATGTGAGTCTGTAAAAACGCCGGAATAAATTTTCAGGCAAATAACTCAGCTATGTAAGCAACTTAGGAAACCAGCGCTGAAATTAAGTGACTCGTATCACTCGTTAGGCGCAAAGAGAGGAGTCAACGCATCATGGTCATGGACTACAGAATGAAAACTCCGGAGATCGTCATGGACCGGCCACCGGCCGTGAAAGAAATCCATGTCATCTGGATGACGACTGGCCTCTCATGTGACGGCGATTCGGTTTCAATCACCGCCGCTTCGCAGCCCAGCATCGAGGATCTGGTCATGGGCAACATCCCGGGCCTGCCCAAGGTGCATGTGCATAATCCGGTCATTGCCTACGAGACCGGCGATGATTTCATGAAGTGGTGGTTCGATGCCGCCGCGGGTAAGCTCGATCCCTTCGTCCTCGTCATGGAAGGGTCGGTGCCTAACGAGAAGATCAAGGAGGAAGGATATTGGGCGGCGATGGGAACTGATCCCGACACCGGCCAGCCGATCACGACGAACGAGTGGATCGATCGTCTGGCTCCGAAATGTCTTGGTATTGTCGCCTGCGGAACGTGCGCGACATACGGAGGCATTCACGCCATGGAAGGCAATCCGACCGGCGCGATGGGCATCGCTGATTACCTCGGCTGGGATTGGCGCTCCAAAGCGGGACTGCCGGTAGTCAATGTGCCCGGTTGCCCCGTGCAGCCAGACAACATGATGGAGACTCTCCTCTATCTATTGTACCAAGTGGCGGGTCTCGCTCCCCTGATTCCGCTCGACGACCAACTCCGGCCGACATGGCTCTTCGGCAAAACCGTCCACGAAGGCTGCGACCGCGCCGGTTACTACGAGCAAGGCGATTTCGCGAAAGAGTACGGATCGCCAAAATGCCTTGTCAAAATCGGATGCTGGGGTCCGGTCGTAAACTGCAACGTAACGAAGCGCGGTTGGATGGCAGGCATCGGCGGTTGTCCGAATGTCGGCGGCATTTGTATCGGCTGCACCATGCCGGGCTTCCCGGACAAGTTCATGCCATTCATGGACGCGCCTCCCGGTTCGGCGTTGTCCACAAAAGTGGTAGGACTTTGGGGCGGCGTTCTGCGCGGGCTGCGCGCGATCACCAACACCACCGTCAATAAAGAACCCAAGTGGCGGCATCCACGCGCGGAACTAACCACGGGTTACAAACCAAAACATTACGCGCAGAACGGCCACAACTAAATCGGAGGGAAAATTATGCCTGATGTATTAACCGCACCCAAAAGAGGAACCTCCGCGCCCCAAGGCAATCTCGTCGAGATGTCGTGGGATCCAATCACTCGCATCGTCGGCAGTCTCGGCATCTACACCAAGATCGATTTCGACGCGCAAAAAGTGGTCGAGTGCTACAGCACTTCGTCCATCTTTCGCGGCTACAGCATCTTTATGCGGAACAAAGATCCGCGCGATGCGCATTTCATCACCAGTCGCATCTGCGGCATCTGCGGCGATAACCACGCCACCTGCTCTATTTACGCGCAGAACATGGCCTACGGGATCAAGCCGCCGCCACTGGCGGAAATGATCATCAACCTCGGCGAGGCGGCCGAATACATGTTCGATCACAACATCTTCCAGGACAATCTGGTCGGCGTCGACTTCTGCGAGATGATGGTGAAAGAGACGAACCCGAGTGTCTGGGCGAAGGCGCAAACAACGCTCGCGCCGCATTCGAACGATCACGGCTATCGGACGATCGCGGACATCATGCACGCGCTTAATCCATTCGAGGGCGAGTTCTATCGTGAGACGCTGCAGGTGAGCCGTTACACCCGCGAGATGTTTTGTTTAATGGAAGGACGGCATGTTCATCCATCCACCCTTTATCCGGGCGGCGTCGGGACCGTGCCTTCGATCCAGATTTTCACCGACTATCAAGTGCGCCTCATGCGCTATGTCGAGTTCATGAAGCGCTGCGTGCCTTTGCATGACGATCTCTTCGACTTCTTTTACGAAGCAATGCCCGGTTACGAGCAGGTGGGCAATCGCCGCATTTTGCTCGGATGCTGGGGTTCCTTCCAGGATCCGGAAGTCTGCGATTACGATTACAAAACGATGGATCGCTGGGGCAAGGCGATGTACGTCACGCCCGGCGTCATCATCGATGGCGAGCAGGTCACGACCAATCTGGTCGATATCAACACGCAGATCCGAATCCTCCTCGGCTCCTCCTATTATGAGGACTGGGCCGATGAACAAGGGAACGGCGAATACTTCGTCAAAGAAGATCCGCTCGGGAACAAGATCGATATCCGGCATCCGTGGAATCAGCGCACCATCCCGAAACCGCAAAAGCGCGACTTCGCCGGAAATTACACTTGGGTCATGTCGCCGCGTTGGCTCGACAAACGCACCGGCGATCATCTCGCGCTCGACACTGGCGGCGGTCCCCTCGCCCGGCTCTGGTCCACCGCGCTCGCGAACATGGTCGATATCGGCTACGTCCAGGCCACCGGCCACAGTGTGAAAATCCGTCTGCCAAAAACCGCGACCAAAGGAGAAAAAGAGTTCGAATGGAAGGTACCGAAATGGGCTAACACGATCGAGCGTGATCGCGCGCGCACTTACTTCCAAGCTTACGCGGCGGGCTGCGCGCTCTACTTCCTCGAGCAGGCGATGAAAGAAGTGTGGGCGGGACGCACGCAGACTTTCACGCCGTTCAAAGTGCCGGACGAAGCTATCGGCTGTGGCTTCCATGAAGCCGTCCGCGGAGTTCTATCGCACCATATGGTTATCCGCGACGGCAAGATCGCGAATTACCATCCGTATCCGCCCACTCCATGGAACGCGAACCCGCGCGACGTTTACGGAACACCCGGACCTTACGAAGACGCTGTCCAGGGTTGTCCGATCTTCGAAGAAAACGGTCCGGACAACTTCAAAGGCATCGACATCATGCGCACCGTGCGCAGCTTCGATCCTTGTCTGCCCTGCGGTGTGCACATGTACATGGGCAACGGCAAGGTCGTGAAGCAACAGCACACGCCAACTGCCTTTGCCGGCTTGGCGCACTGAAGTTCTCTTGCACGACTTTCACCTTATTCCTCTCCCGCGCAGGGAGAGGAAGTAAGATGCTCTATGCCGATGGATTGGGGCTCGCTTAACGAAGATTTTTCTCTCACGAAATAATTATGATCACACTCGAAGCCCAACCTGACGAAATCTACGACATCGAGCTCGAGCACAGTTTGCTTGAAGCAAATGCGAAGCTCGCAAAAGAAAACCGTGCGCTGCTCGACAAGAACGGCACGACAGCGATCGACTTCATGGGCGCGATTGGTTCCGGCAAGACGACGCTGATCACCAAAATGGTCGAGCGGATGAAGGACCGCCTAGGCGTTGCGGTGTTCAACGGAGACGCGACTACGAGCAACGATGCGGACGCAATCGAAAAACAAAATGTTCCCGTCGTGCAGATCGCGACGATCAACGGCTGTCATCTCGATGCGAATCTTGTTGGGAAAGGTCTAAAGCAAATCGAGCTCGAAAAACTGAAGCTTATCTTTATTGAAAACATCGGGAACCTCATCTGTCCCGCGGAATTTCCGCTCGGCTCAAAGGCGCGCGTCGTTGTCGTGAGCGTGACCGAAGGGCCATGGATGGTCCGCAAACATCCGCACATGTTTCTCGGAGCGGAGATTGTCATAATCAACAAGATCGATCTCGCGCAGGCGATGCAAGTGAGCGTCGAAGAGCTCGTCAGCGATGTTCACAAACTCAAGCCCGACATCAAAGTCATCCCGACCAGCACGAAGACCGGCGCCGGCCTGGATGAATTCGAAAAAGCACTGCTCGCTGTTTAGCGTGCTTCGTTGTGCATGAACTTTCGATCGCTTCGGGCCTGGTCGAAAAGCTCCTCGAATTCGCGACTGAGCATCCGGACAAGATCATAGTCGAGGTTCGGCTGGCCGTCGGCGAGCTCAGTCATATTGAGGCCGAGCAGCTTCGCTTCTGCTACGGAGCGATCACAACCGAGACTCCGCTCGAAGGTTCCAATCTGGAAATCGAAAAGATCGATGCTCTGGTGCGGTGTCCGCACTGCTCGTATCGAGGGCGACCGAAATACTGGGACGGCGCCCTTTCCGGAATCCCGGTTGCGACTTTGGAATGCCCCTCCTGCGGCAAAGCAGCTGAAGCCACGGACGGTCATGAGTGCGCGATCAGAAGTGTGCGGCTAGTGGAAAAATCAGCTTAACCGCGCCGCCTGCTCTACTCGGACGCCATCGCGTTTCCGGAAAGGACTAGAAACGGTATGTGGCGGCAAACCGAAATTCGCGCGGTTCTGCTGGATGGGAATGAATATCGTCCACTCCTTCTGCCGGTTCGCCTTGGAGCCGAGAAGTATAAAAGTAATCGATATCGTTGTCGGCTGAGTCGAACAGATTGTAACACTCTAGCCGGGCGCTCCAGTGCTGGTTGATGTGATAGCTGATCTGCGCGTTGACCAATGTGGTCGAATCTGAAGTGACGCTTCCATCTTCGATCAAATCGCGCGGACCGAAATAGCGCAGGCGCACGCTGCCGGACCAAGGCGCAAAAATCCCCGGCAAATTATGCACGCTCACGCCCGCCGCGATCACCGCTTCCACTGAACCGGGGATATGCAGTCCTTCCGGCGCATCTTCGCGAAAGCGCGAATGCGACCAGGCAAAATCTGCGTCAATCGTTAACCATGGTGTGGGGTCGAAATAATTCGCGAACTCCACGCCATAGCGCCGGCTCGGACGGCTCGGCTCAGTCGTGCCCGCATCGCCGACGAAAAGCAGTTCGCTATCGATATCGAGAAGCCAGGCGGTAATCGAACTTTGCAGGCCCGGAAAGATCGTCGTCCGCGCGCCGACTTCCGCACCCTTTGTCCGAACTAACGGATCCGCCGGTGTCACTGGAATGCCGGAACCTGGATCGACTCGCGTGATCACACCGCGCGCGTCGTTTGAGTGAAAACCGAATCCGCCGTTGAGGTAGAGCTCCGTTTTCGCCCAAGGCCCGAAGATCAGGGCGAGCTTCGGACTGGCAATGAAATCGTTCTCATCCCCGTCATTCACGCTGAGCGAGCTGTCGACATCGAAGACGTAGAAATCTCCGCGCACGCCCGTCTCAGTGCGAAACCAACTGCTCCAAACTGTCTTGTTCAAATAATAACCGGCGATGCTGGTCTCGATCGTGTGATCGTAGCGCACCGTTTCCAGTCGCACCTGATCGTCGGTATGGAAGAGCCCGTTGCGAATATTATCCTGGCGGAATTGCAGACCGAACGTGTTCTCGGTTGTCGCGCCCAAGAGATGGCCAAAGATGGTATGCGACGCCTGCGCGCCCCAATGAAATCGCCGATCCTTTTGCTCGAACTGATCTCCATTCACCGGATCGTCGAGGAAGTATGTGAAGTTGGAAAAGAGATCGAGGTCGTAATAAAGCCCGTAGAGCAAGAGCTTGGTTGAAGAGCGATCGTCGGCACGATGCCACTCGCCTTGCACGCTGTAGCGCGAACTGTCACCGCCGGTCGTGTCATCCAGCGAACCGAAGCGCCCAACCAATCCACTATCGACCGCGCGCTGCGCGAGCTGATCGCTCGCCGTCCAATTACCGTGATACGCCATCGTCATCAGGCTCCAGCCATTCGCGCGATCGCCTCCGCTCAAACGCACGAACGCGTTGATTTTTTGGTAGTCGTCTGGGTTATCCCAAGGCCCATCGTAATGATAAAGCTCCAGCCCATAGAGCAACTGCATCGGCGCCACGCCCGCGCCCTTGCCGTCGCTCGATGATCTCGCGCCCAGCGGAACGGAATTGCCGACCACCAGCCGCTCATAATTGTCCGTGCCGCCTTCAACAGTCACGAATCCGTGATCGAGCTGATGAAAGTAATCGATGTTAAAGGCGCCGGCCGACGCGAAATCCCCTACCTCCGCATAGTATGGTCCTTTTCGGTATTCCACCTCCTCGACGAATTCCGGAATGAGAAAATTGAGATCGGTATAGCCCTGGCCGTGCGCGTGCGTGCGCATGTTAATCGGCACGCCCTCCATCGAGGTGAGCAGATCGGTCCCGTGGTCGAGATTGAATCCACGTAGATAAAATTGGTTGGCCTTTCCCGCGCCGGAATGTTGCGAGACAATCACGCCCGGAACCGTTTCCACGATTTCCCCGGGCCGCAGCAATGGCCGCATTTCCAGCTGCTCGTGACCGATCACGCCTTCGTTCGAAGAGGTCGCGATCCCGAGGAGGCTGTCGGAACGAGCGCTCACGACGATGCGTTCGGTGGTCGCGACCTGTTCGGCTGGAGTGCTCGCCGGTCGTACCGCTTCCTGCGCCTGGACCACCGAATATCGCAGGCAGGCCTCTGTTAAACAGATCGCTGCAATTCCCGCGCGGAAATGGATCGCTGCTTTCATCGTCATCCTGACTTTGTTAAACAGGGTCTATACCCATGGCCCTGGCCGCACCTTACTCAGGAAAGAGTATTACGTTCAATACAAATCGTAACACGATATGAAAACCGAAACCGCCGCTCGTTTTAGCGTCTCGCTCCCGCCAGATCTCCTCTCCGAGCTCGACCGGATGACGAAACAAAAAGGATACGACACTCGTTCACTGGCGGTTGCCGATATGATCCGGGCTCATTTGGTCGAGCACCGTCAGCAAAAGCGAGGGGGCCAAATCGCCGGCACCATTACCCTCGTTTACGATCACCATAAGCGTCATGTCCAGGAGCTGCTCACCGCGCTGCAGCACGATCATCCCGGCATTGTCATCGCCACCATGCACGTGCACTTGGACCACGATAATTGCCTCGAAGTGCTGGTCGCACGTGGATCCGGGACGGCAGTGAAACGAATGGCGGATCAACTCATCGCAGCAAAAGGCGTTAAACACGGCCGGCTTACCGTCACCACCACCGGAAAAGACCTGCCGACATAAGAGCCCGCGCGTTCGCCCCGTGTTACTCGAATTCCTTCCCTCGGTCCTATTGTATGGTCGAGGAACATTGCGCCTGCTTTAGTCCTCGCGATGACCACGCTGCTCGGCATCCTCTTTCTGGGCTTCTTTCTGGGAATGCGGCATGCGACCGACTCCGACCACGTTATCGCTGTCACGACCATTGTTAGTCGGCAACGCCGAATCAGCGAGGCTGCGCTAACCGGAATTTTTTGGGGTATCGGTCACAGCTTGACCCTCTTAGTCGTCGGTGGAGCGATCATACTTTTCGGCATCGTTATTCCCGAACGTGTGGGGATGAGTCTGGAATTTTGCGTAGCGCTCATGCTCATCTTGCTAGGCTTCCTCAATCTACGCGGCTTTAAGCGCGAGCTCACAGGTGTGGTCGAGCGCAGCGCACATAAACATCCGCACCAGCATGGCGATTACGTTCATAGTCATTCCCACGGGCACGAGCCGTCTGAACATGGACATGCCGAAGAAGAGATTCCGGCCGCACGCCTCGATCGCCGGTTCGGCCGTTCGCGAATTTATCACGCGGCCCGTCCGATCATTATCGGCGTCGTGCACGGACTTGCCGGATCCGCCGCGGTCGCGCTTTTGGTTTTGCCAATCATTCGCGAGCCGGTTTGGGCGATGGCATACCTGCTTGTTTTCGGCGCCGGAACGATTGTCGGGATGATGTCGATCACCGCGGCGATTGCAGTTCCAGTGGCCTACTCCGCCCACCGTTTCCAATTCTTCAATCGCTGGATTGCCGCTGGGGCTGGTGCGCTGAGTCTTCTTTTTGGCGCGTTCCTCGTTTACCAGATTGGCTTCGTAGAAGGGCTCTTCAGGCGTTAAGGTTTCCGCGTGCCGAATTGCGAGCGGGTCAAAGTCGTCGTACTCGGCGCAGTGCAAGGCGTGGGCTTTCGTCCTTTTGTCTATCGGTTGGCGAAGGAATTTCACTTGCAAGGTTGGGTTTTGAACTCATCGCAAGGTGTCTTCATCGAAGCCGAAGGCGAGCCGGCGGATTTGCGGCGCTTCCTTCTTCGGCTCGGAAGCGAGCGACCCCCTCGGGCCGTTATCCAAAGCCTCGAGTCCTCTTTTCTCGATTCACTCGGCTACGATCGATTCGAAATTCGCGAGAGCGAAGAGTCCGGCGCCAAGAGTGCCTTCATCCTCCCGGACATCGCGACCTGCGCAGATTGCCTCCGTGAAATCTTTGATCCGGACAACCGTCGTTTTCATTATCCATTCACCAACTGCACGAACTGCGGGCCGCGTTTCTCCATCATCGAATCGCTCCCTTATGATCGCGCCAACACCTCGATGAAGAATTTCACGATGTGCGCTGAGTGTGCGGCGGAATATGCCGATCCAAACGATCGGCGCTTCCACGCCGAGCCAATTGCTTGTCCGCGCTGCGGTCCGCAGTTGCAATGGTGGGACTCGTTAGGCGCGAAATTGGCAGTTCAAGATGCGGCCTTGCTGCAGGCGGCCGAAGTCATTCGCGCTGGCAAAATCGTCGCTCTGAAAGGGATTGGCGGCTTTCAATTAATCGTCGATGCGCGCAGCAACGACGCAGTCCGCAGGTTGCGTGACCAAAAACACCGCGAGGAAAAACCCTTCGCAGTCATGTTTCCCTCCATCGCGGAGGTAAAGAAATCCTGCGACGTTTCCGAACTCGAAGAGCGACTGCTCCTCTCGGCGGAGTCGCCGATCGTCCTCCTGCAACGCCGTGCGCTCGAGGGCATTGCCGAATCCGTCGCCCCGCGCAATCCGCATTTGGGCGCGATGCTGCCCTACACTCCGCTCCATCACTTGCTGATGCGCGAGCTCAATTTCCCGGTCATCGCGACCAGTGGAAATTTGAGTGACGAGCCTATCTGCATCGACGAATACGACGCACTCAAACGTTTGCACGGGATCGCCGATTTCTTTCTCGTGCACGACCGCCCGATCGTCCGTCAGATCGATGACTCGATTCTGCGTATGATAAGTGGCCGCGAATCGGTCATGCGTCGCGCCCGCGGCTACGCGCCTCTTCCGATCACTTTGAATTCAAAGTCCGGAGCTTCGACCTCTGAATGCATTCTCGCGCTCGGCGCGCATCTCAAGAACACAGTCGCGCTTAGCATCGGCACGAACATCTTCGTTAGTCAGCACATCGGCGATCTTTCGACGCAGCCGGCTTACGAAGCTTTCACTCGCGTCGCGTCCGACTTGCCGCGGCTCTACGATGTAACTCCCAACATCGTTGCGCACGACCTGCACCCGGAATACTTGTCCACCAAGTACGCTCCGCAGTTCGCGACCCGAACGGTGGCGATTCAACATCATTGGGCGCACGTCGCGGCCTGCATGGCGGAAAATGAAATCGAGCCGCCGGCACTCGGAGTTGCCTGGGACGGGACTGGATTTGGGAGCGATGGAAATATCTGGGGCGGAGAATTTTTTCGCGTCGGCAAAAATTCATGTGAACGCATCGCACACTTCCGGCAATTCCGATTGCCCGGCGGAGACGCCGCGGTCAAAGAACCGCGCCGCAGTGCGCTCGGAATTCTTCACGAAATTTTAGGCGAACAGGTTTGGGAGAATCGCGGCCTAACAAGTCATTTTTTCGGGGAGGAGTTACAACCGCTTCGCACCATGCTGACGAAAAATATCAATTCTCCGCGGACTTCGAGCGTGGGAAGGCTCTTCGATGGCGTGGCCGCACTCCTCGGGTTACGGACGCGATCCTCCTTCGAGGGACAGGCCGCGATGGAATTGGAATTCGCGGTTCAAACCGGCGTTGCTCAGGCCTATCATTTCGAGCTGAGCGCTGGCCCTCCGCTGGTGGTGGACTGGGAGGCGGCCATTCTAGGATTGCAGCGCGATCAGGAAAACGGAGAGTCGTTAGGCCGGATCTCCGCTAAATTTCACAACATGCTGGCCGAAACAATCGTCGCGGTTGCCGAAAAAATAGGTGAGTCCAAGGTCGTGCTTAGCGGCGGCTGCTTTCAAAATCGTTATTTAACCGAGCGGACGATCCACCGTTTGCTCGCGAAAAACTTTCGGCCTTACTGGCATCAACGCATTCCGCCGAACGACGGCGGCATTTCGTTAGGCCAGGTCGTCGCCGTAAATTGGATGCAGCCCGCGCGTTCCTGATCGTCGCTTATGGCCACCCACCAAAAGAAACGGGAAGAAGAAATCATCGATCGGACATCGCCGCCCGGCGAAATTGTTTACGAGGCAATTTATGCTGAAGGCGAGCATGAGCTGAAGCGGAGCGGCGCCGAGCTCGCTCTATCAGGAGTCGCGGCCGGCCTTTCGATGGGATTTTCCATGGTGGCCGAAGCACTCATCCGCGCGCGGCTTCCCGAGGCACCGTGGACGCCACTTATAACTAAGCTCGGTTATAGCGTCGGCTTCCTCATCGTGATTCTTGGCCGACAGCAATTGTTTACCAAGAACACGCTGACCGTCATTCTGCCTCTTCTCCGAAAAAAGAAACCGGGGATGCTGGGTGATGTGGTGCGGCTATGGGCCATTGTGCTCGCGACGAATCTTGTCGGCGCAATCGCGTTCGCATTTTTTGCCAGCAAATCGAACGCCTTCTCGTTCGAAGCGCGGCAAGTCTTCGCTCAGATCGGCGAAGCAGCCATGCAACCCGACTTCGTTACTATCCTGGTCCGCGCGGTCGTTTCCGGCTGGCTGATCGCCCTGATGGTGTGGCTGCTGCCCTTCGCGGAATCGGCCCGCATCTGGGTCATCATTATCATGGCTTACGTGGTGGGACTTGCCGAACTTCCGCACGTCGTGGCGGGAAGCATTGAGACATTTTACCTCGTCACCATCGGAAAACTTTCCGCGTGGAGCTGGCTCATCTCCTATTTTATTCCCACATTCATCGGGAACGTTGTCGGTGGCGTTGCGCTCGTCGCCGTCGGTGTGCACGCCGAATTTTTCGAAGCGGAAAAGAAGGGTTAGATGACGAGTGTTATGTGCATAGTGTTCTTGTCGTCATCTTCGGTTTAACATTCAGCCTTGGGGTTTAAAACCTATGTGTCTCGCGATTCCCGGAAAATTGGTTGAGATCGCGCTTGATGCGCAAGGCGTCCGCATGGGGAAGGCGAATTTCGGCGGGATCGTAAAACAGATCTGCCTCGAGTACACGCCCGAGGTCGTGCTCGGCGATTACGTGCTGGTCCATGTTGGTTTCGCGCTCAGTAAAGTGGATGAGGAAGAAGCGGCGCGCACTTACAAGGCCTTGGAGGAACTGCAGCAATTAGGCGAGCTCGATGTCCCTGACGTGGATGATCCGGATGCCGATCCATTTGCAACTTCGCTGCCGGCCAGAGAACGAATTCGACCGGCCGCCTGACGGGAAATGAAATACCTCGACGAATACCGCAGCGAAGAACTCGCGCAGAAAATCGTCGCAGAAATTCATCGCACCGTCACCCGGCCCTGGGTGCTGATGGAGGTCTGCGGCGGGCAGACGCACAGCATCGTGAAGTATGGAATCGATCGCCTTTTGCCCAAGGAGGTCGAGCTGGTGCATGGGCCCGGCTGCCCGGTGTGTGTGACGTCGCTGGAGATGATCGACAAGGCCCACGCGATCGCCCAACGGCCGGATGTGATTTTTTGTTCGTTCGGCGACATGCTGCGTGTCCCGGGATCGGACGGTGATTTGCTCGTGCTTAAATCTCGTGGCGCCGACATCCGTATCGTTTATTCGCCGATCGATTGTCTGAAGATCGCCCGCGCTAATCCGGACAAACAGGTGGTCTTTTTCGCCATCGGTTTTGAGACAACTGCGCCGAGCAATGCGATGTCGGTTTTCCAAGCGAAACAGCAAGGCGTGAAGAATTTCTCCGTGCTCGTCTCGCACGTGCTCGTGCCGCCATCGATTGCCTCGATTTTGCAATCACCACAGAATCGCGTGCAGGGATTTCTCGGACCTGGTCATGTCTGCGTCGTAATGGGTTATCGCGAGTACGAGCCGCTGGCCGAGCGCTTCCGAGTCCCGATCGTCATCACGGGCTTCGAGCCCATAGATATTCTACAGGGCACGCTTATGACTTTACGCCAGCTCGAGGCGGGCACGCACACGGTCGAGAATCAGTACCCGCGCGTGGTCAACCGCGAGGGGAACAAGGTCGCGCAGGATCTGGTGAACAGCGTCTTCGAAGTGTGCGATCGGAAATGGCGCGGCGTCGGTTCGATTCCGAAAAGCGGATACAAGCTGCGTTATGAATTTCGCGAGCACGATGCCGAGCGCATTTTCGACGTGAGAGAAATCGACACTGAGGAACCCGCGAATTGTATTAGCGGCCTTGTTTTGCGTGGCGTGAAGAAGCCGCATGATTGCGCCTGTTTCGGAAAATTATGCACGCCGGAGAATCCGCTCGGCGCGACGATGGTTTCTGCGGAAGGAGCATGCGCCGCCTACTATGCCTACGGTCGCCATCTCGAACTCAATGCGCCTGCGCAATCACTGAGTGCGGCTTGACCTCACTCGAAGCGCCGACATCGTCGGACATCAACGTCGCATGCTCGATGACGAAAACCTGAAGGTCATGGAGGGGTGCAAAACTGAAAGACTTGATCGTTTGTTAACCATGAATGGAATGGACAAGTCGCTCGAGAATTTTCGTGAGAAAATTCTGCGCAAGTGCGGCGAGAGCGTGGAGATGAAGGAAAAATTCTTCATCAAATATGCGGATCAGATTGAAGCGCTCAGTCGCGAGATGGCACGTCGATTTATCGGAGGGAAGAAGCTGCTGACCATGGGTAACGGCGGCAGTCTTTGCGATGCCATGCATTTCGCGGTCGAATTCACTCATCCGATCATCGAGAAGCGCGCCGCTTTTCCCGCCATCTCGCTTATGACCGACATCGCGACCATGACGGCAATTGGAAACGACGCGGATTATTCCCGCATTTTCGTCGACCAATTGCGTTTGTTAGGACAGCCCGGAGACATGGCGCTGGCGGTGAGCACGAGCGGCAAATCCGCGAATCTAGTTTACGCGCTGGAGGAAGCACGACGGCGCGACATGCTCACGATCGCGTGGTCGGGAAAAGATGGCGGGCGGTTTCCCGAGTTGGCAGATTATTGCTTCGTCGTGCCGTCCTTCAGCATCCATCGCATCCAGGAAGTGCACGCTACGCTCGTGCACGTTCTGTGGGATTTGATCCACATCGCAGCCGGAGCGGATGATGTCGTCTGAGTCGACCGCGGAGACCGGCGACCCGGGCTTGCTCGGCGCGGTCTGTCCAATCCCGATCACAAATTATAGCGAGATCGTGCTGGCCCACGGCAGCGGCGGCAAGCTGAGCCATCAGCTCATCAGCAAGATGGTCCTTCCACAATTCCGGAATGATTTGCTCGAGCCGATGCATGACGGCGCCATCTTCTCGTTAGGCGGCGAGCGCGTCGCCTTCAGCACCGACTCTTATGTCGTAAGTCCGATCTTTTTTCCCGGCGGAGATATCGGGAAGCTCGCGGTTCACGGCACGGTGAACGATCTCGCGATGTGCGGAGCGCGGCCGCTCTACTTGTCGTGTGCCTTCATTTTGGAAGAAGGCACCGCGATGGAAGATTTCTGGCGCGTCGTGCGATCGATGCGTGAAGCGGCGGACGCAGCCGGCGTGCAGCTCGTGACCGGCGATACGAAAGTCGTGGATCGCGGAAAGGCCGATAAGATTTTCATTAACACTTCCGGCATCGGGGTTATCCCAGCCGGAATCAATATCGGTCCAGACCGCGCCCAGATCGGCGACAAGATTATCATGAGCGGGTCGATGGCCGTGCACGGGATCGCGATCATGTCGGTGCGTGAAGGTTTGGAGTTTGAAACCCAGATCGCGAGCGATACTGCGCCGCTCAACGATTTAGTCGACGTCATGTTGAAGGCGAACCCTGACCTTCATGTTTTACGCGATCCCACCCGGGGCGGAATTACGAGCGCGCTGACTGAGATCGCACAAGCGGCTAAAGTCGGGATGCTCATTGACGAAGCCGCCATTCCGATCAGCGAAGAGGTGAAAGGCGCCTGCGAAATTCTCGGGCTCGATCCCCTTTACGTGGCAAACGAAGGGAAACTTCTTGCCATCGTCGCGGTCCATCAGGCCGACCGGGTGCTAGCGGCCATGCGGCAACACTCGTTAGGCCGCGAGGCGGCCATCATCGGCGAAGTCGTGGCCGAGCATCCCGGCTTCGTGACCATGAACACGCGGGTCGGCGGACGCCGCGTGGTGGACATGCTTTCCGGCGAGCAATTGCCGCGCATCTGCTAAGCCCTGTTTTGCCCTTTCGTCAGACAAGGTGTTCCGGCTCCTGCGCGCACTCGCATCCCGCGTCGCCGCACTCCAATTGGATCGTCATGTGTTCAATGCAAAAGCGGTCATGCAATTCGTTCTGAATCCGGAGCAGGAGCGGATCGTCGAGTTTACCGTCCGGTTTCACGAGGTGAGCAGTTAGCGCATTTTCCGTCGTGCTCATGGCCCAAATGTGCAGGTCGTGCACGCGCAGGATACCGGGCAATTCTTCCAGATAACGTTCCACCGCCGAGGCATCGATTCCTCGCGGAACCGCGTCGAGGGAAAGGTTGAGCGAGTCGCGTAAGAGATGCCAGGTTGAGATGGCGATGACCGCGACCACGAGCAGACTGATCGCGGGATCGATCCAGAGAAGGCCGGTTAGAATGATCGCGAGTCCGGCGATAACTACCGCAGCGGAAACCGCGGCATCGGCTGCCATATGGAGGAATGCGCCTTTGATGTTGATGTCGTGCTCACGGCCTCTCACGAACAGGAGCGCGGTTGCGGTATTCACGAACACGCCGACTCCGGCAACCGCCATTAAAATTCCACCAGCGATCGGCTCAGGCGAACCGAGGCGGCGAAATGCTTCCCATGCGATAGCGCCGATCGCGACGAGAAGAAGGACCGCGTTAAGAAGTGCTGCAATGATCGTGGAACGCCGCCAGCCATAAGTGCGATGTTTGCTTGGGCCGATCTGGGATAACCGGCTCGCTCCCCACGCGAGCAACAGGCTCAAGACATCACTGAGATTGTGCCCCGCATCCGCAAGCAGGGCGAGCGAGTGATTGAACAAACCAAAACCCGTCTCGCACAAGACGTAAACGAGGTTCAACGCGATGCCGATGGCGAAAGCCCGGCTGAAATTTCCGGAAGAGTGCGAATGGCCGGCGTGGGAATGCATCTGTTGATCAGGATATTAAAAAGTTAGACCATGCCCTGAAGTGATTGACCGATACGCTGCGCTTAGATTCGATCAAGCGACCTGGCTGGTCGCGGCCAGCTAGCGTTAATCTCTGGAGTCGAATAGTCGCTTTTCCATAGGCGGAAAATTCGGCTCTTAAAGGTTGGTCTAACGAGGCCCAACTTTCCAACTGCGGGGTGAAGAGAGGCTTGGTAAAGAAAGCGAAAAATAAACTTGCCAGTGCACTAGTGTTATAGTTAACTATAGCACTATGAGATTTGGCAAGACGCAGGATGGATAGTGAATGGCACGACCGTCAGCCGATTTACCGTCAGCTTCGCGACCGGGGTGTTCACATGATTCTTGAGGGCCTGCTCAAAGAAGGCGATCCACTGCCCTCCGTTCGAAATGTTGCGGCCGAATATCGGGTCAATCCGCTCACGGTTCTCAAGGCCTATCAACAACTGGTCGACGAGCAGCTGGTCGAGACGAAACGCGGTCTCGGGATGTTCGTCAGGGCCGGCGCGCGCGACCTACTGTTGAAAGGCGAACGCCAGAAGTTTCTTGCGGAAGAGTGGCCCAGGGTTGCCGCAACTATTCAGCGGCTTGGCCTGACTCCAGATGAACTGTTGAAAGCTGTCGGGAAACGCCGTGCGCCGTCAAAGAACGCAAAGGAGGAGCGCTAAGCCATGGTTTGCATCGAAGCACGCGGCCTCCGCAAGGCCTTCGGCACAACGATCGCGCTGGACGGCGTGGATCTGCGTGTCGGAGAGGGCCGCATCTTGGGACTTATTGGTCCCAACGGCGCGGGTAAGACGACTGCGCTCGACGCGATCCTTGGCCTCACTCCCTACGAAGGAGAACTCAAAGTGCTGGGACGCAATCCCTGGACCGAGCGCGATCAGCTCATGCGCGATGTTTGCTTCATCGCCGATGTCGCGGTGTTGCCGCGCTGGATGCGGGTTTCGCAGGCACTCGACTACATCGCAGGAGTGCATCCGCGCTTCGATCGTACGAAGGCGGAAGGCTTTTTGTCTAAGACGGAGATCAAGCGCAACAGCAAGGTCAGACAATTATCGAAAGGGATGGTGGCGCAGCTTCACCTAGCTCTGGTCATGGCGATCGATGCGCGCTTGCTCGTCCTCGATGAGCCTACGCTGGGCTTGGATATCCTCTATCGCAAAGCGTTCTACGACTCGCTGCTGAACGACTATTTCGACAGCACACGCACCATCGTGATCACGACGCACCAAGTGGAAGAGATCCAGCATGTTTTGACCGATCTCATGCTCATCAACCACGGCCGCATCGTGCTCGAATGCAGCATGGAGGAATTCGAAGCCCGTTACACCGAAGTAATGGTGCATCCCGATCATCTCGCGGAAGCGCAGGCGCTTCGTCCCATTCACAGCCGACAGATGTTCGGGCGCACCATCCTGCTTTTCGACCACGTCGATCCCGACCAACTCGCGGCGCTCGGCGACGTGCGCACGCCTGGCATCGCGGATCTTTTTGTGGCGCTCATGGGCGACAAGGCGGGCGCACCGGAAGGAGCGGCCCAATGAGCATCGAAGTGAATGAGTCACAACCAGTGACGCGCACACCAGTAAGGATAACGAAACCCTTCTATTGGTCGGTGCGTCGCGAACTGTGGGATAACCCTTCGATTTACGTCGCGCCACTCATCGCCTCTGGTGTCGTGCTGCTGGGTTGCCTGCTTACTACTTTTCGCCTGCCACAAATGAGGCGATCCGCCCTGTTGTTCGAGCCCACTGCTCGACGCGCCGCAATCGAGACGCCTTATGACTTGGCCGCGATCATGATCATGTTCACGGCGTTTATTGTCGCGGTCTTTTACTGCCTCGACGCGTTGCATGGCGAACGTCGCGATCGCAGCATCCTCTTCTGGAAATCAATGCCGGTGTCGGATCGCACCACCGTTCTTTCAAAGGCGTTCGTACCGCTAGTGATCCTACCGCTCCTTACCTATCTCATCGTTCAGGTCACTCAGCTGATCATGTTACTCATCAGCACCGTCGCACTGGCTCCGAGTGGACTGGCCGGCACGACCTGGGCGAACTTATCGATCTTCCGCTTGTCGGTGATTCTGTTCTACGGACTAATCACCTCAGCACTATGGGCGGCGCCCTTATATGGATGGCTGCTCCTGGTCGGTGCTTACGCACGGCGCGCCACCTTTCTTTGGGCCGTCCTACCCTGGCTCGCGCTCTGCGCGATGGAAAAAATTGTCGTAGGCACGGCCTATCTCGCGCACATCGTTGGCCAGCGCGTCACGGGCAACTTCGAGGAGGCCTTTGTCGTCGTGCAATATCCAAAAGGCGTGCACGTCCCGATGGTCGATCGGCTCACCCAGCTCGATCCGCTTAAATTCTTCAGCAGTCCCGGCCTTTGGTTGGGGTTAATCGTCGCCGCAGGCTTCATCGCCGGCGCTATCCAGCTACGCCGTTATCGCGGCCCGCTCTAAGTCATCCACACAGCTACAGAATATGAATGCACATCAGAAGCTAACCTTGCCGCCATTTTACTTCTCGGAGGTGCTGTTATCGCGAGTGCGGAGCAAACTCCCGACGCACTTATGCAACGCATCCTAACCCAAGCGCAAAGTGTCAACCCGGATGACTATGCCTTTACCCGGACCGTCCACACCGAGCAGACATCCAATGGGAAAGTCGAGAAGAAGGTCATCGTCGAAAAATTCGACCCAACCAAGCCAGCCGAAGCGCGCTGGACCCTTATCTCCGTCGATGGCGCCACACCTTCGGTCGATGCCTTGAAGGATTTTAAAGGGGAGGTCGCGAAACGCCGCGTCCCTGGCTACTATCGGCTGGCAGACTACTTCAAAACGGCCTCGACAACTTCAACTGATTCGCGTGGCCGCACGGTATTTCATTTTCCCGTTCTCCCGAAAGACGCCGTCAAGGTAATGGACACGGACGTATCGCAGAATGCCAGCGCGGACGTTTCGGTCGGCGAGGCCAACGACCAACCCTTTTGCGGAGCAGATCCACATCACGGTCAGGTCGATGCGGATAAAGCTTCTAATGAAGCTGGAAGCATTCGAATCGAATGGGCGTTACCGCATCGGGCCTGAAGGAAAACCGCTTCTCATGGAGCAGACCTCCGACATGTCCGGATCGGGCATGGGGCAGCAAGGGAAATTCCATACCGTAGCTACCTACAGTGATTACCGGGCTGTGAGTAAGTAAGCCTAACTCTGCCTAACGACTTAGTCCGACTGATCCCTGCTTGTTTATGTTGCTGCCTAACCTTCGCTTAGCCACTCGCACGCTTGCGAGCAGTCCCGGCTTTACTCTGCTCGCCGTTGTCACCCTCGGACTTGGAATTGGCGCCAACACCGCAATGTTTAGCGTCCTCAATTCCATCCTGATCAAGCCACTCCCTTATCCAGAGAGTGCACAACTGGATCGGATCGATCGCGCGACCGCACAGAATCCAGTAGGTCGTGTTTCGCCGGCCGACTTCCTCGATCTCCAGCGCGAGATGCAAGCTTATGGCGACATCGCTGCTTACACTCTGGGCGACACCAGCCTTTCGGAACCTGGTCAACCCGCGGAGATGGTTCGCGCTCTTCGCACAACAGCTAACCTCTTTTCCGTCCTTCGCGTCCAGCCTCAGCTTGGTCGCGACTTCCTTCCGCGCGAAGATCTGCCGGGTAACGATCGTGTTGCTATCATCAGTCAACGCTGCTGGCAGCAACGCTTCGGCGGGAGAAGCGATGTTATCGGTCGCACCATCCGCGTCGACGGCGAACCTCACGAGATTATCGGCGTCTTACCGGCCTCCTTTAACGACTGGCGTCACTTTGGTCCTTATGACTTCTTCCGCCCGCTAGGTCTCGACCAACAGAAATCCGTGGATCGTCGGACTACCAGTCTCCGGCTTATCGGCCGGCGCGCGCCGAATGTGTCGCGTGCTTCGGCGGATGGTTTCATTGCCAATTTCGGATCGCGTCTCGCGGCCGACTTTCCGGAGGTCAATGCTGGTAGCACCTGGCGCCCTATTCCGCTTAACGAAACCGTTATGCAAACAAGCGGCCGCGCGATGGTGGGGATGCTCATCGGCCTTTCCGGATTCGTGCTACTGATTGGTTGCTCAAATCTGGCCAATCTTCTACTGGCCCGCACCATGGCGCGCGCACGCGAGTTCGCTGTCCGTGCCGCTTTGGGCGCATCCCGCATGCAGTTACTTAAGCCACTAGTGGCGGAGTCGCTCCTCCTAGCTGTGCTAGGTGGCGCCTGCTCGATCCTTGTCGCGGGCTGGGTCACCGATTGGCTCTCTTTTAAGAGTATTGGCGAAAACGGTGAACGCATCGTCTTCTCCTTTGACTGGCGCGTCTTCAGTTGGGCCTTCGCTGCCTCCTTAGTTACCGCTGTTGCCTTCGGCTTAGCGCCGGCGCTTTTCGCGTTGCGGTTGAATGTAAACGACACGCTGAAGAGCGGCGCGCGCGGTTCGACTGGAGGTCGTGGCCATAAACGCTTCCGCCAGGCACTCATCGTCGGTCAATTTGCCCTGGCCATGATTTTGCTCGCCGGCGCCGCGCTCTTTATTCGCGGCGTTGATGAGCTAAATAACAGTCGCGAGGGCTGGCAGTCCGAACACTTGATAACTGGAACAGTCGTGCTCCCCACGGCTAGTTATGCCGATCCCGAAAAGATTGCGACCTTCCACCGTCTTACCTTGGAAAGGCTCCAAGGTATTCCCGGTGTCGCATCTGCTAGCATTTCTTCCTTTACCCCGTTCTTCAATTGGGCCGACATCCGCAAGTACCTCGTAGCAGGACGTGAGCTTCCCCAACCCGGCCACGAACCAGCCGCAGTCGTCAACAGCATTAGTCCAGGTTACTTCGAAACGTTCGGAACGCGTGTGCTAGCCGGACGCGCATTTAGCGAGAGTGACATTCTCACTGCGCCGAAGGTCTTCATTATTAGTCAGGACACAGCTACTAGCTTATTCGGGAAGGAAGACCCAATTGGCCGGCGGATAGCTCAAACCGGCATCGGGAATCCGCAATGGGGCGAGATCGTCGGCGTCGCGGCTGACGTGAAGTCAGTCCTATCCGATCCCGGTCCAGTAACTCTCCAAGTTTACCAGGCGATGGCTCAGGATCCGCGGCCTTATAATGAAATCGCAGTGCGCACCACCGGCGTTGCACCCACCACTTTGGTGCAAAGCATTCGCAGCGTAATGACACAACTGGATCCAGACCTGCCGGTGCGCCAGCTTCAGGCCGCAGACCTAACGATCGATCGCGCAAACTACCAGACCAGCATCCTGCGCGACATTCTGAGCGCCTTTGCCCTCCTAGGCCTGGCCCTCGCCTCCTTAGGGGTTTACGGCGTCATCGCGCGGACCATGGCGCAGCGCAGTGGCGAGTTCGCCATTCGCTTCGCGCTCGGAGCAGGTGCTAGCGACATCACCCACATCGTCCTGGTCGCAGGCGTAAAGCTAGCCCTGATCGGCTCGGTCGTCGGATTATTCGGGGCGATCGCCGTGACGCGATTTCTCGCCTCCGCGAATCCGAGCATGCATCTAAGCAGCCCGCTCGTCTTGCTCGGGACAACGCTACTACTCATGACCGTCGGCTTGGTTGCTAGCTGGCTTCCCGCCCGTCGCGCCGCGCGCATCAATCCAATCGAAGCTCTCCGTGCCGAGTGAAATTGGTCCGACAAAGCTAGTATGAGTAGCCCGCTTTTACCTATCCACATTGCCGCCGGTGGGCTCGCCCTCGTTCTAGGCGCAATAGCTTTGTCGGTAAAGAAAGGCGGAACCTTCCACCGCCGCAGCGGACTGTTATTCGTCCATGCCATGCTAGTCATGGGTATAAGTGCCGCGTTCCTGGGGAATGTCGGCGGCGGTCTCATGGCGGTCTATTTTGTTGTCACGGCGCTTACCACTGTCCGCCCCGTGTCGTCCTGGACCCGCGGTCTCAATGTTGCTGCGCTAATCCTTGTCAGCGGGCTGGCCCTCCTCGACATCCTAGGAGGCCTAAAAGCCTTCAATAGCCCTCACGGCGTTCTCGACGGCGTCCCGTTCGCGATGTTTTTCTTCCTTGCGACTATCATGCTCCTGGCGGCCGCCGGCGACGTGCGCACTATGCGATCCGGCCTGCCTCGCGGCGGGCCGCGACTGGCGCGGCATCTGTGGCGGATGTGCTTCGCGCTCTTCATCGCGGCCGGATCCTTCTTCTCCATCCGTGAGCGGGTGGCGAAAATCCTACCGGAGCCACTGACGACTGCGCCGATGCGCATGCTCCCGATCCTCCTGATCTTCGGCGCGATGTTCTATTGGCTGTGGCGGGTCCGCCGCCGCCACCCGTTACCAGTCATTGTCCGACACGATTCGATGCTACTCACCACTCCCGCACAATGAATGAACAAAGACATCAATCTACAGGTTTAGGCCACGACATGAATTCGATTAAGAAACAGGCACGAATCGCGGGACTCTGGTACTTAGCGCTCGGGGTCACGGCCCCTCTCGGCCTTATGATTGTGCCGAACAAGCTAATCGTGTCGAAAGATGCGACGGCGACGGCCGATAACATCAGAGCTTCCGAGTGGCTCCTTCGTCTAGGTATCGGCAGCGAACTATTTCATCAGGTTATCTGCGTATTTCTAGTTCTGGCTCTTTACCGCTTGTTCAAGCCGGTCAGTAAGACGCATGCCCGGCAGTTAGTCATCCTAGGCGCGTTAGTTTCTGTGCCGATTGTGTTTCTCAATGTGCTTAACGAGATCGCGGCCCTGACTCTCGTAAGCGGCGCGGATTACCTCTCCGTCTTCGATAAGCGACAACTGGATGCCCTCGCCTACCTGTTTATCCGGTTGCACAGCCAGGGCATCCTGATCGCTTCCATCTTCTGGGGTCTTTGGTTGTTTCCATTCGGAACGCTGGCTATTCGATCGGGCTTCATCCCCCGCTGGATAGGTATATCCTTGTTCCTCGCCGGAGCAGGCTACCTGGTCGCTTCGTTTAAAATCTTGGTTCTGCCACAACTGGCGGCGGTTATTGGCCAGCTCGCGGGTTTTCTCGAGCTGGGAGAATTGCCCATTATGTTTTGGCTTCTGGTTTGGGGCGCCAAGGAGCAACCAGCGAGGCATGCGGTCCCTGTTTCGGTGGTTGCGTGAGCTATGAAGTGGAAACGAAATCTGAAACGCAGCGCGTTCGCGCTTTTGCTCGTCCTCTTCGCGTGGTTCCAGTTCGCCTACTGGACTTCGACTAACGACTGCGGCCGCAGCATTCCTGCCGGAGCTGCGCGGATGAAAGCTATTGTCTACTGCGAGTATGGTTCACCTGACGTTCTCAAGCTTGAAGACGTTACAAAGCCTGTTCCGAATGATGATCAGGTTTTGATCAGAGTGCGCGCGGCTTCTCTCAATTTTATTGATCCGGGCGCGATGAGCGGGCCGGCGCCGCTTCGCCTGATGTTCGGGCTGCGCAAACCAGAGAAGACAGGGCTAGGCAACGATATGGCTGGCCGGGTGGAAGCGGCTGGCAAGAACGTGACGCTGTTCAAACCGGGCGACGAAGTCTTTGGCGTGGGTCGTCCTACTCTTGCGGAGTATACCTGTTCCCGCGAGCGAGGGTTGGTCCTCAAGCCGGCTAATGTCACGTTTGAACAAGCGGGCTGTGTAGCATGGGCGGGATTCACCGCCTTACAGGGTCTTCGCAAGGGTAACATGCAGCCAGGGCAAAAGGTTCTGATCAACGGCGCTACGGGAGGCGTGGGCACCTTCGCGGTGCAAATCGCGAAGTCACTCGGCGCAGAAGTCACCGGCGTTTGCAGCCCACGGAATCTCGACCTGGTCCGATCAATCGGCGCGGATCACGTGATCGACTACACCAAGGAAGATTTCACCAAAGGTGACCAGCGTTACGACGTGATTTTCGATAACGTTAACAACCACTCCTTCTCCGATCGCCGCCGGGTCTTAACTCCTAATGGCATCTGCGTCCTGGCCGGAATCGGAGGAGCAGGACTACACCCGGGCATATTGGGGCGTGTAGCTGGGATTTTCAAAGCGAGACTGTTGTCACGATTCGTCGACCAGAAGTTCGTCGGATATGGAACGAAACTGGACAAAGAAGATCTGAAGTTGTTGAGCGACCTTATGCAAACGGGAAAAGTGAAACCCGTCATCGACCGGACTTACAAGTTGAGCGAGACGGCGGAAGCGATGCGGTATTTCGAAGAAGGCCACACGCGTGGCAAAATAGTAATCACGGTCGAATGAAAGCACTTCGCACGTCAGAAAGGTCACCGCTCTTCAAAGCCCGAATGGGCGGCTTCTGCTGGTTGATGACTTTCATAACGAGCGTCGTGGCGATGGCAATCGCTACCCGCCTGATTGTAACTCGGGATGCGGCCGCGACCGCGATCAACTTGCTGGCTAACGAAACGTTATTTCAGTGGAGTACCTCGGCCCTTCTCATATCTGGCGCCTTCTATGTCGGCGCGACGCTGTTTGTCTATGAGGTCCTCAAGCCGGTAAACCGAAGCCTTTCCTTGCTGGCAGCATTCTTCAGCCTGGTCGGCTGCGCCATCGGGGCCCTGGCGTGCGTCTTCGATGTCGTGCCGTTCCTTCTCCTAAAACCAGGACAGATCGGAAGCAGCTTCACCACGGAACAGTTGCAGGCGCTGACCCTCATCGTTCTGAAGGCGCGTATTCAGGCCAACAACTTCGGCCTGGTCTTCTTCGGGTTACACTGTCTTGGCGTCGGCTACCTAATCGTCCGCTCGAGCTTTCTCCCACGACTTATCGGTGCGCTGATGATATTCGCTGGTATCGGTTGGCTGACCTTTCTCTTCCCGCCCCTTTCGAACAGTCTTGCTCCCTATAACATCATTCCCGGTGGCATCGGTGAGTTATCTCTCACTATCTGGCTCCTGGTGAAGGGCGTGAACGTCCCACGCTGGAAGGAACAAGCCGGCAGTGCAGTTCTAGCCGAAAACACTGATTCGCCTGCGCAATTAATTCAGTCACTCACCTAACGAGAAGCACATATGAGCATAGATGTATTGACCGAGCGGCCACTGAGATCCGAGACCAATTCCACGATCGAACCCGCCCAACATGCCGCGGCCAAGGTCGTTGGCTTCCTCTACCTTTTGGCCATGGCTCTCTCCATCTTCGGCGAATCCATCCGCGGTCGATTCATCATCCCGCGGGACGCTGTAAAGACGGCGATGAATATATCCGGCTCTGAGGCTCTCTTCCGACTCAGCATCGTAGGCGACTTGCTCGTCTATGTGTGCGACATCGTCTTGTTCTGGGGCCTTTACGTCATCCTCCGGCGCATCAACCGGGACGTAGCCTTACTCGCGTCGTTCTTCCGGCTGGTTGAAACCGCGATCATCGGCGTCACTACGCTAACTGCTTTCATCGTCTTACGCCTGCTAAGCGGGGCCGACTATCTGCAAGCTATCGACGCCGTGCAATTGCGGGCGCTGGCCCGGGGGTTCCTTAGCCTTTACGGAATCGGACTCAGCATCGGATTCGTGTTTCTCGGGTGTGGGTCGGCTGTGTTCAGCTACTTGTGGCTGAAATCACGCTACATCCCGCGCGGGTTGGCTGCGCTCGGCATCTTCGCGTCACTACTCCTGGGAATCATGAGTTTGGTTACCATGGTCTTCCCGCTCGTTTGGGACCGCGTGGGGATGATCTACATGATGCCGATGGGCCTCTACGAAGTCGGCCTCGGCCTTTGGCTACTAATCAAAGGACTAAAAGCACCTATCGGATTTGCGAAGTAAATTAGAAAAAACAACAGCATGACCACCAATGTAAGCCTCGAATCGCCCGCAGGAAAACCACCACGTCGCAAAGGAAGGACCTGGCGGATCCTTCGCCGTCTCTTCTACGCGATCGTGATATTGATCGCAGGCTTCGCCGCCTACGCTTGGGCGACCGGTGCGCAACAGGCACCTATCGAAACAGGAGAACCGCACATGAAAGCCGCCATCTACACCGAGTATGGATCGCCTGATGTCCTTGAGGTCAGGGCCATCAAGAAGCCGGTGCCTAACGACGATCAGATTCTGATCAAAGTCCGCGCCGCTTCGGTTAATCCATTGGACTGGCATTTCCTCCGTGGAAACCCAGTCATCGCGCGCGTTGGGATGATGGGGCTACGCAAACCAAAGAACCCTCGACTGGGGGTCGACCTCGCCGGTGAGGTCGAAGCGGTGGGTAAGAACGTAACGCAGTTTAAACCAGGCGATGAAGTATTCGGACAAAAATTCGGCGCGTTCGCTGAGTATGTCTGCGTTCGCGCGGATCGACAAATAATCCTAAAACCGTCCCACCTCACCTTTGAGCAAGCTGCTTCAATCCCAGTCGCGGCTATCACCGCATTACAGGGTCTGCGCGACCAGGGAAAGGTTCAGCCGGGACAGAAGGTCTTAATCAATGGCGCGTCCGGAGGGGTCGGAACGTTCGCCGTCCAGATCGCTAAGTCACTCGGCGCGGAGGTAACCGGCGTCTGCAGCACAAGGAACCTGGACTTGGTCCGCTCCCTCGGCGCCGATCACGTCATTGATTACACCAAGGATGATTTCACGAGAGGTAATGAACGTTACGACGTCCTTCTCGACAATGTGGGCAACCAGCCTTTGTCGGGATTCAGGAATGCCTTAACGCCCAATGGGATCTGTGTAATGATCGGAGGTGGCGGGCCAAACGACGGCGGCTTGATCGGTCCGATGGGCCGGCCGCTCAAAGCGCTCCTGATGTCGCCATTTATAAGCCAGAAGATGGGGATGTTTATGGCGGATGTAACTAAACAAGACCTAACCTTCCTTGGCGATCTGATGCAAGCCGGAAAGGTCACGCCGGTGATCGACAAGACTTACCCACTGAGTCAGATCGCTGAAGCCATCCGTTATCTAGAAGCGGGTCACGCTCGTGGGAAAGTGATCATCACCGTGGCACAGGACAACAAAACCTAACGAAACAATCTCGTTAGGGGGAAACGAAACCACAATCGGCGCCATCCAGAGCGGAGAAACGCAAAATCGTGGAATGCATCACGAAGGAAATCGTTATTTCCAAAGAGGAGATTACGCTCGATCTTTGTTCCTTCCCTCCTCTAAAGAACTGTCAAAAGGAACTGGAGCCTAAGGGTTCCCCTTTATGAAATTCGCCTGATTTGGCCAACAAAGCCGATTCAGATCGCTGATTTCTCAAGGGTCGCTCCCCCTCCAAGACCTTTTGTGATCCCGGCGAAAGACCCGCTGCCATGCGTGTCTCTGAAACGCGAAAGGACATCCGACACGACTCGCGACTCCGTCGGCGATGGGCGTTTTCGCACGCTGATAGGTGAAGTCCAGCATGTTGCCGCTTTAACGTCGCGACGCCGGGCTTCGCATTGGATGGCGCCGGCGCGGCGTTGTCATAGCTGCCGAAGTAGGTGTGGCGCCAGAGTTATAGCTCGGTACGGGGAACGTTCGCGGTCGTCACGGTGAACGCTTTTTCGGAAAAGAGACCGCCTTGGTGGCCGGCACGGACTCGGAGGGTTAGATGTTCTTCGCCTCGTAGTTGGCGCTGGGAATGAGACGGAGCGTTTCGCCGGTGATAGTGAAGCTAACATTGTCGGCGGCGCGCGCGCCATTCACGAGCGCTGAGGTGTGGGTGTCGTCATAATACGGATCGAGCGCGCTGGGGCTGCCGACCACGGCGTTGGCGGGATTGTTTTCATTAAGCTGGCATGCGGATTATTTGCTCAGAAAAGAGGATCTAAACCTCGCTCATTCTGTCATCAGAGCCGCGCAAAGACCCGGGACGAAGTTACCGAAAAAGTTGAACTCTTTTTGCGAGGTCTTACGCTCCCCAGAGTTAAACGCTCCGCGGTTTGGCCAAGAAGCGCTTCCGCTCCCGCCAGGCGATCGCGCCCACGAGAAACGCAGCCGCAATTACCGGGGCCGGTTCCGGCACGGATACAACACCGTCAGGCAGGACCTCGCCATTTAAGCTGGTCGCGTAACCGGCAAGGCCAAGCATGGTCAGGCCGCTATCGCTGTAGAACTGGATTTCCGTCAGCTGTGCGGGAGTCACGCGGCGAAGGATCCTGTTCGACAATGCGACGGAAAATCTCCGGCGTGCTTTGCGCTTCGAAGGGGAGCTTGCCCGTGACCAGCTGATACAAAATCGCGCCTAACGACCAGACGTCGCTCGCGGTGCTAAGATCCCGCGCCTTCCCCGCGGCTTGTTCGGGCGACATGTATTGCGGCGTGCCAAGCATCGATTGCGAGAGCGTCATCGCGCTGTCGAGATCGGTTAGCTTGGCCAAACCAAAGTCGGTCAATGACGGTTCGCCGGCGGCGTTGAAGAGAATATTTCCGGGCTTAAATCGCGATGAAGCACGCCGCGCTGGTGCGCGTGATGAACCGCACGCGCGACCTGAGTCATCATTTCCACGGCCGCTCTCATTGGAAGCGACCCGCCTTTCAAACGCTCGGCCAGGCTTCCGCCTTCCATGATTTCATGGTGAAAAACGGCTGCTGGCTCTCTTCGCCGATGTCGTAGATCGGCACGATGTGCGTATGATCCAGTCGCGCGACCGCTTCCGCCTCCGTGCGAAAGCGCGCGATGTCTTCATCGTGCGCGAAGAAAAACCCGCGCATCATTTTCAGCGCGACGTCGCGCTTCGAAGCAATTTGCTCCGCTTCATAAACCACCCCCATTCCGCCGAAGGCAAGCTCGCGCTTGAGTTGATACCCCCCCGAAGCGACAAGGGAGATTAGGCGCCGCGAAGGAAGAGAAATCACGCGCGGGCTGCGTGCCACTCGAATGCAAAGTGTCGAACTCCGCCGGACCGACAAGTGCCTGCTCAAGCGCGCAGGCTACGCAGGAACCGCCGGCCAAGACAGCTCCGCACGCAGGACAAGTTGAGGTCGCAATGAGCGGCATAAATTGCAGACAGGATGAACGGAATTTTCCGCGAAAGTTACTGTCGCAGGAGCCGGATCAGGTAACGCAACTCCTCATCGACCGCCGCATCGTCACGCACCGTGCGCCGAACTTCTTCGCGAATGATCCGGGCGAATTTCGCCTGCAGATCGAAAGCGGCTTTTTTCACCTCACCTTCGCTCAGGCCGAGACGCGCTCCGATGCTGGCGTATTCTTCGCTCTCTGCGCCGCCCGTGAGGGAGACGCGCAAGGCAACGAAGAGCTCTCTCCGTTCCGCCCAGTTTTCTCCCAGCCTGACGAGCGCCGCATCGAAGACTTCACGCGCCCAATGGCGATCGAAAGCGGCTTCTGGAGGTTCATCACTTTAGGTCGCGAAACCACCGAGCGAATCGAATTCGTCGAGAGAGATGGGCGTCGCGCCACCGCCGCGCTTGCCGGCCTGCGCGCGATCCCGCTGGTCATCAAGCCAACGCGTAAAGGCCGTGAGCAAGAAAGTGCGAAAACGTCCTTCGCGCGGCTGGACGAAGCGGAGGAAATCCCGGCCTAACAGGTGAGCGAAGAACCCCTGCACATCTTCCGCAGCCGCGTCGTGGTCGCGCCACGCTCGCTTTCCACTAGTTCTTGTTCCGCGCTGCCGCTGGAAGACAAAAAGTGGCCGCCAATAGGCGCGAGCCAGTTGCTCGAGCGCTTGCGCCGCCCCGGTGGAAGTCCCCTCCCTCGCCGCGACTACGGCGGTCCACATCGTGGCCGGCAAGAGCGGTCCGGCCGCAAGGCATTCAGTTTTGGGGTTAGGCTCCAAAGGAGTAAATAGGCGAACCCGTGGGAGCAGCGGAAGGCGCTGGAATTGGAAAGCGCCGCGCGGGCGGTGGCCATGATGGCGGCGACTATGCTATGTGCCACCGGCCTAGGTCATCACCAGTGCGATGAAGGTGATGTCACGAAAGCCAACGCGGGATCACACTTAATCAACTCGTTAGGCCCTAACGAGTGATGGTGGAGCCTAGGGGGTTCGAACCCCTGACCCCCGCAATGCCATTGCGGTGCTCTACCAACTGAGCTAAGACCCCTGCTGACTGCGGATTTTCCGATGTGCCACCGCGCTTTGCAACGAGGAACTTCATATGCTGTCGTTGCAGCGGCGAGCGTATGGACGAAGGAATCGGATGCACTTGAATAAGCCTTGTCTCGCGCTCGCCTTCGTGGCCGCGAGCTTTTTTTCCTGCTCGAAGCCAGCGCAATCAAACGGCAGCGAAACGGACGATGCGAAACTGCGGCCGGAAGTTGCCGCGGCGCAGGGAGGCGCGACGCCCTCGCCCGTCGCGCAACCATCAGCGACGACGACCCCGTAGGAATTATCTCGCGACGATCGAGATCTTGGATTCGAGAGCGAGCGAGATCACGCTTTCTTTCTCGAGCAACAAGGTGCGTCCCGCTTCCAACGCAATCACGCGGACCTTTCCCTCGACGGCCACGCGGACGGTCTCGACTCCAATAACCGGAACATCGAAGCGCATGTCCTGTTCGGGTTTTGATATCTTCACCACAACGGCTCCTTTGCGGCCCAGCTGTCCTCCGCGACGGATCGCATCGTTTGTCCCTTCGAACGCTTCGACGGCCAGGACGGTGCCGTTTTTCACAATCACGGTCTGGCCAATATCGAGGCGACTGATTTCCCGTGCGATCTCGAAACCAAAAGCGACATCCGCTTCTTCATGTCTCGTTAGGCGCGGCCCCGCTATTATTCCCGGCTGCGCGATGCAGTCATCGAGAAACGAGAGCGCTGGCAAAAGCTCCACTCCGATATGAGCTAGCTCGTCTGCGATCGCGCCGAAGATAGTTTCGGCGTTGCTACGCTGGAGACGCGCGAGAAGCAGGAGCGCTTTCCAGTCCGGCCGCAAATCGAAAAGATTTTTGGGCGCGATCTGGCCTGCCATCATGGCCGCGCGGATGCCGTTATCCTTAAAGGCCGCGAGCAATTTCCCGAGTTGCCCGACGCGCAGCCATTCGATTCGATCGACCTCATTCGCCAAAGCCGGATCGGTCTCGCCAGAAAAGGCGGCCGCGAAAATCTTTTTGACCCCCGCGGCGCGGGCATGCTGCGCGACGAGTCGTGGATAAATGCCACTACCGGCGATCAAACCTAGCGCATCGGGCGTTTGCACAGTGATGCGCGCAAGCGCGCGACTCTACAGATGGCGGCGGCGTTTGACGTGCAATTGCGCGAGCGCTTTTTGCAGGGTCGCCTGAATCGAAGCGACTTCTTCCGCGCTGTGATCTTCTTTCATGGCCGCTTGCGCGCGAGCAACTGCCTCTTCCGCCGCGCCGGCATCGATCTTCGAAGCTTCGAGCGCGACATCGGTGAGCACAGAAACGGCATCGCCTTTGATCTCCACGAAGCCTTCGCCGACCGCGAGAAAGTCGGTTCGCCCGCCCTTCAGCACGCGCAGCTCGCCCGGCTTCAAGGTCGTGAGCAACGGCACGTGATTCGGATAAACGCCGATTTCTCCTTCCGTTCCCGGAAGCGTGACCATTTCGACGTCCTCCGAATAAGCGATCGCTTCCGGCGTGACGATTTCCAATCTAAGCGTTGCTGCCATTACTCGTTAGGCGGCTTTTTCCTGGATCATGTCGATGCCGCCCTTCATGTAGAAATTCGTTTCCGGGACCTCGTCATGTTTGCCTTCGAGGATTTCCTTGAAACCGCGAATCGTTTCGGGAATTGAGACATATTCCCCCTTGGTGCCGGTAAAGACTTCTGCGACCGAGAACGGCTGGCTGAGAAAGCGCTGGATTTTCCGCGCCCGCAGCACGGAAAGTTTATCCTCCGGACTGAGCTCATCCATTCCAAGAATGGCGATGATGTCCTGGAGGTCGCGATAGCGTTGAAGCACTTTTTGGACACCGCGCGCGACCGCGTAATGCTCTTCGCCGACGATATCGGGCGCGAGCGATTTCGAAGTCGAAGCGAGCGGGTCGACCGCCGGATAAATGCCGAGTTCCGCGATGGAACGCTCGAGCACGATGGTGGAATCAAGATGCGCAAATGTGTTCGCAGGCGCGGGATCAGTCAGATCGTCTGCCGGCACATAGACGGCTTGGACGGACGTGATCGAACCTTTTTTGGTCGAGGTAATTCTTTCCTGGAGATCGCCCATTTCCGCGGCGAGCGTCGGTTGGTAACCGACCGCCGAAGGGGTGCGGCCGAGAAGAGCCGAGACTTCCGAGCCTGCCTGAGAAAAGCGGAAGATGTTATCGATGAACAACAAGACGTCCTGGTTGCGCTCGTCGCGGAAATATTCCGTCATCGCCAAAGCGGAAAGCGCGACACGTAACCTAGCGCCCGGAGGTTCGTTCATCTGTCCGTAAACAAGCGCGACTTTGGATTTGCTCAGATCCTTTTGATCGATGACGCCGGCTTCACTCATCTCGGTGTAAAGGTCGTTGCCTTCCCGGGTGCGCTCGCCCACGCCAGCGAAAACCGAGAAGCCGCCATGACCTTTCGCGATATTGTTGATCAGCTCCAGAATGACGACGGTTTTGCCGACGCCCGCGCCACCAAATGCGCCAACTTTTCCACCTTTCGTGAATGGGCAGATGAGGTCGATGACCTTGATCCCTGTTTCGAGGATGGTGGAACCGGTGTCCTGCTCGGTCAGTTCGGGAGCTTTACGGTGAATCGGATAACGCTTGGTGTAGGTGACCGGGCCTCGATTATCGACTGGATCACCTGTGACATTGAAGACGCGGCCGAGAGTTCCCTCCCCCACGGGAACGGTTATAGGGCCGCCGGTATCGGTAACCGGCATCCCGCGCTTCAAGCCTTCAGTCGAGGACATGGCGATTGCACGGACCCAGTTTTCTCCGAGATGCTGTTGCACTTCGAGAGTGAGCTTGGTTGGGTTGCCGTTGACCTCGTACTCGATTTCGAGCGCGTTATAGATGCGCGGGAGTTCCTTCGTGCTCGCGAACTCGACGTCGATCACGGGACCGATTACTTGGACGATCTTTCCTGTATTCATAAAACTGCTGGTTAGCTGCCGACCGCCATTTGCGCGGTCGAAATTTCGAGCAACTCGGTCGTGATGCTGGCCTGGCGCATCTTGTTGTATTCTAGGGTCAGGTCTTTAATAAACTGAGAGGCGTTATCGGTCGCATTCTTCATCGCAACCATGCGCGCGCTGTGCTCCGAGGCGCGCGCATCGAGAATCATTTGGAAGGCCTCGTACTGCAGATAGTAAGGCAGTATAACGTCGAGCACCGCCTCCGCGGTCGGCTCGAAAACGTAGCCGCCCATTGGATCACCACCGCCATCACCGAAGGGTTGCTTCTGATCTTCCACGCCCATCACGTCAAAGTCCGAGATAGGCAGAAGCGTTTGCGCGACCGGTTTCTGATTAACGGTATTAATAAAGTGCGTGTAGAGAAGCGTGACCTTGTCCACCTCTCCGCTGAGGAACTTTTCCGTCGCAAACTTGGAGATCACTTTTGTTTCCGAGAAAGTCGGCGCGTCTTTCAATTCGAAATCAGCCAGGATTTCGCGACGCGTGCGCGAGAGAAATTGACGGGCTTTGCGACCCGCAACGACGAAGACCGTCTTGCCCGCATCGAAGGTGGCCGCTTCACGAAACAGGTTTGTGTTCAAGGCGCCCGCCAGCCCTTTGTCGCTGCTAACGATGATAACCAATTCCTTCTTAACTTCGCGCACTTGCAGGAGCGGATGCAATTTCGGATCGGTCCTTCGTTGCAAAGAGACCAGAACTCGATTCATCAAACGCGCGTACGCCCGTCCCGCCAAGGCATGCTGCTGCGCTTTGCGCATCTTTGAGGCAGCGACCATCTGCATCGCCTTGGTCAATTGACCAATGTTGCGGATCGACTTGATCCGGCGCCGGATATCTTTCGTATTCGCCATTCGTTAGGCTTTCCTCTTCACGCGATAGCGTGGCGCAGTTTCCTTCACATGAAATCCAATCTCGCGCTTCTTCGCCGGAGCCGGTGCGATCAGGCTACGAATAGCTTGGAAAAGCTGCGCGATCGCCTGGTCGTGCGCGCCGAGCTTACTTTCGAGATCGGCCAGCTGGCGCGCCAGCGTTCCATTGGCCGAGACCAACTCGCGCAACTGCACGAAAGCACGAACGACGCGGACACTGGCTTCAACCGCTATCTCACTGTTAAGCACCGTCGCCAGCATGATGGCGCCATGTTCGGTGAAAACCCACGGTTGGTAGCGACGGCCACCGTAACTTGAGGTCGCAACTTGCGACCTCAAGATTTTCTTCCCTCGGAGCGCCTTCGAACTTGAGGTCGCAATTTGCGACCTCAAGTTTGTAAATTCTTGGGGCGTAAGCTGAAAGGCGAAGTCGTTCGGAAATCTTTTCTGATTCCGTTTAAGCTGTTCATTCAGCCGCTTCGTCGGAACGCCGTAGATTTCGGCAAGAGCTGAGTCGAACATGACGCGCTCACCACGGACGAGATGAATCTCGTTCTTTAGATCAGGGAGAGCGGGCCCAGGCATGAAAGATTCCGACTCGAGCAACGAAATCATTGCCAGGTCGTTTTGAATTCGTCCAAAGCCGCGGCCAATTCGGACTCGAGATCTTTATCGAGCGCCTTCTTTTCCACGATCTTGTTCAGGACCGCTTCTTTCCGCGTGCGCAAAAATTCCTGCAGCTTTAGCTGGAAGGCTTTCACTTTCTCCACCGGCACGGAGTCCAGATAACCATTTTGCATCGCCCACAAAACCGCGACCTGATCCTCAACCGGAATAGGGTTGTACTGGCCCTGCTTGAAGAGCTCGACGATACGCTGGCCGCGATCGAGTCGCGCCTTGGTCGCCGCATCCAAGTCGGAACCAAACTGCGCGAAGGCCGCCAGCTCGCGGAACTGCGCGAGATCGAGTTTAATCTTTCCGGCGACTTGTTTGATCGCCTTGATCTGCGCCGCCGAGCCCACACGGCTGACGGAGAGACCGACCGAAATCGCCGGACGCACGCCCTGGTAAAACAGATCGGTCTCGAGATAAATTTGTCCGTCCGTGATCGAGATGACGTTCGTCGGAATGTAAGCGGAAACGTCGCCGGCCTGCGTTTCGATAATCGGCAGCGCAGTTAAGGATCCGCCGCCCGCGTCTTCCGTGACGCGCGCGCTGCGCTCGAGCAAACGCGAATGGAGATAGAAGACGTCGCCCGGATAAGCTTCGCGTCCAGACGGGCGTTTCAAGACTAACGAGACCTGCCGGTAGGCGACCGCGTGTTTGGAAAGATCGTCAAAGATAATGAGCGCATCCATTCCATTATCCATGAACCATTCGCCCATGGCCGCGCCGGCGAACGGGGCCAGGTATTGATTCGTCGCCGTGTCCGAGGCGGGAGCGGAAACGATCGTGGTATAAGGCATCGCACCGTTCGCTTCCAGGACGGCGACGGCTCGGGCGACGTTGGAGTTCTTCTGACCGATCGCGACATAGATACTGTAGAGCGGACGGAAATCTTTCAGCTTACCTTCTTCGCCAGCCTTGTTCAGGCGGGCCTGGCTAATAATCGTGTCGAGGGCGATGACCGATTTACCGGTCGCGCGATCGCCGATGATCAACTCACGTTGGCCGCGACCGATCGGGATCATTGCGTCGATCGCCATGATTCCCGTCTGCACGGGTTGGTTGACGCTTTTGCGCTTGATGACGCCCGGCGCGATTTTTTCGACAGGGTACGAAACGTCGGATTTTACCGGACCTTTGCCATCGAGCGGTTGACCGAGCGTGTTGACGACGCGGCCGAGCAAACCTTTGCCAACCGGAACCTGGAGCAACTTTCCAGTGGTGCGGGCTTCATCTCCCTCCATTACCTTCGTGGTGTCGCCGAGCAAAATACAGCCGACTTCGGTCTCTTCCAGATTGAGCGCAAGACCAGTGACACCGCTCGAGAACTCGACCATCTCGTTCAACATCACGTCGCTCAATCCTTCGATTCGGGCCACGCCATCACCGGTTTCGCGGACGACGCCGACGTTGCTTTTGGTCGTCGAGGTTTTCAGTCCCGCGATCTGCGTTTCGATTTCTTCCAGAATGCTGCTCATAAATAAGTAGGGTTAAAACTGTTGCTCCAGCCGCTGCAATCGGTTGCGCACGCTGCTATCCCACACATCGCTGCCGACGCGAATCCGCATCCCGCCTAACAACTCAGGGTTGGTGATGAAATGTGGATTCAAATCGACGCCGTAGGTCCGTTTCAAGTTGTCGATAATCTCGCGGGCGGCATCCGGTTGCAGCTCGCTCGCGCTCTCGATCGTGGCGGTGCGTTTCTCCACTTCCAGACGGAGGAGACGCTTGTAAGCGTCGAGCGCTTTGATGTAATTGCGCGGCTTCTTTTCGATCAACGTTTTCACCAGCGCAGCGATCCGTCCGCTGTCCAGTTTCCCGTCGGTCAAACTGGAGCGAAGCAAACCCTTCGCAAGCTGACGCGTTTCCTTGTTGATCTTCATTCGTGAGGCAAAAAATCAGGAGGCGATCTGGCGGGAAGCTTCGTCTTGCAGACGTCGTTGATCTTCGGAGGTAAGCACTTTGCCGGTCACTTTCGCCGTCGTATCGACGACCAGACGTCCCATTTCCCGCTTCAAATCTGTCATGACGCGCTCGTGCTCGATCGTGCTCGCTTCGCGCGCTTTTGCCATGATCTGCTCCGCGGCCGCGACCGCTTCCTGCTGCTTTCGTTCGCCCACGAGCGACGCACTTTCGCGCGCGTCGTCGATCATCTTTTGCGCCTGCGCATTCGCCTTCGTCAGGATCTCGCTGTGCCGCTGTTCGGCCTCCGCAAGTTGCTGCTTAATTTTCTCCGCATTGAGCTGCGCGTCGGCAATTTGCTGCCGGCGCTGCGCGAGCACCGCGAGGATTGGCTTGTAGGCAAAATGCCGGAGCAACAAGGCCACGATGACAAAGCTCACGACCTGCGAGAGAAAGATCTTCAGATCGAATCCGAAGGTTTCTCCCGTTTCGCGAGCGATATCGGTGATGGCAGCCAGCACGAGAATGTTCATGTAGAGTTGTGCGAATTCCGCGCAAGAGCGCGCGAATTACTTAACCAGGAACAACGCGTAGAACACGATCGCTTCCGCGAGCGCGATGGCCAAGATCGCCTGCACCAGAATCGGTGTAGCCGCACCGGGGTTGCGACCGACGGCAGACGCCGCGCCCATCCCGATCAATCCCACTCCGATAGCCGCGCCAAGCGCTGCGAGTCCCACGTGAATGCTTCCGCCGATTTCCGCTAACATTGGTAGTATCATATTTTCTTTTGGTTGGTTGCTTCGGCCACTCCGCGGGAACCACGGTCATGTGGCCAAAATTTTTAATGATGAGCCGCTTCGTGCCCTCCTTCATGAGAGGCAATCAGAAGAGTGAAGACCGCAGTCAAAAGCATAAAGACAAGCGCCTGCACAAAACCGACCAGCAGTTCGAGAAAGTAAAACGGAAGCGGAATCAACCATGCTAGAGAGGGCACAATGTGACTCATTGATTCGAGCATGATCTCGCCTGCATAGACGTTTCCGAACAATCGGAAGCTGAGCGAAATCGGCCGGAACAAAATCGAAACGACTTCCAGCCAACCGACGATGAAGAAAATGAAAATCATCAGGATCCTGAGCACGCCCTTCGTCTCGCCTTTCGGACCGAAGAGATGCATGATGACGCCGCCAAAGCCGTTGGTTTGCACCGCCCAAACGCACCAGAGAATGAAGAAGGTGCAAGCCATCGCGAAAGTAAGATTCAAATCTGCGTTCGCCCCGCGCAGAAGTGGGCGTGTGACTTCAAATCCGCCAGCCGTCTGATGTCCCCAACCGACTGTGCCGACACCTGGCAAAAGGCCGAACCAGTTGAGCGACAAAATGAAGATGAAGATGGTGGCGAAAAACCAAAAGGTTCGCTTCACCAAGGCGGGACCGATCATTCCCTCGAGGAAATTATAGAGACTCTCGACCATCCATTCCCAAAAATTCTGCAGGCCCGTCGGCACTGGTTTGATCTTTCGCGTCGACAGCTGCGCGAGAAGGATAATTCCAGCGGCGACGAACCAAGTCACCACCATGGAGTTGGTAATCGTAAATTGGCCGACCTGAAAAAGAACGGCCGGCTTCAGGGGCAAATGGTGTTCCTCCACCGCCTGGTGCGAGCTCTCCAAGGCCGCTTCCTGCGCGCACAACGACCCGCCCAAAGAGGCGAAAACGAGAGCGAGGATGAGAAAAAAGCGCGGCAGCATCGGGGTTAAGGGAGCGGCCCGATGTTTCTCGCAGAGAGGCTGGCCGCAAGACCAGATACTCCGCACACGGGGGCGCTTGGGCGCATACCAAAGCGCTTTTTACCGGGATGACAAGCCACTATTTTACGCTCGCGCGGGGCGCCGCCTAACGAGTGCTATTTCGCGCCGGCCATCTCTGCCAGAGGCTGCGTGACACGCCCGCGACCGCGCTCCGGCTCGGCTACTGTCCCGAGCGAAACCGCTTCGTTGTAGTGTCCCTCGAGCTGATGAATCTGCGCGCTTTGCTCGAAATTCGCACGGACGTATTCGCTCCCGAGCAATCCCATTTCGCGAAACGCAGTCGAGGAACCAGCGATCGCTTTCAGTGCCGCAGCCAGGGCTTCGAAGTCGCGTTCTTCGACCAGAAACCCGCCGCGGCCATGCTCGACCGCTTCCGGAATTCCGCCGTGGCGCGTCGCCGCCACCGGCAGACCGGTTGACATCGCCTCAAGCACAGAATTCGGAACGCCTTCCTGGTTTTGATCCGGCGGAGTCTCGCTTGGATGAAGAAAAATGTGCGACTGCGCGTAAAGCTCCATCAACTGCGGTTGAGAAACGAACCCGCGGAAATGCACTTTCGCTGAAACGCCGAGTTCCTCGGCCAGCTCCTCGAGATGCGCCTGCAAAGGTCCTTTCCCTGCGATGACTAGTTCCGCTTTCGGAAACTGCTTTTGAAAAATGGCGAAGGCGCAAAGGGTCGTCGCGACCCCTTTTTTCGGAATCAACCGGCAGGCCTGCAGCAAGCGCCAACGGCCATCAAGCGGCGTCTCGCGTTGCACAAAGGGAAATTCTCTCAGCGGCAAACCGGTGCGGTTGATGCGAATTCGCTCCGGTGGACAACCCAGGCTAATCAGTCGTTCGGCCAGTGAACGCGAGCGCGCCAGGACGAGCGGGACTGCGTCGAAAAGCTCCTTCAATTTCGGACCGTAATCGCGAATGTCCGTCTTCTTTGCCACATCCGCTCCGTGAAAAGAGACCACGCAAGGTTTATCCCATCGTTTGATGAAAGGCAGCAGATGCACCCCGGTGTGTCCGAAATAAATGTGCATCAAATCCGCCCCGCGCCGTTCCAGGAGCGACGCGAGCATTTGATATTCGCCGCGATAAACGATCGGGGGACGCCGCTCGATATACTTCATCCAGCAGTGCCGGATCGGATTGGTCCTCGGCTTTGGAATGATCTCGATATCGTCAAACGGAAAGCGCTGGCCGTTCTGCAACGCTTTCGTCATCACGAAAGTCCGATAGCTCTGCAGAGACGAGACCTGCCGATAAATGTGCAGCATCTCCGCTTTTAAAAACGTCGTGCAATAACTCGCTATTACCCTCTCGGCCATGTTTGAAAGCGCTGACTTTTCTCGAACTCGTTCAGCTTGTTAATTATTCGGCTATGCTCTTCTGATCGGATTCAACCGAAATCAAAGCTTCGCTCTCGGTCGGAATTTCGCCGAGGACCCTTCCCAGCTCATCCTTCAAGAACTCGATTCCTTCCCCACTGGACGCGCTGACAGGAATAATCGTGACCCCAGGAAACCTTTCGCGTAGCGCCGACAGATGATCGTCGCTCGCCGGAAGGTCGGTCTTGTTCGCGACGATAAGCCAAGGGCGCTGCGAGAGTCGCGAATCATAGAGATCGATCTCCCGGCGCAAATTCTGCAGATCTTCGATCGGGTGCCGTCCTTCGCTCCCCGCGGTATCCAGCACGAAAAGCAGATACCGGCACCGCGTAATGTGCCGCAGAAAATCGTGACCCAAACCCACGTTCCGATGCGCGCCCTCGATTAACCCGGGAACGTCCGCGACGGTTACCCGCCGATACTCATCCAGCTCGACCACGCCGACGCTCGGCCGCAAAGTCGTGAATGGATAGGATGCAACTTTCGGATGAGCCGCGGAAATTTTCCCGAGCAAAGTCGATTTGCCCGCGTTCGGATAACCGACCAGCGCCGCATCCGCGATCGTGCGCAGCTCCAACAGGAAATATCCCTGCTCGCCTTCATCGCCTTCGCTGTACTGCACCGGGGCTCGATTGCGCGAGCTCTTGAAATGCACGTTCCCCTTCCCGCCTTTGCCACCGCTGCAAAGGACAAATTCCTGATCCTCGCAGGCAAGATCGGCGATTTGCTCTGGGACAGTTTCCATCGTTCTCTCAGATGCATACGGGTTCTCAAGACCATCGACTTCGCTTTCCTGCACTTTCGGCACCGGTGCTGCCCTCAAATAGACGACCGTGCCGATCGGCACCTTCACGATTTTCGGCGGCGCGCCGCGGCCGTGCATTTTTTTGCCCATCCCATGCCCGCCGGATTTCGCCTTAATGATCGGCTCGTAGAAAAGATTGGCCAGATTATCAGTGTGAACGTCGGCGTGCAGAATCACATCGCCGCCGCGTCCGCCATCCCCGCCGTCCGGGCCGCCACGCGGCACAAATTTCTCGCGTCGAAAGCTGACGCAACCCCGCCCGCCATTCCCGGCTTGCGCAAAAACTTTGATCCGATCGACAAACATGGCGGCGCCGCCAAGGTGCCATCTTTCGCCCGTCTGTCATATGGAGGCTTACGCGCGCCTAACGAGTGTTTGGTAAAGCGCCTGCGTCTGCTTTGCGATCGACGACCAGCTAAATTTTTCTTCCGCGCGCTTCCTTCCGGCTCGACCGAATCGCTCGCGCAGTTCTGCATTCGCCATCATTTCGTTGATCCGCCCGGCGAGCTCGCGCGCGAATTTTAGCGGGTCTTTCGGTTCGTAGGAATCGCCGCCCGCGAGCTCGAACGGAACCAGAAATCCAGTCTCACCGTCGACCACCACTTCCTTGATCCCGCCGACCGCGCTCGCCACCACCGCCGTCTCGCAGGCCATCGCTTCCAGATTTATAATCCCAAAAGGCTCATAGATCGAAGGGCAACAAAAGACTGCGGCCTGCGAGTAAAGTTCGATCGCGGTCGGTTTATCCACCATCTCGCGGATCCAAATTATTCCCGGCCGATCCGCGCTCGCCCGCGCCACTGCCGCCTCCATTTCACGCCCAATCTCCGGTGTGTCCGGAGCGCCGGCGCAAAGCACGACCTGAAAATCGCGCTCCATGAATTCGATCGCCCGCACCAAATGCACGATTCCCTTCTGCCGCGTGATTCGGCCAACGAAGAGAACGTATGGTTTATTGCCGTCGATCCCAAATCGGGCAAGCGCTGTGGTCGAGTCGACCTTGTGATATTCATCGAGGTCAATGCCGTTGTAGATCACGTGCAATCGTTCCGGCTTCACCCCGAAGAGCCGTTCGATGTCGCGCCTTGTCTCACTCGAAACCGCGATGACCGCATCCGCCATTTCCAGCGCTGTCTTCTCCAGCCAGACGGTGAAATCGTACCCGCCTCCGAGTTGCTCGCGCTTCCACGGACGCAGCGGCTCGAGCGAGTGAACGGTAATCACGAGCGGAATTCCGTAATTCATCTTCGCCAGGATTCCGCCGAAATGGCTGTACCAAGTGTGACAATGAACGAGATCGGCTTCGATCTTCGTCGCGTTGAAATCCGTGCAACGCTGTATTGCACCAAAAACCGAGCGCAACGGCTGTGGGCAAGTATAGGCAAGATCGTCCACCTGGAATCCGCGCACGCGAAGATCTCCATTCGATAGGTCCTGGCCGCCGAAACAACGCACCTCGATCGGCATCAGTTTCGCCAACTCGCGCGAGAGGTAATCCACATGCACGCCGGCCCCGCCGTAAACATTCGGCGGATATTCGTTGGTCAGAAAAAGCGCCTTCATTGCATGTAACGCTCTGCCATCTTTTTTCCGAATGTCATCCTGAGCAAAGCGAAGGATCTCTGACTATTTCTGTTCGCCCAGCGCTGGGGAATCGGAAATAGCCAGAGATGTTTCGCTCCGCTCAACATGACAACGAAAGGAGCGCAGCTTGAAAAGAAACGCTCTAATCACGCGCCTTCAAAAGCAACACCGGCACGTCGACTTCATGCCGCACCTTGTCCGCCGTGCTCCCGTATAAAAAATCGCTCAGCAAGCGGTGACCATGCGTCGTCATCGCAATCAAATCGACGGAAAGCGTGCGCGCGAGTTTGATGATCTCAGTCGGTGGGTCGCCCATCGCCAGCATCGAGGTGGTTTCAAATCCTTCCGCCCGCAATTCACTTTCGAGCGCAGCGAGATATTCGCGATCGTGCCGCATTTCTTCGCTCTCCTGCAATTTGAGCGCGTCGAAATTCCGCGCGGCCCAGCCGTCGGCCACATGCACGAGCACGAGCTTGGATTTCCCAAGCCGCGCCAACGGCCGGATGTGCCGCAGGATTGTCTGATCCGTCTCGCGATTCTCCACCGGAACGAGAATGGTTTTATACATGCGCCCTCATTTCACGAACCAACTTTTCAGGGTTTGCACAAGCAGCCACGCGTTCAGGACCGCGATCACGATTGCAATCGCCCAAGCCGAATATTTCATCACCGTGCCATTTACGAACTCGCCCATCTTCAATTTGTTGCTCGTAAAGATCACCAACGGAAAGACCGCGAAACTCAATTGCAGACTCAGGATGACCTGACTAAGGACGAGAAGATTTGTCGTTCCGCTCTCGCCGGAAATGCCGATCACAATCAGGGCGGGAATGATCGCGATGCCGCGCGTAATCAAACGTCGAAGCCACGGCCGCACGCGGAGGTTGAGGAATCCTTCCATCACAATCTGGCCGGCGAGCGTGCCGGTGAGCGTTGAGTTCTGGCCGGAGGCGAGGAGCGCGAGGGCGAACAAGGTGCTGGCTCCGCTCACCCCCAGCATCGGTGTGAGAAGTTTGTAGGCATCCTGGATTTCCGCCACGTCATTGCGCCCCCGAGTATAGAAAGTCGCGGCCGAGACGATCAGGATCGCGGCGTTGATGAAGAGCGCGAACATAAGCGCGAGCGTCGATTCGATCGTCGCGAACTTGATTGCCTCGCGTTTCCCGACCGCGTTCAGCTCATACTGCCGCGTCTGCACAATGGAGGAATGCAGATATAAATTATGCGGCATGACCGTCGCGCCCAGGATGCCAATCGCGATATACAGCATTCCCGGATCGGTCACGATCTGGGGCGAAGGAATGAAGCCTTTCGCGATTCCGATCAAATCTGGACGCGACGCGATTAGCTCCCACGCGAAACATCCGCCGATCACCGCGATGAGCATGATCACGAGCGCTTCGATGTAACGGAAACCTTTGTTTTGCAGGAACAAAACAATCAGGACATCGAGCGCGGTAATACAGACGCCGGCCAGCAGTGGAATCCCAAAGAGCAAATTCAGCGCGATGGCCGAACCGATGATTTCGGCGAGATCACAGGCCGCAATCGCCAGCTCACAAAGCAGCCAGAGAACAAAAGATATCGGCCGGCTGTAGTGATCCCGGCAGGCTTGTGCAAGGTCGCGGCCGGTCACGATGCCCAGCTTGAGCGAAAGCGCCTGCAGCAGGATCGCCATCAGATTCGAGATCATGATGACGGAGAGAAGGGTGTAGTTGTACTTCGAGCCGCCGGCCAGATCGGTCGCCCAATTTCCCGGGTCCATATAACCGACCGCGACGAGAAAGCCGGGTCCGGCGAAGGCCAGGAGCTTGCGCAGGAATCCGGCATTCGACGGCACGAGCAAACTGCGATGCACCTCGGAGAGCGAAGCCCGGCTGGGCTGCGAATGGAAACCGGCCTCGCTATGCAGGGTGCCGGTGTCCATTGAATTAGGCATGACTAATTTATTTGCCTTGTCCTATTAATATGTCAAACGCCAAATAATATTTGGTTGACCGGTGTCAGTCGCCGTCGCACATATCTGCATCATGGCTCGCCAGCTCCCACCCGCGCGCAATTCCGCCGCGGTCGAAGACTATCTCGAACGCATTCTCGAGCTGATCAATTCCAAGGGTTACGCCCGGGTCGTCGACATCGCGACCAGTCTCAAGATTTCCCAGGCCAGCGTAACCAATATGGTGCAACGGCTCGATGGTGATGGCCTGCTCAAGTATGAGAAGTATCGCGGCCTCGTTCTCACCACCGCTGGCGAAACCCTGGCGCGCAACATCGCGCGCCGGCATGAATTGCTGACCGAATTTCTTCAACTGCTCGGGCTCGATCGGCGTGTGATCGAACACGATGTCGAGGGGATGGAGCACCACATCAGCCCGGCGACGCTGCGCGCGATCGAGACATTGAACCAGCAATTGAAGCGCCGGCCGTCATTGCTCGCGAAATTTGCGTCTCGATCGTGAGCGCGCGTTTGCTTGCGATCGACATCGGCAGCTCTTCGCTTCGGACTGCTCTATTCACGGAATCGGGCACCCGTATTATGCCGAGCACGGCCGCTCGCAAATACTCGGTCCGCTACACTCCAGACGGTGGCGCGGAGCTTTCGCCCGACGAGTTACTTCGAGCCGCGCGAGCGTGCGTTAACAAGACTCGCCGCTTTCAGAAAAAACCGATCATCGCTGCTTGCGGTTCGGGCTTTTGGCACAGCTTGCTTGGCTTGGATCACAAGCGGCGACCGATTACGCCCATCTTCACCTGGGCCGATTCGCGCAGCACGACGGATGCGGTCCAGCTGCGGCGCGAGCTATCGGAACGCGAAATCCAGGAGCAAACCGGCTGCATGCTGCGCGCTCCCTTCTGGCCCGCGAAACTTCGCTGGCTGCGCCGCACGGACGGCGCACTTTTCCGGCGAGTTTCGTTTTGGGTCTCGCCGGCAAGCTGGATCTTCGAGCAACTCTTCGGGGCCGACATTACTTCGCATTCCATGGCGAGCGGGACTGGCCTCTATGATTTACAAAAATCCGAATGGCACGCCGGACTTTGCAAACTAAGTCGCATCCGGCCAGCGCAACTGGGACCGCTGCAGGACGTTTGCCTAACGAGTGATGGACTTTCTCTTTTCGCGGCCATTGGAGACGGAGCGGCCGGCAATTTTGGTTCGGGTGCCGACGACGACGGAAAAGTCGCGATCAATATCGGAACGAGCGCGGCCGCGCGCTTACTCGTGGCAAAAACCGCGAAAACGAAATTATCCGCAGGGCTTTTTCGGTATGTCGCGGATGACTCGCGATTCGTCATCGGCGGCGCAATCAGTAATGCCGGAAATTTGCACCAGTGGTCTTTACGCGAGCTCAGCGTGACTGAAGGACCGCTCGACCGATCCGCTGCGGCTAACGACACGTTGACGGTTCTGCCATTTTGGGTTCAGGAGCGCGCGCCGACCTGGCCGGAGAATTTACGCGGGACGATCAGCGGTCTCACCGCGTCGACGACCGCGACGGAAATTTTGCGCGCCGCCACTACCAGCACGTTTTATCGGCTCGCGGATATCCTCGATCGTCTTCCGACCCGCGTGCGCGCCGAAATTGTCGTATCAGGCGGCATTCTGCATTCGCCTTCTTCACTCGCGATCCTGGCCGATTCTCTCGGACGAGATGTCAGGATTCGTCGCGAGTTGGAGAGCTCACTTCGCGGCGCGGCCGTTTATGCGCTGAAAAATCTTGGCCATGAAGCGTCACGATTGAAACCAGGAAAAATCATCCGCCATCGTCCCGCATTGGCCCTCGCGCATCGCGCGCGACGGAAACAACAGCGAGCGCTGGAAAAACGGCTCGGCTAACTAAGCCGCTTCGCTCACCTCGAGGATCTCGCCGGGCCGGCAGGCAATGGTGAGATTGATCGGCCGGCAGCAAACGCTGCAGTCTTCGACCAGGGATTGCTCGCACTGCGAGGTGTCGATCAGGAGCGGAAATGATTCGCCGCAATGCGGACAGGCGACCTCGGTCTCGATCATGAGGTCCATCCTGTGACTCGTTAGGCGATCTGGTTTGACTTGGACATTTGCTCCGCCAAAGCGGCTTCGCTCAACTTCCGAAAATGCAGTTGCTCGACCCGCCGGCCGTCGCTCTTCGTCACCGTGACCAGATAATTTTCGATCTGCACCTCCTCGCCCTGCTTCGGCAAATGACCGAGCAGATGCGTGACGTAACCGCCGATCGTGCTGACATCCTCGCTCTCCAGCGTGAGGTCCGCCATGTCGTGCAATTCATAAAGGCCGACCGCGCCTTCGACCGTAAACTCGTTCTCGTTGATTTCGCGGAATTCTTCCTTCTCGGTGTCGAATTCGTCCTGAATATTGCCGACCAATTCTTCGAGCACATTCTCGAGCGTGACGATGCCGACCGTGCCGCCGTACTCATCGACCACGACTGCGAGATGCGCGTGTTTAGTCAGGAAAAGGTTGAGTAGCTTCTCGAGCTGCAACATCTCCGGCACCGACGTCACGTCGCGCCGGATCTTTAGTAGATCGGGCTGCGGATCGCGCATCATCGGGAGTAATTCCTTCATGTGAATAAGGCCGACGGTGTTATCGAGATGACCGCGGCAAAGCGGAAAGCGCGTATGGCGCGAAGCGAAGGCTTTCTGCACGTTCTCGTCGAAAGATTCTTCCAGGTCTAACGAGACCACTTCACCGCGCGGCGTCATGATATCGCGCACGACCCGGCGGCGCATGTCGAGGGCGTTAACCAAAATGTCGCGACCGAGAGTCGAGACTTCTTCGGACTGTTCGCTTTGATCGAGGATGAGGCGCAATTCCTCTTCGCTATGCGCGAGCTCGGTGCTCGGGACCGGCTTGATCCCGAGCAGGCGTCGGAGGAGAAGATTCGACGAACTGTGCAGCAACCAAATGACCGGTTTGAAAATGACGTAGAAGATTCCGAGCGGCCGCATCAAACGCAGTGAAACCGGGAGGGAATTCGAAATGGCGATGTACTTCGGTGCGAGCTCGCCGAAAATAATGTGCAAAAACGTGATGCTGATGAACGCGATTACGACAGAGACACCAGTAACAATCCCGTGCGCATGGATCCCTGAGAAGGCGAAGAAAGGCTCGATCATTTCTTCGAGGAATTGTTCGCCGATCCAGCCGAGCGCGAGACTGGCGAGTGTTACTCCGAGTTGAGTAGCAGAAAGATACGCGTCGAGGTGACTGCGGACGTGCTTCGCGAAGACGGCGCGCGTGTTCCCCTCATCGACCAGCGCGTCGAGCTGGCTGACACGGACTTTGATAATGGAGAATTCGCACGCGACGAAAAATCCGTTCAGCAAAACTAGCGCCAGGATCGCGGCGAGCTTGAAGAAAATCACGCCGGGCGAATCCCATTGCGTGACCAGAGCCTCCGCGATGGAGGCGATAGCAAATAGACTAGAAATACTCATCTTGCGGATGCACGCCCTGCATCCGAACCCGGCGCGCGAGAGGCGCTACCAGCTTGATTTTGTGACGCCAGGAATGAACCCAGCGGAAGCCAGCTCGCGAAAGGTGAGACGCGAAACTTTGAAACGGCGAATGAAAGCGCGGCGGCGTCCACTGACCTGGCAGCGATTGACTACGCGGGTTGGGCTTGCGTCGCGGGGCAATTGCGAGAGGGCGGCATAATTTTTTGCGGCCTTCAACTCGGCGCGAAGGGCGGCGTATTTCTTGACCGTTTCGCGTTTGCGGTTGTTGCGGTTGATCCAGGAGGTCTTCGCCATAAAAAGGAACGCGGAAGGTAGAGGGAGCGGGTGCCTTTGCAAGCGCTTTTTGCAAAACACTCAGGTGGCAAACTCGGCCGAAATCCTGATTGCTTCGCGAGTTTCAAGCCGGACCTCGCGCAACTGAATTTCGCCTAACGAGAGAGACATCAGCGGAAAGGAACGCCCATCGAGCTTTTGGAGATGCGGCGCGAGAAAGCCGCAAGCGAGCGAACCGATCGCGCCGTCGCCATTACACCGCAGGTCGGAGATTGCGGCGTTCATTTCGTCGTCAATCTCCCCTTTCCCCGAAATCTGGACGGAGGCGGCGAAGAACATTTTGCGCGCGCGAAGATTGATTTCGATTTCGACCGCACGGGGCCCGAGTTGGCGCAACGTCATTCGGACTTCTTCAATCGCGACACCGTGCTTTGCGGCTTGGATTTTCGCGACCTCCGCCACTGCGTTTTCCATCTCCCGCTTCGTGGTTGAAATTTCCATTCGACCGTTTGCGACGCCGTCAACGAAAAGAACGATTTCGTCTCGCGCATCCGTGCGCCGATTCAAGGCAACATTGCTCGCCTCTAACGTGAGGCTGACCGCGGCCGGACCGATCGAGATCCCATCACCGCGCAGTGAAAACTTCTTCACCGTTAGCGCGCCCGATGGGTCTCCTTTTAATGGAGGTGGTTTATGGAAATCCGATCGAGCTTTCGCACCATTCAGGTCGATCGTGATTTCTTTGAGCGCAGGATATTTCTCGTCAGCCACCCGAACCGCTTCGGAGCCTGCGACAACCACTTCCCGCAGGCTTTCGTTCAATAAGCGCTCCAGTTCAGTGGCGCTCGTCGGGAATGTTTTTGTCCGGAGCGGAAGCATGCGACGGGAGCGTCGATCACTCGCGTCGCGTTGACAATAGCCCTTGAGATTTCCTAGCTTTGGTCCGCTATGCCTGACGATACCGATCTTCAACTCCCGCTCGAGATTCCATGGAAACTTGCTTCGACTACCTTGCCCTTAAGTGCGGGCGAGCCGGATCAAACATCCATCTCGCTCTTTTTTCATGAGGTGGATGACGCAGTCCTAACGAGTAATTTTCCGGAGGATAAGCTCGTTTTCCTGAAGGTTGCCGTTTCTATTTCGCCCGCTTCGTTTCCGGTCGGGAGCGCGCCTCTTAGCGCCGAGTATCTCGGGGAAGGCGTGCCTTGTTATCATGTGCTCCTCGACCTGAAAGTGCGACCGCAATCCGGCGCGACTGGCACGATCAAACCGTATTTTCACGCGGCCGCGCCGCTCAATCGGCGAATGTTGCAAACCGGCATCGTTGGCGGTGAAGCCTTCGAAGGCGAAGCGTCGGGGCAATCCATCGGTAAGAGCGGCAGTCAGCTGAACGAATCGCTCAGCAGTGAATCCCGCACGAATTCCCTTAGTGCGAATGCCAGCGTCGGGATCGGCCCTTTCAGCGTCGGCGGCTCGGTGCAAGAAAGCAGCACCGCGCTCCGGAGCGATCGCGCGGTAACGCAAAACGTAGACACAACAATGCGGCAGGCTTCCGAGGAACGCCGGGAACTCGTGAGTCACTCGACCAAGGTCGAGAACATTCTTTCGCTCTTAAACGCAAAGTATGTCGGGACGCCTTACCTGAGTTTTTCCTTATCACCACGGCCTTTGGAATTGCTCTCGTTAGACCCGTCTGATCCGAATCTCTGGTTCAGCCAGCTGCTGGCCCGCCGCTCCTCCGGCATCGAAGGCTTGCAGGAATTCACCGCCGTCATCGTCGTTCCGCGCGATGAAGATTTTTGCGTGAATGCGCGGCTGCGTCGCGTCTGTCTGCTCGATGTTCCGCCAGGCCCGCTCAACTTCGACGAGCGCTACACCGGAAGCGCGCCGCAGCTAGGCCGTGTGCTCAATTATCTCGAACGCGTCTATCCGATCGGCACCGACATCGATGAACTCGATGAGGAATTGATCGGCAAACCGACGCCGCCGGAGAGTTTCCCACGTCCTGTCATTCGGGCTTGGGAGATCGCCAGCGTCGGCGGCTTTTTGGGACCGCTAGCCTGGGTGGTGGCGAAAGGACCGAACAATGCCGAGCACAACGTCGACGCGTTCTACAAGCATCCGCTCGAGATCTGGCTCGACACGCAGGAGGACGAGTACGAGCGCGACTCGGCGCGTTCGCCGCTTGAACGCGGTGTGTTGCTCGGTGAAGTCCGAACGCTCGACACCTGTTTCGCTTGGAATGAAGGCGCGCTCGCGTTCAGCAATTCTAATTCATCCATCGCTCCGCTCATTCCACTCAACGTCCACCCAGGCGATTTCGATTTCGGTGGCGTGAGCGTCGGCGCGCTTGCTACCGCGAGGTCGGTGCGCGAGCGGGCCGTGGCCACCATCACCCGCTGGAATGCACTCGAGCGCCAGCTCGCCACCTTCCTTTCCAACCGCCGCACTTTTCCGAAGAAGCCGACGAAGTTTAACGATCCACGCGTGATCCGAGTTCTGATCGACCGCCTGGCTAAACTCGACCCGGAAGATTCGCGCAATCTCGATTTCAACAGCGCCGTCACCGCGCTCGGTCTCAATGCCGAGCAAAAGCGGATTCTCAAAAGCGCGGGCGCGACCGATCTCCGTTCCATTGCGTCCGCGCTGAAATCAGCGTCCGTGATCGAACGCTACAACGAAGACGCCGGCCGCCTGAAAAAACTCGATTCAAAACGAAAGTCTCCCATCCAGCCGGTGGCCTTTCCCATCTCCGCGGCGACGAGCGACGGAATGCGGCGCGCTATCGGCGAGACCTTCGCGAAGAATTTGTCGGCAGCTTCCGAACGGCCATAGCAATGCGTCCGCGCCGGGCGCTCAATCGCCTCCGACTGGGGCCGGTCGTCGGCCACACCGACGACCTTTCGAGCAAGATCTGGATTCAGGTCTTTGACAATCCGGCGGACTATAAATTGCGCGTCATCGGGGTGGGGAATTTCGATTTCGTCAGCACCGAAACCGGCCCTCCCGAATTCGGCACCGCGATCGCGAAGGCCACCGGGCTGCGGTCGGATTGGCGCTATAATTATTCCGTCGTGCGCCGCGGCCGCCGCGTCCTGCAATCGAAAGGAACGTTTCGCACCATGCCCGGGCCATCCTCGCTCGCGCCGATCGTATTCTGCCCGATCTCGTGCAACAAACTCGACACCGACGGCGCGTGGGAAGCGCTGGCGAAATTTGTCGAGGACGCGAAGCCGTCGTTCGTCGTGCTGATGGGCGACCAATGTTACATGGACGAGGACGATCCGAATGTTTACGAAAATCATTTCACTTCTGAGTCGGACGTTCGCCGCCAGGCCTTCGCGGAAAAATATCGTCTGAGCTGGAGCCGGCCCGTCATCCAGCGCGTGCTGGCGAATGTCCCGACTTACATGCTTTGGGACGATCACGACGCGCGCGATGGCTGGGGCTCGCTCGCTTCCGACAGCCCCACGCTCGTGAGCAAGTATCCGCGCGGCACAGAGATTTTTCTGAAATCGAATGCCTACTTCGAGGATGCGCGCGATGCCTATTGGCACTTCCAAGCCTGCCGAAATCCGCTGCCGGGCGAGATCACGGAAACGGCCTTTGCGCCCTACATCGGCGAGCCACCCGCGCGCGGCCAGCGTCGCGCCATGCCCTTCGCGTTTCGCAGCGGCCGCGTCGCGCTCCTCATGGTCGAGAGCCGCGGCGAGCGTGATGTCTTTCGTGAGAAATTTCCGATTCTCGGCGCCGAACAATGGCTTTTCATCGAGCGTTTCTTCGCCAATCTCCCCGCTGATATCGATGCGATCGCGGTGGTGACCCCGACGCCGATCGCTTCGATGGATCCGAACGGCCAAACGCAAAAGCTGGTTGGCGCGCGCACGGATGACGTCGACGCCTTCAAGAAAGGATACGAGCGCGCCGTGCTCGACCCGTATTCAACCCAGGCCGGCAGCGATCTCGGCCTCGCGATCGTGGGCGCTAAGCTCTCGAATTTGACCGGTCACCAGATCAACCTCGGTGCCTTCAAAGTTTCGAATATCGATGAAGCTCGCGATCAATGGTCGCACGCTTTCGCGCGCGGCGAGCAACGCGCCTTGCTGGATAAAGCCAATCGCGCGCGCTTCAGCAACCGACCTTCCGCCAGCCCGCGCGAACTGATTTTCCTTTCGGGTGACATCCACGTCGGATGCATTTTCGACATCGCGCTGACGAATCCAAAATATCGGGCCGTCTCCCTCACCTCTTCCGGCATCAGCGCGAAAGAAGAACCGAAAGGCTCGCTCTTCATCGGCAGTTTCATCGACAAAGATTTCGAGGTCGCGCCCGGAATCCGATCGACCCTGCGCAACATTATCACCAACTACAATTTCGGTGTCGTCCAGGTCCAGCCGACCGGCACGGGTGCGAAAATTCAGGCCGTGGTCGCGCATGAAGGGAACGGGTTCGCGGTCGGTCTCGACATTGCAAAACTGATTTAAGCGCGACGCAAAACAGAGTTTCGCGAGAAGACAGACTATGTATCTTGCGCACCCCGCGCCAGCGAACCGGGGCTACCTAAAGTGAAAATCAAAATCGGTTTCGATATTGAGTTCGAGCTCGCGGCCCCTGTGCCGATGACGTTGATGCTCTACGTCCATCCGTCGCGGCAAGAGGACTTGCTCGCGGAGGAAAAAATGAAAGTCCAGCCGCAGATTCCGCTGCACGATTTCATCGATCTCTACGGCAATCGTTGCGCACGCCTTACCGCTCCCGCCGGAACCCTGCGCCTTTCGCTCGAAACTTTGATCGAAGACAACGGGCTTCCTGACGCACAGGCTTTCGACGCCGTTCAACATCCAATTGAGGAACTGCCCCATGACGTGCTGCCGTTTCTGCTCACCAGTCGTTACTGTGAGGTCGATAAGCTGAGCGACATCGCCTGGAAACTTTTCGGACACACAGAGCCAGGATGGGGCCGAGCGCAGGCCATTTGCGATTGGGTGCACAATCACATCACCTTCAATTACCAGCACGCCGATTCGACTAAGTCGGCCTTTGATTGCTACAACGACGGCCGCGGTGTTTGCCGCGACTTCAGTCATCTCGCGCTCACCTTTATGCGTTGCATGAATATTCCCGCGCGCTACACCACCGGCTACATGGGCGACATCGGTGTGCCGCTCGTTTTGCCGATGGATTTTAGCGGCTGGTTCGAAGCTTATCTTGGTGGTCGTTGGTACACCTCCGATGCCCGCCACAATGTTCCGCGCATTGGGCGCGTCGTCATGGCCGTGGGACGTGACGCCGCGGACGTTGCCCTAACGACCAGTTTCGGCCGCGCTCCGCTCAAGAAATTTTTCGTCATCACCGATGAAATTCCTGAGAATGGAAAACTAACGCCGGTGACGCAGCCGCAAAGTGCACCGCAGATACGAAGCTAGATTACTTATGGCCGATTCCCGCAACGTCGCGCACGACAAGAAAGTCATTCAAGAGAAGAAACATCACGGGGAAGAGCCAGTGCCCGGCGCCGCGGTCGTCCCGCAGCCCGGCAAGAAACCGCCGATCGAGAAGCACGAAGGCGACGAAGATCCGGCCACGAATCGCGAGGTAGCTGCCGCCGACAAAGCGGAAGCGTCCGGAGACATCCAGCCCTCCGCCTGAACCGCCGCCGCGATGGCGGGCCGAAGGATCGAACAAGCGCAGGCGATGCGTCACTCTTCGCGCAACGCCACCATTGGATCGACTCGTGTCGCTTTCCGCGCGGGGAAGAAGCACGCAAGCAGCGCCACCACACTGAGCGAGACGATAGCCGTGGTGAGTGCTGGTAAATCGACCGCGCCCACCCCGTAAAGCACCGTGGTTAGGGCGCGCCCGCTTGCCAGCGCGCCGAGCAATCCGATTCCGAGCCCGATGCCGATGAGCGCCGCTCCCTGCCCAAGGACCAGTCGAAAAACATCCGCGCGCATCGCGCCGAGCGCGAGGCGGATTCCAAGTTCCCGCGTCCGTTGCGTCACGCTCAATGCCATCACGCCATAGAGTCCCACGCTCGCGAGCAACAGGGCCAGTCCGGCGAAAGTCCCGAGCAACATCATGGTTAAGCGCCGCGTAGCGAGGCTGGCGTTGATGTTCTCTTCCATCGTGGTGACGATCCCAATCGGCTGATCCGGATTGATCGCCTGGGCTTCGCGGCGAACTGCCGCCACGAGCGCCTTCGGATCACCCGCACTAACACGCAGCATCAATATATTGCTGCTCGCCGGATTTTGTTCGGAGGTAAAATACATGTGCACGAACCCGAGCTTCTCGATGTTTTCTTCACCAGGCGCTTCGTTTCGCGTCCGCGCGACCACGCCGATGATGGTGAGCGGCGGGCCCACGTCTTCCTGACCTTCCGGAACGCTGCGCTGATTATCATCGATGTTCAGGCCGATGGGATCGCGGCCCGGAAAATATCGCTGCGCAAAACTCTGATCGATGATGACGGCACGCGAGCGCTTTTCATCCGGGACATCCTGGGGCCCGAAGGTGCGACCGCGAATAATCGGCATGTTCATGACCTTGAAATAATCCGGCGAGACGACGTTGATCTCGGCGGAAGGCTCTTTGCCCGGTTCGGCTTTCGGCGTGCCGGTAATGTGGAAATTGCTGTCCCACTCGTTTTCGTCGAACGGAATATTTGAGCCGGTCGCGGCCGCTTCCACGCCCGGCAAAATGCGCACGCGATCAAGCAGGCCGCGATAAAAGGCGCGGATTTTGTCGTCATCGAAAACGTGCCGGCCTTTCTCGTCAACACGTTCGTATCCAGCCATCGGCAGGTCGAGCGCGGCCAGGAGAATGTTGTGGGGATCGAAATTGAGCGGAGCGTTTTGCGCGCGCCAAAAGCTCTTCAAAGTCAGGCCAGCGCCGGCGAGCAGGACGACCGCCAAGGCCACTTGCGTGACGACCAATGCGGAACGCGCGCGCTGCCGCATGGCCCCGCCACTGCCGCCGCGATTTCCGGCCTCATGCAAGACCACGGAAAGCGCGGCGGTGTTGGAAATTCTCCAGGCTGGCCAGATACCCGCGAGTAAGCCGGCGCCGAGTGCGATCACGCCCGTAAAAATTAGCGCGGTCGCATCGATGTGCGTTTCCTTGAAGCGCGGAATGTTGCGAGGGGAAAGCGCAATGATCGCGTCCAGACTCCAGATGGCGAGGATGATGCCGGCGACCGCGCCGAAAAAGGCCAGCAACGTGCTTTCGGTCAGAAGTTGACGCGCCAAACTCCAGCGGCTCGCGCCCAGAGCCGCGCGCACCGCTAATTCCTTCGAGCGCGCCAGGGCGCGCGCGAGTTGCAGATTGGCCACATTCGCGCAGGCGATGAGCAAGACGCACCCGACCGCGCCTAACAAGAGGTTAAGACTTTGCCGATATTCGCCCACCGCCGCTTCCAGGAGCAATTGCATCAGCACGCGCCGCGAGGTGTTCGTCTCCGGATACTGCTTCTCCAGGCCAGCCGCGATAGTATCGAGATCGGCCTTGGCCTGGGTCAAAGCCACGCCCGGCTTCAAACGTCCGAGCGCACTGAAGCCGGGATGATTTCCGCGGCGCGTCACGTTTTCCTGACCACGAAGCTCGGCTAGCGGCACCCAGACTTGCGAGAGCCGCGGAAACTTCACGCTCTCGGGGAGGACACCGATGATTTCGTGGGGGAGCGCATCGACCATCACGCTTTGGCCGAGGGCTTTCGGAGAACCGCCAAAGCGCATCCGCCACATCGTCTCGCTGATCAGGACCACCGGGGCGCTGCCCGGCCGATCGTCGGTTTCGGTCAGATCGCGGCCGATCAGCGGTTTCATTCCGAGCAAGGTGAGGAAATTCGCAGTTATGCGCCCGCCGTTTGTCCGCTCCGGCGCTGCATCCGTGCCGCTGGCGGAGAAATTGAAAGTTTCCCGCCTAACGAGTGCTAGATCGTTAAAGGTATGCTGGCCCGTGCGCCAATCCAGGTAGTTCGGATAACTGACCGAGCCGTTCGGAAACGTCCCGGCGCTCTCACGCAAAAGGACCAGCTGGTCCGGCTGAGGATAAGGCAACGGCCGAAGCAGAACCGCATTGACCACACTGAAGATGGCAGTGTTCGCACCAATCCCGAGCCCGAGCGCGAGGACCGCGACGATACTGAAAGCCGGCGACTTCAGCAGCATGCGAATGGCGTAGCGAAGATCGATCAGGAATGTGCTCATAATCTATTACTCGTTAGGCGATTCCGGAAGTCGGTCCTCCGGTGGATCGCGCTCATTCGGCGCGCAGGGCGACGATTGGATTGACTCTTGCCGCTCGTCGCGCTGGAAGCCACGCGGCTAGGAACGCCACAACCGAAATCAAAAGCACAATCGTGATGAAGGTGATCGGATCCCAGACGCTGACGCCAAAAAGAAGGCTGCTTAACAAGCGTGTGGCGGCGAAGGCACCGACCAATCCGATGACCACACTGATTCCAACGAGCGACATGGCCTGCCCCACCACCAGCCGAAAGATGGAGGACTGCGCCGCGCCGAGCGCGATACGAATTCCGATTTCGTTCGTTCGCTGTACGACGGAGTAAGCCATCACCCCATAGATGCCGATAGCGGTGAGGAGCAGCGCCGTTCCGGCAAAAATGGAAAGGAGGAGCGCGTTGAAACGCGGGCGCGCGAGCGAGCGCGAGACGTATTCGTCGAAGACGCGAATATTCGTCAGGGGAATTGTGTTGTCGATCGCGGCCAGTTCTTTTCGCACCGCAGAAGTGAGCGAACCCGGATCGGAAACGGTCGTCCGCACCACTAGCGACATGACGTTGAATGGAATCTGCGTCTGCGGCACATACATCTCGGGTGAGTCTTCATTCTTGAGCGCGAGGTGTTTTACGTTCCCAACTACGCCGACGATCTCGCGTATTTTCGCATCTCCTTCATCCGCGCTAAAGCCAGGTTGGATCCGCTTACCGATGACGTTCTCGCCAGGAAAAAATTTGGCCGCGAAACGTTCGTTCACAATTACGACCGGGGCTGTTTCAAAACGATCGCTCTCGTTAAAAATTCGACCTTGCCGAACGGAAATGCCCATCGTTTTGAAATAATCGGTCCCGATCATTCGGATCGGTGCGCCCGGGCGTTGCCCTTCTGGCATCGGATGATCCATGTTATCAAAGGTCGTCACCATATTACTGCCGCTCAGCGGCAACGGCATGATCGCGCTAGCTGATTCCACTCCGGGAATCGCGCGCAATCTGGGAAGAAAATTATCGAAGAACGCGATGATGTTTTCGTTTTTCGGATACGCGACGTCGGGCAGTTGGACGCGCGCGGTCAGAAGACGTTCGGTGCGAAGTCCGGATTGCACGTGACCGAGACGCGCGAAGCTCTGGATGAGGAGCCCGGCGCAAATCAGGAGGACGAGAGCGAGCGCTACTTCCGCCATGACGAGGCCGTTGCGCAGCCGGCCTTTTCGCTCGCCACCGCCGCCGGTGCGACTGCCGGATTTCAAAGATGTGTTGAGATCGACGTGGGACGCCTGCCACGCAGGCACGAGACCGAAAATTACACCGGTCGCGAGTGAGATGAGGAGCGTGAAGGCGAGCACGATTCCATCCAACTGGATCGTGGCGATGCGCGGAATGTTTTCCGGCACGGCGCGAATGAGCGCTTCAGTTCCCCATTGTGCGATGAGCAAACCGAACCCCGCCCCGAGTGCGGAAAGGAGCAGACTTTCGGTGAGCAACTGCCGGATGATGCGCGAACGGCTCGCGCCCAGCGCCGCGCGCAACGCCATCTCTTTTCCGCGCACCGAAGCGCGTGCCAAGAGGAGATTGGCTACGTTGGCATTCGCGATCAGCAACACGCAGACGACCGCGCCAAACAAAACATATAAAGCAGTGCGCACATCGCCGATCAGATCTTCGCGTAGCGGCTTAAAGGCGACGCCAAAGTTTGTGTTCGAATCTGGAAATTGCGTCGAAAGATTTTTCGCGATCGTGGCCAGATCGGCCTGCGCTTGTTCGACAGTTCCACCCGATTTCAAACGTGCGATTGCTTGCAAACTATGACTGCCACGCTGTTCCGTCTGGGGCTTCGAGCCATCGAGCGTAGTCGCGTCTTCCGCGATCGTGACGTAAAACTCGAGTGGATCCGCCTGGATCGGAAATTGGAAACCCGCCGGCATGACACCGATGATGGTGTGCTGGCGGCGATCGAGCTCGATCGTCCGGCCGATGACGCTTTGCTCACCGCCAAAATGTTTTTTCCAATAGTCGTAACCAAGAATGACTTTAAAACCCTCGGGCCCGCCTCCGCTCTGCTCGTCGGTGCGAGTAAAATTGCGGCCGAGAATTGGTTTAACGCCGAGCACATCAAAAAATTCCGCGCTCGTCTTCACGCCGCGCACACTGGTCGCTCCCTCCTCACTCTTGACCGAAAAGGCGCGGTCGCGATAAACCGCGCTGCTCGCAAGCGTATGGTTTTGCTCCCGAAAATCGAAATAGTCCGGATACGATAGCGAGCTAAGTTCGCCGCGCGGGCCGGTCTCATTCACGCGGGCGGAGCCGAAGGCTACCAGTTCCTGCGAATTCGGGAACGGGAGCGGCTTGAGCAGGAGCGCATTGACCACGCTGAAGATGGCGGTGTTGGCGCCGATGCCGAGCGCCAGGGTGATCACAGCGACGATGGTGAAGCCGGGATGTTTCAGGAGTTGGCGGATGCCGTAACGGATGTCGGTTAACATAAGTGGAGTGGGGTTCGAAAGTGGCGAGCAGGGTCGTCTGCTGATTTTGCCTAACGACTAATCCGAATGAGACAACGAAGCTGAGTTCGTGCGCTCATTCGGAACGGAGCGCTTGAATTGGATTAACCAGACTGGCGCGCCGGGCGGGAAGAAGACAGGCGAGGAGTGCGATCACGGCGAGCATGAAAGCAGTGGCGGCGAGCAGCGCGGGGTTCGTGGCGGAGACTTGGTAAAGCTGCGTGGTAAGTAGGCGGCCGAGCGCGAACGCACCGGCCAGACCAAGGCCGAGGCCGAGAACGACCGGGGCCATCCCCTGCCTGATAACCAAGCGCAGGACGTCCGCAGTCTGCGCGCCGAGCGCCATGCGCACACCGATTTCGCCGGTGCGCTGTTCGACGCTGTAAGCGACCGCGCCGTAAATTCCAACCGCAGCCAGCAGCAGCGCGACCCCCGCGAAAACGCCGAGCAGTGTCATGGTCAAACGTTGTTGGCCTAACGAGCGATCCACGATCGTCTCCATTGTGGTCGGTTGAATAATCGGCAGCCCGGGATCGATCCGATTCAAAGCGGCGCGCACCATCGCGCCGGCGGCTTCCGGCTTGAGCGCGGTGCGCACGGCCACGGCCACGAACGGAAGCGTGCGCTGCGCAAAGGGTCGATAGAATTCGACATCGTTAGCGCGATCGAGCCGGTTCGAGCGCACATCTCCGACTACGCCGACGATTTCCGTGACAAGGCCAATGCCGTTGTCGGTCCCGAAATACATTTGCTTTCCGATCGGATCTTCATTGGGGAAAAGTTTTTGCGCGGAAGATTTACTGATCAAGACCACAGGCGGTTTATCGAGGGTATCGCGCTCGTTTAAATCACGCCCGGCCAGAAGTGGAACGCCAAAGGTTTTGAAAAATCCAGGCGCGATGCTGTGAGTTTTGCCGAGAGGCCGCTGATTTACCGGGGGCGGATTTCCATCCACCCGCGCGTAAGGCGAACTGCTGTTGTTGCCGCTGAGAGGAACGCCGTCACAGATCGCGACCGCTTCCACGCCGCCCGTGTTCTGCATCTCGCCTTGAAGTTTTTCGACGAAGCGCGCGCGCGCCGCATTGTTCGGATAGGCCGCTGCCGGCAGGCCGATCGCGCCGACCCACATTCGGTCGGAGCGAAATCCAGATTGTTGTTGGCTTAGGCGGAGAAAGCTGGTGATGAGCAAAGCCGCGCCCGCAAGCAAAACGACAGAGAGGCCGACCTGGGTCGCGACGAGCCCGCGACGAAAGCGTTGCTGACCGAGGCTGCCGCTGATGGCGCGGCCGCCGTCTTTCAAGCCATCGACCAAATCGGCGCGCGAACTTTGCCAGGCAGGATACAAGCCCATTGCGAAACCGGTGAAGAGCGAAAGCCCGAGGGTGAAAAGCAAAACCGGCCGGTTAAGCGAAAGCGCGGCGAGATCGATGGGCAGATTGTCTAACGAGAGCCTGGGCAGAAGTGAAATGACCCAAAGCGCGAGTAGCAATCCGACCGCGCCGGCGAGGACGCTGACGAGCGTGCTTTCCAGGACAAAGAGCCTAACGACACCTGCACGCGATGCGCCCAGTGCCATGCGCAAAGAGATTTCGCGCCGGCGCCCGCTGAACCGAACGAGTAATAGATTCGCTACATTACTGCAGGCGATGAGCAGGACGGCCCCGACCGCGGCGAGCAGGGTAAGAAAGGCCGGGCGCAAATTTCCGGTGGCATCTTCCGCGGCGGAAAGTGCGGTCGGCGACCAGGTGTTATCGGCGTTCTCTGGAAATTTTTCGCGGTAACCGGATTGCAGCGATGGGAGCTGCGCGCGCACCTGCTCGATGGTCACACCGGGTTTCATCCGCCCGATTACGCGCATAAAACTCACGCCGCGCATCAAACGTTCAGGAGGCAGGCCGGTGAGTTGGAAGGGTTTATTCGTCCAGATCTCGGCGTTCGGTCCCCACCAAGCCACGGGCATATTCGGCAGCACGCCGACGATGGTGGTGGCGACGCCATTCAAAGTAACGCTGCGCCCTACGACATTTGGATCGGAGCCAAGCCGGTTGCGCCAGAAGTTCGAGCTCACGAGCGCGACATCCGCCTTCATTTCCTCCTGCGGAAGAAAGAGCCGGCCGCGAATCGGCGTCACGCCTAACAAGTCAAAATAGTTTGCGGTCACGTCGTTGCCATTGAGCTGCACCGGATCGCCCAGACCGGTGAGGATGTAGCCGTTGCCAGAATCGGCTGCGAGCTGGGTGAAGACTGTTTGTCCATCGCGATAATGCCAGAAACGCGGGACCGACATCGGCAGCTGCTCGAGGTTTCGGTCTTTCGCTTCCGCCTGCAGGCTGACGATGCGGCTCGGTTCCCGGTAAGGAAGGCCGCGCAGGAAAAGATCCTCGATCAAACTGAAAATCGCGGTGTTCATTCCAATCCCGAGCGCGAGGGTCAACACGGTGAGCGCGGTGAAACCGGGAGACTTCAGGAGTTGGCGAAAGGCGAAGCGGAGATCGTTCATAAGATGCTAGGAGGCGCGGTCAGAGGTTCTGAGGAGCGCGCTGTCATCCCGCCGGCGGAGTCGGAACCGGCTCCGACAAAGCTGGTGTCGGCTCGAGATATAAGCGCCCGTGCGGCGCATCGAAAGTGATGATGAAGCGGCGCAGAATTTCCATCCCGATAATCGGAGGCGTCCCGGCTGGACCCCAGACATGCTCGATCTTGAAGGGACCGACTTTGATCGAAGTGAAAACGCCGGAGTAGGACTGATAATTTTCGCCCAGCCCGCCGCCAAGCGTGCTGCTGCGTACTTCGGCCGATTGTTTTACGATCTCGTTGCTGATCGATGATTCCGATCCGGTGTCGATCCGCAGTTTGTGCGTGGAAATTTTTCCCGCCGGCACTTCCAGATCTGCTTCCAAAAACAGTTTGTCGTTTTCGACCAGCAAAGGAATGGAAACGCCAGCACCGTTATATTGAAATGAGGCGGGATCGAAGACGACAAACTGCGATTCGATCGGATCCATCCGCACGACAAAATTCTTCAAAAGCTCCGCGCCGACGAGGCCTTTGGTGCCAGCGGCAATAGGCACGTTGCTCAGATCGATCACCCAAGGCTCCGGCAAGTCGACCTTGAATCCATTCAAATTCATGACCCGCGGCTGGGTGTTGGATTTCTCGACCTTCCCGGCTCCCGTGCCGGTAGTCGGCGAGGAGGTCTCCACTTTGAGACCAAGCTCCTTCGCAAATTTCGGATCGAAGATGGTATGAGGCGCGCCGGTATCGACCACGAAGAGACTGGGCGCGGAATCGTTGATGCGAACCTCAACCGTGATCAGTTGGCCATCGCGTTTAAACGGAATTTGCGCGAGCGGGCTTTGCGCGGCGTTACTCGTTAGGCAGAGCAGCATGCAGGCGAGGGAAGTGAGTGTTTTCATTCGGCGTGTAGGGCTTTGATGGGGTCGACATTTGCCGCGCGACGCGCGGGTAACCAACAGGCGAAGATGGCAATCGCAGCGATAAGGAGCGCGATGGCGGCAAAGGTCGCCGGATCCCACGGAGCGACTCCATAAAGTAAACTGCCCAGCAGCCGCGAGCAGCCGAGCGCGCCAAGAAAACCAAGCCCGATACTTATGCCGACCAGACTCATCCCTTCGCCCACAATCAGCCGCAAAATGCTCGAGCGTTGCGCGCCCAGCGCCATGCGCAGGCCGATCTCGCTGGTGCGTTGCGAAACCGAATACGCGATCACGCCGTAAATTCCGACTGCGGTTAAGAGCAAGGCGACGCTGGCGAAGATCGCCAGGAGTAGCGCGCTGAAACGCGTCGGAGCGATTGAGCCGGCGCGATATTCCTCGAAGACGCGCACCGCGGTCAGCGGAAGATCGCGATCCACTTGGGCCAGTTCTGTGCGGAGCGCATTCGAGATAGTGGCAGGATTCGTCGTCTCGGTTCGAATGACAATGGTCGCGGCGGGATAAGGGATTTGCGCAACCGGCAGATACATCTCGGGCTCGAATTCTCCCTGCAACGAAAGGTTCTTGGCGTTAGCGGCCACGCCCACGATTTCGCGCATCTGCGGAGGCTCATCACCCACCGACCAACTCGGTTTCATTTGCTGGCCGACCGGGTCCTGATCGGGAAAATACTTTTGCGCGAAGCGCTCGTTGATCATGACGACTGGCTTCGATCCCAGGCGATCGGCGTCGGTGAAAAAACGCCCGCGCATCAGCGGGATGCCCATCGCTTGGAAATAATCCGAGCCGATCAGGCGCGCGATTTCCGTCGGTTGTTTTTCCACCGGCGAAGGGTGCCCGGCCAGCTCCACACTCGTCCGACTAACCGAGCCGCTCATCGGCAGCGGGAAAGTTGTGCTGGCCACACGCACTCCGGGGAGCAGGCGCAGCCGCGCGATCAATTGCTCGTAAAAGCCAGCGATCTTTTCCGGGCGCGGATAGGCCACATCAGGCAGCGTAACGCGCGCGGTCAGCAAGCGTTCGGTTTGGATTCCCGGTTGGACACGGCCGAGACGCGCGAAGCTTTGCAAAAGCAATCCAGCGCCGACCAAGAGAATAAGCGCGAGCGAAACTTCCGCGATGACCAGCGCATGGCCGATGCGATTGCGCCGGCCGCCGGCGATGGAACCGCGCGCGCTCGCTTTCAGCGCGCTATTCAGATCGACCCGCGTCGCCTGGTAAGCCGGCGCGACTCCGAAAATAATGCCGGTGGCGAAAGAAATGGCGAGGGTAAAAAGCAAGACCGGCGTGTCGAGTTGAATGCTGGCCGCGCGCGGAATTCCTTTCGGCACCAACGCGATCAACGCCTGCGTTCCCCACAGCGCGATGACCAAACCGAGCGCGCCGCCAATGACGGCGAGAAGCAAACTCTCGGTCAGCAATTGCCGAACGATGCGCCCGCGACCGGCGCCAATCGCGAGGCGCACTGCGATCTCGCGTACGCGTGCAGATGCTCGGGCCAGTAGAAGATTGGCCACATTGACACTCGCGATCAAAAGCACGCAGACGACCGAGCCGGTTAACACGAGGAGCGCGACGCGCACATTGGCGACCAGATAATCGCGCAACGGCCGGACGAGATAATCCCAATTGCTATTCGTGTCCGGATGTTCCTTTTCCAGCAGCGCGGCCTGAGCATGCATGTCCGCGCTGGCCTGCTCGAGGCTGACGCCGGGACGAAGGCGGCCGACGCTGCGGAGCAATCCATTGTCGCGTTGTTCGGTCAGCGCAGGACGGCCGCCGGCAGGAACGGCGTCGATCGCCGTCGTGATGTAGATGTCGTTAGGCTCAGCCTGAATCGGATACTGGAAACCAGCCGGCATCACCCCGACGACCGTGAACGTTTGGCGATCCAACGTTAGCTGCCGACCGAGCACCTTCGGGTCGCGATTGAATTGGCGGCGCCAAAATTCATCGCTCAAAACGACACTGAGACCATTCGGTCCCCCGCCCGCTTTTTCGTCTTCCACCTGAAAGCCACGCCCCAACGCCGGCTGAACTCCAAGCGTAGCAAAAAAATTTCCAGTGACGCGTTGCCCGCGAAGATTCTGCACCTCTGTCTCGTCGGAGAAGGCGAAGCCTTTCTCGCGAAAAGCGGCCAGCTCGGAGAAAGTGTGATTGCGGGTCCGCAGATCAAAAAACTCAGGAAACGACAGCGTGTTCAACGGCGCCGCTGGATCGAAACTGCGCTTATCGAACGCACCGAAAGCGACTAACCGATCGGGCTCGGGAAAAGGCAGCGGCTTGAGTAAGACGGCATTGACCACAGAGAAGATGGCCGTATTCGCCCCAATCCCGAGAGCCAGCGCGAGAACTGCGACCAGTGTGAAGCCGGGCGATTTGCGAAGCTGGCGAAAAGCGAAGCGCAGGTCGTTCATACGACAATCACTCGTTAGGCGAAACGACTGGTGCGGAGGCACGGCGGCAGCGCCGCGCTGATTTTCCTCATCGCGACCTTTGGAAAGACGCCAGGAGACGACGGGGATTCGAACTCTCCTCGGAGAATATTCATGATCAGAAAAAACGCCTACTGCATCGCCGTCTTCGAAGCGGCCCGAATGGAAATACTTCCCGCGCTCGAACGCAGAATGACCGATTTGCCGCCACCATTAACTGCGCCGCGAAGCTCATCTCGTTCGGAGCGCGTAGCCACGATCGGGAGATCGTTCGAGACGGTGCCGACGCTGGTTTGCGCTTCCAGATTCATGGCCGCATCCGGCGGCGCCGTCAGCGCAATGCTGCCGGCGGAGCTGGCGAGATTGACCTCCCCTGGCAAAGGCGAAAGAAGCGCGGCAGAGATAGAACCGCCGGAGGTTTGGCCGGTCATTTTGCCGCGCACATTTTCGAAAGAGAGCTGGCCGCCACTGGTTTTCACCATGGTGTCGCCTTTGAAATCGTGCACCGCGATCGATCCTCCCGAGGTCCGCGCGTCCAAACTGCCGCCGCCATCGTGCGCGCGGATTTCGCCGCCGCTGGTTTTTACATTTAGGGCGCCGGTGCAATCATCGAGCCGGATACTTCCGCCGCTCGTCTTCGCCTCGAGCGGACCTTTTAGTTGCGCGAGTTTTAGTTTACCGCCGCCGGTCGCGACTTTGATTTCCCCTGAGACATCGCTGGCTGAAATGGTCCCGCCGCCGGTCTTGAGATCGAGATTAAAATTCTTCGGCACGCGGATCGAGTAACGCGCATCCATATTGGTGTTGCCGGTCCAGCTCCACGAGCGATCGGTCCGCCGCGCCCGGACGGTGACGGTATTTCCTTCTTTGTTAATCAAAATCGGGACGTCGCTGAGGTACTGTTTCTCTTTCGCGGCATCCGTCGTCTCGATCTTTCGAAACGCATCGATCTTGACGGAATCATTCGTGCCTGAAGCGACATCGATTGTTCCGAAAGCGACGTCGATAACGAGATTGCCGCCGGCGGAAACATCGAATTGCTGGCTGATGTTTTCCTCCGAAGAAGCGAGCGCGATTGATCCGGTGAGGGCGAGAAAAAGTAATGCACGAGAGATCATGGACACCGTTCCCTTTGCACGGTCTGTGCCAGCCGAACGTGGGAGACGTTATCGGCTGCCTGGCAACACCTTACGCGGTCGGCTCAGGCGGCACCCTTATCACGCTTGTCCCAACGCCGGGATTTTTTTGTCCCGCTTTCGACACGCGGATAAGCAGGCTTATTGCTTCGCTAAACGGCGGAAGAGAAACGCGCCCAAAACGAGAAAAATAACATTGGGCAACCAGACCAGGAGCTCGGGATGCAATTCCGGTTTCGTGCGCAAGGTGTCGGCCACGATCACGAAAAGAAAATAGGAAAAGGCGACGACAAGACTGATGAGAAAACCCATCGATGTTTCGCGCCGGTGCGCCGTGATCCCGAGCGGCACCGCCATGAGCGCAAAGGCGAGGCAGGAAAATGGAAACGAAAAGCGCTTGCTGATTTCGGTGCGCGTCGCGCTCTGCGAGTTTGTGTCGCCCGTTTTCATCTGCTCGAGCAATTGTTCGATCGAAAGCGCGGAGCGACTCGTGTGGCGTTTCTCTCTTTGATACAATTCCTGCAGGCTAATCGGGAGGGTCCCTTCCGCCATGTTGATCCCATCCCGGACGCGGGTGAGATCGCCGGGGTTGGTCTCGTCGCGCTGCTGGTAACGCGCGTTATAGAGATGCATGAGAATACGCTGGTTCGGCAAATCCGCTTCCAAGGTCCCACTCCGGGCGTGCGTCACGCGCATCGGCATCGACTCGTCGTTCATCTCGAAGACGAGAATATTCTCGAGCTTGTTCCCCTCTTTTTTTCCTACGTAGATTTTCCGTCCCGGAAACTGATCGATCACCTGATCGCTCCCGAAAAGCGCCATCGGATTGCGCGTGGCTAGATCGAAGATGGTGGTGCGCAATTTCAATTGCGCGGCGGGCGCGACCTGCACATTGAGCCAAAGGGAAATCGCGGTGCAAATAATCGCGATGACCGCAAGAGGAAGGCAAACGCGCGAAATGCTGACGCCGTTCGACCGCAGCGCGACGAGCTCGTTATCCGCCGAGAGCCGGCCGAAGACGAGGAGGATGGCGGTGAGCAATCCCCACGGAATAGTGAAGATGAGCGAGAAAGGAAAAACGTAGGCGATAAATGTGACCAGGTATTCCACCGGCACATCGTGATTGACCAAAAGGGGAAGCAGCTTGCGGAAGATGTTGCCGATGACGAGAACCAGACTGAGGACGCCGACCGCGAAGAAGAGATTCACGATCAGCTCCCGGCTGACAAAGCGGTCGATCAACTTCACGCGGCCTCACTTGTTCCTTCAATCACGAAGGCGGACAAATGGAAACATCCGGCCCTATCGCTGAGCACTGCAGGTGAAGTGTAACCGGGAGCTGACTAACGAGTGATTCCGCCTTCACTTCCGCTTCGACCGCGCGGGCGATGGCGTCGGCGTGGCCGATGGCGAAGGAGACGGTGTCGGGGAAACAATCGGCGCGGGCGGAGGAGGCGGCGGCGGTTGCCAGGTCCAATTAATTGCATCGATCACCCAAAGCGCGCCCGGATGCGAGACGTGCAACTCGAGATAGGCCGGGCCCCGCAGACACTCGAATTGCGCAGTGAATTCGCCTTCCGGTTGGAAGAATTGATTCACGAAATGCATGTTGCCTTTCACTTGAAATTCTGGCTTGGCCGCGCCCGCTTCGCGAATCATATCCATCAATCGCATCCGCCAGGACGGCGGATACATGAGCTGCGCTTTCGGGGTGAGATTGAAATTCAGGAATCGCATATCCTGCTGGAGGACGATGTGGGTGGCGCCTTCGTTTGCGAAAGCGAACGCTTCTTTTTCGCGCGTGTCGCGATTCGACTTCAGGAACCACCAGCCGCCTGCCAGCACGGCGAGCAGTATGATTATGAGCACGATGGCTTCCCCGCTCTCGGCCCGAGTCCGCGCATCGCGTCGTGGAGAACGCATGACCGCTAGTGGAACAGGAGCGACCCCTGCCCGCCAAGCGTATTTTGATTCCCCGACATATTTGCTACCTTCCTCGGCGCATGGGGCAAAACCATTACGACGTGGCGATTATCGGCGGCGGCCCGGCCGGGAGCACGGCGGCTGCGCTCCTCGCCCAGGCCGGCCGGCGCGTCATCGTTCTGGAACGCGATAAGTTTCCGCGTTTTCATATCGGCGAATCGCTTTTGCCTTTCAGCATGAAAGCGTTCGCGCGTCTCGGTCTGCAGGAAAAATTCAAACGCGCCGGTTTCATGGAGAAATTCGGCGGCGCCATGCTCGGCGCCTGCGGCGGAGACGGAGTGAAGTTTTATTTTGAAGACGGCTTCCGCTCGGAAACCGATCGCTCCTATCAAGTGACGCGCGCGGAATTCGACAAAGTTCTGCTCGATCACGCGGCGGAGAAAGGCGCGGAAGTGCGCGAAGAAACCACCGTCAAAGAAATCGAGTTTGGCCGGGAGGGCGTCACGCTCGCACTGGCCCGCAGCGGCGCGCCATCTCCCGAAATCCGCTCGCGCTACGTGATCGATGCCAGCGGCCGCAATTCCCTTATCAGCGCGAAGTTCAAACTGAAAAAGAACTACGAACACTTGCAGAAGATTTCCATCTTCGCGCACTACGACGGTGTGATGCGGGAGGAAGGCCGCGACGGCACCTTGACGCGAATGGTGCGCGCGATCGATCGCTGGTTTTGGTCGATCCCGCTGACTCAGGATCGCACCAGCATCGGCGTCGTCCTCGATGCGGCCGTTTATAAAACCTCCGGCCTTAATGCGGAGGAATTTCTCGAGCAGGCCATCGTCGAACAACCGCAGCTCGCGCATCGGATGGAAGATGCCGTGCGCGTTTCTCCAGTGAGCGTCGCTGCGGATTTTTCCTATCGAAATTCTCGCCTGACGGGTGATCGCTGGATGCTGGCCGGCGACGCCGCGGGATTTATCGACCCCGTTTTCAGCAGCGGAGTTTTCCTGGCCGTCCTCGCGGGCGAACAATGCGCTGATATTTTGCACGAAATCCTCGACCGCCCCGGTCGCCGGCGGCGCCGTTTCGCGCGCTACGAAAAAAGCATCAATCGCGCGATGGATGTTTACCTGCGCTTCGTCAACGCCTGGTATACGAAGGAATTCATCGAGGTCTTTCTGCATCCGCAGGATCTCTTCAAGATTCCGCCCGCCGTGAATGCGGTTCTGGGCGGGAACGTTGGCACTAGTTTTGCAATCCAGTGGCGCATGACCGTTTTTTATTTTCTCGTCTGGCTGCAGCGTTATCTCCCGATCGCGCCGAAGCGCACACTGGTCCCGCAGCCAACAGTGAGGGAAGAACCCATATGCGTCAGCTAAGACCGATGCGATCTTTCCTCGCCGCGGTCTTCCTCTGCGCCCTCGCCGCCTGCCAAACCACATCCACGCCTCAGTTCGCGAACCCGGCTCCCGATTGGCAGACCAGGGCCGGGCAACTTGCTTATTCCGGCGCGAAAATGTCGCTCATCGGAGAAATGCTCATCCGCTCTTCGACCTCGGGCGATTTCGAGCTCACTTTCAGTAAAGGTCCCGGCGTCACCCTGTTGTTGATTCGGCAAAATGCGAAATTCGCCCGCGCCTCCGGTCCGCTGGCGCGAGGAAGTTGGTCCGGCCCGATCGCGAACGCGCCCGCTCGTCTGCGCGGCTGGTTTTCTTTAAAGGAAAAAATAATCGCGGGCGGTTCCTCCATCCGCGTGTCGGAAGGCGGCGACAGTTTTAATCTGCAGTTTTGACGCCCGCAGCTTGAGACGCGAACATCGCGCCTCGCCTTCCGTTCCTCATGCCGCTTCATTCGCTCATTAGCCGTCTCGTCACTCAGCGACGCGGGGTGCTTTGGCTGGGAATCGCGCTCGTGGCCGGAGCCTCGCTCGCGGTCCTGATCACGCGGATGCGCCTCGACACCGAGGTGCTGAATCTTCTCCCACGCGGCTTCGAATCGGTCGAAGGGTTGAAGGTCTATAATCGTGATTTCGCGCAGGTGCGTGAACTGACCTTTGCGCTTTTGTGCAAACCGGAAGACGCGGATCGGCTGGAAGAATTTGCCCCGCAGTTCGCCGATTCGCTGCGTGGCCAACCTTGGTGCGAGCGCATTCTCGCCGGCACGCCGATCGAAACCCCGGAAGGCGTGCGCGACCTTCAATCCATCGCCGTTCCGCTCTTGTTGAACCTCGAGCCGGCCGCTTTCAACGAAACGCTTTCCCTCCTGCAACCCGCCAGGATCCAAGAGCGGCTTCATCGTTTGCACGAAGAAATCGAAGCCGGCTCACCCCGTCCGCAATTCGAACTCACACTTGATCCGCTTGGCGTGATCGCGCCCGCGCTGAAGCCATTCGCATCGAATGCCGCGATCGAAGAAGACCAGCCGCTGACTTCGCCCGATCGCACCATGCGCGTCTTTCTCGTGGTCACGAATCAGCCAGGCATCGGCGCCTTCGACTGCCAGCGGTTGATGCAGCAAGTGAATGCTTTTCGAGCCAACGCGCATCAAGGCTGGGAAGGCGGACCGATAGAAATCTTGGTCACCGGCCGATCGGCCTACGTCGCTGAGATTTCCCTCAGCATGCGCCACGACATTGTTGTCACTTTGCTCGGCTCGATTGTTTTGGTCGGTGGCGTTTTCTATGCCGGTTTCCGGCGTTGGATTCCACTCCTCGGAATGGGATTCTCGCTGCTGCTTTGTTGCCTGATCGCGCTCGCGACCGGTCTTCTGATTTTTGGCGAGCTCAACATGGTCACGGTCGGATTCTGCGCCATTCTCATCGGGCTGGGGGTCGATTTTGCGATTCTGATATTTGGCCGTTATCAACAGGCACGCGATGACGGCTGCGATCATCCGGCTGCGGTCGGCGAAGCGGTAAAAAATCTTGGCCGTGCCGTTTTCTTTGGCGCCCTCACCACCGCTGTCGGTTTTCTCGCGCTCCTTCTCAGCGGCTCGGGCGGTTTTACTCAACTGGGCGTCTTGATCGCGATCGGCATTTTCCTCGCCGGCCTTTTGATGATGTCGGTCTTCTTTCTTTTCCTTCCGAACGCTACCCACAATCCGCGCGCGGATTGGATTTTCACTCTCGTGAAACGTTACGTGCGTTGGACCGTGCGGCGGCCCGCGATCATGCTTTGGATCGCAACACCGCTCTTTCTCTCGTTAGGCGCGGTCGCGCTTTCGCCGCGTCCGCCTCTGGTTTTCGATGCCAGCACGCAATCGCTGGAGCCGAAGAAAAGCGACGCCGGCTACGCGCTTCACACCATCATGGAAAAAATGCCGACGCGTTGGGAACCGGCCATCGGCATCGTGCGAGCGACGAACGCGCAGGAGCTGCACGATT
>CAXSFN010000014.1:0-81796 GCA_964236815.1 uncultured Chthoniobacterales bacterium
ATGAAAGGCCAATCCCCGGTGACGTTTCTCTTCCTCGAGCTCGATCCGGCGGAGGTGGATGTGAACGTGCATCCGGCAAAACGCGAAGTGCGTTTTCGCGATCCCGCGGGCGTGTGCGAAACGGTGGTCGAAGCGATCAGCCGCACTTTGGAAGGGGGCCGGCGCGATTGGCAGGAGCAATTTCACGCGCCGACTGCTCCGGCGGTTGTGGTGGCCGGGACCGTCGATCCCGGTGGCGGCGGTTTGCCATTCACAGCAGTTGCTAATCCGATTCCGTGGACTCCGCCACCGGGGTCACCGACCCCGGCTACAACTCTTTGGCCGCGCGAACCGGACGGCGAAATGGGCGTAGCACTCGTTAGGCCGAACGGAAATTTTGCCGGGAAGCGGATCGAGAGCGACCGACAGTTTCAAATCATCGGAGTCTTAAACAAACTCTACATCCTGATGGAAAACGCCGGTGGCCTCGTCCTGGTCGATCAACACGCCGCGCACGAGCGCATTCTTTTCGAAGAACTGCGTCGCCGCATGGAAGAAAAAGGCGTGCCGTCGCAGCGGCTCTTATTGCCGCAAACCTTCGACCTTCCGCCGCGCGACGCGGAATGGGTGGAACGCAACCTCGCTACCTTGCAAAAAATGGGAATCGGCCTCGAACCTTTCGGCGCGCAGACCTTCAAGATCGACAGCCTCCCAACCTTTCTGAGCGCGCCCGATCCATTGCGCTTCATGCACGACGTGATCGACGAATTGCGCAGCGTGAGCAACAGCAGCTCAACCTTGCGTCTGGGCGAAGACATGATCGCAAAAACCGTCTGTCGCCACGCCGTGAAAGCGAACGACCCTCTTCATTACCCCGAAGTCGAAAAACTGATCCGCGATCTGCTCGAGTGTGAATTGCCTTATTGCTGCCCGCACGGCCGCCCGACCATGATCCAGATTTCGCACACCGAATTGGAAAAGAAGTTCGGGCGGAAAGTTTAGGGAGAGTTCCACGAGCGATGATTGTTTCTTCGACCCGCACCTCCTGGGCGAATTTGTTCATCGCTTTTGGAGTCCTTTATCTGCTTCTCCCCAACCTGCTTTTTCTCGTCACGTGGATAAAGCCGTTGATCGGGTTTCCCGTGGCAGCGCTGTGCGTTTTCGGGTACGTGCGGCTTCTTCGTAGCCTTGGCAGTCGAGATGTGCGTTGGCACTTCTCCGGCAAAACCATCGGAGCTGTTCTATTCCTGGCGTTCCTCTGGACTTTTCTTTCCGGCGCCGGTGGCTTCGTTCCGCAGAGCAGCGATTACCTGAAGCACAATCTTATCTATCACGATTTGCTGGATTGGAAGTGGCCGGTGGGTTACGGGGCCGAATCTTCCGAAGGGAAATTTCTTTGCTACGCCCTGGGCTATTATTTGGTGCCGGCAGAATTCGGGCGTTGCTTCGGTGAAAGCTGGGTCAATCCCATTTCATTTTTATGGCTTGGTGCGGGCATGTTCCTTTTCTTTTTGTGGTTGGCGGCTTTCGACCCAAACCGGCCTGTCTCGACCGTGCTTATCTTTCTATGCAGCGCAGGAATTCTTTTCGCGTGGTTATTTTTAAAGCATGACACGCTTCTTCATGTCGGAGGTCTGCGCGTCGCGGGCCCAGGGTTGGACTCGCTCTTGCGAAAAATGGGTATTGCCAACAACAACTACGACACCTTCACCCGCCTCCATTACCAACCGCAGCACGCGATTGTGGGCTGGCTTGGGGCTGCTCTCCTTTACGAGTTAACGTGGGTGCGCAAGAGCGGTCCCGCCGCTTTGTTTGTCTGGGCAACCACTTTACTTTGGAGTCCATTTACGAGCGCTGCGCTGCTCATGATCCCGCTGGTTTCACTCAAGCGAATGCGGGCTGTGGCGTATTTGGAATGGACTAACGTGATATGCGGCGGAGTTCTTTTTGCGCTTGTCGCTTCGTATTTTGGCGCGCACGAGCACTTGGAAGGCGCTGGTGCGATTTGGTCGTTCTCCCCCGATCGCCGATGGCTCGCGTTCTATCCTCTCTTCGTGGCCACGCAAGTTTTTCCTCTCGTGGCCTGCGTTTATCTGATCGATCGGCAATATCAGGTCCTGAAAGGATGGCGGACGCTCTTTTACGGGATGGCGTTGTTCCTCGTGCTTCTGCCTCTCTACAAAGTTGGCTTCCACGGCGATCTGCGCATGCAGGCTTCTGGGCCGCCGATGGTTTTTATCGGTCTGGGAGTGGCGGCCTGCCTGGGCAGTTCGTGTTTTTCGTTTCGCCGTCCAATATTCCTGGTTCTAACCGTCATTTTCGCGCTCGGCGCCATCTATCCCATCACCCTGCCGCTACTCAACCTCGTGACCAATCGAGAGAACTACACCGTAGAAAAAGTGGCGCGAGAAGGCGGGCCGCGGAACCTATCGGAGATTAAGGACGAGCGGTTCGATGCGCCTGCGCAATATCTCGGCCGCAAGGAAAGCTTCGTTTATCGCGTTCTTCTACGAAGGGAATGAGCCCGATGTCGCCAAAGCACGCTGTCATCAGGAGGCGCGGCGTCGAACGAGCGCGTCCCGGAACAGATAGAAAAGAAACAGCGTATTGTAGCGAAGGTATCGGAGGATTAATCGTCTTGGCTCGGTCATCGCCCGGAAGAGCCAGGTGAGTCCATGGCGTTGCATCCATTCCGGAGCGTCCGGTTTGGTCCCGGCGTTGACGTCGAAAGCGAACCCGACCGAAAGAATCACGCCGCGTCGGAGTCGGTTTCGATTGCGATATATCCATTCGTACTGCTTCGGCGTTCCTAATCCGACCCAGATAAAATCGGGTGCGAGCGCTATCAATTCATCGATTACCTGGCGATCGGCCGCGCCCTCCAGAGTTCCTTCGGCGCTGCATCTCCCGTGGAATCCGCCGATGAAATTGGCGTTCGGAAAACGCTCGCGAAGTCGCGCACTGCATTCTTCCGAGCCTCCAAGCAAGAAATGCGTTGAGGACGTCGGCACGGTCTCGAGAAAGCGGCGCATGAAGGTCGGGCCGTAAACACGATCTACCAGGTCGGCGCCTCGTCGGTTCAAGCACCAGACGAGCGGCATTCCATCCGGAAGGAAGAGATCGAAGTGACTCGTTAGGCTGCGAAACCGCGCGTCATGGCGTCGAAGAGTCACAATGTGCGTGTTTGTAAAATCAACCGCCGAAGTCTCAGCGCGTTCCGTCAAGCGGAGGCATTCTGAGCTCAATCCGTCATACGTCGTGACCGCGAGAGGTGTGCCGAGGAGGTCTATTACTCTCATGCTTTCGCATGATCGACCCACGTGCGCGGAGGTAAAGCGCTCCGTTGCCTTCAAGCACGAATCGCCGTACCATCCCGGCCTCATGGCCAAAGCAGTTTCTGCGAGCGCGCGTTCGATTTCCGATTGGGTCAAAGGCAATCCGGTAGCCCTTTTTCTCCTCGTTACGATTGGGGCCACGTTGGTTTATTTTTTCGGCGTTCTCCATCTCTACGCCGGTCGCTCGATCGCGAACTGGGCCTGGATTCGTTACCTACCGGAATACAATCAGGAACACAGCAAGCTCATCCCCTTCGTCTTCTTGTTTTTGCTTTGGTATCACCGCGAGGCGCTCTGGAAGGCGAAGAAAAAAGGCAACAATTGGGGTCTGGCCCTGGTCGGATTGGGCCTGCTGATTTTCACGGTGGCAGCCCGCGCTCTGCAGGCGCGGCTCGCGCTGGTGGGCGTCCCCTTTTTGCTCGGCGGGATGGTGCTATTTCTCTGGGGAAACGAGGTTGCGCGCATCCTGCGATTTCCCATCGCTTTTCTTATCTTTCTGGTTCCCGCGGCCGCGATTGAACAGACGAGCTTTAAACTTCAGTTCGTCATTACCGGACTGGTGGAGCGGCTCAGTGCATTGCTCGGGATCAAGATTTATTCCGTCGGGACAACCTTGCGCGCGGTGGACGGGAGCTGGGGCTTCGATATTTCCGAGGGCTGCAGCGGCATTCGTTCTCTGATCGCGATGATAATGATCACTGCCATCTTTGTGCACATTGTTGAAAAGAAGCTGTGGAAGAAGCTCACCATCTTCGCGCTCTCGGTTCTCTTCGCGATCATCGGAAATGTGGGCCGCATTTTTACCATTATTATTCTGGCGCGAATGGGGTTTCCGAAATTCGCGGGCGGCCTTTACCATGATTACTCCGCTTTCATTATCTTCCCGTTCGCGCTCGCGGCGATGGTCTTGACCAGCAAACTGCTGAACATGGATTATCGGCAATCGAAGCGGGCGCTCGTCGCGCACGAGAAGGTCACGTATGACTATTAAGCGGCTGCTCGTTTTGCAGGTCCTGTTGCTTGCAGGGTTCGGCGCGGTCTTTTTTTTGCCCAAGGTGGCGAACTCAAGTCCTCAGGGAATTGAGCTCGCCCTCCCGGCTTATGTCGGGGGTTGGTACGGTGAAGACCAGAAGATCAGCGAGAAAGAGCTGGAGGTCCTCGCCAAAGACACGCAGTTCGCCCGCAAACTCTATTCCGATGGCCGTGGCGGTCAGATCTTCGCTTCCATCGTTCTTTCCGGCCAGGATTTGGATAACAGTATCCACCGCCCGGAGCGTTGCCTGCCGGCCCAAGGGTGGAGCGTAGCTGATTCGAGGCGAGTCAGGATTCCTTTGTCAGACGCATCGAACCAATCGCTCGAGACAACGCGATTGCATAACCTGCGAAAGGTCCCGACCTCCGATGGGCAGACGGTCTCGATCTACAGCTTGAACTATTACTGGTTTGTCGGTTTCAAAGACACGACTGCGTCTCATCTGCGACGCACTTATTTCGATATCCGCGACCGAATTCTCTACGGATACAATCAGCGCTGGGCCTACATCACGGTGGCTTCGACGATCACGAAGGGACTTGCGCCTTTTGGCCGCTCTGAAGAGGACACAGATGCGGAACTAAAGGATTTCATTCAGCAACTGCTTCCGAAGTTTCATCGACCCGCTGAGGCTACCGTCGCCACACGGTAAAGGCCGGGATCTCTCGCACCTCTTTATATCTTTCGGTCGCTAGAAAAGCGGCGATCGCCCCGTTCGCATCATAGAGATCGTGTTTCGATAGGACAACGAGATCGACCGATTGCAGTTTCGCGAGGTCCGAGGGCAGTGGGTTAGCGAGAATTAGTGCGGCCGGTTTCGCTTCTCCAATAGGCACTTTGTAATAAATCGCTGCGGCGCGATCTGCTGCCCACCAAACCGAACCGCCTCCCGCAAGAGTGGCCCGCGCCTCGGTTGCGACCGTGCGATAATCATCCTTTCGGTGGCGGGGCGCGAAGCGAAGCAACAGCGCTGAGCTGAGCCAGAACAGACACATCGCCACCGCGAAGATGCGCGCGCGTCTCTGCCACAATTCCGTCAGGCCGCACGCCAAGGCGATGCAGACCAACGGAGCGAGCGGTGTGAGGTGCCGGCCCAGCACTCGGAAATGCGCAGCGAAGCCGAGAGCCCAAACAAAAAGGCCGGCGGGAAAACCGTAGATGAACCCGGCCACCAGTTTATCGCGCTGCGCCGGTTGCAAGAGGCCCCGCGCCGCGGCGACGAGGACAATTGCCACGACGCCGCCGAAGAGAAAAAGAGGCGTCAGGTATTCTGAAGGAAGATGGTAGCCGATTTCTCTTAGCTGGAGTCGTGCGGGTCCAAGGCCGGCGAAGCCAAGTAACTCATAGGGAACGAAAAGGATGCTCCCTATTCCGATTTTCCCGGCTAATGAACCACCACTGCCGACGTGAAGCGTCCAAAGATAGTAGAACCCAAGGATCGCGCCGGCTACAAGCGTTGCGATGAACGAGACCGCGGCGTTTCGCAGGTGCGTCCATTGTCCCTTTCGCAGGTAAATAAAAACGAAAGCGAGAAGGGCAGTTCCAGACCAGGCGCATCCCAGCATGCTGCTGCCGGCCATCACAATCATTCCCATAGAGAGAAAAAGAATGGTCGATCGGCCAGGTGGACGATCAGACGAAGCGCGAGCGAAAGCTTCGCTCAACCCGCAGATCACCAGACAAGACCCGGCATATTGCATCACGTATGGCCGCGCTTCGTTCAGGTAGAACCAAAGAAAAGGATTGCTCGAAGCCAGCGCGAGCAATGGAAGAGAATTTACCCTGGTCTGGCGGCAGGCTCGATACAGGCAGTAATGCGCAAGGAAGAGCCAGGGTATGTTGGCCGCGCGCAAAGCCAGCTCTGTATGGCCCGCGATTTTGTCCCAAACCCACAGGTAGAACATGTAAAAAGGCATCTGCAGCTCGGAGCCTCTTTCGCTAACCAGGAGATGCCACCAACTGGCAAGGGAAGGCTGCGTGGCCTTCAGCGCACTGTTGGCTTCATCAATCCAGAGACTTTGATTCGTTAGGGCAAAGCCCGCCGCCGCCGCCGTCAGAGCGAGCGCGCAAAGAAGAATAAGGCGATCTGCACGGAGCAGTGTGCGCGACTCGTTCACGGCGCCATCTTCCGGAAGACGGCCCACTGCCCGAGGCCGAATGGATGACGGAGCTTTTCCGGAACGAAGCCGGGAATATTTTTTAAGTAAACGAGATTGCTATGTTCGCTGGTGCGCTTCTGGGTGAGATACAAAAACTCCAGCAGCTTGAGCACCCAATCCGAATGCGGCATCGGAGTTGTAATCAGCATAAGACCACCGGATTTGAGCAGTTCAAAACTCTCACGAAAGCAATCGGTGTGTTCGACGACCTCGAAGGCCACAATCACGTCATAGGAGGCTGCTTGCAGACCGTGGTCACGCCAGTCCCGAATGTCTCCCACGATGTCGGCAGGCGCGTTCATATCGAGCGTTGTGTAATTGACCTGCACCCTCTCCTCCACCGCGCGCCGGAACCAGCCTTCGCCCGAACCCACCTCAAGGACCCGTTCACCTGTTTGAATGAAGGGAAGAAAAAATCGGATGCGATTCTTTCGAGCCCAACTTTGAACGGGTCGCATGCGGAGATGTAAGGCTAGGCGCTTTTCTCCGAGGGCACGCGAATCCGGAGCAGCTCGAGCAGCATCTCAGCGCCCCAGGTCACGACCTTCAAGACATTGATACTATTCTCGCCGCCCTGCCGATCGGGGAAATGAATGTCTACGTAATCCCAGCTTAGGCCCGGCAACTTCTTTAGGACATAAGTGAGGGCCACGTTATGAATGTTAAAATTTGGCGGGATGTAACGGAGTGCGCGTTGCAAAGCGTCCCGTCGAATCAAACGATAAGGAACATTTGGGTCCTGGAGGTCTTGTCCGCAAATCAGAGACGAAGCCATCCGGCAAACCGCCGAAGTTATCACGCGCGCCACTCCGTCGCCACGGCTGGTACGCCGGCCAAAGACGCAGTCACGCCCATCACGCTTGTTCCAAAAACTGACAAAATGCTTTGGATCGCATTGACCATCCGAGTCGACCTGCAGGACCCACTCGGCGGTCGAGTTAACAGCGATCTCGTACCCTATTCGACAGGTGCTTCCGTGACCCGCATTCGGTTTACTTACCAAGCACAGGATTTCGGGTTGGATTTTTTCTAACTCGAACAAGATCTCATGGGTACGATCACGTGACCCATCGTCTAATGCGATAATCTGGAAAGGAATTGTTAAACCACGGAATGCTTCCGACCATCGCGCAATGACGGCGGCGATATTTGCTTCCTCATTGTAAATCGGCATTACGACGAGAAGGGGTGCCGACAAAGTTCGGCCGATCTGATTCAGGTTGAATGCAAAATGAGACATTCAGTGGGAAGGATGAAGCACGATATGAAGGTTAAGCGGCCTGGTGTCACGTTAAACTCCCGGATGGTTATATTAGACACCGGGATCCTCTAAGACGCCCCATTTTGTCCATCAATACCTTGTGCACGTAAGTTTTTATTTGGCTGATCAAAATCCGCAGCGTGATCGAACGCTCGGCATCACGGCCTACACTTCGACTCTCCTGGAGCAGTTGGGAGGACGCCGGAACCTCACGATCTCTGCGGTCCAATCTTCCTCAAGTATCAAGGCGCCCGATACGGTCGAGGCGCTCTGCACTTTACCTTTTCGCACCGATCACGCTCTGGGCCGGTTCTTGGCTGACCAAATGCATCCGTTCTTCGCCAAACTTGAGACTGACGTATGGCATTATCCAAAGGGTTTTCTTCCAGCCGTGACGCGCTATCGAAGACCGATTGCCGGAACAGTCTGCGACGTGATTCTGCAACATTATGCGGATTACTACCCCAATGCCCGGAGCGCTACGGCCTATCGCTACTGGCTTGCGATGTTGAAGCGATCGATCGAGCGGTTTGACCTTATCCTTACCATCTCCGAGTTCTCTAAACAGCGGATCGTCTCTTTTGCCGACCGTTATAAGCTTCGTTGTCCGCCAATCAGAGTAACTTATCTAGGCACCGATTGGAGCGAGCGCGGTAAGTCGCCCGCCAAGGAAAATTTCGCGCTTCATCTCGCTTCAAAAGAACCGCATAAGCGTACTTCCTCGCTTTTGGAAATTTGGCGGCAACGCGAAGCGATCGGACTGAAGGGTGTGACGCTTGAGCTTGTTGGAGCTCTGAACGACGCCGACCGCGTCACTGCGGAAAAACTGAAGTCGGTTCGCATTTCGGGCCGGGTGTCAAGTGAGGAGCTTCGACGCCGTTTTGAAAGAGCACGCGCGTTGCTTTTTCCTTCGGAGATCGAGGGATTCGGATTGCCTGCGCTGGAGAGTTACGCGGCGTTAACGCCAGTTGTCTACGTGAAGGGAACCGCGACGGAAGAAATCCTTGGTGTGGGCACCATCGGCGGTTTCACTCTTAATTCGCCGGAATCTTTCTCCTCCGCACTGGACGACGTGCTGAAAATGGACGATGCCGCGATCGCCTTAAAGAAATGCGAGCTCAAGCAACGGTTTTCCTGGTCGCGTTGCGCCGAGGAAACTATTTCGGCTTACGAATCGGTCTTCTAATCAGCACTAGGCCAGCCGCTGTAACCAGTCCGCGTGGTCGAAGCTCTCACGAGAGTTGGCGGTCGTCCGGCCACGACCGCCGATCAGGGCTGTTAAGAACGCCCTGTTACTGGTCTCTTTTTCCGGAACTGGCCAATGTAGCGCTATGTAAGGCTCGAGGCCATTTGAAGCCTATGTTGTGTCCACTTCGTCGCTGCCTTTCCCGCGGCGAATCGTGAGTGTAGACAGCGATTTCCACCGCTCGGGCCCGGTAGGCCCCCGCTACGGTTTTAAGTAAACGATGCCTTAGTACGGCGAACATCTTTCGCGCCAAGGCATGCTTAAGCGGGCCCCGCCATCGATCGAATTCCTGATCGCAAAGTGCAGTCGCTCCAAGGTTTGCTCCCGTAAACGCAAAAGTCGCCAAAGCCTCTGGCACCGTCTCCATCCGAATCTTTTCCTGGAGCAGCCGATCTACCCAGACCATATCACCTATCGCCTTCCATTGCGGATCGAAATAGAATCCGCGATCCAAGAGCCGCCGCCGAAAAAATGTTGAACAGCTGGCGGTGTTCAAATGCGAGAGCCGAAGGTGTTCGGCCCGAGGCCGGATGGTTCGTCGATAAGAAAGCGGATGGCCGTTCCTATCGATCAGGATCACATCTCCGAAGAGGGCATCCACTTCGGGGTGCGCGTCGAAAAACGCGCTGACCTTTGCTAATGTTCCAGGCAAGTATTGTTCATCGCAGTTGAGATAAGCGCAGATCTCCCCAGTGCAGCGCCGCAATCCACGATTGATCGCGTCATACATTCCATCGTCCTGCTCAGAGATGAGCCGCAGAGTATAATCTTCTTTGTCTCGGCACGTCCGGATTTCCTGCTCAGCGATCCCTTCTGTTTCGCCGTCTTGGATTATGTGCTCGACTGATACGCCCGCTTGGTCAGCTACGGAAGCAACGCAGAGACGCAGCCAGTCCAACTGTCGAAAACTCGGCGTGATAATAGAGAGCACGTCGAAATCCTATCCTGCTGAGTTCGAGCCCCGATTAGTTTTCTTGGGAACTACGGGAGGTCGACTCAGATGCGCGCGAGTTCGCGGCGAAACGGCCGGGGCGTGGTCTTAGCGACGCGGGGCATAGGTTTCTCTACCGGCTCAAGATCTCTGCAAAGGCGAAGGAATAAACCGACAAGCGCAAATTCCCCTGGAACGAATGAGCCGATGCTGGTTGCGCCTCCCCAATAAAAGAGAATCGAGACGGCCAGATAAAGCGCAAGGAACTTAAGCGTTAGATATTCGCCAGTTCGCCGATTAAACGAAATTCGAAAGGCCCGGACAAGGATGGCGACATTCCAAGCCACAAAAAAGATCGTCCCGAGAATTCCAAACGTGTCCACCGCGGCGAGGAGTCCATTGTGAATATTTCCCGTTTCAACCATCTGCTGGTAATCGGCTGCGTCTCCGTACCAGACGGATTGTTTCACCCACTCTTGTCTGAATCCAAAGCCACGCCCAATGATAGGGTGCTCCGGGAAATATTGACGCCACCAAATCGTCCAGACCTGTAACCGGAAGTCATTCGAGGCGGCCGCATCCTGCGCCATTTCTGTGTCCCAATTACCTGGAACGAAGGCCAGTGCCCGCTGAACTTGCTTCGGAAGGGTAACGAATTCCGAATTCACTGTAGAAAGGACAAAAAGAAAAGCCGCTAACACGGGAAGAAGAATCAGAGCAGCGATCTTCAGATCTCTTACCCCAGCGACGAATGCGGCCAGGATGGCGTTTACAACTGCAGTTCTATAGCCGGAGAGAAGGACAAAGATTCCACCGAAGCCCAGACCAACCAGCCTAAAGAAATTTGCCGGATGGATAAGTCGTCGCACGGACATGTTGGAAAGAATGACGACGATAAGGATCACGCCAAAGTTTCCAATCGTGACGATACGTCCGGTTATATCTACCGGGCCGCCGACGGCTTCCTGCATACTCGAATTTGCGACTGCAGAATAAAACGGATAGATAAGATAGATCGAGCCGGGGGCGACCGTCGTGATGAGAGCGATCGCAAGGTCGAATCCAAAAATTGCCAGCACGACATATGGAAATTTCGCCCAGAGCTTTGGTTTCATCGGGAGGCTTTGGATGACAAAAAAAGCGGCCAAGCCGACGTAAATATTTACGTATTGCCGGCCGCCCCAGACGGTCGATCCCAGAAACCGCATGCCGAAACGATCGTCGATCGCGTGGTAAGTAATCACCCCCATAAAACCTACGATCATCAGAAGATCGAACCTGGAGGGCGGCTTGATTTTAACCCGGCGCAAAATCAGATCTTCGATCACGAATTTCAGGAGGCCCATCGCCATCAAAATTTGGAAGGGTGTGAAGGCAGCGCGAAGAATGGGGAAGGTGCCACCGAGAAAAGAGGAGGCGATAGTCAAGACCCAGAAAAAGCGGCCGGAGAAGAACCAGAGAGCGCAGGCACCAACGACTACCGTTCCGAGAAGTAACGTTCCGTAATCCTCGGTCCCAACCATGTAGCCGAGGAAAATCGCGAGGAGCAGGCAGGCGCTCATGATCAAACCTTCCTTAGAGCGGTTATGGAAGGGCGAGGCGTCCACCGGTTCTGACTCTTAACGGGTGTGGAAAGCCGTCACAAGTCGCTTTCTCACGACGGAGAGTCCAATTTGGAGTTAACTTCAGGCGTCATACTTATCCGTGAAGATTCTCTTTGACCATCCGCACCCGTTTTTGCTCGCGCATGGCGGGTTGCAAATTCAGATTCAACAAACCAAGGGCGCCTTGGAGAGACTCGGGATCGAGGTGGAGTTTCTCCGCTGGTGGGATTCTGCGCAACGAGGGGACATAATCCATTTTTTTGGCCGGCCATCTGGTGCTTACATCGATTTTGCGCATGGCCAGAATATCGGTGTCGTGATGGCGGAATTGCTTACAGGACTGGGTTCGCGTTCTGCGTTACAGCTTTTTATTCAGAGGGGAATAATCAAGTTAACTAAGAAAGTATTCCCCGCCTCCTTCTTGGCGAAGATGTCGTGGGAGGCATATGCGAAAGCTGACCGCATCCTCGCCCTCACTGCTTGGGAAGCCGACTTGATGTGTCGTATTTTTGGAGCGCGTAGCGGACGCGTGGACGTGGTCCCAAATGGGGTAAGCGAGGAATTCCTGGGTGGGGCGGCATTCGTGCGTGAAGGATTCTTGCTTTGTACCGCTACCGTCACAGAACGGAAACGAGTCTTGGAACTGGCCGAAGCGGCTGTCGCGGCGCGAACGCCAATTCGAATCATCGGAAATCCGTATGGCGGCACGAGCGCGTACGTCTCGCGTTTCATGGATTTTTGCGCACGCCATCGTGATCTCGTGCGATACGATCGCGCAATTTTCGACCGAAATATCCTGCCCGAGATTTACCGAAAAGCTCGCGGCTTCGTTCTCCTGAGCGAAATGGAAAGCTTGAGTCTCTCCGCACTCGAAGCGGCGGGCTGCGGATGTCCGCTGCTGTTGAGCGATCTGCCGTGGGCTCGGTCGAGTTTCGGCAGCGAGGCAAGCTACTGCCCGGTCGCCGGGCGTGAGACAACTGCGAAATCACTGCGCAACTTCTATGACGCCGCCCCGCGCTTGCCCGTGCCGAAAAAGCCTGCGCCTTGGATAGAGGTGGCCGGGCAATTGGTCAGGATTTATGAAGAGATAATCGCTGAACGCTCCGTCGTCAGCGCGAGGAATGATCTGCACAAATAGTTCGGGCAATCGAGTCCTTTCGGTTAGCAAAGGCGTTGCGGGTTTCATTGGCTCTCGTCACAACGCCGTCTCATTGCATGGTCCGAGGAATGGGGATACGTCATCGAAGAGAGCGTCTGCATGTATATTCTCCGCCGACTCTGAGCGGTCATTGTTCATTTCATGGCAAACAAAGTTTTTTCAGAAAAAGTTTCACCAGAGCGATGGCGGGCTGCGCAAGAGTGGGAAGAGCAGCATTGGATCGGCGCTCAGGGAGCCCGGGCGCGTCTCGGCAAGAACTACATTTGGCGCGTGCTCGCCGGGCTGGGTCTTGTTCCCAGGTTCCGCGGGGATGATTGGAACAGCTGGTGGAAAAAGCAATTCGATGAGTACCGTTTGCTCCCGCCGGCGGTGAAGGACGTTCTTGAAGTTGGTTGCGGGCCTTACACCAATCTGCGGCTTATGATGGAGACCTGCCGGCCGGAACACATTTATCTTTCCGATCCGCTCATCCGAACTTACGTCAAATTCAAACTGACGTTCGTCTCGGACATGTATCGGAAAGCGCTGTGCATTTTGGACGATCACCCGCTGGAAGAACTACCGTTCGCCGACAACTATTTTGGTCTCACCATCATGATTAACGTGTTGGATCATGTTCGCGACGCAGCCCTTTGCATGGACAGTTTGATTCGCGTTACGAAACCAGGCGGCATTGTCATTCTCGGTCAGGAGCTGAGCAACGATGAAGATTTGGAAGCGTTGGTGCGAGACAAGGGCGCAGTGGGCCACCCGATCAAACTGGACTACGATTGGTTCAAGCCCTACCTCGAAAAGAATTTCGAACCGGTCATTCACAAGGTGTTGCCGCGCGGGCAGGGGCGGGAACCCGCAAACCATTACGCCACCCTAGTGTTTGCCGGGCGCAAACGTTGAGCCCCCGGCTAAGCGTACGGCCTCAAGCCCATCCTACGATGAGCGGAGACAAAAAACTCAAAGTTGCATTCCTGACGGTGGAAGCGCGGGAAGAATACCGGGAATACGATAAGCCTAAGCCCTATTTCGGAACTGCTCCCGAAGCGTTGTTGCAAGGTTTCGCGTTATTGCCAAACGTGGAAGTGCATGTGGTTTGTTGCGTCCAGAAGCCCATGGCTTCGCCGGAAAAACTCGCGCCGAACATCTGGTATCACACCTTGCCCGTGCCCAAAATCGGCTGGCTCCGCACCGGATATCAAGGGTGCATCCGCGCGACGCGACGAAAGGTGCGTGAGTTGCAACCGGATATTGTGCATGGCCAGGGAACGGAGCGGGATTGCGCCCTCGCCGCGACTTTCACGGGGTTTCCGAACGTGCTGACTATTCATGGAAACATGCGACTCATCGCCCGCGTGAACAAATCCCGACCGCTCACTTTCAACTGGATTGCGGCGCGACTTGAAGCATTCACTCTTCCGCGCTCGATGGGAGTGGTGTGTATCACTCGCTATACGGAGCAAGCTGTGGCCGATCTGGCGCGGCGCATCTGGGTCGTGCCGAATGCTGTGGACGCCTCGTTTTTTGAAGTTGTCCGCAAACCGATTGAGCCAAAAACCATTCTGTGTGTCGGCCGCATCTCGGTGCGGAAGAATCAGAACCGTTTCATCGAAGCACTGGACTCAATTGCGGCAACGGCGGGCTTCAACGTGCTTTTTCTCGGCGGAGCCGCTGAAAGTGATGATTACGCGCGAAAGTTTTTTCAGTTGGTAAAAGCGCGCGCCTGGTGCCGCTACGGTGGAATGATCAACCGCGATCAGTTGAAGCGTCGTCTTGCGGAAGCCTCTGCGCTGGTGCTTCCCTCGCTGGAAGACAATTGTCCCATGGTCGTTCTGGAAGCCATGGCGGCGGGGGTTCCAGTGGCTGCTGCCCGCGTGGGCGGGGTGCCCGAACTCATCGATGACGCCCGCACCGGCTTGTTGTTCGATCCGCTTCAATCGGTATCGATAGCCGGCGCGCTTCAACGCCTGATCAGCGAACCCGCCTTCTCGTCACGGCTTGCCGCGGAAGGTAAACGAGAAGCCCAGGGCCGCTTTCATCCGCGCGAGATCGCGGCGCGGCACCTGGAGATTTACGGCGAAGTGATCAAGAGCCGTTGCGAGTTCTAATTTCCGTGTCTTGGGCCAAGCGGCGGCCTGGCGATTCTGATTCCGCCGCGTTCGCCTCAGGGGATTTAATCGCAATCCCGAGCCGGTGCAGGAATTCCTGCCCGCCGAGCCATCCGTTGACGTAGGCAGTGTCGAGATCGCCTTGGCCAAGGCCGAGGTGCGATCTGATACTCGCACGATTTTGGTCGAACCAGAGACGCATCTCTCCATCGAGATCATCCCAAACGATCACAACTCCCTCGCGGTCCAGCAGATCAAGGCTTGTGAGTTGGCTCCATTCGAAAGCTAACGCGTCGGCCGTATGCAGTGCATCCGACAAAACCAAATTAAAAGATTGCCCGGAAAGAAGGCTCCACGCCTCCGGGTCGAGGATATCAGCGCAAAGGTAATTAAGTGTGCTGCCTGATTCATCGTGAATGAACCGGCTGAGAGCCGAGGGCGTGCGCTTCAGCGAACTCGCCGGCGTCGGGAACTCCCGGTGGGAGATCTGAGTTAGCTTCTTCCTGAGCGCCGGATTGATTTCCTCGATGTCGTATCCCCAGCATTCGCAAGGCGCGCACGTCTGCATCACCTGCCAGAGCGATTTACCGACCGAGACTCCTAGTTCGAGATATCGGCATTTCTCTCCTGTCACTCGACCGAAATAGGCGAGCAGGTCCGCATGTGTCACCTCTCCGTCCAAGGACCGATTGATCAAAGGCTCGATGTCTGGATTCACTCCGTAACGAAAAACGGAATCCGCTAGCAAGTTTTCCGGTAGCCAGTTCTCGATCTCAGCGAGTGCCCGCCGATTGTCCTGAATAACGGCGTCGAGCTGGGACGAATGAATCCAGTCGAACGGAAATCGGTGTCCGCGCAGCTTTGCCTGCGCTTGCGCGAGGCGACGGTAGATTTTCACCAACTTTTTCTTCAATCCGGCCATGCGCTAATATTTGCTTCTAGTCTTGATCGGGCTTGGAGGCAGCGGACAATTCCGCGATCCCTCACCGCAATCAACTTCGTAGTCACACAGCGTGTCGCCGCCAGCGAGTTTTATCTTCTCATGCCGCCGAAAATTTCCGTCCTCCTCCCGGTTTGGAATGGCGAAAAATATTTGCGGGCCGCGGTCGAGAGCATCCTCGCGCAGACTTTCGCGGATTTTGAACTCCTCGCGGTAGATGACGGGAGCGCCGATGGGACGCTCGATATTCTCGAATCGTATTCTGATTCCCGGATCAGGATTTTCCGGCTCAATCACGGCGGGATTGTCACGGCGCTGAACACGGGCGTGGCCGCAGCACGTGCGGAATGGATCGCGCGGCAGGATGCGGACGATGTCAGCCACCCGACGCGTTTCGCCGTGCAAATGGAAGCGGCGGCGGCGAGACCGGAGGCCGTTCTTTGTTATACTGATGTTTCGCTCCTTGGGCGGGACGCGGCCGGGATCAAGCCCGCGCGTTTTCCGCGCACAAAAGCGATGCTGGCGGTCCGGCTTTGCTGGCAGAACCCAATCGTTCACAGCGCCGTCCTCTTTCGCAAAGACGCCTTCCTGCGCGCGGGTGGTTATATCGCGGACGAGCGGCACGCGGAGGATTTCGCGCTCTGGGGGCGGATGCTGGAACTGGGAGAATTTCTCCCGCTGCCGGCACGGCTCTTAGCATTGCGCGTCCACCCGGAATCCGTTTCGCAGGGAAACTTAGAGCGACAGCGCGCGCTGGCTGGCGAGATCGCGACGGAACATTGCCGGCGTTTTTTCCGGTTGACCCACGACGAGGCGAGGCGGGCGTTCGCGATTTTGGCCACGCCGGCGCGCGGGCGGAAGTGGAGCGATTGGCGTTGGTTTTTGACACGCTGCGCTCGGAGGCTTCCGTGGCGAAGCGACGAAGCGCGTGCCTGGCTGCTCTTTCAATCGCTCAAGGTTCTCGTCAGCCGCTGATTCTTAGCGCCACGCATGGAGCATGACCGGACGGAAAGTTCCGCCATGTCGAGCGGTGTTTCCGACCGGTTTGATCTTTCGATAACCGGCGGCCAGCAGGAGCGAGCGCAAAGCCGCGTAGTGAAATGAGCGGTGATAAGTCGTGATGGCCAGTCGCGGGTGATCGCGCCGCAAGATGGGCAGGGCTCCCTCGACCGCCTGGATTTCTGCGCCTTCGATATCCATTTTGATAAAGTCCACCCGCTCGATTGCCAGTTCCGCGCAGATGGTGGCGATGGTTTCGACTTTAACCGAATGCCCAGCACCAGACGATTCCTCCACTGCGCCGCCATACGGATTGATCTGGCTGGAGGAAAAGGTCGCCTGTCCTTCCATCGCTCCGACGGCGGCGTGGTGGACAACTATTTTTCCTTCGGCGATCTGCGAAGCGAAAGTGCGCCGCAGGGAGTCGGTCATCTCTTCACTCGGCTCGATGCAAATCACCCTCGCGGCTTTGGATTCCAATGCCTGAAGCGCAAAAAATCCTTCGCAAGATCCGCAGTCGAGACAGATGTCTCCCGGTCGCACGAAGGTGCCGTGAGCGAGGTAGTGATGGGCGTTCGCAGGATGTTCCCAGAAGACGGCCAGATACTCGCTCCACACCTCGGGCGTGATCTCTGTCCGAGCAGGGAACCAAGCTTCGTGCGCTTCGCCGAAGCGGACCTTTTTCTGGCCGTCGCACCGCTCGAGAACCTCGAGCCGCATCGCGGGGGGATGGGCTGAAAGTGTCTTGGGATTGATTTTATGGAAAACAGAGCCCCAGGGACATAGCGGCAATCGTCCCTGAACCTTTTGGATTAGCGGAGAGAGGCGATGGGCAAGGCCGGAGAGATTCATAAACGCGCGCGGGGCTCGATTTTATCAAGTCGAGCGAAGCGCGAAACTGTCAATGCCGATCTCTTGCGCCCCGGTGGTCGGCACTCTAGCGTCGCTTCCACTTTGACCGACCGTTTGCTGCATCCCGCTCTGATGAAATTGGTAGCCAGCTTTGAGGCATGATCGATCCGGCCGTCCCAGAAGAGCCGGACCGCGAAAAGCGCGACGCCGCCGAGATTATCGGCGATGCGGAATACGCGCGCCTGCGGCTGGTTCCGGAGCCCAGACATAATTTTTACCTCCATCTCCAAGACCTCCGACGCGCGCTGGGAAAAGTCGCGCCGCAAATTTCAGGGACGCTGCTGGATTACGGCTCTGGAAGCTCACCCTACCGCTCGCTCTTTTCTAATGTGACTTATCGCCGCGCAGATTACACGCCATCGGCCGGGATCGACTACAAAGTGCGGGAGGATCAGACGATCGACGAACGGGACGAAACCTTCGATTGCGTCCTCTCAACTCAAGTCCTGGAGCACGTGCGTCGGCCGGAGATTTATCTCGCGGAGAGTTTTCGTCTTCTTAAGCCCGGCGGAACGTTGATCCTCTCGACTCACGGGACTTTCGAGGAACATGGTTGTCCCTACGATTTCCGTCGTTGGACCGCGGATGGTTTGGAGGAGGAAATAGCGAGCGCGAGTTTCGAAGTGAAGCAGCTGAAGAAGTTAACCACTGGACCACGGGCGGCGGGATTTCTCTTTCATCAATATGGCGGCTTGCTCGCACCCGGACGCCGGACCATCCGCGGGTTGTTTCACTGGTTTTTCTTTCGCCGAACCACGCGTTATTTCGCGAAAATGAATCGCCGTTTGGACCGGGAATTTCCGGACTGCGGCGTGGTCGACGCAGGCGCGCCCGGCCACCCGCTCTACATTGCGTTACTGGCGGTCGCGGTGAAACCGGCGTGATGCAGCTGGTGGTGGTCAGCAATTACTTTCCGCCCTGCTCCTTTGGCGGTTATGAGCTCGGGTGCCGCGATGTGGTCGAACGGCTGCGCGCGCGCGGTCATGGGGTAACAGTTCTAACGAGTGATTATCGAGCCGCCGAAGCCCCCGCCGATCCGAATGTTTCCCGGAGCTTCCCGCTCGATGACGGCGAAAAATTTCGCCCGCTTTGGCACTTGCGCAGTGTCTTGATTTTCCTGCGAGCGGCCTTCACGGCCCGCCCTGACGTGGTCTATTTTTGGAATCAAGCAGGCCTTTCGCTTTGGCTCGCCCCGGTTGCGCAACTATTCGGTTTTCACTCCGCGTTCTTTCTTTCCGACACTTCTTTCCCATCCTGGAAAGTTGCCGCGTTTTTGGGTGCAGCTGGCCGGCGGATTACAAAGGGAACGCGTTGTCATTTTGCGAGCAGGTTCCTCCAGCAACTCGATGCGCCTAACGAGTCTGGTCTGGTTATTCACTGGGGAATCGATCCCAAAGTTTTCCGCGATGAGGATCGAGAGCCTCGCCCCGAGCAGCCGCTGAGGCTTCTCTATCTTGGACAAATCATCCCAGAGAAGGGAGTGCATGTAGCGATCGACGCCGCCGAAATCATCGCGAAACGCGACGGCGCTGACTCGGTTCACCTGACGATTGTAGGTGGAAGTTCCAAGCCCGATTATCTGCGCGAGCTGCAAGCATCGGTCGGGGCCCGCGGCCTGAATCATCTGATCGACTTCGCCGGGAAGCGCGACCGCGCCGAGTTGCCTCGGCTTTATCATGCGCACGATATTTTGATTCTTCCTTCAATCTGGGAGGAGCCCTTTGCGATCACGCCCTTGGAAGCGATGGCCTGTGGAGTGCCGGTTGTAGCCACGAGTACGGGAGGCAGTGCGGAAATTTTTCGCGATCGCGAAAATGCAATGGTGGTCCCCGCCGGCGATGCGGAGGCGTGCGCGTCCGCGATACTGGAACTGCAATCTGACCGCGCACTTTACATGCGAATTCGCGAGCGAGCTCGCGCACTCGTAACCGAAGAATTCACCATTGATGGGATGGTGGACCGAATCGAGCGGGACCTGGAGCAGGTCGCGAAATCATGAACAGCTCGAAGCTGCGAGTCGTGATCGACATTGCATCGCTCGGTTACGCGCACGCCCGAAAGGAGCACGCACGCGGGGTGCATCGCGTAGCGCAGCATATCGTTTTTGGTCTTTTGGATTCGGGCGAATGCGATCTGCACTTTGTCGCGACTTCCAGCCTTGCTGGCGCTTACCGAGTTTTGGAAGAGCGCGGACTTTCTCCAGAAAAAATGCTTTCTTATGGCCGCGGTCACCTCGTGCTAAGCCGATGGGCCGAGCGAACCTTTCGCTGGGTCGAACGGACGCTGCCTGATCGGCGAATTCATCTGCGTGGGCTTCGGTGGCTGCTGCAACGCTTGGCAGCAAAAGCGGACGCGAGCTCGCAAAATCTTCCCCCGCACGCGTTGCGCGATGCGGATATTTATCATTCAACCTTGTCGCCGATTCCGGCGGTAGTTCGCGCGAGAAATGAGATCAGGAAATTCCTAACCGTGGTCGATGTGATTCCCCTAACGAGTCCTGAAACAGTGGCAGGGAAGGGAGTTCCGCTTTTACGGAAGCAACTCGATTCGCTCACACCGGGTTCGTTCGCTTTTTGCATTTCGGAGACGGTGCGAAGCGAGTTGCTTAGCGTAACTGATCTTCCGGTGGACCATGTTTTTGTGACGCCGCTAGCGGCTTCGCACGAAGCCTTTCATCCGGTAACTGACCGGTTGGTGATCGAGACTACCTTGAGTGCGCACGGCATTCCGCCCGAACCGTATTTCCTCACCCTCTCGTCATTCGATCCGCGGAAAAATTTCGATCACGTGATCCGTTGTTTTGGGCGGCTGATTCAAGCCGGTGATCTTCCAGGCGCGAATCTCCTGATCGTGGGTTCGAATCCAGAAAGGACGACGCAAGTAGAGCGCGCTCTGGCCGAGTTTCCATCTTTGGAAGGACGCATTATCAGACCGGGATTTTTGCCGGACGAAGATTTGGCCGCGATCTACAGTGGTGCGATTGCGTTTCTTTTCCCCTCGCTCTCGGAAGGCTTCGGGATTCCTCTCCTGGAGGCCATGCAATGCGGCGTGCCGGTGATCAGTTCCAATGCGACCGCGATGCCGGAAGTTGTGGGCGACGGGGGAATTTTGCTTCCGCCGAAAGATGTCGTGGCTTGGTGCGCGGCGATGAAAAATATCTGGCGCGACAAGGATCTTCGCGAAGATCTCGCCCGTCGAGGACTGGCGCGAAGCGCGGAGTTTAGTTGGAAACGCTTTATCAACGCCACGCTTGCCGGATATCGCACGGCTCTCAATTCGTCGAATTAAGCGTGCGATTTTCGCTGACGAAAAAGACTCGATATCGGTTGACGAAGAAGCCCGGTCGAAACGATCGCGCCATGCATGGCGGCGAGCGCTATTGAAAGCGGCAGGGAAAATCCGGCGACATTACGGAACCAGAAGAAGGCCAGGCCAAGTCCGACCTGCAGAAGAATGTTTCTCCAAGTTCGTAGACGGAGCCAGCCGCCTGCGCCGATCAGCCGCATCAAAAAGATATCCTGCCCTACGAGCGTGAGGCGGCTTGCGAGAAATCCCCAGGCCAATCCAGGAATGCCGCCCCATCGCCAACCCAGGTAGACCGCGGGAATTGTCAGCGCGCCGGAGAGCAATCCGAAAATTGCCTGCGCCCCAACTCGATTGAGAGCTCCGAGTTGAGTGCTAGAGATTATGGAAATTGCCGTGAGCGAGTAGGCGAGAACTAGCGGGGGCAGAAACGGAGCGACGCGCGCTCCCGCTATCGGGCCGAGCCAGAGCACAGCGGCCGGGCCCGCCCAAACTGCTATGCCGACGACCGCAAGCGTGTACCAACCGATGAGGAAGTCGAAGGTCTCGTTATATATTTGAGCGGGCGACATGCTCGCCGTGTCGCTGGCGGAGCGGCTGGTGTTATTGAAGACAGGAGCCGCGGCGGCGTAACTAAAAGCGGAAAGTCGGGAGCCGAGATTACTCGCGATGGTATAGCTCGCGAAGTCGACTGGTAGCGCGAGCCGTCCGGCTAATAGACGATCGATCGACCCGAAGATGGAGTTGATCAAAATCGTAGCGAATGATTTTCCGGTGTAAGACGCCATTTCCTTTAAGCGCGCGATGGAGGCGTCGCGAAGGTTGAGTCCGATCGCATAACTCCTGCGCGAGTGCAGGATGAAAACGAAAAGCTCGCCCAGCGCGATGAAAAGGGTCCAGAGAATAAGAACGAGTGGATTACTCGTTAGGCGAGCGAGCATGATGGCAGGAACGACTTGCAGCACGGTCGCGCTGACGCGGACCAGGCTAATGAATTTAAAATCGAGATGGGCCTGCGATAAGACGTTCCAGAAGACCAAGTAATAGGAGAGGAAGAGCGAAGCTCCTCCGGCGACGAACGACCAGCGTAAGAGCGGGATGTTTGCGGCTGCGACGTTGAACCACTTAGGTCCGAAGATCGCGCTGACGACGCTGAAGAGCGCGGCCATGCAAAGAATGAAGGGAATAGCGGTGGCGTTTCCGGTAGCCCAATATTCTTGTGCTGCGACTCGATCGCCTCGGCCAAGCGCGACCCCAAGGAATCGGCTAACGGCGACGCCCATTCCAAAATCGATGAAGCCAAAAGAGCTGCCTAACGTCTGGACGTAAAACCAAAGCGCATACATTTCCGGTCCGAGATAGCGGTAGAAAAGCGGCACGGAGACAAGGTTCAGTGCCGTCAAAGTCGCGAGCGGCAAGAAGCTCCAAAGCGTTTGTCTCTTTAGGCTCATTGCGCTGATGCCCTCTGGGGTCGCACCAAACGTCAGGGTCGCGACGCGCGAACTATATTCGAATTTTCCGCAGGCGTCTCACAAGCGCCGATTGCACTCTTGTCTTTCCCGCGCGCGTTTCCGAAATAATCATGGTCGACTGCTTCAAGCGACCTTCCTGTGAGCAAGGCGGCACTGGTTTTCAATAATCGGAAATCTTCCATTGCCGGCATCGCGAAACGCGGATCCGCGTCGAATGAATGCTGATCCTGTCCCGTGACTTTTTGCCATTGCGTGAGATCGAATGTCGAAGTGCCCTCCCATCCGTTTTTCGCAAAGACGGCACCAACAGAAAAAAGGAGGTTGTAGTCAGAAATGTTACGCGCTTCTCCTTTGCCCTTGGGAGAAGGCCGGACGGTTAACTGAGAACCGTGATTAAAGGCACTGATGTTATTCATCACGGTATAGTCGCGGGTGGAAAGATCGCCGCGAGGTGGGCCTTCGACGCAGATACCTTCGGCTTCGTTTAGATAAGCGGTGTTGTTGATCACCCTCGTGTTAGGCGACGACGAAACATAAATGCCGCGTCCATCGCCGGCGTGGTATGACTTGAAAAGTCGCGATGGAGCGATCCGCTGTTCGCTGTGAAGAATGAGTTCCTCTTTGCCCGCCGCGTTACGATAGGGGCCGGAGAGGAAGTTGCGATTCGAGACGGAAATATTATTGCTAACAAGGTTGTCGGTCGAGGCTTCGACCATGATACCCGGGCCTTCGTTATCGTGCGCGTAGTTGGCGTCGATCACGTTCTGATCGCACAGATCATCTAACCAAAGTCCAGGGCCCAGGTTGTGTGCAAATTCGTTCTCGCGGATTACGCCGTGCTTAAAGGTCGGAATAAGCTTCGCGCCGCCGGCGTGCCAGTCTGGGTTATACCGTTCGGTGTTATTGAAAAGAATTCGACAGTTTTCGATTAGGTGGTTTTCACCGGTGCCGCCAACTCCAGAGGCACCATGACATGCCACGACGCTACGTGACAGTCGATTGCTCCGGCCTGACAGGCTAATTCCAGCGAAGTCCCCCCAACTGAGCATGCAATTCTGCACAGTATTGTTCTCGCCGCCCACGTTACAGGCGGGCCAATTAGCGAAGGCCGTAGTACTGGCGTGTCGCATCGCCAATCCGCTCACCGTCACGTGGTTTCCAAAGACGTTGAGCCATGCGCCGCGCCGCGCGATTTCCAGCGGCTGGTCGTTCGGTGAGCCGGAATCAGCCAACCAGACGAAAAGTAACGACGCACTCGCGTCGCAAAAAAATGTTCCAGCTTCGACCGAGGTGCGTTCGGCCACGCGTCTCAGACGCTGTGCATCGAGCAGCGCGCCGTCTCGCGTAAAAACCTGTCGAACATCGTTAGTGTTCCAGTACGACGCGTTTTTCCCATCTTCACTTCGTAGCGGGAGCGGGGGAAGCTTGATTTTCCACACCGCGCCTTCATCGCGCTCCCATCCCCTCAAGATGTCGGAGCCCTTTATCACCGGAGTCTCGTTTGGTGCAGCTTCGAAAATGATCGGCTCGGCCTCGGTACCTGAAGCGGTGATGATAACCGTTTCCCGATAGTCGCCACCGCGAATGAGAACGTGATCGCCCGCTCTTACCTTTGCGGCTGCAGCGGAAATGGTTTTGAGCGGTTGGGCCGCTGTGCCCGCGTTCGTATCCGAGGCCGCCGAATCGCGGTTGCTGACGATAAAATCGGTGGCCTTTGCTTCTGACAGCGCAATGGCAAGGAGCAGAATCAGGAATCGAGACACAAGGCTGAGAGATAAGCGATGTAAGGTGAGAAAGGACTTCGAAATCGGGAAATTCCCTTCCGATTTCGCGCTACCGGAGGCCGGGTGGCTGTAATTGCGCTTCTGTTTTCGAATACTTCACTTTGGGCGGAACCGATTGCAGTCTGGAATAGCAGATTCATGGTGCGGTTTTGCGAAATTGAACCTGAATATCACGCAACCGAAGCATGGTAGCACGATACCGAAGGCTAATATCGTAAGATGGAAGTGCGGTATCACGAAGTGACAGCGCGATTACGCGAAATAAAAGATAGGGACTCGAGAGAATACGAAAACGACGTGCAGTTTCTTTCGCTCGCACGCCGGATCGCTCACTGAAGTTCCCTGAATGCGCACGAAGAAATGCGCTGGACCTGAGTGATGCGTTGTCGATCTGAACGAGATCACCGCGTTAAGAAATTGTATTTAATAATGCAGCGCAATGCGCTCAGGCCGTCGCGCCAAGTCACTTTTTTGCCTTGGGCGTAGGTTCGCCCGCTATAGGAAATTGCGATCTCGTAAATCGGGACGCCGAGGCGGGCGACTTTCGCGGTGATTTCGGGTTCGAAGCCGAAGCGTTCTTCTTCGATTCGCATTTGCTGGATCACTTCGCGCCGGAAGGCTTTGAAGCCGGTCTCCATGTCGGTGAGGTTTAGATTCGTCGCCATGTTACTTAGCAAGGTTAGGATGCGATTGCCGAGCGAGTGCCAATAGTAGAGGACGCGATGTTCTTCGGAACCGATGAACCTGGAGCCGAAGACAACGTCCGCGCGTCCATCGAGGATAGGACGAAGCAGCCTTCCATATTCGGCGGGGTCGTATTCCATGTCCGCATCCTGCACGATCACTATCGGAGCAGTCGCTGCCGTGAAACCGCTTTGAAGGGCGGCGCCTTTGCCGAGATTCCTTTTGTGCCGGACAAGCGTCAGGCGGGAATCCTGAGCAGAGAGCTTGGTTAGCAGATCCCATGAACTATCGGTAGAGGCATCATCGACTGCGATAAGTTCTGCGACTTGCGGCTGCTCCAAAACGGCGGCGACGATGCGACGAATCGTAGTGCCTTCATTGAAGACAGGCATGATCACGGAAAGGCAACGCTGCTCGTTAATGCTTGGGACCGCCGATTCCATTCCGGGAGTTGTATCCGACGATGCCAAGTCGCGATAAAGCGTAACGTGCGTCTTATGTGATTCGCGCCAACCCGGTCTAACTAGATGAAAGCAGATACGGGAAGCCCCCGGGCGCGGCTTGGAGGATCGTCAAGCCAGGCCAGGCGGGTAGGGTTATGCCTTCGTAACTTTGCGCCCGCAGCTCATCGAGAAATCTGGCGACGCCTAGGTCCTCCCGGTAGAAGGGACTATCTCGAAAGTGCTCCCAACTGGAATCATGAAAAACAATCAATCCATGTTCGCTCACGAGCGGTTTGCAGAGCTCGAAATCCAGTTTCACGCCTTCGTAAGTGTGATCTCCGTCGATGAAGACAAGGTCGGCTTTTATCGAAGGTGGAGTGGCTAATGCTTCCTTCGAGGTTTTACGGATGATTTCGCACCAAGGTTCAAGCTCGTAGCTGCGGAGGCGCCGCATGAAAAAATCGTAGGACTCTTCCGAATCCTTGTCCGACCAGTCGTTCTGGATGTGTGGATCTATCGCATACACTTTTCCCTTCGCGTTTTGGCTGCAAGCCAGGGCCATTGCACATGCGGTTCTTCCCCGCGCGCTGCCGATCTCGATGACCGCGTCCGGTCGGAGCGCCCGGACCAGACCGTAGAGCGCGAAAATTCCGTCTCCGGTTCCGGAATTCCAGAGGACGTTCTGAGAAAATCGGCCAACGAAAAGATCAAGATGCGCCCGCAACCTGCCTGGACCGAACTGGGCCAGCTGGTAGAAGATATTGTCAATCAAGGTCGGGGGTCTGTAATCCATCACTATTGTTCAACAGATTTATAATACCGAATCAAGCTGAGCGATTAGGACGAAGCGAAGCGGGCCCTTTTTTGATTAAATGAAATTGCGGGTCCTTTTTGAAATTTCCGAGCTCGGTTCCTACGCTCGCATGGGAGAACGCGGAATTCGGCGGGTGATAGAGAACCTTGGTAGCGGGCTAATGGCGGACCCGGCTGTCGATGTTTCGTTTACCGGCATCAGTCGGTACGATCGGATAAAAGTCAGTCGTGTTTTGGGAGAGGGGTTCGAGCTGCGGACTCGTTACTCACCGGTTCCCAGAGTCGCCAACACCTTGGCAAATCTCTCGACACGATTTGGCGCTTCGTCGGTCGCGAGTCGCCTTCGGCCGAGAAGATTGTTTCCAGGTGTCTTTTCCGTCGGGCCAAGATTTATCGGGGAATTATCCCGGAGAGTTTCACCCCAGATCCTGGCGCGGGTGCAGATTTTTCATTCGCCTTTTGCTCCATTGCCACTTCCTTCCGTCGGTCCGAAAAACCTAGCCTGGTTTCTTACTATCCATGACATCATTCCGCTGATTTATCCCGAGCTGGTATCGCGTTCGTCACTGCGTGATGTCTCAGTAGTTGCGCGCTCGGTGCATCGCGGAGCCTGGATTGTTTGCCATTCCGAATCCGTAAGAATCGACATTTGCGAGAGGCTGGCGGTTCGCCCGGAAAGAGTCTTCGTGATGCCACTGGCCGCTTCGACCGCGGTCTTCCATGAAGCTTCCGGGGTGGAAGCCAAAACGATACGGCAACGCTACGGCCTCGATGGTTCGCCCTACATTCTCTCGCTCAGTGCGATCGAAAGGCGCAAAAACCTGGTTCATCTGGTCGACGCTTTTGCTCGCGTCGCCCGGCAACCGAAGATGCGGGATCTGAAGCTCGTATTGGTTGGACGATATTGGCCGGATTCCCCGGAATTTATCGCGCTGCGGGCCAGACATCCGGATCTCGCGCCGCGGATAATCTTCACCGGATTCGTGCCGAATCCCGATCTCGCGGCCATCTACACCGGAGCAATCGCTTTTGCGTTTCCCTCCCTGGCGGAGGGATTTGGTCTGCCGCCGTTGGAAGCCATGCAGTGTGGTGTTCCAGTTGTTTGCTCGAATACGACGTCGCTGCCCGAAGTAGTGGGCGACGCGGGCTTTCTCCTGCCACCGAACGACGTCGATGCCTGGGCTGAAGCGTTGTTTCAGCTGGTGAACGATCCCGTCCTGCGTGAGGCGATGAAAACGAAGTCGCTCGCTCGCGCGAAACTATTCACCTGGGATCGAACTCTGCACGAATTGGTTAACGCCTATAGGTTTGCCACCGGTCTCACTTCGTAATTTCAGCAAACGCAAAGAAGCGCCTAACGAATGCTTCGCGGCTAAAAGTTTCCGCTCGTGTCTGCGCCGCGGCCGCCATTTGCGACCGAAGATTGTCATCAGCAATGAGGGCGGTGGTGTAGGACTTGAGCTGATCGATCGTGTCCCAAAGGAAACCGCTGACGCCGTGCTCCACGATTTCAGGCTGCGCGCCTTTGTTGATCACAACGGGAACTGCGCCTGCCGCCATGGCGTCGACGGTGGCGATGCCGAAGTGTTCCATTAGTTCGGGATTGGTTGCTTCGTCGTCTCCGAAACCGGCGGCGTGCCAGAAGATTTTGGCGGACTCATGCAATTCTTTCACTAGAGGACGGGAAGCATTCGCGACGGTTTGAATGGAGTTTCGAGCGCCCCGCGTGAGCGCGCTGACCTCGTCGAAATATTCGTGATCGCCCGCTCGATTTCCGACTGCGCCGATGGTGGCGTACCTCCAATCGACCAGATCACTCTCGCGTTCGAGTTCGAGAAAAGCGCGCATCATTTCGAGCTGGCGCTTGCTTAGTGTGCCGAGCTGGAACCCGCTGAAGCGCCCCACGCTAAGGATGAGATTGCGTTTTTGCTGCGGTCGAAAAGAGCCGTCACTCGGCGGATAGATGACGGTGGAATCAATCCGCCATCGCCGCTTCGTCCAGACACGCGTGTACTCTGAAATCGATGTCCTCGAAGGATAGGTGGCGAGCGCGCGGCGCCACTGCGCGCGGAGGTAGAAAGTTCGCAAGGCCCCACGAATTCGGGCGAGGCCGGAGCCGGTCAGCTTGCTTGTCGCGCGCACATTAAAAGGCTCGAAAAACGGGAAGAGGACCATCAACACGCCCCTGGTGGAAAAGGAGGGAACGGGCACATGGTGAACGATGCAGATGAAGAGATCGTATCCGCCACTCAAAGACTTTTGCCATGCTCGGCGCTTTCGCCGCCAGCTCGGAAAATTCCGCAAAGTCGCTTGCGGTAGCGGCGGCAAACGTCGAAACCGAATCGATTCGCGTTGGATGCCGAAGCGTCCAGCAAAATCTTCCGCCGTAAGATCCGGAAGGTGGTGAATATATTCTACCGCGTCGCCCCGCTCGTTAAAGGCTTCAGCCAGCACGGCAACCATGAACTCGCGGCCACCTAATGCTGCGCGTTCCGACAGCTCGCTGTAGATGCCGACGTTCAAGGCGGGCAACGTTACGCGAATCTTCGGGGAGAGGACAACCGATCGACAGGCCGCATCAAGGAGTCAAAGCCGCGTCGGGTTTTCGTGGACTGCGCTTTTTCTGCGCGATCTTGAAATAAAGCGTCAGAGCCTGCCCAACCACCTGGTCCATATTGTAATATTTGTAGGAGGCGAGCCGGCCGACGAAATAGAGACCGGGCGTGTCGTTGACCAAGGCTTGATACTTGGCGTTGATCTCCGCGTTCTGCGGACGCGGAATCGGGTAATAAGGATCGCCCTCAGCCTTTGGGTACTCGTAAACAATGCTGGTTTTGGGGTGTTGCTGGCCGGTCAGATATTTGAATTCGGTGATTCGGGTGTGCTTCACTTTTTCGTCAGGGTAATTCATCACGGGCGCTTCCTGGAAAACTTCTCGATCGTGGGTTTCGTGACGAAAGTCTAACGAGCGATAAGGCAACGCCCCAAAGCGAAATTCAAAGAACTCGTCGATCGGCCCGGTGTAAATCATTTCGCGATAGGGGACGGAATCCTTCACCTCGCGATAATCGATCCCGAGCTGGATGGTGATGTTGTCGTGATCGAGCATGTTTTCGAACATGCGGGTAAAACCGTGCAGCGGCATCGATTGATGCGCGTCGGTGAAATAGCGATCGTCGCGATTGGTGCGGGTCGGGATGCGCGCCGTAACCTGGGCGCTGAGCTCGGAGGGATCCAGACCCCATTGTTTGCGGGTGTAACCGCGGAAAAATTTCTCGTAAAGCTCGCGGCCGACAGCATTGACGACCACGTCTTCCGAGGTGCGAATATTTTCCACCGGTTCGCGCACGGAGGCGAAAAATTTCTCGAGGCCGGCCGAGTCGAGATCCAATCCGTAGAGTCGATTGATCGTGTCGAGGTTGATCGGGATGGGAAGCGACTGCCCATCGACGACCGCGCGCACACGATGCTCGTAAGGCCGCCACTCAGTAAACTGCGAGAGATAATCGAAAATCTCCCGCGAGTTCGTGTGAAAAATATGCGGCCCATATTTGTGCACGAGCACGCCGGCTGCGTCCGGATGATCGTAGGCGTTGCCGGCCACGTGCGGACGGCGATCCACCAGCAGAACTTTTTTCCCCGCATCACGCGCGAGGCGTTCCGCAAGGACGCTGCCCGCGTATCCGGCGCCGACGATTAGGAAATCATACATCTGAAAATAGGCGCAGGCTTTTGGCCCGCGGGCGAACATTCTAGCAGAGTGGAAATCGCCGAGTAGCGAAACTTCGCGGTGTCCCCGCGGCCTCACTCCGGTGGCTTGCGCTTTGATTCGCGGCTTCTACTTTGGCGCGCATCCACCCATGAACGACTTTCTCATCTCGATCCTGCTCGGAATTATCGAAGGCCTTACCGAGTTTTTGCCAGTCAGCTCGACCGCGCATCTGCGCATCACCGAAGCTCTCCTGCATCTTCCTTTGCATGACAGTTTTTGGAAAATGTACACGATCGTCATTCAACTCGGAGCCATCCTCGCGCTGCCGGTTTATTTTCGGCGGCGGATCGTTCAATTCCTTGCGACTTATCCCGGAGGGGAACGCGGCGATCGCGGACTTCTCACTCATCCGCTTGGTCTGGTTATGATTGCATTCGTTGTGACTGCGATTCCTGCCTATCTCTTGAAGAAACAGATCGGACAAAATCTCGAAAGCCTGGCCGTGATGGGCTGGGCGCTTCTTATCGGCGGCGTGGTGATGTGGTTGGTGGACGCATTCTTTCAACGCCCGCGCATTTCCAGACTGGAAGAGATGAAGCTTCCGCAGGCTATCTGGATAGGCGCGGTCCAGATTCTTTCCGCGGTTTTTCCGGGCACCTCACGCTCGATGTGCACGATCGCAGCCGGTCAGGTAGCGGGACTTTCGCGCGCGGCAGCCCTGGAGTTTTCCTTTTTCCTCTCCATGCCGACGATGATCGTCGCGACCGGTTACGATTTGCTCAAAACAATCCGGCCGCATCATCAGGACGCGGCCGATGCGGCGCTCGCGCCTTTAACGATGAGCGGCCACAATTGGATCGTGCTTGCGATCGGCTTCGCGGTTTCGTTCGTAGTCGCGCTCGGAGCCGTTGCCTGGTTTATGCGCTGGGTGCGGGCGCGAGGGTTCGTGCCCTTCGCGGTCTACCGCATCATCGTTGGAATTGCGCTGCTTCTGCTCGTTGCGCGGGGCTTGATTTAAGCCGGTCGTCGCAACGCGCAGCAGTTTTGCGGACGGTGAGAAACTGAGGCCGGCCGTCAGGCCTTCATCAGCACCAACACCAAAATAATTACCACGAGCAGCCCGCCGCCCGGGAAGTAACCCCAGCCAGCCGGTGCATATCCCCACGTCGGTAAACTTCCGATGAGGAGCAGAATCAGGATGATAAGGAGAATAGTGCGCATGAGCGGCAGAGTAGGGTTCTTGCGCCTGCGCTGACAATGATTTTCTCGTGGGGCCGAGGCCCGCCCACGGCTGAAGAAGAATCCAACGATCCTTGGGCCGTTCCATTTTTTCGCACCACACCTTCGACTCCTCTATTACGCAGCGCATGCATCAATACAGTTCACGCTTGCAGGTCATACGCATGATTCTATTCTCAATCCTTAAGTCCCGAATGCGTCCGCCACGGATGCGTCGGGACAGTTTTCTGTCCGTTCGATTTCATGGCGAATACAATCCTGGTCGGCGCACAATGGGGCGATGAAGGCAAGGGCAAGATCATCGATGTCCTGACCGCGAAGTCGGACGTGGTCGTGCGCAGCCAAGGCGGGAATAACGCCGGCCACACCGTCATTCATGGCGGGACGAAGTATATTCTTCACCTCATTCCTTCGGGAATATTACGCCGCGGCAAAGTTTGCGTGATCGGCAACGGAGTGGTGATCGATCCGCTGGCCTTGGTGGGCGAAATCGAAGGCCTGCAAAAGCTCGGGATCAAGGTTGGAAAAAACTTACTGATCAGCGATTGCGCTCATCTCGTCCTTCCTTATCACCGCGTTCTGGATGAGCAGCGCGAACTGCGGAAAGGCCGCGCAAAAATCGGGACCACCAAACGCGGGATCGGCCCTGCTTACGGAGACAAAGCTGCGCGGACTGGCCTACGCATTTCCGACCTGATGCAGCCCGCATTATTTTCGAAAAAACTTCAGGCGAAGATCAGCGAGAACAACAGCATCCTGCGCGCGCTCGGCGCGAAGACGATCAACTTTCACGAGGTAAACGAAGCCTACCTTGCGGCCGGGAAAAAACTTCGGCCCTTTGTCGCGAACACGGTGGTCTGGCTGCATCGTGCTTTGCAGAACGGGAAAGGCATTCTCTTCGAAGGCGCCCAAGGCACGTTCCTCGACATCGACCATGGGACGTATCCGTATGTGACTTCGTCGAACACCACCGCCGGCGGGGCCTGCACTGGATCCGGTGTGCCGCCGCATCGGATGGATGTGGTGCTCGGCGTGGTCAAGGCCTACACCACCCGCGTCGGGGAAGGGGCTCTGCCGACAGAAGACGCGGAGATTGCCGACATGCTGCACGGGATGGGCCGCGAATTCGGCGCTACGACCGGACGGCCGCGGCGTTGCGGCTGGTTCGACGCGGTTGCGGCGCGTTACGCCGCCATGATTAACGGGATCGACGAGCTCGCGATCACTAATCTCGATGGCCTTGATACAGTCGATCCAATTCGCATATGCGTGGCTTATTGTCTGGGCGGCAGGAAACTCGATGTGCCGCCATGCGACGCGGCCCAGCTCGAAGATTGCGAACCGGTCTATGAAGAGATGAAAGGCTGGAAAAAATCAACCAGTGGAGCCAAGAAGTTTTCCGAGCTGCCGTCTGCCGCCAGAGCGTATGTCCGCCGTCTCGCCGAGTTGACGAAGGCGAAGCTGACCATTGTCAGTGTCGGTCCGGCGCGCGGGCAAACCATAATTCTGTAGGACATGGCCGCGCGTTCTTCTTCCGTTCCGCGCCACGTCGCGATCATCATGGATGGTAACGGCCGGTGGGCGAAGAGCCGGGGATTGTCGCGGATCAAAGGTCACGAGCAGGGCGCAGAAGCGGTTCGGGAATGCGTCGAAGGTTGCGGCGATTTAAAGATAGAATTTCTCACCCTTTACGCCTTCTCCGCCGAGAACTGGCAGCGGCCGAAAGCCGAAGTGATGGCATTAATGCATTTGCTCGAAAAATTCCTGAAGGAAAAAACGCCCGAGCTGCTCGAGAAAAATGTAAGGCTGCAGGCGATTGGTCGATTAACCGATCTGCCCCCGAGCTGCCAGCGCCAGCTGCACAAATCGATCGAGCGCACCGCAGGCAACAACGGGCTCACATTAGTTCTCGCGCTCAGCTACGGCGGCCGGCTCGAGATCATCGATGGGATCAAAAGTCTTCTCCGGCAAGTGGAGGAAGGGCACATCGACAGCGCCATGATCGATGTCGAGATGTTCAGCAAGCATCTCTACACCCGCTATTATCCGGACCCCGATTTGCTCATTCGGACCTCGGGTGAGATGCGGCTCTCGAACTTTCTCCTCTGGCAACTTTCCTATACCGAAATGTATGTCACGCCCAAGCTCTGGCCCGATTTCACGAAACAGGATTTGTTCGCGGCGGTTGAGGAATATGGACAACGCCAGCGGCGCTACGGCTTGGTTTCGTAGCAGGAACGCAACGCCTTCTCGTTACCGCCGCGGCCGCGCGAAAATGCCGTCGCGAAACCCGCGCGCGATCGAGCGCAAACCAGCGGCTCGCTCCGAAGTGCAACGGAGAAAATCGAGGATGCCGTGGAAGAAGACGATCCAAAGTTTGATCCGCTCGTTCGTTCCCCAGGCTGAGCTGCGCGTGTGCATCCAGACTCCGTTCCGCACGAAATAATAGAAGCGTTCCGCCGAGCCCTGCGCGGGTCCATACTTCGTCAGTGTTTTATGAAGAACGACACTGCGCGGCACGAGCACGCCGAGTTTCTCGCGCAAAACTCGACCGGTATATTCGATGTCGTCGCGCCAGATAAAATAATCCGCGAAAGGCAATCCGAACTCAGTCACGCAGCGGCGTCGCATAAGAAGCGAGACGAAGGTCGCGGTGCGAATCGAGAGGCAACCACACTCCGCCGCGCAATACTCGGAGGCCGCATCATTATGCTTCCAGTGCGGAACGTTCATTGGATGGACGCCCCCGTCTATCCAGCGCGCCTGGCTCGTGAGCAGCTCAGGTTTGCGATTCTCCGGAAACCGTTCCCAAGCCAGGAGAAGTTCTTCCAGCGTCTCGCGCTGCGCGATTGTGTCGTCATCCAAAAGCCAAAACCACTCCTCCGTGCCTTCCGCCGCGCGTCGCAGTCCTTCGTGAAATCCGCCCGCGCCGCCTACGTTCTGGGTTAGCCTAACGAGTTCAAGCTGCGGAAATTTTGGGGAGGGAAATTCCTCTGCGAGCATGTCAACCGTCCCGTCCGTGCTGGCGTTGTCGAGAACGAGAAGGCGCGTGACCGGCACGGTCTGCGCCAGCAAGGCCTGTAAGGCTTCGCGCAAAAGTTCGCGCCGATTGCAGGTCACGATGATGGCGCAAACACTCGCGATCTCAGTCATGATCTAACGAGCGCTTCCAGTTCACATCGCTGCTCTTCCGGCGCAGGGCCGATAAAAGCTTCGGCGACCGAATCGGCCAGCAGCTTACCCCTCGGGGTCAGAAGAAAGCGGCCGTCCCGTTCCAGAAGCAAATCCAACGCGATAAACTCCGCGCACGCCTCCGGCCACGGCTCTAGCCACGAAACAGGAACGCCCCACCGAGTGCGCAGGGAAAGGGCGATTCGCTCGCCGCGTTTCGCGTCTCCCGATAACGCTTCCGTTGACGTTACCGGTGAGGTCGCAGCCAGCACGCGGTCGCTATAGCGGCGATAATCCGAAATGTTTTGCGACCGCGTCACGCCGACAGTCGAGAAGGCGCTCGGTCCGATCCCGAGATAATCATTCCCCGCCCAGTAGCCGCGATTGTGCGCGGACTCAAAGCCGGACCGCGCGTAATTCGAGATCTCGTATTGCTCGTAACCGGCAGCTTCCAACACCTGCGTGGTTATTTCGAAAAAGCGCGCGTCGTTCGCGGAGTCCTGCCGAAATTCGCCACGCGCGTGTCGCAGAAAAAAATCCGTGTCTTCTTCGTAGGTGAGGCAATAGGCGGAGACGTGCTCCGGCCCGAGCGCGATCGTTTTTCGCAAGGTTGCTTCCCACTGCGCGAGCGTCTGACCGGGCAAGCCGAACATCAGATCGATATTTAGATTTGCGAAGCCGGCCGAGCGCAAAATACGAAATGACTCTTCTGCCTGCGCCGCATTGTGCTCGCGGCCGAGAAGCGTTAGAAGGCCATTATCCCACGATTGAACGCCGAGACTGACACGAGTGACGCCGAGTTCTTTCAGGAGCGAAGCCTTGCATGGAGAGACGCTGCCAGGATTCGCTTCCAGAGTCCATTCCGTCAGACGAGAGAGATCGAGCAACCGGCGAAAACCGCCTAACAAGTAATCCAGCTGCGCAGTGGAAAGCGCAGTCGGAGTTCCGCCGCCGAAGAAAATCGTGGCCGGCTGAAGATCGAATTGCGTCTGCAGCATTTGCAGTTCAGCCAGAAGAGCCTCACAAAAGCGCTGCGTTTCCGTGGGATCGGCCCGCTCCTTGTAAAAAGCGCAATACGGACAAATCCGCGCGCAGAACGGAATGTGCACGTAGAGGTGTCGAACGAGCGCATCTTCCGCTACCTTCGTTTTCCGATCGACGCCGCAGGCAAGTTCCATGGTCACCGCCTTATCTTCCGCCGATTTACGCACGTCGTAATGGAGAATCTTCCCGTCCTTCGCGGCCAGCTTTTGCGTTCGGTTTCGCGCTCCTTTTATCTCTCGATTCGCCTTTTGCCACTGAAGCTGCGCGATCCGATTGGACTGGCCTACCTGCTCGCGCGCGCCACCGACACGATCGCGGACACGGCGGAGGCTGATACTCAGTTGCGCGCGCGCGAACTGGCAGCCCTGGCAGCGCGGATCCAGGGAAATGGCCTAACGAGTGATTCGCTACGAACATTCGTGGAACTGCAAAGAAACGAGGCGGAGCGGCGACTGATTGAAACAGTGCCTGCTTGTCTGAATTGGCTTGAGTCGATGCCGAAAGACGACCGCGCGGACATTCGTGAAGTGCTGGTGAAGATCAATGAAGGCCAGAGGCTCGATCTGATCCGCTCATCTTTGCAGACCGACGATGAGCTGGAGCACTACATCTATCTGGTGGCCGGGAGTGTGGGGGAATTCTGGACCTCGATCTGTTCGCGACACCTCCCGCGCTTCGCCGATTTGCCGAAGGAAAAAATGAACTCGTTAGGCGTCGCTTACGGCGAAGGCCTTCAGCTGATAAATATTTTGCGCGATCTCGGCGCCGACCGAAGCGCTGGTCGAACCTATCTGCCTAACTTCGATCCAGAAAATCCGCGCCTAGCTTTGGATTTTTGGCGGAGCCGCGCGGAGGAGGGGATCGCGGCTGGACTGGATTACGCCTGCGCGATTCGAGCCTGGCGCGTGCGCCTGGCCACGGTCCTGCCAGCACTCATCGGCGCGCGCACCCTTGCGCTTTTGCGCGAGGCGGGAACGGATGTTTTCGAGCGAAAGGTGAAAGTCTCGCGGGCCGAGGTCCGCGTCATCGTCTGGAAAACCGCCGCGAGTTTTGCCGCGCCCCGCCGCCTGCGAGCGGCATTCGCACGATTGTCATCCTGAGCCGCGAAGACGGCGAAGGATCTCGCAACTGCAATTTCGAAGGCGGATGAGACCGAGCGTGCCCCGCCAGTCTGTGTGAGGTCCTTCGGCGCGCTTCGCCAGCCTCAGGATGACACGCGTTTGTGTCCACGGTGGTTCGTCGGGAACACGGGCGGCGCTTCGCTAACACGCTGCCGTCGGGACAACATGCATTGCCCACAGGGATGGCGAACGTGTGTCTTCTAACGACTGAGGAAAAAGTTTCGCTGCTTTTCGGTGATCGGCCGTCCAATCCGCTCCAAAACCAGCAGCATGTCTTCCCAGACTTTGCGTTTTTCAGGGAGCGTTTGGTTTCGGAGCAAATACGACGGGTGATACGTGATCATCAACGGCGTGTCTTGAAACGAATGCCATTTGCCGCGCATCTCCCGCATCGCGCCGCGCGTTCCGAGGAGGCCTTCCACCGCGGTCGCGCCCAACGCGACCAGCACTTTCGGTTGCACAATCCTAATCTGCTCGATCAGGAACGGCAGGCAATTCTGCATTTCGATTGCGGTCGGCGGGCGATCCCCGGGTGATCCCGGCGGCATGTCGGGCCGCGATTTTAAAACGTTCGCAATGTAAATTTCCTCGCGCTGCAGCCCCATCGTCTCGATGATTTTTGTAAGCAATTGTCCGGCGCGCCCAACGAACGGTTCTCCTTGTTTGTCTTCATCCGCGCCCGGCGCTTCACCGATAAACATGATTTCCGCCTCGGGATTGCCGACACCGAAAACGGTTTGCGTGCGCGACTTCGCGAGATGCTCGCAGAGATCGCAAACCATGACGCGACTGCGCACGTCAGCGAGACGGTCGTTCTTGCTCAAATGAGACGCCGGAGCGACGGGCGGTGTTTGCTGGAGAGCGAGCAAGGCGTGGCGCGACGCTCGTGGCCAGCGACCGCCGCTTCCGCGGATCTGCTCCAATTTCTCGAGCACGACATCGAGAGCAGATTGGAATTGATCCATGCGGAATTGACTACCACAGGGATCGCAGAGACCACAGAGATTTGATGTTTCTGTTTCTCCATCCTTTGCGATCTCTGTGGTAATTCATCTGCGCATGAGTGAGTTGCTGAGCGATTACGATTACGAGCTTCCGGAAGAACTAATCGCGCAGCGCCCACTGGAACGCCGCGAGGATTCGCGCATGATGGTTTTGTCTCGAGAAACGCAAAGGGTTGAGCATCGCGCCTTCGCGGAGCTGCCGGATTTTTTGAAACCGAACGATCTGGTGGTGTTGAACGACACGCGCGTAATCAAGGCGCGCCGATTTTCCGATGACGGATCGGTGGAGTTCTTGTTCCTGGAGCAGGTCGCCTCGAAACGCTGGCGTTGCATGCTTAAACCAGGCCGCAAAATGCGTGTTGGCGCCTCGACCAGAATCGCTGGCGAAGTCGTTCGCGTCGAAGAAATCCTGCCCGATGGAAATCGCCTCGTCGCGTTCGAGACTGAGCTCGATCTCGCGCAGGGCGGGGCAATGCCACTGCCGCCTTACATGCGCCGCGCCGCGGACGCGCAAGACGACGAACGCTACCAGACGGTGTTTGCGAACACCCCCGGCGGGGTGGCCGCGCCGACTGCGGGACTGCATTTCACTTCTGAAATGCTAACGAAGCTGCCACACGTTTTCATCACTCTGCACGTTGGCGCTGGAACGTTTGCGCCGGTGAAAGCCGAAATGATTTCCGAGCACGCCATGCATGCGGAGCGTTTTTCGATTTCGGAAACAGCCGCGAAGGCGATTAACCAGGCGAAGCGCGTTCTCGCGGTCGGCACGACATCGGTTCGCGTGCTGGAATCGGCAGAACGGCGCGGGGGAAAATTATTTTCGCAAGCGGGCTCGACTTCGATCTTCCTTTATCCGCCGCAGGAAATCGCGCACGTCGATATGCTGCTGACGAATTTTCATTTGCCGCGCTCAACCCTGCTCATGCTGGTGAGCGCATTCGCGGGACGCGAGTTCGTGCTCGAGGCCTACGCGGAAGCGATTCGCGCGCGCTACCGTTTTTATAGCTACGGCGATTGCATGTTAATCGTGTAACACTTCGTGATGGCGACAGCCGATAAACCGAAGGGCGAACTGGTCATCCGCACGATCGCGATGCCGGCCGACACCAATCCGAGCGGCGATATTTTCGGCGGTTGGATCATGTCGCAAATGGATTTGGGCAGCGGCATCGTGGCGCTGCGCGCCGCCAAGACGCGTGTCGTGACGGTCGCGATGGATGGCATGTCGTTTCTCCAACCGGTGAAAGTGGGCGATCGCGTCGCGGTTTATGCCTGGATCGAAAAGATCGGCCGAACGTCGATCAGAATTCCGGTCGAGGTCTGGGTGGAACGTTATATGACCGGCGAACAGGTGCGGGTCACGGAAGCGGTTTTCACTTATGTCGCCATCGATGCCGCCGGGAAACCGATCCCGGTGAAGCGCGATTAATTTCCGGCCGGGATGGCTTGCGGGCCGGTCTCGGTGCTTTCGATCGGCGCGCTTGGCGGCGTTTTCGGAATCCGCGTCTTGCTGGAATGGAAACGGGACTGCCGTACGACACGTGCCATGCTCGATTTGCGCACATACTTTTCGTAGGCCCGTTCGCGGCGGGCCGACTTCGAGAAGGTCGAGCAGCCGGTGAGGCCGAGGGCGGCAATGAGGACGACGGAAATTATTTTCATGACTCGTTAGGCTATTCTCTGCGCTTCTCCGGTTGATGACAAAGTCCAATGTCCGGTCTCGAGAAGCTCGCGCGCGGTTTGATGGATCTTGAGTTCGCACCGGTCGCATTTGGTGTAGAGATCGCGCAGCGTGAGCGGTCGGGCCCGGTTCAAACGCCAGAGCTCTTCCGCGATCGCACGTAGTTGCGGTGTGATCTCACCGACGGCCAGCTCCGGTTTCGCGCGTTTCAATCGCGCCGCCGGCTCCGAGATCGCATCGCGCAGTGCTCGCAGCTCATCGCGCCCGCGCACGGCGTCGATCAGCATCTCGTCGGAATTGCGGACGAAGTCGGTTCCCTGGATAGAGTCGCTGATCCGGCGTGGCCCCGAAGTGAAGGAGAAGCTTCCGCGCAATTCTTCGGTAAGAAACAACTGCCAGAAAGCTTCCTCACCGGTGAGGTGCTGGAATTGCCCGCCGCGCGGCTGCCCGGCTTCAAAATAAAACGCGGCTAGCAGATCGCCGCGTTCGTCCACAATGGAAAGCTCACCGGTTTGGGATGAATTCACGATCGTCTGATAGATGGTGATGAGATCGAAATTCGCCAGGTTGCCTCCGAGTTCCAGGCAGTAACTGCGGGAAAGTGCCGCATCTCGCGCCTGCAGAAGACGACTGGCAAGCTGCTCGGAAAGGTAACGAAAAAATGCCGGAACGCGCCGGACCAGCGCGGGAAAATCGGCGCGCTGGAAACATTGCAGGCTCACTTTTTCGCGCGTGCGGATGAGATGTTTGCGCGCCAGATCGGTTAAGACTTCGGCGTCGCCAAAAATATCGCCGCGCGACAAGTAGGTGCTGGCCGCGACGTTGTTTGAATTTTCCTGCGTCACTTCAACCATGCCGCGGTTGATGATGAAGATGGTTTCGCTGGGATCGCCGGCACGATAAATCGTTTCGCTCGGTGGCAAATGCCGGACGTGCGAGAGCTCGCCGAGAGCCTTGCGCTCGATCGGTTCGAGCGAAGTGCAAAAGGCAAAGAAATCACGGTTCGACACTACTGTTTTAGAGCAGGAGTTGTGCTCCGCGAGAGGCCCTCTCAGTCGTGGCGCCCCGCTCCTTTCCCTTTCGGCAACGATGGACCGCCGCTACAATTTTCGGCGTGCTTCGGCTGGCCTATCTCTTCGAGCGCTTTCCCTCCTTCGGTCAGACTTTTTGTTATCGCGAGGTTTCGGAGCTGGTGCGGCAGGACGCGGATGTAACGGTCTTTTCGATTCGTCGGCCGACGGGCGAGCCGCATCAGGATTGGGACGCGAAGATCGTTTCCCGTGTCATCTATTTGCCCGATGAGACAGAGCTGATAGATGAGATCGATCGCGCGATCGGGCGGGGGGAGCTGCCGAAGGAAGCGGTGTACGCGATCAAGCAGTGGGGCCGCCAATCGGATTTTCTCCGGCTCTACCAGGCGGCCTCTATGGGTCTGCGTTTACGGGAGGATGGGATCGAGCGCGTGCACGCGCATTTCGCCGGGATGGCTGCAAGAACGGCGTATTGGCTCAAGCAATTCTTTGGCATCGACTACAGCCTGACCGTTCATGCGAACGACATTTTCGCGCCGCGTGATTTTGTCGTTAGCCTGTCGAAACTGTTCGAGTCCGCGAGCGCGATCGTGACGGTGAGTGACTTCGCGCTCGAGCGGTTGAAGGCGCAGTTCCCGCAGGATGCGCACAAATTTCACCGCGTTTATAACGGGGTGGATGCCGCGCAGTTTAAGCCTGCGGAATTTCAAAATGATATGCCGGTAATCTTATCGATCGGTCGATTGATCGAGAAGAAAGGTTTCAACGATCTTGTCGCCGCCTGCGAAATCTTGCGATCGCACGGCCGAAAATTTCGCTGCGAAATTATCGGGGAAGGGCCGCTGGAAGAATCATTGCGAGAGCAAATCGTCTCGGCGCAACTGTCGGATCGGGTGCAATTGCTCAGTCCGAAAACGCAGAGTGAAATCGCGCAGCATCTGGAGGCGGGCACACTTTTCGTTCTGCCGTGTCGCCCCGCGCCGAATGGCGACATGGACAATCTTCCAACAGTCATCATGGAAGCGATGGCGGCCGGATTACCGGTGGTTTCGACTTCGCTGGCTGGAATTTCAGAGATGGTGCAAATGGGCGTCAGCGGAGATTTGGTTTCGCCTAACGACTCATCGGCATTGGCGAAAGCGATGGAAGGCTTTCTTTTCGATCGCGATCGCGCGCAAAAGTGCGGCGCGCGGGGCAGGGAGATTGCGGCGGAGAGATTTTCGATTGCGGACAACGTCGCGATACTGGCGCGAATCCTTGTTTGCGAATAGCTGCCGTCCATCACCAACGCCGCTCTACAATAATTCGCGCATCGCCTGGACCGCGCGCAGGTAAATCCGATGCTGTCCGCCGCGCATCAGTTCCTCGCTCATCAAATCGACGGGATTATTTTTCCCGGCGGGCATCAGTTGATGCATGCGTTCTTCACCCGCGACCAGCTTCGACGCGGTCAGCAAACGAGATTGTGGAGGTTGCTCGACGCGATATTCGATTTCGCAGGAGAAAAGGCTGCAGCGGCTCACCGGCTCACCTTTTTTTTCACGAAGTACGACGCTGATCGCTTCGCCGGAACAATCGGCCACCAGCCACGCCGCATCGTCGCTAATGTCGTTCACCGTCCATCCGAGTTGTGCGATCAGCCAACCGGCCAGGAGCACTGCGGTCGAGCGATATCCGGGCGCGAATTCAATCTCGATTCGCTCGATTTGCGCCAGTTTTTCAACCACCGCGGGATGATCGAAAAATTGCGCGAGCGCCAAACGCAGATGGACAAGCCGGGTCCAATTCAAATCGCAAAGCACAATGCGCTCGCTCGATTCCTCGCGCGCCGTTTCGACCAGTCGCATCTGTTCGCCAAAATCACTCCATGACTGGCTGTCGTAGATGAGGCGATCGACCCAGGTCCAAAGCTGCGGGTCCATCGGATCGTGAAATTCTCCCTGCCACCAGAAGTAAAAAGGCAGGTCCGAGTCGAGGTGCGAAAAGACAATGTGCGGCAAAAATTTCGCGAGTGAACCGCGCAACGAAAACGAAAGCTGCTCCGAGCAAACCTGCTTGCTGCCCGCGCGACTGACGTGGCAATGCGCCGCGATCCAGGCGTCCACGCCGTCCTCTTTGGCTGCCGGATCGGCAGCGATCACGATCGCACGACAGGCGTGGTCTTCCGTAATCTGCGATACGATCTGCGTGTTCGCGTCCAAGGAATCGGGCGCTTCGCTGTAAACCGCGAGATTGACGAGCGACGCGCGCGTCATGCGTTCGCCACCGTCTTCCCAAAGCTTTTTCAGCTCGCGATCGATCTTGCCGATTTCAATCGGCAGGCCTGCCGCGAAGGTGGGCGCGCTCATTTCGCGGGAAACGTCGGGACGATTCTCAAGTCAGGCGGCCTCTTGGTTTCCAGACCCAATGCGCGACAAAGTTGTGCACTTCGAGACGCAGAGATGCTGCTTGCGAACGCGGGTAGGAGAAGCGGCACGCGACATACCAGGGGCCGTCGCGAAAGACGAAGAGTTGCGATTCTGCCTGCACCTTGGCGCGGCCCATCAAATCCCGTTCCAAATTGGAGGTCGCGTGTTTTCCGTGAATGACGCGTCCATTCTGATTCGTCTGCGTGTTTTCCTGCACAAGCAACCGCACCTTCCGGTTTAGCTGATTGATTGCAATTTGTTGGTTCCGGAATTCCGCATTCAAATCGCCCGTCTTGTTCGTGACCGGATAGGAATAGGCATCGGCCAGAATCGAGCGGCCCAATGCGTAACGCATGCTGATGTCCCGTCCGGTGCGGTCGTAAACATTTGGCGAGCCCCGACGAAAGGACCCGATCGCCCCAGGAAAAACCACGCCGGATGGACGATGAACGATATCGCTACCGACTTTGGCGAAAACATCCGCGGCCGACGCGCACGTCACCGTTCCAAAGACAAGCAGGAGCGAGAGAAGGAGGGGTTTCGAGTTCATGGCTTTGATCTCCGCGGGACGCGAATCGTCATACCCCATTCGCTGATCGGCTCCATCGCGGCGTCATGAAAACGGAATATGCGAAGAGAAAGCAGCTCGTCTGACTAAAGCGCGTGGAAGGATTCCCAGGTTACCGGTCACGCTTAGGCCAACTCAAAGCCTGCGCCAGCTTCGTCCGTCTCGGGCCATGAGTTCGTCGGCTGCATCTGGTCCCCATGAACCAGCAGGATATTCGCAAAGGGGAAGCGGCTCATCCTTGTTCGTCCATGCGTTTTCGATGCGATCGATGAAATCCCAGGCTTGTTCGACTTCGTCGCGGCGTGCAAAGAGCGTGGCGTCGCCCGACATGGCGTCGAGCAGGAGACGTTCGTAGGCCTCAGGACTCGCTTTGCCGAAGGAGGTGCCGTAATGGAAATCCATCTTGACTGGCTCGATCCGCAAACTGGTGCCGGGGATTTTCGCCTGCATCCGGAGCGAGATTCCTTCGTCCGGCTGGATGCGAATGACGAGGACGTTCTGATCGAGCGCTTCCGATTCCTTGTTGAATAAAACACTTGGCGCTTTTTTGAAATGAATGGAAATCTCGGTGCCGGATTTCGGCAACCGTTTGCCGACGCGCATATAAATAGGCACATCGGCCCAGCGCCAGTCATCAATCAATAATTTGAGCGCGACGAACGTTTCGGTTTGCGATTTGGGATTCACCTTTTCTTCGGCGCGATAGGCCGGGACTTGTTTGCCGGCGATGGCGCCTTCTGCGTATTGGCCGCGCACCACGTTCGAGGCCACGTCGTTGGCGGAGAAGCGGCGCAAGGCCCGCACGATTTTCACCTTTTCGTCGCGAATGCTCTCCGCGCCCAAATCGGTCGGCGGTTCCATCGCGACCAGGCAGAGGAGTTGCAGCAAATGATTTTGCACCATGTCGCGCAAAGCCCCAGCGCCTTCGTAATAACCGGCGCGGCCTTCAACGCCGAGCGTTTCCGCGGCGGTGATTTGCACGTGGTCGATGTAGCGCGTGTTCCAGAGCGGCTCGAAAATCGCGTTGGCAAAACGCAGGACCAAAATGTTCTGGGCGGTTTCTTTTCCGAGAAAATGATCGATCCGATACGTTGCTTCTTCGGGAAACGCTGCGTCCACCACCCGGTTAAGCTCGCGCGCGGAAGCGAGGTCGGTGCCGAACGGCTTCTCCACGATCACGCGCGACCAGGCGCCTTCGCGCGCTTTGTTCAGACCGGCTTCGGCCAGATGTTTCAGAATAATTTCGAACTGATCCGGCGCCGCTGCGAAATAGAAGAGACGATTGCCATCGGTCCCGCGTTCTTTTTCGATCTTCTCGAGACGCTCGGCCAGGCCCTTGTAACCATCGGCATCGGCAAACTCGCTTTGATGGTAGAAGAGGGAACGAGCGAATCCTTTCCAGAGATCGTCCTCCACCGTTTGGCGCGAATATTTCCGAGTGGATTCTTCGAGCTCCTTCCGAAAATCTTCATCGCTTTTCGGACGGCGCGCGAAGCCGACCACGGCGAGATCTGGCGGCAGCTCACCATCGGCGGCGATGTTGTAGAGCGCCGGGATGAGTTTGCGATGCGTGAGATCGCCGGTCGCGCCGAAAATTACGACGGTGCACGACTCAGGAACGGTGCGCGTGACGATGCCCTCGCGGAGCGGATTGGGTGGAGTTTGCTCGCTCGACTGTTTCATCGCGTAAGAAACGTGCGACAAACTATGCGGGTTCGCTTGGCGTGTCAGAAGAAAAATCGGCCTCCAGTTCATACTGCGCGTCATCGTTTGAACCGCCACGCGCGCGAAACAAGCAGGCGAGACGCCCGCTTGCAGCACCGCCGGGACGGACTGTGTTCCGGGCAAAGAGATCAGCGGTGCGAAAGGCCGGTTACCTGTTGACGCAGCAGATCGACTTTGAAAGCACCAACTTTCGTAAGCGCTTCCGCTGCGAGAAACCAAGGGCCGCGACGACCAGGATGCCCGCCGCCCATGTGCTCGACTCTGGCACGGGAACGACCGCAAAGACTTCGTAGAATCCGGTGTAATCTATAGGCCATAACAGCGTGGCCATTGAATGTCCTTGCGACTGCGGGTAGGCGCCCGACGGTTCCGAAAGGACGCCGGCGAAGAGCAACCGACCCCGACCCGCCCACGTTCGGGACGCCGCTCCGTTGATCGGCACAGACACGGCCGCGGTCTGCGTCAACGCGTCTGGAAAGCCAGCGGCCGGGCTGGGCCTTTTTCAACCGCTAGCGACGGATAGCCGACGACGTAAGCGGAGTTCCACTCACTTTTGCGGAACCTCTCGACAAACGAGCAGGGGCAAAGATGAGCGCGCGACTGTTTCCGCATTCGTCACCTCGCCTCGGATTGTGCGCGCCCAAGGGGCGCGAGCACTGCGCGGTAAAAACGACTACCAGACTCACGGTTAATCCGACAAACTGACTGGATTTCGGGCACGCGGAAAATCTGATTACTGGTCCGGATGATCCTCGTCAGCGGGTGGCTTTTGCTGCTTTTGCTTTTGTTGCTTCCGTTGTTTTTTCTCTTGTTCCTGCTGCTGCTGTTGTTGTTGTTGCGGCGGTTGCTGTTGTGCCCGCTGTTGCTGCGCCCTCTGCTCCTGCAGCGCCTGTTGTTGCAAGGCTTGCTGCTGCAAGGCTTGTTGTTGGAGCGCTTGCTGTTGGAAGGCCTGCTGCTGCTGAGCCTGCTGTTCCGCCCGCTGCTGCGCACGAACCTCTTCCTGGCGGTTCGATCGCTCGATGGCTTGCTGCTCAGCCACAGCGCTCGCCTTCCTTTCCTTCAGGTCCTTGATTTTTTTATCGGCCAGTTCCTTGGCTTTTTGGTTCGCCGCATCCTTGGCTTTCTTCTCGGCCAGAGAATTGTCGGATTCGGTTTTCGCCTTGGCTTTGGTTACGAATGCGAGCTTGGTCTGCTGGGCGGCGGCGACATATTTGGCTGCAAGCGCCTTGTTCTGGACGGCGGTGGCGGCGGCCTCAGCATTCGCTTTCGCAATGACTTCCTTTTCGGTCGGATGCATCACGGCCGGGGGACCCGGTTGCGGAACTCGCGGATCTCCGGGTTCCGGAACCACGAGCGCCACCGTACAAAAATGGCTCATCGTGGCCACGGCGTAGCGCGTATCCGGCTGGACCTGCGCCATAACCAGGGGGTTGCGAGAAACCCAGCCTTTCGAGGGGTAGCTCACGGTGTCCCACTCCATGACTTCAATCATTTGGCCAGTGTATGCGGGCGGGCTCATCGGTGCCCCGGCCGTCAAATCAAACGTGACCTGGACAGCCGGATTAAACGTCGCCGGAGAGGGATTCAGTTGAGCTGAAGTAATGGCCCTACGACCTCCGCCGATCCCTGACACGATACCCTTCTGGGTCGGCGGCGGGAATTGGCTCATCATGAAGGGCCTGCTGGTCGACGACCCCAACGCACCCGGCGGCACCCAGATCATGCCGCCGGAAGTGAGCGAATAGGCCGGTCCGCCCGTCGCGTTGTTAAGGAGCGTGGAGAGGAGGCCCAGAACGCCGGAAGGCCCAATACTGATTGGTCCTTGAATTTTTGTCGCGGCCGCTTTCGCCTTGGTTCGCGCCAATTCTGCTTTCAATCGCGCAGCCTCGGCCTTGGCCACTTCTACGGCCAGCTTGTTGGCCTCGGCCTCAGCCTTGAGCACATCGGCTTCGGTCGCCGACGGAGCGGCAGCGGCGGCCTGGCTTTTTTCGGCCTCGACTTTGGTTGCCTCCACTATCTCTCTGGCCTTGTCGCTCTCGGCTTCGGCGGCCTTGAAGTCTTGCTGAGCCGCGCCGGCGACTTTGGCGGCTTCATCGGCGTCCGCCTGAGCCTTGGCCGCTGCCGCCTCGGCCGCGGCGATGTCGGCATTGGCCTGGGTCTGGGCGAGTGCCTGCGCGTTCGCGGCCTGCGCTTGCGCCTTCGCGTCGCTCTCTGCTTTCAGTCTGGCCACCTCTGCTTTCAATGCTTCGGTTTGCGGATCGGGAGTGCTTTGAGGCGCCGCGGTGTTTTGCGCTTGCGGGCAAGCGGTAAGCCCCATCCCGAGAATGGCGACGGCAAGACAAGTCGCGGTCCTGGCTGCTCCATCGGAGAAAAAACATTTGGAAGAAAGATACAAAGCCCGTCGAACGCGGGGCCAAGAGGTGGATGCGGGTGAGTGTTTCATGAGGGGTGCTTCTTTTGTAGGTTTCAGGAAAATATGAGAATATCGCGTCCGTCTTTCGGGCGCTATTAGCCGAAAGCGCTAAATCGTGGCGGGCAACTTCACAGCGGCGATGCCGGAGCTGCGTTTTTTCCTCGCCCAAAGGCAGGCGAATGTCCGACGCTCCCCGGCTGCAATCGTTATGGAAACGCCGGTAAATCGAAAAGCACATAGGCGGCTGGGTCGCTCGACTAAATTCTCTGGGGAGCCCGAGCAGAACGCGCTCGTGCGTCCGTTGCACCGGAAGGCCTTGCTCAAGCTGCAAGGCGCAGGGGCAATCGAGCAGTATTGGATGGCGGCTCAGGCGTTGACCGAGGCCTCAGCCCCTTGCTCGACACGGTGGTTCTGTGTCCGTCCAATACGGATGGTGAGCGCGCTGATGCTCCTGCGGGAAACAGCAGAACTGCGTGGGCAAGTTCGTTCACAACGAGAGGAAGAGGACGCGGTCCAATTGAAAGATCTCTTTGCCAGACATCCGGCGATGCTCCATTTCCGCCGCAATGGGCGGGCCTCGATGCTGCACTTGAATGGCGACTCGGCGGCTGCGCAGTCGAAAACTGCACAGGATTGGCTGCACCGGCGGCGATGGAAGTATGGGGTGGCCCTGGCTTTCTGGGAGCGGAAACGCATCGAAGGATTTCTGCTCCTCCACCGCTCTACAAACGAAGGCGACTTCTCGAGTGCGGAACTGGCGAGCTTGCGCGAGTTGCACCCTCACTTGCAGACGGCGCTCTGCCGCTTGATCGCGACCCGCAAACACCAGGCGCACAAAAGCAGTGTGGCGAGTATTCTTCGGCCGTTGCCGTTACCCGTCGTCTTGTGCGATTCCGATCAAAAGATCGTGTGTGAGAGCGCGGCCGGCTTGGCGGCCCGCACGAACTGGGAACTAGGGGAGGGTCGGGCCAAAGCGGAAAATCACTCAAGCCGCCGGCCGCTCCCGAGCGATCTCTCGCTCTTCTGTCAAACGCGCATTTACGCTTGGGAAAAGGCGAAACCGAGGCAGCGCGCTCGCCTGGAGAAGGAGGAATGCGCATTCGAGCACGCTTCTGCCGCGCATCTGCGCGCAACGGTGCGGATGATTCGTCCGACAGGTTTCCCGCTAGTGGGGCCGCAGTTATTGATTCAGTTCGAATCGGGTGCGGCCTCGCCTGGTGGGCAGGCGCTGAAAGGAAAATTCGAAGCGCTCTCCGGCGTGAGTGCACGCGAGCGCGAGCTGGCGCTGCTCGTTTGTGAAGGGCACGGCAATGCGCGCATCGCGCAAGAGCTGGGCAAGAGCCTGCACACGGTCAAGGCGCAGTTGGGCTCGATCTTCGCCAAGTTGGGGGTGAAGAGCCGGGGCCAGTTGGTCGCTCGATTGACAAGAGCGAGCATGTTCTTGCTGTCCTTCTTCTCCAGTGAGGACGTTCGCGACTTCTTCGGTGCGGAAGATTTAATCGCTTACCTTTTCTAGGACCTGCCGAAAGATCGGCGTTGCGGTTCAGGAAGGCAGCGGAAATCGTCTTGTCATCTCACGAACTTTTCCGTGGATGGCTTCGAGTTTGGCGGGGTCTTCGCGGTTCGTTAGGGCGTCGTTGATCAGGTCGGCGATCTCGAGCATCTCTTCTTCTTTCATCCCGCGCGTGGTCACGGCGGGAGTGCCGATGCGGATGCCGCCGGGTCTGAAAATCGGATAGGTGTCGAACGGAATTCCGTTCTTATTCACGGTAATGCCAGCGCGATCGAGAACTTCCTGCGCTACTTTACCGTTGATATCCTTCGGCCGCAGATCAACCAGCATGAGGTGATTTTCTGTGCCGCCGGAGACGATGCGGTATCCGTGCTTGGCCAAACCGGCCGCGAGCGCTTTCGCGTTCACCACCACTTGACGCTGGTAATCGCGGAATTGCGGTTGCAATGCTTCGTGGAAACAAACCGCTTTGGCGGCGATGACGTGCATGAGCGGTCCGCCCTGAATGCCGGGGAAAATGGTCGCGTCGATTTTTTTGGCGAACTCTTCCCGGCACATAACGATACCGCCGCGGGGGCCGCGCAGACTTTTGTGCGTGGTGGTGGTGACGAAATGCGCATCGGGAATTGGGCTCGGATGCTGCCCACCGGCCACGAGACCAGAAATGTGCGCCATGTCGATGAAGAGAAGCGCGCTGACGGAATCGGCGATTTGACGGAGGCGGGGAAAATCAATGATGCGCGGGTACGCTGAAGCGCCCGCGGTGATCATGGCCGGGCGAACTTCTTCGGCTTGTGTTTGCAGCGCGTCGTAATCGATGTGCTCCGTCTGTTCGCTCACGCCGTACTGCGAGACGGTGTAAAATTTCCCGGAGAAATTCGCGGGATGTCCGTGCGTGAGATGACCGCCGTGCGCGAGATTCATCGCGAGAATCTTGTCGCCGGGTTTCAGGACAGAAAAGTAAACCGCCATGTTCGCCTGCGCGCCGCTGTGCGCTTGCACGTTGACGTGTTCGCAATCGAAGAGCCGTTTGGCGCGATCGATCGCCAGCTGCTCGACGACATCGACATTCTCGCAGCCGCCATACCAGCGCTTTCCCGGATAGCCCTCGGCGTATTTATTCGTCAGGCAACTCCCCTGCGCTTCCATGACCGCACGGCTGGTGAAATTCTCCGAGGCGATTAACTCAATGCCTTCGCGCTGCCGTTTTTCCTCCGCCTGGATGCTGTCGAAAATTTCTGGATCGACTTTGCGCAAGCCGCCGCCGGGCGCAGTCGGAGCCGGCACAGCGCCGCCGCCGCTGCCTAGGTTGGAAGACAAATCAGCCATAAGATAGGAAGAAATTCCGCCGGCGCGGGAATGGGCCGGAACGTTTTGTTCTACGAACGCGAGCACGCTCGGTAAAGCGTTTTCAATCGTAGCCGCGCAGAGCAGATATACGTCGCGCCCGCAACCGATCGGGTCCGGCACATCGCGCCAGACGGTCGTGCCCGGCTCTTCAAATTCGCGCAGAAGATATGATTTCTCACCACCGTGCGGGAAGAGCATCTGGATGCTTTCGAGATGCGCGCCGGTCATGGCAAAAATATGCGTGGCGCGATCGACCAGGGTAGCCGTCAACGGCTGACTACGGATGCTGCTGATATCGACGTCTTGATCTTCCAAGACCTGTGCGGCGAAGAGGCTAGCGGGCTGTCCACGCACTGCATGGACCCCGGCGGAAGCGACGCTGATGTCTTTTCGATTGCCCAAAAGCCGGCGGAATAATCCTTCTGCCATCGGACTCCGGCAGATATTTCCGGTACAAACGAAAAGGACGTTTTTCACAGTGAGGGACGCGGGCCGGCGCCCGGTTCGGCAACCTAAAAGCGAACCGAATCAAGTCAACGCGAGCGAGCGTCCAAGAACGGCCCAAGGTTGCGCTTTTGACGCAGACATCGTCCCCAAAAGCGCACGGCGTTATTTTGCAGCGAACTCTGCCCGGACGGTTAACGCGATACCGCCGCGCGCAGAAAATTCCGCGGTGACCAGCGCGGACCGTGGCGAACAAGCGGCCACAAAATCATCCAGAATTCGATTGGTTACCGCTTCGTTGAAGGCGCGTTCGTTCCGGAAAGACGCGAGGTAAAACTTGAGCGACTTGCTCTCGACGCATAACTCGTTAGGCACATACTCGATCACGATGCGCGCGAAATCCATCTGACCAGTGACCGGACAGAGCGAAGTGAAGTCGGCTGTTTCGAAACGGATTTGATACGGCCGCCGCGCTGGGCTCGGAAAGGTCTCGAGTTTGGCTTCGCTCGGCGAAGTCGGTAGCTTTGCTTCACTGCGACCGAGGAGACTGAGGTGGGACTTCTGGGTCTTTCGCACGAATGGTATCTACGCGAGCCGAGCGCTGCTTCAAACAGTTGTAGCCGGGTCGCCAACGTCAGCGCGCTACTCAGTCCGGCAGGCGCAACATGGGATTATTCAAGGCGCGCTCGCGGTCGCCGGGCTTGGTGTAGTTCCAATAGTCGACCTTCAAGTTGCGCTTCAGTTTCAGATGGCTGCCGTCAGCGGCTTTCCACTCGCGCAGGAGATGCGGACCGTCGCGATCGAGAGTGAAACGATCCGTGCCCGCCGTTTGCTGCACCATGACCTCGATGGTTTTCGCAGTGGAGGTGAAGGAAATTTTCGCCGGCTGAAAATTAAAATTATCCTTTCTGCAATTGATCATGGTGCCGGCGAGTTGAATCTCGAATTCGGCCGACGGTTTTGAGAAATCGATCGTGCGCAGAAGCCAGGGCAGCTCGTCGTAAAAATATCCCTTTCCCGGGGGCGTGACGATTTCCTGCCCGCTCGCCATTCCATCCAGATAGGTCCGGTATTCATAGGTGAAACGCTCGCCATCGCGTCGCGCTTCCTTGTAGCTGTTGCCAACGCTGTCACTACTCGTTAGGCAAAATTTCAGTAGCTGGGCGTTATCCACCCGCCAATAGCTCGAATGCATCTGTTGCTGAATCGACAGCCCCATCGGCACATTCAGGATTTGATTCAATTTCAAGACCGCGATCGAATCGGCGCGCGGCGCACCTTCTGGCCTAACGAGTTGTTTCGGATCGAATGGCTCCCGCACCAGGATGTGCAGGACTTCGCAGGGACGCGCGGCGCCATCGCGCATGATCTCAGCCGCGTAGATGTTGAATTCCGCTTTGCCGTCGGCCCAATAACTATCGTTTTGCAGAAGGGCAGGGGAGAATTGCGCAAGCGCACCGCGGATTGACCATGACGCGAGAAGGAGGACAAACGCGCACTTTTTCATCACACTCAAATTAACATGCCGGCGTTGGACGTTCGATCTCCGATGTCGGATGTTCCGCTGTTTTCCATGGCCAACCCACCCATCACCGGCATCGCAAATCCAGCCGTGATCGATCTCTTCGCATTCGACCAAAAGGCCGATCAAGTTCTTTTGGTGATGAAGGAACAGCGTCCATGGGAGGACTCCGATCTTCGCCTGCACGAGTTGCAGGAAAAGTTCAACGCTTACGTCTCTTTTCTGCTCGATGGCGAAATGCAGAGCGAACATCCCGAGTTGATTGGAAAACGCGCGCGGATCGAATTGCATTGTCGCGAGGTCCCCGAGGAACGCGCGCTGGAATTGCTCCATCTCATTCACGAGCAGCTCGCGCTGCAGGAAATCGGCATGGAAGTGGTGGTGGCCGAATCGAACGCCCGGTGTGGCGAGGGCTGCGACTGTAGCGGAGCTCAGTAACTCAGAAACGAAACGACTGGCGTCGGCGCTAACTTTTCGCGCCCGTGCAGAAACTCCAGCTCGATCAAGAATTGCGCTTCGATAAGTTCGCCGCCAACTTTTTTAATCAACGTGGCTGCGGACGCCGACGTGCCGCCGGTGGCCAGCAAGTCGTCGATCAAGACGATGCGCTCGCCCGGAGAGACGCTGTCGACGTGCATCTCCATTTCGGCTTCACCGTATTCCAGGGTGTAAGCAGCTCTCTCGGTCTTGTAGGGTAACTTCCCTTTCTTCCGAATCGGCACCAGCCCGAGACCTAATTCGTAGGCGACGGCGGATCCGAACAAGAACCCGCGCGCATCGATGCAGACAATTTTATCGATCTCCATTTCGCGGCAGCGATGGAGGAATAGATCGATCGACTGCCGGAAAAGCGCGCCGTCGCACAGGATCGGCGTGATATCTTTAAAGACGATTCCGGGTTTAGGGAAATCCGGCACATCGCGGATCGATCGTTGCAATTTTTCCACCGCTTCTGAGGCCATCTGTCCGATGCTAATGGGTGCCGATGAAAGGTCAACGCCCCGGCGGCGAACGCGTGCGGGCTGCTTCCGCTTGACGGTTCTGTCTGCTTAAACCCAAAATCCAACAGTCGATGTTCTCCCTCCCCAAGAAGTTTGTATTTGCTGCCGTGCTGGCGGGCCTGCTCGCCTTGTCGGTCACGACGTTTCTCCTGCGCCATAACCGGGAATCTGATCTTCCGCGAGACGCGATCGCGCGCGCGGTCGCAACGAGCGATCCACAGCTTCTAGAAAAATCGGTCGCGGAACGGATGGATGTGAACGCTCGCGATGCGGAAGGACGCACGCCGTTGTCGCTCGCGACCGAGCGAGGCGATCACGCCTTGATCGACCGGCTCCTTGGACTGGGCGCCGATGTAGAGACCGCGCGCAGCGATGGATTGACTCCGCTGATAATCGCTTCGGCAGCGGGTGATCTTGATTCGATGCGAATCTTTCTTGAGCATCATGCCAACACAGAGGCGGTTGATGCCGTTGGATGCGCGGCCGTTCATCACGCTGTCGCCTCGCGGCAGGCGGACGCAGTGGAAGTTCTGCTCCGTGCTGCATCCAGCGAGGATCCGGATTTGCTGGCAATGGCTTGCGAGACGGAAGAGCCGAGTATCATCAGGGCGGTTTTGAGTAACGGTCCGACGAATCTGGAATGGACCGCGCAGACGCGTAGAGCGCTGGAAAACGCGCTCGCAAACGGTGAGCATGAATTGACGCGTCTCCTCATCACGAAACATGCGGTGCCTCCCACCGTTGCCGGACGGAACGTGCCGTTTCTCGCGCAGGCCATCGTCGATGACAACACCGAGAGGTGTCGCGATTTGATCGAAGCGGGTCTCGATTTAAATGCCGCGCTGCCCGTGCCGGCGGATAAGGATTTTCTCAAGACGCTGCCGAGTGATTTGCGCGATTACGTGAAGGGCGATGAAGGAATCACGCCTTTGATGATCGCGGCTGGAACAGGGCGGACCGAGATCGTGCGGATGTTGCTCGAGGCCGGCGCATCGCGCAATCGGATGACGAAGAAGTATAAAATGCTGGCGCTTTATTTCGCGGTTCACACCGAAAAATATCGCGCGGTCCAAATGCTTCTTGGCAGCGGACCGTTGCCGGAAGAGTTGCGAATCGAGATCTCGCTCACGGCCCAGCGGGCTTCGGTAATCAAAGACGGCGCCGCCATCTTTCAGACGCAGTGTTCCACCGGGCGCGACGGTTTCGCGACCCCGGCGGGCAAGTACGTGATCACGGACAAGAAGCGGGATCACGTTTCCTCGATCTACAAGGTGGCGATGCCGTATTTTATGCGTTTGAATTGCCGCGACTTCGGAATGCATGAAGGCGTGGTCCCGAATCGTCCGGCATCGCACGGCTGCATTCGGCTCCCTTCCGCGGCAGCGAAGAAGTTGTTTGCCGAAATTCCTATCGGCACGGTGGTGACGATAAATTAGTTTATTCCACCGCAGAGATCGCAGAGGCTCGGCGTCTTTCCAGCGCTTTCACTTGCTCCAAGGCTGATTCTCGGAGAGCAGATGTGAATGAAAGCGGGAGAAGAAATTAACGCGGATCCAATTGTGAATGGTCCGCTGGCCGGCAAACGTATTGTGGTGACCGATCCGTTGCCGCAAGCGAATGGCCTGACTGCGCGATTGCGAATCCTCGGGGCCGAAGTGCTCGAGCTGCCTGTCGTTCGCGTGGAACCACCGAGCGATCTCCGTGGATTCGCCGAGCTGGTGCAGGATGCGCATAGCTACGATTGGATCGTCTTCGCCAGTCCGAACGCTGTCAGCGCGTTCTTCGATCTCTTTTACAAACTCTACGATGACACGCGCGAAATCGGCGGGGCGAAGTTTGCCATCATCGGCGATGCCACCGGGCAACGCCTGAAGGATTTTCACTTTCATGTGGACATCGCCGCGGAAGATTCGGCGACGGAAGATTTGGTGCGGGAATTTAAAAAGCTCGGCGGGATTGAAAATCAACGCGTTCTCCTCGTCCAGGCCGAAGAGGCGCGGGACGTGCTTTCCAAGGAACTCTCAGCGTTAGGAGGGATTGTGGACGAAGGCTTTGCTTATCGAATTGTGCCAGAGACGCGCGACGAGAAAGGTGCACGCCGGCGTCTCCTCGAAGATGGCGCGGACCTGATGACATTTACGAGCTCGGCCACGGTGGAAAATTTTCTCGCACTTGGACTTTCCTGGCCGGAGGGGATGAAGGTCGCAAGCATCGGGCCGGTCACTTCCAAGACGGCTCGCGAGCTTGGTTTGAAAGTCGATCTGGAAGCGCGCCGCCACGACGCGCCCGGTCTGGTCGAAGCAATCCGAAAATTTTATCACGCCAAGACCTGAGGATGACGACGACCGAAATCAGTTTGCCGGATGAGTTCGCTTCCACCATGCAGCAGCTGGTGGCGGAAGCGGAAAAAGTGATTTTGCCGCGGAAGGACGATGAGATGGGCGGGAAGGATCAAAACGAAATCCGTTCCAGTTTTGCCTCTCTAAATCATCGCATCGCCGGGATGGAGCAGGTCCTCTCGCATAACTTCGACAAGCTGGCTGCGATGACCGCGGCGCCCTCCTCCGGCGACGAAGTGGCCTCGCAACTCCAGCGAATGTTCGACAACATCATCGCGATCCGAAACACGGAGAGTGTGAATCAACGCCTCTTCAATTCGCTCCATCAGGAGTTGAAAAGTTATCGCGATAATTTTCTGCGCGATTCTTTGCAGAAGCCGTTCATTCGCGATCTCGTCGTCCTTTATGACGACATGACCAGTCTCTCGATCGACATGGAAAGCGCGGGTGGCTCGAACAGTGCGAAAAAAGGCGCGATTCGCCGTTGGCATTCAAATCTTGAAAACGCAATCCACTCGTTGGTCGAGATTTTGCATCGCATGGAAGTGGTTGAGATCGAGCCCCGAGAAAAGGTCGATCGCGCCTTGCATCGCGTAGTTAGTTATGAGCCGGCGGATTCCGCGGAAGACGATGGTCTCATCGTCGCGCGGGTGAAACGCGGCTTCGTCTGGCACGATCAAGTACTGCGTCCGGAAGAGGTCATCGCGAAACGATTCGCGCAGATCTAATTGCCCCCGTTGCGGGCACGGAAACTGCATTTAGGGGAGGGACGGCTCTGCGAAGCCGGAGACCTCGAATAATGTCACACCGCAAAGCAATTGGCATCGACCTTGGAACGACGTTCTCGGCCATGGCGCACATCGACAGCTATGGAAAGCCGCAGCTGATTCCGAACTCGGAGAGCGAACGCATCACGCCTTCGGTGATTCTCTTTGAAGAACAAAACGCGGTCGTCGGCACGCTGGCCAAGAACAACTCCGTGGCTGAGCCCGAATGCATCGCCGATTTCATCAAACGCGAGATGGGAAAATCGAAAGACCAATTCCATCGCGAGTTCAACGGCAAGGTTTACTCGGCCGAAGAATTGTCCGCGCTCATCCTGAAAAAGCTGAAAGCGGATGCGGAAAAATATCTGAAGGAAGCGGTCACGGATGCAGTCATCACCGTTCCCGCATATTTCAATGACGCGGAGCGCACGGCCACGATCACGGCCGGGCAGCTCGCTGGCTTCAACGTCCTGCAGATTATCAACGAGCCGACAGCGGCCGCGGTCGCGTACGGTCTCGATAAGCTCGACGAAGATCAGACGGTTTTTGTTTTCGATCTCGGTGGCGGAACTTTCGACGTCACGATCATGCGGATCGAAGGGCACAAGATTCAGATGCTCGCGACGAATGGCGATCATCGTCTCGGTGGCAAAGACTGGGATGATGTGATCGTGAATTATGTCGCGGAGGAATTCGACCGCGAGCACGGCGAGAACCCGCTTCTCGATCTGCAAAGTTACCAGGATCTGCAAAGCCGCGCGCTGGCCGCGAAGATCCAACTCTCGAGCCGCGGCCGGACCGCGATCGTGCACAGCTTTAATGGCAAGAGCGTGAAGGTGGAGTTAACGCGCGAAGATTTTGAAAAACGAACCCTTCATTTGATCGAGAAATGCAAAACGATTTGCGAAATGACGATGCAGGAAGGGAAGCTGGAATGGACCGATCTGGACAAGGTCCTTCTCGTCGGCGGCATGACGCGCATGCCGATGGTGCGGAACCTCGTCGGACAGCTTTCGCTCGTGCCAATGGCGGATGACGTGAATCCCGACGAAGCGGTCGCGATCGGCGCTGCGGTGCAGGCGATTCTGCTCATGCTGCAGGAGGAGGAAGAATCAGGCGAATCGGTCCTGTCGGAAAATACGCGTCATCAATTTTCTTCACGCGAAGGCGGGTTGATCCAGGTGACGAATATCACTTCGCACACGCTCGGTGTGGTCCTATGGGATGACGGTCAGCATCAGGAATATGTTTTCCCGATGATCCACAAACTGAGTCCCATTCCGGCGAAGGCGAAAAACTTCTTTGGAACCGCGAATGCGAACATGCCGCGCGCGGTGGTTCGGATTGTGGAAGGTGAGAGCACCCTGCCTGCGGAGTGCACTTCGCTCGGAAAATGCGATGTGGAGTTGCCGCCGTTTCTGCCGAAAGGCTCTCCGGTTGAATTGGTCTATCAGTATAACGCCAATCAAGTCCTGGAGGTGGCGGTGCACGCAGCCGGAAATCAAACCAAGGTCTTGATCGAGCGGAACACGGGACTCGCGCCGCACGAAGTCGAGGTCGCGAGAGCGGGTCTCGCAGCGCTCACCGTTTCGTGATGGTTGAGGCGAATGTAGCTTTTCCCATCCCGCTCCCGGACGACCCCAACAAGTGGGATGGCTGGAGCAAATACAAGTCACCAAATTTCTACGAGCGGCTCTGTCTCGACGCGCAACAAAATCCGCCTAACGAGCTGATCGAGGAACATTGCCGCGAGCTCCTGCGCTGGTGGCAGAAAAAACTCCCGCTCAAGAATCAGCCGAGCAATCCGCTCGCACAGCTGCTCCGGCCGGGGCTCGATGAATCGTCGCGCTATCTGACCCAGGCGCGCTTCGAGTTGCTCGATCCACAGCGTCGCCGCGTAATGGACAACGAACTGGCCGCGCAAGCGCAGGAAGAAGCGGTCAACGAATTTCACAAGTATCTCGCCTTCGCCATCGCCGATGGAACTTTGACCCCGGAAGCCGAGAAGAGCCTGCTTCGATTCGGCCACGAGCATCGGCTGATTGACCAAGAGATGCGCAACTTCATCGAAGCCGCATTACTCGAGCGCGGCGCGAAACGCGTGGATGCGGTGGTCGCGCCGCCGTCTCCGCCGATCGCTAAACCCGCTACGACGCACTCACGGCGCAAAGCACTCGCGCCGCCGGATGAATTCATGCGCATGCTCCGGCTTTCCGGCCTGGACGACGATGGCATGACGGACGATGCGCGCGACGCCTTCATCAACATGGCCGAAAACATCGGGCTCGATCCAGCTGCTGCGGAAGACCTGGTGGATGACTACCTCGACGAAATGAACACCGCGGCCGCACCTGCGGCGAAACCAGAACCGTCACGCGTCCAAGCCGCAGCGCCCATTGCAAAGCCAGCGACCCCGGAAACCGCCCCGGCCGAACCGGCGATCGCGATTGATCCTAACGCGGAACGCGCTCGCTTCGCTCCGTTCGCCAGCTCGCTCGGGGCCCAGATGCTGTTTGTTCCTTCGGGAGAATTTCTAATGGGCAGCGAAGAAAACGATGCCGCGCCTAACGAACGCCCGCCGACCAAGGTGACAGTGAGCCGCTTCTATATTTCCAAGCACCCGGTAACGAATGCCGACTTCGAACTATTCGATCCAACTCATCGGCGTAAACGAGCCAACGGCGCAGGCGACCGGCATCCGGCCGTCTATGTCAGCAGCTTGGAGGCGATGAAATATTGCCAGTGGCTCGCGACTCGGGAGCGAAAGAAATATCGCCTTCCGACCGAGGCGGAATGGGAATTCGCGGCGCGCGGAACCGACGGCCGAAAATATCCGTGGGGCAATTATGATCGGCGCGGAGACCTGGCGAATTTCGCTGACAAGAACACGGTTTTCGCCTGGAGCGATCACGAGATCGACGATGGGTTCGCGGAAAGTTCGCCGGTGGGCGCTTATCCCGCAGGCGCGAGTCCTTTCGGCGTCGAAGATATGGCCGGCAACGTCTGGGAATGGTGCCTTGATTATTTCGAGGCTTACCGCGGCACGCCGAAAGTGAATCCGCATGGCGCCTCCTCGGGACTGAAACGCGTCTATCGCGGCGGGAGCTGGAAATCACGCTTCAATAGTCTGCGCACCACGACACGTGGATCGAACGTTCCGAATTATTCCTGCAACGATCTCGGTTTCCGGGTCGTGTGCGAATGCGATTGAGTTCCGGTTAGGACTACCATTCTGAGCCGCGAAGACGGCGAAGAATCTGTGATTATTTCCGCGCGTAGGAAGCCGGCAATTGTCAGAGATGTTTCGCTTCGCTCAACCTGACAACTGGATTTAGGATTCGCCTAACGAATGTCCGCTGTCGAAACGTTTACTCACGTCGATCAATATCTCGCCGTTGGCCAGGAAGCGGGCGCGTCCGATATTCATCTGGGCGTAAACGCGCCGCCGCTCTGGCGTCTCCAGGGCATCCTGCAACCGATCTGGCCGGAAGCGCTGCGCCTAACGAGCGATGAGACCGCGGCCCTGGCCGAAGGATTTTTGCCCGATGTCCACCGCGCGCATCTGGCTGAGCGCGGCGATGCGGATTTCGCGTACGCCACGGACTTCGGACGTTTCCGCACCAGTGTCGTTAGGCAACGGCTTGGCGTCGATCTCGTCTTTCGCATCATCAATACCAACGTCCGGACGATGGATCAGCTTGGCTTACCCGACCATCTCAAGCTTCTGACGCGTTACCAAAACGGACTCATCCTTGTCACCGGTTCGGTCGGCAGCGGCAAGTCCACCACGCTCGCGGCCTTGGTCGAGCAGGTGAATCTCGAACGGCGCGAGCACATCATCACGCTGGAGGATCCGATCGAATACATCTTCGAACCGAAAGGCTGCCATATCACGCAACGCGAAGTGCACACCCACACGCGTTCTTTCAGCGCCGCCTTACGCGGCGCGCTACGAGAAGATCCCGATGTCATCATGATCGGGGAGATGCGCGACCTGGAAACAATTTCACTCGCGATTACCGCTTCTGAAACCGGTCACCTGGTCCTCGGGACGCTTCACACCGGAAACGCTTCCCGAACCTTGGACCGGCTCCTGGACGTCTTCCCGGTCGATCAACAAGAACAGATTCGCATCATGGTGAGCGAGTCGTTGCGCGGCATCATCAGCCAGCAGCTTGTTCCGCGAAAAGATGGGACCGGCCGCGCGCTCGCCCTCGAAACGCTGACCAACACCCCGGCCGTAGCCAACGTTATCCGGGAAGCGAAGACCTACATGTTGCCCGGCATCATCCAGACCGGAAAGAAGCAGGGCATGCAACTGATGGATGATTCGCTCACAGATCTCTATGACCGTGGAAAAATTGACGGAGAAGAGGCGTATGCGCGCTCCGAGCAAAAGCAGATGATGCGACAACACCTCGGGACGGTTTGAACCGCGGATTACGCCGATTACGCGGATGGAAGAAGTCCTGCATCATGAATTAAGCGGTCAAATTATAGGCGCCGCCATGAGCGTCCTCAATGAGTTGAAGCCAGGCCTTAATGAGAAACTCTACGAAAGAGCACTTGTCATTGAATTGCGGGCGCGCGGACACGCAGTGGAGGTGCAGTCTCCATTCCCCGTGTATTTTCGCCAGCAATCGATCGGAACACTGTCTCCCGACCTGATCGTTGATCGAACCGTGATCGTTGAGGCTAAAGTTGTCACTGCATTCAACGATGCGCACATCGCACAGATGATCGGATATTTGAGTATCATGGCTCTTGAGCTTGCTCTGCTCTTAATTTTCAAGAACGCGCGTCTAGACTGGAAGCGCGTCGTGCGCCAAAAAAAAGATAACAAGCCGCCAGACTTCCGAAACTGATCCCATCCGCGAGATCCGCGTAATCCGCGGTTGAACTTTATGCCCTACATCGATCAATTTTTCGAAATCCTCGTCGAGCAGGGCGCGTCCGATCTTCATATCGGCGAAGGCCAGCCGCCGAAGATGCGCAAGCATGGCGATGTCGCGCCAATTCGCGAAGAGCCGGTCACGCAGGAGGAGGCCGCCTTTATGCTGAGCGAAATTGCGGGGCCGGAAAACTGGCAGCTTTTCGAAGAGCGTGGCGATTTGGATTTTGCCTACGAGATGGATGCCGCTTCGCGTTTTCGCTGCAATTTTCTCAAGCAGGCAAACGGCTACGGCGCGGTCTTTCGTTTGATCCCGACCAAAATCGCCACGCTCGATCAGCTCGGCATTCCGCCGGTGGTGCGCGAATTCGGACATCTGCGCGGCGGCCTCGTTTTGGTCACCGGGCCGACCGGCTCAGGCAAGTCGACTACGCTGGCCGCGCTGATCGATTACATTAACGAAAACTTTTCGCGGCACATCGTGACGATCGAAGAACCGATCGAGTTCGTGCACGAAAACAAGCGGAGCGTCATCACGCAACGGGAAGTGCCGATAAACGCCGAATCGTTTCCGGCCGGACTGAAAGCAGCCTTGCGCGAAGACGCCGACATCGTGCTGGTGGGCGAGATGCGCGATCTCGAGACAATCTCGCTCGCGTTGACGGCGGCAGAAACCGGCCTGCTCGTTTTTGGCACTTTGCACACCAACAACGCGCGCAAAACCGTCGATCGTATGGTCGATGTTTTTCCGGCGAACAAACAGGCGCAGGCGCGCACGATGCTGGCCAATTCTTTACGCGGAGTGCTCGCGCAATTGCTCCTTAAGAAAACGCCCGAAGCCGGCGGCGGCCGGATTGCCGTGAACGAAATCCTGATCGCGAGCGCCGCGGTTTCCGCCATCATCCGCGAAGGCGCAACCCAGAAATTGCAGGATGTGATCGTAGCCGGGAAAGGGCAGGGGATGCAGTTCATGGACGACGCCATTTGGGCCTTGTTGCAAAAGGGCATTGTCTCGCCGCACGAAGCTTTCATGAAGGCGATCGACAAGAATCTCTTCAAAAAATTCCTCCCCGCCGACGAACAGGATTTGGCGAATTCTTCCGGCGCCGCGCCGGATGATGAGAAGCGGGTGCCGGGAAATTTCGTGAAAGCGAAACCGGCGAAACGTTGACAGCGAAAAGGCCGAATGCTATCGGTCGCGCCAATTCTGAACGCTGTTCTTAACAGTCAGGTGCTCGTCCTTAACCGTCTTTGGCAGGCGGTGAATATTTGTTCCGCGCGACGTGCCTTCACTCTTCTGTATCAGGGACACGCCCAGGTCGTTTCTTCGGATCCGCAAAACAATTTCCTCACGCACGACTTTAATAGCTGGCTCGATTTCTCCGCCCTCGCGCCGGAAGCAGAGCACGAAATGGTCACGACCATCTCGTGGAAAATCCGGGTACCGCGCGTGATCGTTTTGCTCCTCTTCGATCGGCTCCCGAAGAAAGAAGTGAAATTTACCCGCCACAATGTTTTCGAGCGCGACCGGAATACCTGCCAATATTGCGGACACATTTTCGACCGGAGCGAATTGAATCTCGACCACGTCCTGCCGCGAGATAAAGGCGGTCTAACGACCTGGGAGAATGTGGTCTGTTCCTGCATTCCTTGTAACACGCGCAAGGGCAACCGGCTGCCGCATCAGGTGCAGATGGCGCTGATTCGAAAGCCGAAGCGACCGAAATGGCGCCCATTCGTACACGTTACTTTCTCATCTCAACATCACGAGAGCTGGCGGCACTTTGTCGATCTCGCTTACTGGAACGTCGAGCTGAGCGACTAGGCGGTCGCGTGCAATGGCGCGCAGTTAGTGCGTGAAAGCTCCGGGTGGGCGCACGCTTCGGCTAAACGTCAGCCGTCGTTCGTTTCCTGCGAAGACGCATCTCGGCCCGCATATTCGCGGAAGCGCTCCTCGAAGATCGCGGGATTGGCGAACCGACCGGCGTAGATGCGCAGGAACGCTTTCTCAAACGATTGATGTTTCCCGAGCGCGTCGAGCAGGTTGAGAAAGGTTGGCTTGTCGGTTGCGACAAGAAAACGCACCAGGCGTTCCGATTCGTCGTAAAACGTCTCGACCTCCTGCGCCGGCGGTCCAAGCAGCGAAACTAATTTCGTGAGCGGAATTAATTCCTCGTTCGCGATTGATTCCGAATGCGATTTGGCGATGAAGCCCCGCGCGCGCTGGTAACTGGCGCGCGCCCCTTTCGAGACGTATTGCGCAAACCCTTCATCGAGCCATGCCGGCATGCCTTCGGGATAAAGTCGATGCAGGATGAGATGCGCGACTTCATGTCCGAGCGTGTTGCCCGCGAAACGGCTGCGCGGATCGCGATGAATGAAAAGACTGCCGGCGGAATGAATTCCGCCGGTCCATTTCTCCAGTTGGCCGAGCGTTTGAAACTCCTGCCAGTCTTCCATTTTGTCGAAGATGTAGATGTGCGATTTCGTCTCGCCGGGCGGCTGCTCGCGTTCCAGTTCCTTCGCCACCACGCGGTAATGAAACTCCGCTTCGATCGAAACCGAAGTGGCAACGAAACTGCGCGTGAAATGATAAATAAAATGCTGGGTCTCGCCGTGTTTCCATTGCTCCGGATGAATCGCGAGGGCCTTGGCGCCGAGCGGATTTAGATCCTGCTGGCTGAGATTCGCGAAGTCGATTGCGGGCAACGCGTTCAACCCGGAAGTGACCAGCGGAAGGTCGTCCTGGGCCTGCGTCGCAATCAGGGCGGCGAGCAGGAAGAAAGCAACGAAGGCTGAGATGCGCACGCATCTCGCAGAGCTAATCTCATGCGAGCGAGCCGTGGGGCGACGGTGCTGTGTCGTCGCTTAAAGCCTGGATCGCAGAAAACGCGGCGGGCCGGATCAACAGCGTTGACCGGCATTCCCCCAACGCGCCTATTTCACACGCGAGACCCGCGTCGACGTGGAGTGCCGCCATGGCCGCTACGCGAATATTTTACCGGCTTCCGCTTTGGTTCGATCTTACTTAGCCCGGTGCCGTTTTTCACTTCCATGATTTGATCGCGCAGGAGCGCGGCGCGTTCGAATTCCAAATTGGCCGAAGCGCGCTGCATGTCGTCTTCCAGCTCGCGCAAGAGCTCGGTTAGATTGAAATCGCCGCCGCTTTCGTTAATCACGGAGGAGGCGATTTCTCGGCCGCGCAGAATGGTGTGCAGGCTTTCCTGGATGGCGCGCGTCACCGTCTTCGGCGTGATGCCATGCTTCTCGTTATACTCCATTTGCTTGGTGCGGCGGTAATCGGAAATCGAGATAAGCGCCTGCATGCTTTGGGTCACGGTGTCCGCGAAAAGCACGACCTCGCCGTTGATGTGACGCGCGGCGCGGCCCGCGGTTTGGATGAGAGAGGTTTGGCTGCGCAGGAATCCTTCTTTGTCCGCGTCAAGGATGCAGACTAACGAGACTTCCGGCAGGTCGAGTCCTTCGCGGAGAAGATTGATTCCGACGAGAATGTCGAAGGCGGCCGCGCGCAATCCACGCAGAATTTCGACGCGTTCGATTGTATCGATGTCGCTGTGCAGGTAGCGGACCTTGAGACCAACATCGCGCAGATAATCGGAGAGATCCTCGGCCGTGCGCTTCGTCAGAGTGGTCACGAGGACGCGCTCCTGCTTTTCAACGCGCTGCCGGCAAAGCTCGATGGTTTCGTCGATCTGATTCTTGAGCGGCTTGAGTGTGATGCGCGGATCAAGCAGGCCGGTCGGGCGAATGATCTGCTCCACGACGAGCGGCGCGCCGGGCGTGTGGACGTCGAATTTTCCCGGAGGGTCGTCCGTGCGCGAGAGTGGCGCGAGCTTCCAGCTTGCGTGATTCGAACCGCGCAAGCTGGAAGCTCGCGCCACATCTTCGCCGGCGATCATCGCCGGGACCGGCTCGTCGGCGCCGATCCGCTCACGCTTGTGCGGGATGTAGCCCGTGTTGCCGACTACGCTGTTTTGAATTTCGAACTCGGCCGGCGTGGCGCTGACGTAGGCGAGCTGATTCGTCATCCCCATGAACTCCTTGAAGTTGAGCGGTCGGTTATCGAGCGCGCTCGGCAATCGAAATCCGTATTCGACCAGCACGGTCTTGCGCGATTTGTCACCTTCATACATGCCGCCGATTTGCGGGATGGTGGCGTGCGATTCGTCGATCACGAGCAGGTAATCCTTCGGAAAAAAGTCGAGCAAAGTGAACGGCTTCGAGCCCGGCATACGGCCGCTTAGATGCCGTGAGTAATTCTCAATGCCGTTGCAGAATCCCATCTCCTGCAACATCTCGAGATCGTATTCCGTGCGCATCTTCAGACGTTGTGCTTCGAGCAGACGGCTCTGCGATTCGAGCTCGATGATGCGGTGATCGAGCTCGTTCCGAATTGAACTGAGTGCGCGATTTAGTTTGTCCGCCGGAGTAACGAACTGCTTCGCGGGATAGAAGGTGATCACGCTCAGTTGCTCATGCGCGTGGCCGGTGAGGGGATCGAAGCGGGTGATGGCATCGATCTCATCGCCAAAAAATTCGAGGCGGATCGCTTCTTCATCCGCGGTCGCCGGATAGACCTCGACCACGTCGCCGCGCACACGGAACTTCCCGCGCGCAAAGTCCATGTCGTTCCGTCCATAAAGCATGTCGATGAGCCGGCCGAGAACGGCTTCACGCGAGATTTGCTGGTCCTTCTTCACCGTCAGCAGCATGCGCAAATAATCTTCCGGCGAAGTAACACCGTAGATGCACGAAACGCTCGCGACCACGATGGTGTCGCGGCGCGAAAGGAGTGCGCTCGTGGCCGAGAGACGCAAGCGCTCGATCTCTTCGTTGATCGACGAATCCTTCTCGATGTAGGTGTCGCTGCGCGGAATGTAGGCCTCCGGCTGGTAGTAATCGAAGTAGCTGACGAAATACTCGACCGCGTTGCGCGGGAAGAACTGCTTGAACTCCGAGTAAAGCTGCGCGGCGAGCGTCTTGTTATGCGAAATGATCAGCGCAGGCCGATCGAGTTCCCGGATCACGTTCGCCATCGTGAAGGTCTTTCCCGAGCCGGTGACACCGAGGAGCGTTTGGTGACGATTTCCGGCCTCGATCGACTTCAATAATTTCGCGATCGCCTGCGCCTGATCGCCGCGGGGTTTGTAGTTGGATTCGAGCTGGAAAGGCATCGCCAACACTAGCACCTCAAACGCCTTTTGCTCTCGACGGGGGTGGTTTCGCTTGGAAGGATGCGCCGGCCAAGGGGCTGCGTCGCGTTATGTCGGAAATCAAAGCGAATCTCCATCTCGAAATCGCGCACATCCTCTTCATCGATGTGGTCGATTATTCGAAACTGCTGGTGAATGAGCAGAGCGAGTTGCTGGAGGAACTGAACGAGATCGTCCGGCTAACTGAGCAGGTGCGCGCGGCTGATCTGGCCAAACAGTTGATCTGTTTGCCAACGGGCGACGGGATGGCGCTGGTTTTCCGGAATCATCATGAGGCGCCGGCGGAATGCGCCTTGGAGATCGCGGCTGCGCTCAAGAGTCATCCGGAAATTCAAGTGCGCATGGGCGTCCACAGCGGCCCGGTGAATGAAGTCCTCGATGTGAATCAGCGGGCGAACATCGCAGGAGCTGGGGTGAACATGGCGCAACGGGTGATGGATTGCGGCGACGCCGGTCACATCCTGGTTTCGAAACGCGCCGCGGACGATCTGGCGCAGCATCGCGATTGGCAGCCGCTCTTGCACGACCTCGGCGAAGTCGAAGTGAAACACGGAGTGAAAATCCTGCTCGCCAATCTCTACACCGACCAACTGGGAAATCCCGCACGTCCGGTAAAGTTACGCGGCGCGAAGGAAACTGCGGGCGGACGACGGACGACTATTGCCGCGCTGATTTTGCTCGCGGCGCTCGCAGTTGGCGTCGGCCTTTGGTGGTCTTTGGGTCGAACAAAACGCGCGTCCGAAGTGGCGCTCGCGTCGGCGCCGGCAAGCGCGCCGGCAATCTCTTCCAAGAGCATCGCTGTTCTCCCATTGGAAAACCTTTCCGACGACAAGGAGAACGCCTTTTTCGCAGACGGCATTCAGGACGATCTGCTGACGAGTTTGGCGAAGATCAAGGATCTGAAGGTGATCTCGCGCACTTCGGTCATGGGGTATCGCGACAAAGCCGCGCGCAACTTGAAACAAATCGGAAAGGAACTCGGCGTCGCAAATGTTTTGGAGGGGAGTGTCCGCCGGGTCTCGAATCGTGTTCTAGTTAACGTGCAGTTGATCGATACCGCTACTGATCAACACATTTGGGCAGAGCGATACGATCGCACCTTAGCAGACTCTATTACCTTGCAGGGTGAACTCGCTTCCGAAATCGCAGAGATGTTACACGCCTCTCTTACCCCGGACGAGCGCACCAGCATCGAGCGAGCACCGACGGAAAACGCAGATGCCTATGCCCTTTATCTGCGTGCGTTGTCTTTTGCCCGCCTTCCCACACAGGAAGATATCCGCACCGGCGTTCGGCTTTTAGAGCAAGCTCTCGTGCTGGACCCCACTTTTGCCGCAGCGTGGGGACAACTGGCCGTTTCGCGCGCTGGCCTTTACCAGCGGGAGAAAACGGAAGAATTAAAAGTCGCTACGCTAAATGCTGCGCGAGAGGCATTGCGTCTGCGTCCGGATCAATCGGAAGCGCATCGCGCTCTCGGAGCTTATTACTTCGTCACCCACGATTTTGCCACGGCTCTGGAGGAATGTCGACTCGTCTTAAAGGCACTGCCCAACGATGCGAAAACTGTGATGAATATGGCGAGCGTCGCGACTCGACAGGGCCGGTGGACCGAGGCGCGCGCCGGATTCGAGCGCGCCGCTGCACTAAGCCCGCAGGAATTTCGTATCTGGTACAATCTCTCCATCTGCGCCAGTAATCAGCGCGACTGGCCAGCCGTAGTGCGGGCACAGGACCGGGTCTTGGCGCTCGCACCCGATGTCGTTAGCTACCGGATCGACCGAGCCAAAACCGAATTTTACTGGAAAGGGGATATGGCTCCGCTGAAGTCCTTACTGGCCACGATTTCACCGGGCGACGACCCCGGCCACGAGGCCGTCATCTGGGGCTTTGAGCTGGCGATGTGGGAGCGGGATTACGACGCCGGGGAACTTATCCTTACCTCTTTCCCGGGGGAACCGTTTGGACAGGATGGCCCGAAGAGTTTCGCTCTGGGGAAACTCTACCGGGCACGAAACGGCCCGGGAGACGCTCAGCGTGCGGCGGTTTGCCTTGAGGCGGCCAGGGCGATTTTTGAAGAGCTAGCGCGAAAGAATCCCGATGAGGGTAAGCATCATGCGCATCTAGGCCTCGTTTATGCCAGCCTGGGCTGGCGGGACGCCGCAGTGGGAGAGGCGGAATACGCCATGATGCTTCACCCGGAAGCGAAGGACGCGACGGACGGGACCGACATGGCTGCCAAAGCGGCGGAAACCTTTGCATGCTTGGCCGAAGCAGATCTTGCCTTGCCTCTTATTGAGCATCTGCTCGCGGTGCCGACCCGCGAGATGAACATTCAGGTTCTCCGGGTTAGTCCGGCTTGGGACAACCTGCGCTCCGATCCGCGGTTCACCGCCATCATCGCGCGCGGCGAAAGCATGACCGTTTTGCCTGATCGCTCGAAGCAGCACGGTAGTCCTCAGTTTGTAATTCGCGGCGACGTTGTGTGCAGCTGCGCGCGCGCCACTTAGCGGTTGTTTATTGTTCGGGCTGCGAACAAAATACGGCGGAGAAGCCCGAGCGGCGCGTGCGGTGGCGCGGAGGATCAACAAGATTTCTCGCGATGTCAGCGGAAACCCAATCGGAGCCAAAGCTGGAAATCGCGCACGTCCTGACCATGGACGTGGTCGAGTACTCCACTCTGTTTATCACCGAGCAGCGGGAGGTGATGAGCGAGCTGAATCGGATCGTGCGCAACACCGCGCCATTCCGGGCTTCCGAAGCAGCGGGCACACTTATCCGGCTGCCAACCGGAGACGGGATGGCGTTAGTTTTTCTTACCCATCCGGAAGCACCGCTCGAATGCGCAATGGAGATCAGCGCTGCAATCAAGAGCCGTCCCCAGATTCGTTTACGAATGGGAATCCACAGCGGTCCCGTCAGCCAGACCGTGGATGTGAACGATCAAAGCAACCTGGCTGGCGCCGGTCTGGATATCGCGCAGCGTGTGGTCGATTGCGGCGACGCCGGACACATCCTTCTCTCTAAGCACGTCGCTGATGATCTCGTGTCCTATCAGCGTTGGAACCGGCATCTGCACGATCTGGGTGAATGCGAAGTGAAGCACGGTCGCGCGCTCGCGCTCGTGAACTTCTACACCGAGGAATTAGGCAACCCCGCGCGTCCTAAGAGATTGACCAACAGACGAACATCGGCCGGGATGGGCGCAGGGCGCTTCTGGAATTATCGCAACGCGCTGCTTCTCTCGTTAGGCATCCTCGCGCTGCTTGGCGCGCTATTTTTGTTTAGCACTCGCTCCACTCGGCGAGCTCGTACCGTCCTTCCCGTGGCCCCGGAGAAAAGCGTCGCTGTTCTCCCTTTCAAGAACCTCTCCGATGAGAAAAAGAACACCTACTTCACCGACGGAATGCAGGATGAAATTCTGACCGCGCTCGCGAGAATCGGCGATTTAAAGGTGATCAGTCGCACGAGCGTGATGCAATATCAGGATACGACGGAGCGCGACCTACCGGCGATCGCCCGCTCCCTCCACGTGGCCCACGTCTTGGAGGGGAGCGTGCAGCGCTTTGAAAATCGTGTGCGCGTGAATGCCCAGCTGATCGACGCGCGGACCGAAGCGCATCTCTGGGCTAATACTTACGATCGAGACCTGGCCGACGTTTTCGCTATTCAAAGCGAGATCGCGCACGCGATCGCAGATCAATTGCGGGCCAAGCTTTCGCCGGCCGAGCAAGCAGCGATCGAGCAACCTCCGACAACGGATCTAGCTGCTTACGATTTATATATTCGCGCGAAAGTCCTTTTAAACGGCACGACGTTTTCCAGTTCGGCAAAAGACAAATATCTAGAAGCAGTTCAGCTCTTGGACACCGCCATAGCGCGCGATCCTTCCTTCTTCCTCGCCTTTACTCAACTCGCTTGGGCGCACAGTCGAATTTACTTCTTTGGTTACGATCACACGGCGGAGCGGTTGGCTCTGGCGGAGAGCGCCGTGAAGACAGCCCTTCGGCTGCGGCCAGATGCCGGCGAAGCTCACCTCGCTCTCGCGCAACATCTTTACCGGGGCTACATGGATTACATCGGCGCGCGCCGGGAATTGGCCCTGGCCAGAAAGGTGTTGCCTAACGACCCGCTCGTTTATGAGCTGACCGGCTACATGGACCGCCGCCAGGGCGATTGGGAAGGTTCTACGGTTAATCTCGAGCGCGCGCTCGACTACGATCCGCGTAATCTTCTCATCCTCCAGCAGATCTCGATCAGCTATCAAAAGCTCCGTCGTTTTTCCGAGCAGGCGGCTGTGTTGGATCGAGCGCTCGAGCTGGACCCGAGGGACGTCGATACCAGGATCACCCGCGCCGAAGTCGATCTCGATTGGCGTGCCGATACGCGACCCTTGACCGGGATGATCGCGACCGTCTTGCAGGAAAATCCGAACGCCGCAGGCGACATCGCGGAGAGTTGGTTTTTCGCCGCGCTTTATGAGCGCGACTCCGCCTCGATAGCGCGCGCGCTGGCGGCTTTCCAAGGGTACGGAATCAACATCGACGGCATCACTTTTCCCCGCGCTTTTTGCGAAGGACTGTCCGCAATGGTTCGGGACGATCGCGATGGGGCGCGGTCCGCATTCGAAACCGCGCGCATCGATCTCGCGCGCGTCGTCCGCGAACAGCCCGATTACGCGCAAGCCCTATGCGTCCTTGGTCTAGTCGACGCCGGGCTTGGCTACAAAGATGAAGCGCTGCGCGAAGGCCGTCGAGCGGTCGAGTTACTTCCGGTGGCGCATGACTCTGTAAATGGAGCGCACATGATCACATTTCTGGCTGCGATCTACTCCTGGACAGGAGAGAAAGCGATGGCTCTCGAACAACTGCATATCGCCGCAGAAATGCCGGGCGATCTCAGTTACGGCCAGCTCAAGCTCAGTCCTTTCTGGGATCCACTAAGGGGCGATCCGGGTTTCGAGGATATCCTGGCAAAACTGGCGCCGAAGGAACGAGCAGCGAAATAGCACCCTTCGCCCGAGTTCAGGTTTCTTTGCTCTCGACGGTCCCGGTGTCGCTCGGAAGGACGCGCTGCTCCAAGAGAACGACTCCCGCGCCATGGTCGAGATCACGAGTGGACCCGGCGGATTTCTCGAGCAAGAGGGTCGCGACTTAGCGTTATCGGATTATCACTATTGGGATGGCGGTGGTCGGAGCCGCGCCGGCGATTCGGTCGCACGGCTGAGGACTCGCGGAGCCCGAAATGTAAGTGTAACAAGTCTTACTAGGCTTCGGGCGTAGATGGCGCTGCTTAGGCATTGCGTTTCCGGTAGCAGGGAATATAAGAACGAGCAGGCCTATCAATCCGCAGACGGACCAGGCGCGCATACGCGGGAAACTTCCGTTAGTAATCACGTCTCAATATCCGGCCAATCCGATTTTCGTCCAGTAGCTCCGGCGCCGGGGTTGCGCCAATCGCCCTTTCCCGTGCAGTCCACAAGCCGGATATATCACCAGGACGCATCTCCGGATCGACGGCGGAACGATGCCACGGTCTTAATCCATAGGGAGAGATCGGAGCTACCTAAAATGATCTGTATCGATGGTTAGCTCTGCCCCGTTCCTCCTTACGAAGGAGGAACGTCATTAGGGGGAAAGTAACAGGTCCGTTAAGTTTCGCGGCTCGCCGGATTTTTCGGGAAGTGAGATGACCTCGATGTCGCAAAAAGGATCGCGACTTACAACCAACCAACATCTTAACTATAATGAAACTTCTATTCGCTTCTCGAATCACCCATCTTGCCGCGCTCATCAGTTGCTGCGCCTCGGTCTGTGCGGTCTCGCCGTTAGTCGCGCAAACCAATTACAGAGTCGTAGATCTGACCGCTGTCGGCAGCTATGGCAATGGCTTGGCCGCAAACAATGGCCAGGTAGCCGGCGCGACTTCCGACTCAGCTAATCCGCTCGAAGCCACCCGCGCCGCGCTCTGGAGCGGCAACGTGCTAACCGACTTGCATCCCGGCCTTCTGGGCGACCCGGCGAATAGCACCTCCACGGTGCAAGGATTGGCACCCACGCTCCAGGTTGGCTGGGGCATTGGCCCGAATAGCGGGATGCAGTCCGCGCCCATTGCCTGGCGGGGGTCGGCGGCGAGCGCGACTTTTCTTAGTGTGCCTTTCGCGACCTATGGCGCCCAGGCGCTGGGTACGGATGGTTTGCAGATCGTTGGTTTCGCCGGCGCGCTTAAAGGCCGCAGTGGCGGACCGTATCACGCCCTAGTCTGGGACGCGCGGACCGGCGTCGCGACCGACTTAGGCGACGGCGGAAATGGCGCCCGGGCTTTGAGCGTGGCGCGCGGACAACAAGCCGGTTTCACCATCCGCTCGAGCGGTTCGGTCGCCACCATCTGGACCGGCACGAGTCGCTCGCAATTGGTTATTCATCCAGGTAACGCCACTACCTCTGAAGCTTGGGCGACCGACGGCGCGCGGCAGGTAGGGTTCACCGGCTTTGACGTGAAGGTTTTCGATGAAGCGTTCAAAGGGAACACGACTCGGCGAATTAACTACGCGACGGTTTGGAATGGGACCGCTGCCAGCGCAGTCAGGATCCATCCGGCTACCTATACCCAGAGTTATGCGACAGGTCTCGTAGGCTCGTCGATCGTCGGTTACGCCTTTAATGGTTACGGGCTTGGTAACGTTGCCAACTACCACGCGTTCGTCTGGGACGCTGCTCTGCAACCGACGGACTTGAATGCCTTTCTTCCCGGCGGCTTCACCGGAGCGATGGCTAACTCGATCGACGTGCAAGGCAACATTGCTGGCACGATGTTTACCGCGGACGGGCTGCGGCACGCCGCTGTCTGGGTGCCCACGCCTTAATTCGCGCTCATAGTTGTCAATTTTACGACCGCCCGTGATGCATCCGCGGGCGGTCGTTCTCGTTTGTTCCGCGACTGGTCGGAGAACAACGAGGCATTACTCCAAACTGGAGCGCATGTTTTCGCGGGATGGCGCGCGAGCATGGCTGGGCCGAGAGCGGCGAAAAACCGTCCGGCCGAAGTCGAGCAAGGGAAATCGAGGTGACAGAGGGATCATTGGTGAAATGGTTCCCGCTTCATCCCATCTAGCAGTTCGCCGCCAGGCGCGTTAAGACTTCGAAATCCGGCCTGGGCGCAATCCGGTCCGCTCTGGCCATCGGCGGAAGATCGTTTAAAGGTAACGGCACCACCCATGAAAACAGCTCGGCAAAAGCATAACGCCTACGCGGCCAGTTTCCCGCGTCTGCGCGGCCGTGGTGAACGCAACCCGGCCTCCAAATTGAGCGCGGAAGTAGTCCGCATTATCCGTCGGAGCACAGCCTCTTCTCGCGAATTGGCTGCGTTCCTCAATGTCTCGCAATCAACCGTGGTCCGCGCGCGCAATAGCGTCACCTGGAAGGATGCCTAAGACTTTCGCACCGCTTAAGTAGCTAAGGGCTTCCATCTTTTAGTTCTGTCGCGCCCGCTCCTTCACCCTGCTGGTGTAGGCAGAGGTCGCGCGTTGCCTAACAGCTTCGTTCCGTCCGCGCAATGGAGGCTGATGGGTTTTCCTTCTCGGAGGCCGCCGCCTTGGCTGGCGATCTACATTGGCGGCGACGGCGGCCGCTAGTCATTTGACTTGTGTCGATAGTAACCCCAGTCGACCGCGCGACTGAACCACGCCGGGATTATCTGCGGTCGATCGGAGGTGCTATGGCCCTGTCCAAGCTCCCAATACTACCACTAACACTCTTCCCGAACTTCTAGTTCGTTGGCCGTCGAGAGTGCTGGCAGCGTAGCCGGAATTGGCTTGTCTCCCAGGAGTAATCTTGGCCACCACTCGCATGAAGTTTTCCTTCTACCGCCGGTTGCGTCTCTCACTCGCGTGTCTCCTTTGAATCTCCAGCGGTCTCTCGGTGCGGGCGCAGATTCTTTCGTCGACGCCCAGACGGCGAACTCCGGTCTCGAACCACGACAACGCCGTGTCTCTACCGTCTTAAACGTGGAGCATCGGGGCGCAGAGTCGCGAGTTACTTCTCTTCAACCATTCTTTTTCGCCGCCGCCTGAACCTCCGCGGGAAAGTCCGACAGCTCCGCGACCTGCCGGATCTCGATCACGTCGTCGTCCTGCGCCGGGCAGCGCTTCATCAAGTCGATCACCGCCTGCTTCGAAGCGGCTTCCAGCATCCAATAGCCGCCCACCACATCCTTGGCTTCGACCGCTGGACCGTCCGTCACGCTCACTTCCCTCCAGAGAACGCCAGGCGCGCGCCGGTCGTCAGCGGCTGCAGCCCGTCCAGCGACAGGAGCGCGCCGGCCTTCTTCAGCTCCTCGTTGAACCGGCCCATTTTCGCCAGCATCTCAGCATCCGGCGTGAAATTCGGATCCGTCTTCCGGCCGTTCTTCGGCTGATACACCCCTGGGATCATGAATACTAGAAAACGCATATGATTTTCTCCTTTGTTGAGTTTCCGAAAACTTTGTCACCCGGCAGCCTTTTGGCAACGCTCTAAGTCTCGGATGGCGCGTGAGTGCGCCTCGCGATGATTGAGCTGTTTTTCCGGTTGGCTAAAGCTAGCTACTGCACCGCGAGGACGTGATAGAAAGCTCTCGTTAGGCCGGGTGAGCTTGGATCGTCGAACGGAAAGCTGAAGTTGTCCGTCGCGACGTAATCACTCACTCCGTTGATGGGGAGCCAGCTTCCACTCGTTAGGCTATCTCGCCGTTCCAGGCGGTAAGTATGCCCATAAACAACCTCCGTATCTACGGCCGGGATGTTGTCGCTTCGTTCGATGAAACTGGAGCCGACCAGTGACCCATTATACTCGAAGGCGCCGATATCGCTTTGGCCGGTCCGGAAATCCCCGCGCTGATCTCGTCGCGGCGCGTAGATCTCATCGGCCTGGTTAATGGCCGGGCTGTTGGAAAGGAGCGCGATCGTCCTGGTCCTTCCGCCGTTATTCGCCGGGGCCGCCGTTGCCAGTTGCGGGTTGGTATTCACCAGGTCGCCGCTCGCGTTAAGGTAACCACCGCCGCTGTCGTCGCTGAGGTTGTGTCCCTGCGAAATGATCGAGTCAACGTTCGATCCCGACGCACCCTTTTTGAAAATAGTGTTCGCCACGTGCCCGCTGCCGCCCACGACCCTTAGCCCACCCCGCGAGGCTGCGCTGTTGCCGCTGAAGGTGCAGTGATAAACATCTACTCGCGGCATCGTACCGTCCAAGGCATTGCGCGCCAAGATCGCCCCTCCGTCCTGCGCCGCGCTATTTTGCACCAGCGTGCAGTTCTGCAGAAGAAGATGCGCCCCGTTCGGGAGCGAAATCGCGCCGCCATTGGAAAATTGCGTCGTCACCGAGTTTAGCTCGAACGTCGAATTAGTCACCGAGAGCGCGAGCGATCCGTTCTCATAAATTCCCAGCGCTCCACCGTCAGCACTTCCAGGCAAGGCGCCACCCGGGCTCGTGCCGCCGCTCGCACTGTTTGACACGAAATAGCAATCCACCACCGCCTGCGCATTGTAGCCTGGTAACATCGCCACCGCGCCGCTCGCCGCCGCACCGCCCACGCCGGGATTCACTCCGGTCGCGAGCGCGCCGCCTGCGCCGCCTTGTGCAGTGTTGTGCGAGAAAGTGCAGTTCGTCAGCGTCTCGACATACCTGACCGCACCGCCTAGTGCGCTCCCGCCTCTGCCGCCATTGTAACTCGGCGCGCCGTTGCCTCCCAGCCCACCGGTCACGCTATTATTAGTGAAGGTGCAACGCGTCAGGCTATTCGCTCCAAAGATCGCACCACCCTCTGCTGAGCCGCCATCGAACTTCGGCGCGCCCGCTCCGCCCGTCACCGAGTTGTTGATGAAAGTGCAATCAGTCCCGGTCACTTCGCCGAACGCATTGTCGTTACAAATAGCGCCACCTTGCGCATACGCGCCCGGATTCGCAGCCGGCATCACTCCGATGACCGTGTTAGTCGTTAGCGTGCAGCTCGAAAGCGACAGAGTCGAATTGTAGAGAAAAATCGCGCCGCCACCGCGGCTGCGCGTGATCCCGTTCCCCATCATTAGACCGGAAAGAATCACCCGGCTGTTCGCCGCCATCTCCAGGATCCGAAACTCTGGTGTTCCCGATACGGGGCTTCGCTCCAGAAGCGTGTTGCTGCCGATGATCCCGAGCGCATGCCCGTTGTCCGCCTGCGCCACCGGCAAACCATTCGCGCCGTTCGCGGACGTGTTATCGATCGTCGGGATCGCGTAAGTCCCATTCGTCGCCAGGATAATGACATCATCCTGGTTATTGCCGTTCGCGGTAGTGATCGCGGCCCGTAGCGCCGCCACATCGCCATTAGCAATCACAAACGCCGCCGCGCGCGCCGGCTGCCACCCAATCAAAATCAGAAAAACCGCGAAAAACCAAACCTGTTTCATCCCCGAGCATTTAACGACAAAGCTCCGGGAAAGCCAAGAGTCAGAATGCAGCCACCAGCATCCGCTACGGAGAGAGCCAATTGTTAGCTGCGCGGAAAATCAGACATCTCAGCGGCCTTGCGAATCTCGATCACGTAGCCATCCTGCGCCGGGCAGCGCTTCATCAAGTCGACCACCTCCTCCTTTGAATCGGCCTAACGAGTGGTTTGCGATCAGATCTGGGGAGCGCACGGCTCCAGCCGTGCTGGCGAGGCATTCTGCCGAGCGAACTTCCTCCCCCGCGTTTTGGCAAAAGTTCGTGCGTCTCACACGGTGAGACGCGGTGGGACGCGCTGAGGGGCGAACCCACGCGAACTGGGCGGGAGCGAATCTCTGAGAGCCCATTAATCGCGCCACGCGCAGGCACTGAGAATCAGCGCCGCTATCCCCGCAGGCGTCACGTTGCTCCCTCGCACCAAGTGCGAGCTTGGCCCACAAGTCGCATCGACTTCGGGGGCCAGGCCTGCTTCGACTCGGCTTCCAGTTCCGGGGAGCACAGGCTGCCAGCCTGTTTGGTCTTGGCAGCCTGCCAAGGCGAACTCAGAAGGCCCGCTCATCCGCACAGCCAATCTTCATCCAGAGCTCGAGCGCGCGGCGGCCGTCACAACTCTCCTATTCTTAATGTTCTTTCTACCTTCTAATTTCCAACCGCGCGCCGGCTTTCCCAGCTCCGCGTTGAATCGTCCCGTCTTCGCCAGCATCTCCGCATCCGCGCCTGAAATCCGGATCCGTTCCGTTCTTCGGCTGATACACTCTGGGATTATGAAGACCAGGAATCGCATAGGATTTTCTCCCTAGTTTGAATTCGCACATAGGCCCCTTGCCTTTGCAGCCAGCAGCATCTTGTCCGGCAGATATCCCAAAGCGCCGTAGCGAAGAATGACCCCGAGGCGGTCATCGCGCTAAGCGATCTTCGGCAGTTCTACCAGAACGGACAATTCTCGAAAGCGGCCTTCCTGAAGGAGTATCCATTGCGCCGCGCGGCTTCGTCGCCAGCGTCTTTTGCGGCGAAGAGATCTTTACTTTCGAGAAAGTAAACGGCGCCTACAAGTTCACGGACATTGGGGTGAACGATTGAGCCATCACGAAGCGACGCGTGGAAACCATGCGCGAGCAACTCGGCCTTGAGGCGAAAGTTGACGATCTGTAGCTCTGAGCCCTCTCGCCCTGCACTTAGTGAGGCAATCTTTGAATTTTACAACCCGGAAGAGGCGCCACTGAACCATGCAACGCTTGGATCGCGCCTGGTTTTGAAGAGCTCTGGAAACTCCCGACAAGAATTCACCTTATTTAGGGACCGACCCTCTATTCTTCTTAGCGCTCTACAAGGGCGCTCGCGAACACACTGGACGTTGTCTGTCATTTTTCCATAAAATGGGTTTCTTCGATGAAAAAATTCCTCCTCCTTTGCGCGCTTTCGGTTTTGCCTCTCATAGTTTTCGCCCAAGGTCCGCTCGCGCCGACAGGCGGCCCGGCGCCGACCATGAAGACGCTGACCCAAGTCGCGCCGCGGACGGCCATCGATCCAAGCGCGACGGGATTCACCACGCCCTACACCATCACCCAGGCTGGTTCCTATTACCTGACGGGTAACATCAACATCTCGAACGGCTCCAGTGCGATTGTGATTTCGGCGGACAACGTCACGGTCGATCTCAATGGTTTTTCACTCCTCTCCAACTCGAATCCAGCGGCCGGATACGGGGTGCAAATCACGAATAACCTCAGCATCAATAGCATTCACAATATCGCGGTTAAGAATGGCACCATCGCCGGCAAAGTAACCTTGAGTGGATCGAGCTTCACCGGGAATGGCTTCAATGTTGGCCTCGCATTCACCTCGCAGAACGCTCTCGACATTCATGTGAGCGACCTGGCCGTTTCCGGCTGCGCCGGCGACGGCATCAACTTAACGCCAGGCGGCATCGACAATACGCTCGTTGAGCGGGTCACGGTCAACGAAGTCGCGGGCTACGGCGTGCGGGCCGCTAATGTGACAAAAGCGACCGTTTCCCTCACTCAGAATACAGCTATTGCCGCTTCCGTCTGCACCGATTCCCACGCTCTGACTACCGCGGTGAGTCCTTACGCGTCGCAGGCAATCGTCGCTGATTCGGTTTCGAACAGTTATGGTTCCGGGCCGACGGGGATTGAGGCGAGCACAGTAACGAACTGCGTCGGTATCGGAACCACCGGCATTGGAATCTCGGCCACGGTCGCTACCAATTCGCAGGGAACCAGTACCTCGGGGATTGGTTTGCGCGCCGAGCGGAGCGCGACCAACTGCAAAGGCACGAGCAGTAGCGCGGACGGGTTGTATGCCGGAACGGTGGCGAATACTTGCTACGGTCAGACTGGGAGCAGTTCTGCCGTTGGCCTTCACGTTACCGGTCCCGCTTCGCTTAGCGGCGGCGCGAATACCACCGGTGGCAGCAGCATCGCGATCCAAGCCACGGCCGGCATCGGCTGCGCCACTTACGGGGGCATAACCAACATCCCCGCTGCCAATAAATTCTTGGGCACGCCCTAAGCGGCAATTCCGCGGACGGACTGCGGCACCCCGCTATATGGGTGCCCACGCCCTTAGTTCGCGGTCATAGTTTTGTTAATTTCACAACCGCGTGCGATGCATCCGCGGGCGGTCGTTCTCGTTTGTCCCGCGAGTCGCCGGAGAACAAAAGGTATTGCCGCGGGAGGCGGGAGCTTATGTTTCGCGGCAAGGGTCGCGATTGCGGATGGCCGAGAGCAGCTCGACCGTCGAGACTCGCGCGAGAGGCGGGCTAGTCTTCAACAATCTCTTTTCGCGGCCGCCTGAACCTCCGCGGGAAAGTCCGACAGCTCCGCGACCTGCCGGATCTCGATCACGTCGTCCTCCTGCGCCGGGCAGCGCTTCATCAGCTCGAGCACCCTCCTGCTTCGACTCGGCTTCTGCATCCCAGAGCCATCTCCTTTTTGGCCATTAACAAATAACGAATAACCGGCAGAGCCCCGCGACCTGCCGAACCTTGCTCCTCGTTGAATCGTCCCGTCTTCGCCAGCATCTCGGCCTCCCGGCAAGAAATCCGGACCTGTCTTCCGGCCCTTCTTCGCCTGATACACCTCTGCGACCATCAAGACCAGGAATCGCATACGCGTTTCTCCTTTGTGGAACACAGGCATCCTGCCTGTGCGGACGGCGGGCATCTTGCCTGCAGTCTGAGTTCCTGGAATGTTTTGCGCTACCGACCGAGCGCGGCGGTCGCGCGGAAGGGGTCGCCGACGCGGTCACTACCGTGTGCACTCCACAAGCCGGATTTATAACCGGCAGAAATCTCCGCCGCCTACGGGCCACTGACAAAGGTCACTCGATAGAATGCCTTTCCCAGACTTACATCACTCGGTGCGGTGATCGCTTCGACGTCGTTATCCATCGCTGTCGTGTCGTTCACGCCGCTGATGTCCTGCCAGCTCGTGTCAGTGATAGTTAGCTTCCGTTGTAACCGATAGGTCAATCGATCGACCGCCTCAAAGCTTACGCTGATGTCGTTAAGACTAGTTCCACTCCGTGCGATTCCGGTAATGCGACCGACGACACTGCCTTGATATTCGAAGGCACCGGTATCTGGAACGTCGGTGCGGAAGTAACCGCGCTGGTCGCGCACAGGGGCGTAGGCGGGATCGGCATGGCCGATAGCTGGACTGGAGCCAAAGATCCCTATCGGGACAGTCTTAGTCGGCCCACCGTAATCACCCGCCGTGTTCGTCGTCAGATTAGGATTGGTATTGCGCAAGTCGCCGCCGGCGCCGAGGTAGCCACCGGGCGCAGCGCCGCCATCTCCACCCGAAGCGTCGTCGCTAATGTTATGCCCTTGTGACACGATCGCCGTTGTCCCATAGATACCCTGGACAAGCACAAGGTTCGCGCCGCTCGCGCCGGTCTTGAAGATGTCGTTAGTTAAAGTAACAATGTTATTCGGCGCCGGATAGTTATGTAGAGCGGAGTTGTAGGGCGAATCCAGCACCGCGCCTGCGGTTGAGCCGGTGTTGGCGACAAACGTGCAGTTAGTCAGGATGGCGCTGGCAGATTGCACTTGAGTAGTCGACGCGGACGAAGCGGGCGATCCTTGCCGGTTACTTACTCCGCCCGCGTCGGTCCCGGAGTTGCCCGCAAAAGTGCAATTAGTCGCCGCGAAAATGCCGGCGTAATTATCCACTCCGCCACCTCCGTTGCTATTCGTGTTGCTGTCAAAAGTGCAGCCAGTCACGGTTACCGTCGCCCGTCCATTCTTCAGACCACCGCCGGGGGAATTCCGGCTGAAAGTGCAATTAACCCCATTGAAAACTCCAACATTATTCACCCCCGTCCCATTCTGATCGAGGACGCAGTTACTCAAGGTCATGCTCCCGGAGAAGACAGACACCGCCGTGTCGCTGTTTTGCGTAAAGCTACACTTAGTCGCAGTAAGCGATCCGCTCCATCCCATCCCATTCCCATTGTGATCGAAGAAGCAGTTAGTTAAAGTAAGCCGGTCCACCGATCCGGCGCCAGCGAGCGCCAGGTAACCCGCAGGCGAGTTAGTTATTCTAAGGCTGTCGATCGAGACATCGCAGTAGGCGGTTGGGCTTCCAGAATCCTCCGAGATATTCAAAATCCCAAAAACCGGCGTCCCAGCGACCGTGCTCCGCTGGATCGTTGCTCCGTTGCCATTGATGCGGACGGTATGAGTGCCGTCGGCGATGATTTTCGGCAGCCCGGTATTGCTATTATCGACCGTCGTCAGGGTATAGGTGCCGTTGACGGCCAAATTGATGACATCGTCCCGGCCATCCGTATTCGAAGCGTTGATCGCGTTCTTAAGGGCCGCGACATTGCCGTCCGGAATGGTGAAGACATTGATCTGACCTGAAACTGGGCCCGCCCCGAATAGGATCGCTTGGAGAAAAATAAAAGCGGCGCCGATGGGTAACGAACGTTTCACCTCTTCAGCGTAACAGCAGGCCGTCGCGTATGGCAAGATCGC
>CAXSFN010000015.1:0-81404 GCA_964236815.1 uncultured Chthoniobacterales bacterium
GGTCAAAATGAAAACGGTCTCCATAAGAAAGAGCGCGATGGCCGTGCGCCCGCCGGGGTTTTTCGTCTCGGTAAAGTTTATACCTACGACGCCCACCTGCCGCCCGGCTCCGACTATCCATTTCATCAGGTCGGCGATGGCGATATCTGGAGCGACGATCCCCGTTCGCCCAATTACAACCGCCACATTGTAATCGATCCGAAAAACCCACCCGACAATTACAGCCATGAAAAAATGCGCTCGGCCGATTTCGCTTATCGCTGGCTGATTGAGGTGCGCCATAACTCCGATCCGCCTGTGCCGGGTGAGGGCAGCGCGATCTTCTTTCACATCCGCCGCGGCGTCGCGCGACCGACTGCGGGTTGCACCACCATGGCGGAAGAAAATCTGGTGCGTGTGATCAAATGGCTGCGTGCATCCGCGCATCCTTGCTACGCGCTTTTGCCGGCCTCGGAGTACAACGAGAGATGGCAACGTTGGAATTTCCCCGCGCCAAATTCGGGAACGGCAGCGGAAAAAAATTAAGAAATGCGGAGGTGCTCGTTGCACCCCGCGATTTTTTCCTTACCGTGCGCTCGTTAGGCCAAACGTATGAAGAAAAGAGCCAATCCTGATTCTGAAGCGAACATTCGACGGATCGATTCGAAGCCAAAGGCGAAGAAACAGACCCACGGATTTCAAGTTCATTTCCTCCGCGGCGACGATGCGGTCACCCGAATGTTCAGCGACACGGTGTATGGCGGAAAGGAATCCGCGCGGCGCGCGGCGCGAAAATACAAAAAGGATTCCATGCGCGGTTTGCCCGAAAGAATTTTCCGCGGTCCGCTCGGCGCTAAACCGGCGCGAGGCTCCAAGAGCAAAGCTGGTGTAAAGCGCGGAAAGTCTGGCAAGCGCTAGGCAACAGCTTCTTCGGTCCGAAAAGCCGTCCAGCATTCCGCGAATCCCGGCGCGAAATCGCCGGGCCGTGCCGCCAACCAAGCCGTTACCAGCATTGGCGGGAAAAACTCGCCGAGTTCGATTTCGCTCGCGGCCAAGTTAAACGGCCCGTCGTGCTTCCCGCGATAGAGCCAGATGAATTCCTGTCCGGTGCGATCCGAAGCGGAAATTTTCAAGACGCGATCCAGTCCAGTCTCGATTCCGAGCTCCTCCTGCAGCTCTCGCCTGGCAGTCTGATCGTACTCTTCCCCCGCATCGACATGGCCGGCTGCGCTCGAATCCCAGACGCAGGGATGGCGATCCTTGAACCGCGAACGCTTTTGTAGGAATAACTCGCCCGCGCGATTGAAAATCAGAATGTGCACGGCCCGGTGAAGCAAGTTATTCCCATGCACTTCGCCCCGTGACGCAGCGGCGATAACGCGATCGTCCTCATCGACCACCGCAAATAGTTCTGATGGGTCGTTAGGCCCGCTCGCGGTGGCCAGTGATTCCGAGAAACTCGCCAAACCGATCCATTGCTGAAGGGATAATTCTTCCGCGCGGGCTCTCGCTTCGAAACCTCCGGCTTTCGCCGCATTCTCCCAGTCCGGCACGTCGGCGCGCAGCAGCTTTTGCAGTTGCTTTCGCCGCTGAGAAAATCCGCGTCGAACCAGCGACGCGAAGCGTGCGGCGTCATAATCCGGAAACTCCTTCGCGTGCCGCGGCGTTATTTTTACGAACGCTGAATCGACCTCAGGCTGCGGCAGGAAAACGCTCGCTGAAACGCTGCGCAAATATTCAACCTCATAGCGCGATTGCACCAGGAGCGTGAGCGCGCCGTAATCCGAATTTCCTGGCACCGCCGCGAGGCGTCGGGCCATCTCCTTCTGTAAAAGGCACAACCAGAGTGAGATGGGGCTTGGATATTTTGTGAAGCGCAACAGCACTGGGCTCGAAATATTGTAAGGAAGATTGCCGATGAACTTGACGCGCGGCTGCGCGAAGAGCGTGCGCACGTCAAAATCCAGTGCATCGCCGCGCAGGATTTCGAGCCGATCCGTGAGTAGCCGTTCGCGCAAAAAATCTGCGAGCCGCGCATCCTTTTCGATCGCGAGAACCCGCGCGCCGGAGGCGAGGATGTGCTCCGTGAGCGCGCCCAGTCCCGGACCTACCTCCACGACGTAATCGTCTGGTGTCAGTTGAGCGCGGTCTACGATCCATCGCGCCAGATTTTGATCGTGCAGGAAATTTTGCCCGAGCGTTTTGACCGGTGAAACTCGGATCTCACGGAGCGTAGCCTCGATCTCGGAAAGCTTCATCGCGCCGCTACCATCTTTCTACTCCGGAGGCGGTGCTGTTCACAAAACTGTGTGAACAAAATGCGCCGTGGCTACGCCTTTATTCACAAGTTATTCGTCCGCTTCCCGCGCTTCGCCAATGGCTACGATTTACTTCCCACTGGCGAGGTTTCAGCCCGCTCGCGCGCGTGCAGCAATTTCGCGCGCGGGGATGTCTTGCGGCTCCGCACGTAGGTCCTCCTCGCGTCCTTCAAGCTCACGCCTTCCAAGAAATAGGCCAACGCTGCCCGCCCCATCGCATAGGTCCCAGCACCGGCCACCATTCCGCAAACGACGTTGCCCCATCCGGGAAAAAACTTCAGCGCCGCGCGCGCGCCCTCACGAAAAATCATCCCAATGCCTACGTTCACACCGAGCGCGCCGACAAATTCCGTGGCCGCGCGCAGACTTCGTTCTCGGCCGGAGATATACATGATGCCGGATACCATCACGAGCTGCAGCGTGGTCAGGATTGGCAAATCCGCCAACGGAATGGGCTGCGCGCCGATCGCGGTGCAAATCGCGCTGGTCGATTTGATCAACATTTGCGCGATCGCAGTTTGCGCCTCTTTGTCGCGCGAGATGCGGGCCATTTCGATTCGCGACTCGTTAGGCAGCTCTGTCGCCAGCGTTGCCATGAAGCGCGCGGCCAGCGGAGTTACTTGATCCGCTCCGCTCGAGAGAGAGACCAGGGGAAGCTCGATCACCTGCAGAACATGCTCACGAATGGCGGAATGAGCTTGCAGTGCGGTAAGTAATTTCGCTTCCGCATCGCGGCGCTCTGAGACCGACGCCTGCGCCTTCTCCCCACGCGCGGTCCGCTCGCGATCGATCATCGAAATACCGATTACCTTTGCCCGGGCCGATTCGGACTGGCTCAAATCGAGCAGGGTGGCCAGCATATCCGTTTCGCGAGTGAGGACGGGCCGGCCGCTATTGCCATCGACTAGGTGAAAAAACATATCGGGCGGTTGGCGTCGCAACTCCGCTTCGATATTGCGCAAAGCGGCGTCGTCCGCTCCGCGCGCATCTAGCAGGGTGATGGAGCCGCAGCCACCGACATCGATGTTTTGCCAGCGGAAGACTTCCATGAGCGTGTCGCGAACTTCGCCGGGTTGGGCCACGGAAAACAAACTCGCGAAAACTTCCTGCACCGGAATTTTGTGCGAGCCGGTCAGGACGAAACGCGGTGGACGCTGCTTCAGGAACAACTCTTTCAGCGGAGTCAGCTCATGCAAAATCGGCTTTTGCAATTTTTCCGGCAGCTTCCCGAGAAAACCTTCCAGCCTTTCGACGATGTGAAGAAAGAGCGGCTGGTTCATTGGTGCGAAAAGGATTTCAGTTTGCGGGTTCAGGTTTCAAGCGATCAAAGCGTTCGTCAATCTGAACCCTGAATCCTCAACCCTTGCGGCAATCAGCCGCATCCGTATAAGCAAACATGTCTTTGAATCTCGAAGCTCTCTCGCGGGCCGCGAACGAAGCGCGCGGTCTCGCCATGGACGCCGTGCAAGCCTCGAAATCCGGCCATCTTGGCCTGCCGCTCGGTTGCGCGGAAATCGCGGCGGTTCTTTACGGGAGCGAGCTGCAACATAATCCGGACAAGTCGCGCTGGATCGGACGCGATTATTTTATTCTCTCCGCCGGACACGGCAGCATGCTGCTTTATTCGTGGCTCCACTTGAGCGGCTACGATTTGCCGATGGAGGAAATCAAACGCTTCCGCCAACTGCATAGCAAAACTCCGGGACATCCGGAATTTTTTGAAACGCCCGGCGTGGAATGCACCACCGGCCCGCTCGGCCAGGGAGTGGGTAATGCCGTCGGCGTCGCGGTCGCGGCGAAGATGGCGGCGGCGCGATTCAACACCCCGGAGCATAAGATTTTTGATCAACACATCATCTGTCTGGCGGGCGACGGATGTTTGCAGGAAGGGGTTTCCGCGGAAGCGAGTGCGTTCGCCGGTCACTTCGGTCTCGATAATTTAATCCTCATCTACGATTCGAATGAGGTCACGCTCGATGCCATGGCGGCTGCGACGCAGAGCGAAGACACCGGCAAACGTTTTCAAGCCTACGGCTTCGATGTGCAGAAAATCGATGGCAACGACATGGAAGCGTTTCGGCGCGCCTTCCGCAAAGCCAAGACGCGAGACAATGGCAAGCCGCAGATGATCATCGCGCACACCTTGATCGGAAAAGGAATTCCGGAGGTCGCCGGCACCGCGAAAGCACATGGCGAAGCGGGCGCGAAATTCGTCGATGAAGATCGCAAAAAACTCGGTCTGCCCGACGAGCACTACTACGTTTCACCGGGGACGCGCGATTATTTCGCGAAGCACAAGAAGACGCTGCTGCGGCGCTACCGGCAGTGGGAAAAGATGTACAAGGATTGGCAGGAGAAGTATCCCGAGCAGTCGCAACTTCTTCTCGACGCGATCGACAAGAAGGTGCCGTCCGATCTGCTCTCGAAGATTCCGCCCTTCGCTTCCGACGCGAAACTGGCCACGCGCAAAGCCGGGAGCGAAGCCCTGCAGCCGCTCGCAAAAGAGATGTCATTTCTGATCAGCGGCAGCGCCGATCTGCATGGCTCGACCCTGAACTACATCGAAGGCGGCGAGGATTTTACCCGCGAAAACCATCACGGCCGCAATATCCATTTCGGCATTCGCGAACACGGAATGTGCGCGATCATGAACGGCATCGGCTATCACGGCGTCTTTCGCGCATCGGGCGCGACGTTCCTCGTTTTTGCCGATTATTGCCGCGCCTCGATCCGTCTCGCCGCGCTTTCGAAGCTGCCGAACATTTACATTTTCACGCACGACTCCATCGGCGTCGGTGAAGATGGGCCGACTCATGAACCGGTCGAGACGGTGAGCGGTTTGCGCGTCATTCCGCAGCTGGATGTGATTCGGCCGGCCGATCCGGAGGAAACCGCGGGCGCATTCGTGGCCGCCGCCGAACATATCGACGGTCCAACGTTGATCGCGCTGACGCGACAAGCCGTTCCGATGCTGAACGAAATCGATCTGAAGGAGCGACGCGAAGGCGTGGCGCGCGGTGGTTACATTGCGAAACGAGAGAGCGCGGAATTGAATCTCATCATCCTTTCCTGTGGCAGCGAACTACAGCACGCGCTCACTGCCGCGAAGGAATTAGGCGAGGGAACGCGGGTAGTTTCGATGCCGTGCTTCGAGCGCTTCGAACGGCAACCAGAGGAATATCGCCAGGATGTTTTGCCTGATGAGTGCCGCCGTCGGGTCGCGATCGAAGCCGGTGTCCCTGATACTTGGTACCGTTACGTCGGGCTCGATGGGAAAATCGTCGGCCTACATCGCTTCGGTCTCAGCGCGCCGGGCGATCAGGTCATGAAAGAATTCGGCATCGACGCTCAGCACGTGATCGACGCCGCGCGGTCACTTTGATTTCCGCTTCCGTCACGCGCGAGGCCGTTGCTTCGCACTACGACGAGCTGGACCATTTTTATCGCGATGTCTGGGGCGATCATGTGCACCACGGCCTCTGGTTGCGCGGCGATGAGAGCCGGGAAGAAGCTGTCGGCCAACTGGTCGACACGGTCGCGCGCGAAATTGGCCTGCCCCAGGAACATACTTCCGCCTACCCGATCTCTGCTACGGAGCCGCCTTTAAAAGTGGAGGCTCTACTTCCGCTGGAAGTGTGCGACATCGGCTGCGGCTATGGCGCGACGGCTCGAGCGCTTGCTCTTCGCGGCGCACACGTCACCGGGATAACGATCTCGTCCGCGCAATTCGCAGTCGCGCGTGAGCGCACCCGCGACCGTGACAATCCAACTTTCATTCTTGGCGACTGGTTGAGGAACGATTTGCCTAACGAGTCGTTCGATGCGGCCATCGCGATCGAAAGTTCCGAGCACATGCCGGACATTTGCTTATTTTTCGCACAGGCAAACCGCGTCCTGCGCCCTGGTGGACGGCTCGTGATCTGCGCCTGGCTCGCTGCCGAATCGCCAGGGCCGCACGCGAAAAAATGGTTACTCGAACCGATCTGCCGCGAAGGAAGGATGCCGCTTCTTGGCAGCGAGAGCGATTATCACTCGTTAGGCGGCGTGGCTGGTTTCGAGCTGGAGAAATTCCAGGATGTAACGCAATTCGTGGTGCGAACCTGGCCGGCCATTGTCTGGCGCTTGGCAGCGAAGTTTATAACCAGCCCGCGCTATCTTAAATTTCTCTTCAGCCCGCACGCGCATAACCGAATCTTCGCGGTCACCATCTTTCGCATTTGGCTGGCCTACAAAACCGGCGCGATGCGATATGGCATTTTCACTTTTGCGAAGGCCGCCGCCGGTGACCTGTCATTCTGAGCGTAGCGAAGGATCTCTGACCATTTCTGCTGACCCAGCGCGAAAACTGATCAGAGATGTTTCGCTTCGCTCAAGCTGACAGGGGAAGAACTAGCGCGGCTCGCTCACGTTCCGCGCCCGATCTTCGAACCGTGTGAATTCCTTCAGGAAGGTGAGGGGAATATCGCCGACCGGACCGTTTCGTTGTTTCGCAATGATCAGCTCCGCCTCGCCCGCTTTCTCGGCGCGGGCTTCTTCGTCCTCCTCATAGACTTCCGGCCTAACGAGTAATCCAACCAGATCCGCATCCTGCTCGATCGAGCCGGACTCACGCAGATCGCTCAAGCGCGGTTTGCCTCCGGTTCGCGCTTCCGGTTGGCGATTCAATTGCGCCAGGACGATGATCGGAATCTTTAGCTCTTTCGCCAGTCCTTTCAGGCCGGCAGAGATTTCCGAAATTTCGAGCTGCCGGTTGTCCTGCGCCCGGCGCGTGGTCGAGCGCAAAAGCTGCAAATAATCGACTACGATTAGTTGAATTTTCTTCTGCGCTCTCATTCTCCGGGCCTTGGCGCGCAGTTCGAGAATGCTAAGACCAGCGCTGTCGTCGATGAAGATTTCGGCTTCGGCTAATTTGGAAGCCGCCGCCGTAAGGCTGGGAAAATCGCGCTCCGCCAAAAATCCTTCCCGAACTTTTTGCAGATTCACTCGCGCGCGCGAGCAGAGAAGGCGCTGCACGAGCTGCTGGCTGCTCATTTCCAAACTAAAAACCGCCACCGGCAATTTGCTGTTGATCGCGACATGCTCGGCGATATTCATGGCTAGCGCGGTCTTACCCATGCTGGGACGCGCCGCGATCACGATCATTTCACCGTCGTGCAATCCATTCGTCATGCGATCGAGCTCCACGAATCCGGTGGAAATTCCGGTAATGCCGCCGCGCCGCTCCCAAAGTTGCTCGATCGATTCGAGCGCGCCCATGACCTGTTCCTTCATCCCCGGCATTTGCCCTTTGAAGCGATCTTCGCCCACCGCGAAAATCGCCTGCTCCACTTCATCGAGGAGCGCGTGCACTTCGTCCTGCTCTTCGTAGGCGCGCCGCACGCTCTCGGTCGCGGCCGCAATGATCTGGCGCAGAATGAATTTCTCGCGCACGATCTCGAGGTAATAATTCACGTTTGCAGCCGTGGGCACAAACGTGAACAGGCTGGTGACGAACGAGCCGCCGCCGACCGCATCGAGCACATTTCGATCGCGCAGAACCTGCGTGAACGTGATCAGATCGATGCCCTGACCCGCGTTCCAAAGTTCAACCAGAACGGTGTAGACCGTCTGGTGCGCGGGAACGTAAAAGTATTCCTCGGTAATTTTCTCGACGCATTCCGCAATCGTTTCGCGCGGCGAGATAAGCATGGAACCGAGGACCCCTTGCTCCGCCTCGACGCTGTGCGGCAGCGTTCTGTGAATATCAGCCGAAGAACTTGTTAATGACCCGGCGTTTCGATCCCCGCCATTCCGCGCGGCCGAGCCTCGGCCAGCGCCATTTGTCGCCGTGCGTCGAGGCCCCTCAGGAACATCTCCTGCGGGGTTTCGCGCCATTTATTATTTTCTATCGCGTGGTCGAGGAGAACGACTCCGAGTCCCGGGCTCGGGTGCTTCTTCTGGTTCGGGTTTCGGTTCGCTCGCGGACTTCACGTTGAATTTTAGCGTGGCCGTAACATCCGCATGCAACTTTATCTGAATTTCGTGTTCGCCGGTCGATTTGATCGGGTGCTCAAGAATGAGGCGATGGCGATCGATCTCGACGCCGATCTCATTCCTTAAACGCGTCGCGATATCGTTTGCGGTCACGGAGCCGAAAGCCTTCCCCGATTCGCCCGTCTCGAGCGTGAAGATCATTTTCGATTTACCAATGCGACGCGCGGTCTCTTCCGCTTCATTCAACTCACGCGCTTCCCGTTCCGCACGTTTCCCCTTCAGCATATCAAGTTTTCGCATGCTCGTTTTCGTGACTTCGAAAGCTTTGCCCTGCGGCAAAAGAAAATTACGCGCGAAGCCACGGCGCACTTTTACGACATCCGCTTCTGCGCCGAGGCCGGGGATGTTTTCCGTCAGAATAATTTGAGTCGAAGGCATTGCGAAAAAGCTCCAGTTGATTTGCGCGCAGGAATCCGAGCGGCGCAGGGGCAGGATTATAAGAGCGAGCTTTCGGCTGTCAATCGACCCGGGACGAAAAAGAGCCGGGATTCCTCCCGGCCCTTATTCCCGTCGCCAAAAAGTGTCAGTTCAGCTTGTAGAACTCGACCAAGGCCACGCCCTGCGTGTTGTTTTTACCACGAATGATCGCGGTGTAGTTGCCGGGCGTGAGCGTCCCAAGCAGTGCGCTTTCATGGACGTCTGTTGGCGCGAGGCCTTCTTTCTGGATCTGGGCAGACTGGATCGGATCGTCGTTCCAATTGTCATTCGACATCAGCTTGGTGCCGGAACTGTTATAAAGGTCGAGAGTCGGATCGGCTAATGGATCCGAGACCTGTTGACTGGCGAGCGAGGCGCCGATGGCGCGCACGATGAGATGCGCGGTCTCGCCTGCTTGAATGATGATGCCGCCAATCAGGACATCGTCGCCCGTCGCGACCCGGCCGCGGGTGGAGATGTTAACCAACTCACCCAGCGCGGGCTGTTGGTCGAGATCATAGACTTCCACCAAGCCTACCCCGGAAGTGTTAGCGACTCCGCGCATGACCGCGGTGTAGCTTCCAGGAGCGAGCGTGGCCAGGATAGCGCTCTCGTGCGAATCGGCCGGCGCAAGGCCGGTCGCTTGGATTTCAGATTGCTGTGAGTCTTTCCAGTCGTTGTTCGACATCACGCTCGCTCCCGTGCCATCGAAAATTTCCAGCGCTGGGTCGGCGAGTGCTCCACTCACACCTTTGCTAGCGAGCGACGCTCCGAGGCCGCGGACCAGGATTTGTTTAGCGTCGATCCCGGCGACTATGAATCCGCCGATGGTAACATTGTCGCCGGTTTGCACTCGGGCACGGCTGGAGAGATTGAGCAGGCCCGCGTGGGGCAGGTAATCGGAGAGAACCAGCTCGTGTCCGCTATAGGTTACGCGGAAGGACCCGGCGGGAGTGCCATCGGAATTTTTCTGCGCCGCAAATCTTCGACCGCTGGGAGCGTTTGAGAAGCTCCCGCTGAGAGTGGCGGCTGAAAGAACGGTGAGGATATCGGAGTTAGAGACGGTAGCTCCATCCAACACAGAAAGGCTTAGTGTGCCGTTCAGGGTTGCGGCGCCTGTGACTGTAGCTCGTCCCTGAGCTGAAGGGCCAAAGACTTCGAGAGCCAAATTGTTCGCGGAGCCGAGCGTGAAGTTACCTTGCACCTTGAGCGCGGTGCCAAGGGCCGGATCATCCGTTGGCACCCCCGGCACGCCGGTGAAAAAAGTATAAGCATTGAAAACAGAAAAGATCATCTGCTTGTTGCCGATCAGATTTCCGTTGACCGTGAAGTCGCTCCCGCCAAAAATAACTAGCGAATCGTTGATGGTAAGATTGCCGACGGTGGTGAAACTGCGGTTACCGACTTCGAGGTCGCGATTAACTACCGCCAGGTTGCGCAAAGCGTTGTTGCCATTTTTGTCGCGCAGACCTGTGTTAGGTCCATACATAACCACCGCGGCATTGTTAGTGACGATATCGAGCAGCTCTCCGCCTAGCACCTGTAGGGTGTTTTGCCTGCCGCCTGCGGCACTAAAGAGATAACGCCCCTTATTTAGAGTATGGGTGGCGGAGTCATAGTTAGTCAGGACGCCGGTAACGGTATAGCGTACATCTTGTCCCTCGTGCGCGAGGCCATCCAGAAATCCGACCGTTCCAGGGTCGCGGCGGTCGCCGATATCTGTTAGGTCTCCATTGATGGTGAAAGTCGAACCATCGCAGAAGATGTAGCCCTCGTTGATCAATGAGCTACTGGTTGAGATCGCCTGGTTCGTCAACTCCAGGTCGCCTTCGACCGTGTTGTGACCGAGATGAGTCAAGGCGTCGGCATTACTCTGATTGACGATGCGCGATCCGGCCTCGGTCAGGAAAATAACCGCGCTGTTGGTCCGGATGTCGGCGCCGTCGAAACGCAAGATGGCGGTCTTACCAGGTGCGGAAGTAAGGCGGTAGGTTCCGCCTGTAAGAGTCGAGCCGGCAAAATCGGATAATGCGCCAGCATCCATCAGGACGTTCGTGGTCTCGGCGGTGAATTCGAGCGTTCCAGCGGGTGTGACGCTGGTGGCGTTGGCCGACAGACTATGATCAATCGACGTGATGGAAGCTGCATCACCGCCCAACTGTAAAATGCTAATCGTCGGATCGATGTCCAAATTCACCGCGTGATCCGTGATAGAAACATTGTAGGACATGATCCCGGAATTGTTCGGAACGGTGGGCGGGGACCAATTGTCGGCGGTACCCCAGTTCCCCATATCCATGCCGATATAGTTGGAATTAGTTACTTGAGCATGAGCGCCCATAGCCGTCAGCCCGGTCATGGAAAAGGTGAGGATCAACTTTCGGAGGAGAGATGTTTTCATAGGATTGGGTGCTTTCCCATTACTTCGGAGAACTCCGGCCGGCGTTGCAAAAAAAATAGGGCGGCAAGGTAAAACAGATCGGATAGCTGATAGTTTCCAGGTGTTCGTTCTGACGAACATGGCCAGCGGGTGAGAACGTCAAATGTTTGGTTGTAGCGACGGCGCTCTGTCGCCGTTTCACGCCTGCGCGCCGGTCATGCGCTCTACGCCGACAGAGCGGCGTCGCTACAACCGCTTCTCAACCAAGCCAAACGACCTCCGGGTTCTACTTCCTACCCCGGCTTAGTTTAGTTTGCAGAATTCGATTAAAGCCACGCCTTGGGTGTCGTTTTTGCCGCGCACGATCGCGGTGTAGTTGCCGGGATTGAGCGGCGCGATAAGCGCGCTTTCATGCACGTCGCTCGGGGCCGATCCTTCCTGCTGAATCTGGGCCGACGAGTTGGTCTACGCTTGCTGCGAGGGTGCAGTCTACTTTACGGACTTAGTGGTAGCTTAGCTCCCACCCGGTAGAACTTCTTGTTTGGAGGCGAAGCGATGTCGGAAAAGGACGCGCTGGTTTCCGACTGCGCGGGTGCGCCCGAGATATTGGCCAGGAGGTTTGCGAAAAGAACGTCTCCCAGACTGCTGGTAGCCTGAATATCGTAGATTCTCCGATCGCTAGAGACCCATGATAAGGTCACGGTGCTAAGGGTTCCAGGAGGACTGAACAAAGGCCGAAAGAGCGTGACCCGAAAAGAATCGGTCGCATCAAACGGATCGGTGTCGGCGATGTATTCTTTGTAATCGGGAACGCCATCCCCATCGGCATCAGTGTTCGCGCTTAGCAGAGCCAGGTTAGCGGGCATGCCGGCGCTAGAGAGTCTTTGATACTCCCAGACGTCCGCGATGCCGTCACCGTCGCTATCGGTTCGTGAAATGGTGTTAGTAACCAGGTATCCCGCGCCCAGGTTGATCCAGCCGATGTTCGCTCCGTAGGCGAAGCCAGTAAGCTCTCCGGTAAGCAGATTAATTCTCGGGCGATCGGGGCTGTTAGGCATGGCCCAGCCGAAATTGATCCATCCTACATTGGCAGCGTAAGCATAACCGGAAAGGTTATCCGCCCCATCGTGGTTCACGCCGAACTCTGCGGCGGAGGTGTTCTGGTAGGCGAAGCCATTCCCCGGTGTTCCGTTTCCGAAATCCAGCCACCCGAAGTTAGCGGCCCACGCTTTGCCGGAGAGGAATGCTTCTCCTGCTACGACCCCGTTTGTGACGTTACCCCGTAGGTCGAGCCATCCGGTGTTACCGCCATAGGCATATTTCTTGGTGGCGTCGATCGTGGTAGCGCACCATCCCACGACGATGGTGGCTGAAAGCGTGCAAGTAACCAGAAGTAGCCTCATAGGACCCTTTAGCGGCCGGGCAGCGCTGGAATCTCGGTGTAATCGTCGGGCGGTTGAAAGAGAGTTCCATCTTCAACCTTCTCCGGCTTGATCGTTTTGACCTCGAAGCGAAAACGTTCCACGCCATTTTCAAAGCGCAGAGTGGCGCGGAGCGGAAAGAGTTTCTTCTCGGTCAGAAGTGCCGCCCACTGTTCCTCAAGCCTGCGCGGGCCGAAACGGGACGACTGAGTCCGAACATAAGGCTGAAAAGGAAGCAATTTGTCGGTGGCCCAAATCTCCATTGTTTCCCCGCGCTGCTTGATTTCAAATTGCTCGCACTCGTAACCGAGAATCTTCTCTCTTCTGCCGGTGGATTTGAGCTCGATCTTGTCGGGCCGCATCGGCATCGGCGGCATTAATGAAACGAGAGTCGCGCCGCTACCAGGGGGGAACTGCGGATCGGTACCCGGCGGAAGACCGCTCGGAGGAAAGGACATATCCGATCCTCGCGGCAGGCCGGGAAAATTGCTGCCCGTGGCCGGGCACAACCGGAGGAAGCTATGGTTATGGGGGAAGATTAACGTGAGCGTGCCACTCTTGAGTTCTATAAGGTTTACCGGATTCGGCTTGTCGGGTTCAGTCATCCCCACGCGGAGGGTGTTTGCGCCGACCATATAGAGCAAACCATCGCTCTGGGCACCTTTGATTGTAACGGCATCGATCCGTCCCTCAAAGGCCTTGGCGTTTACCGCGAGGGCTACGGCGCAGATTGTGCCCGTCAGAAGGATGGTAAGTCTCGTTGCGTGGGGCGAGCGCGAAGTAAATGGCTTGGGCAGGGCGGGATGGGGTTTTGTCTTTTGAGTTTGCATGGCCAAGGCAGGGTGGGCTAGGGCATGTTATATTTGTTAGTAATGGCTCTGGTGTTGCCGTCGCACGAGTTGGCGATGAATGCGCGCAATCCAATGCCGCTGGTGCTGACGCCATAACTACCGATGGCCATATCAAAGGCATAGAGTCCGTATCCATTGTCGCTTGATCCATGGGAGTTACTGACGGTGAAGCCATACACGCCGTAGTCGCTCCCGGAAGTGAAACCCTGGCAAGCCGTGGCCACGCTTACCGCATACACTCCCGCGCCGCTATAGCTGATCCCTTGGCAGTTCGCTGCCACACTGTAAGCGTAGATCCCATCTCCGGAGCCGGCCCTGCCGTAGGAATTGCTAACCGTGTTGGCTCTAATGCCTGAGCCGGCACCGAGACTGTAGCCGTAGCTACCGTTAACGGTAGTGGCAGTAATGGCTGAGTCGTGAACGCTAAGAGCGAAGCAATTCGTGACCGTGTCCGCAACAATCCCATAACTGCCGCCATAATTAGCTACCGAATCCGAGACGCGTTCTGCAGAAATTCCGGTGTTTCCCGCGATATTCACCGTGCACGATTCTACCGAAATCGCGCTGTTGTAGGCGAGCTCGATGCCGGTCTGTTTGACCCCTGAGACTGAAATCCCGGCGACGCGAATATTGGAAAGACCGCTCATCCCGGTTATTCCATTGTTAAAGCCGCCCCCGCTAAAAGTTGTGTTGTTGTATGTGACCGCGCCTTTGATATGGCCATGAAGAATGGTGATATCGGAAAGCGAGTTTCCGAGCAAGATGCCGGAACCGTTAGCGCTCGCCGCGGTAGAAGAGATGGTGAATCCGTTCAGATCGAGCGTGACTCCGCTAGTGTTGATGGTAATCGCGTTGCCGGTGGTGACGGTGAGATTGCCCGTTAGATAATAGGATCCGGGCTGGCTAATAGAGATAGCGGTTGCGCCTCCCGCCAGCGGACTGCGCGCCTCGACTTGATCGAGTGTCTTCATCGTCGGCGCGGGCGCGCCCGGCGGAGTGAGCGGGCCTTGGGAGTAAGCGGGGGAAATGAGGCATGCACAGAGCAGGGTGATGAGGATGCGATTCATGACTGAGTGCCTTTCATAGGATTTGGTTGTTGCCCATTCCTTCGGAAAACTCTGGCGCGCGTGGCAGAAAATATGGATCGACGATTTCTAAGACGAGAGTGCTGAACTCAATCCTTCGTCCGCGCTGGCCTTGGCAGTGGTTGATTCACAGCGCTCTCTGCGTTGATGAATCCGTAGCCGTCGAGGATGGAATAACCGGCGCCGATGCGGTTCTGCATTTTGCCGCTGAAGGTCGAGCCATCGGTTAAGGTGCCGCTGAAAGTCACGCCGCCGTTAAGCACCGTGCCTTCTGGAATCAACACGCGGCCGCCGAGAGATAGGCGGAGTCGCCCCCACGGGAGGTAGCGTTTGGCAGGCTAAACGCGGAATGCTGTTTATCACGATCTACCGCGTAGCGGAGAATTTGCCGCCGGAAAGACGCCCGGCGTAAAGCTCAGCGTCATCTGGTAGAACGTGAGTTGTTTCCCATTCCTTCGGAGAACTACGGTCCGCGTTGCAGAAAAAATGGCGGGCGCGATCAGCGGGCAAGGCCGCCCGGTTTACTTATCGGCGATTGCCGAAGCGAGCGTGGCGATGATTGCCTCGAAGCGCGGATCGTCGCGTAAAGGATCCCACCAAGCCTGAAGCTTCAGTTGACCATAGCTAACCAAACCTGGGCGCTGCGTCGCGAGTGTGAGGTGTTGGAAGGCGAGATCCTTCTCGCCGCACCAGGCGCAGATGATGGCGAACATCACGGCAACGTCTGCGCCCGCGAGAGAATCTCGCTCCACGGGCAGGAGTTCGAGAGCCCGCTGGCCTTCGCTCAGCGCTTCCTGCTTTCGTCCAAGCGCGGCATCGATCAGGCCGAGCACGCAGAGCGCGGACGCATACTCGGGCTGCGTTCGGACGATTTCTTCCTGCTGAATGCGAGCGGTCGTAAACGCTGCCTGTGCAGCAACGTTATCCCCGAAGACGCGCCCTACCCAACCCTCGGCGAACGCGCGCCCCAAAAACACATGCCCCAGGGAGAGCGAATCCTCCTCGCCTAGAGCCGCCAACGCCCGCTCGGCCGCGGCGCGATCCCGCTCGCAGAACGCAAGGAACAGCCAATCCGCTGCAACCGTTCGTCCGGCCGCCGGGTCCTCGGCGAGAATCGCGTCGATCGTCGCATGCAATGGCCGGGCGTCGGCCCGCCACTCGATATCGACCCATGCGCGACTCACTCTCGTGAGCACATCCTTCGGCATGATGTCGAGAGTGCGGTCCAAGAGTGTGGCCGCGTCGGCGTAACGGCGCAGATGCATGTAGTTGTCGGCGACCTGCCCGAGAGTAAACGGATTGCGCGGATCCAGCTCGATCGCCCGCTCGAGACTGCGGGTGGACTCGGCCCACCGTCCTTGCCGCCGATCGATGTAGCCGGTTAGGGCGAAGAGCTCGGCGCTGTTCGGCAGGGTGCGCCGAGCGTGGTCCAACTCGACCCGCGCACGATCATAATCGCGGTATCCATTGTAGAGATGTTGGGCCAGCGCGAGCCGAGCCGCGCCTGCATCGGGATTCAAACTCAGAGCCCTCTGGACGGCTTGATCCGCCAGGGCGAGCCGCGCCGGCGCGTGGTCGTAGCCCGTGAAATAAAGCATGTCGTGCGCGACCGCGAGTTCGCACCAGGCGAGCAGAAATGCCGGATCGCGCGCTACTGCTTGATCGAGCAACGCAGCCGCTTGAAGGAGCCGGTCTTTGAAAAGCGGGCCGAAGGTGGCGGTCAGGCGCAACGTTCGCGCGCGCGTGCAAAGATCGAAAGCCGCCAGGTCACTCGTGGGCCGTTTCTCGATCGCGGACTTCTCCGAGGCGGAGAGCTTCGCCTGTAATGCTCTGGTGATCTGTTGTGCAATGTCGCCCTGGATTACAAAGACGTCCGCCAGATCGCGGTCGTAACTCTCGGCCCAAAGATTCGTGTTGGTGCGGGTGTCGATCAGTTGCGCAGTCACCCGGACCTTGCCGCCGGAACGGCGCACGCTTCCTTCGAGCACGTAAACGACGCGCAAGGCCTGGCCGATTGCCCGCAGATCGCGATTTCCGGTCGCGCTGTATCCGATCACGCTGGTGCGCGCGATGACTTTTAGATCTGCCACCTTTGCCAGCGCGGTCAGGATGTCGTCCTGGATGCCATCGGCGAAAAAGGCGTTTTCTTGTTCGACGCTGAGATTCTTCAACGGCAAGACGGCGATGCTTTTTTCCGGAACGATTTCGACAGGAGGAGAGGGACGAATCCAAGACTCATGGAGGAGAAGGAACGCTGCGCCCGCAGCCAGCGCGATTGCACCTGCGGCCAATGCGAGACGACGGAGCGGTTTCTTTTGCGCGGTGAGTAGGGTTTCGATTTGCTCCAGCCTGGTCGCTAGTTCGCGCACGTTTGGACGCCCTGCTGGTTCACTCGTTAACATGACGGCGAGCAGCGAAATCAAAGATGAGGGAACGTGCGCCGCTTTCAGTTGTTCGATTGGGAGCGAGGTGAGCTTTGGGTAGCCTTTTCCAAATGGCATATGACCAGTGAGGAGGAACCAAAGTGTCGCGCCTAACGAGTAGATGTCGGAGCGCCCGTCGACCGGCCGATTGTCGAATTGCTCGGGGCTAGCAAAGGCCGGCGTGCCGATAAATCCGTCGTAAGTTAAAACGCGTGCGTCCGGTGTTTCCGCCAGCGCCTTGGCGATGCCGAAGTCGATGATTTTTACCGTCAATTTTTCTGACCGCACTTCGGCAGGTTCAGGCGACTGAATCATGATGTTGGCGGGCTTTAGATCGCGGTGGACCAGCCCGCGTTTTTCGGCTTCGGCCAAAGCCGCAGTGATTTGGCGCGCAATCTCAAGCACGCTTTCGATCATGAGCGGACCAGTGCGGCGGACCCGACCCTCCAGGGTCTCGCCCTCGATCAACTCCATCGCGCAGAAGCATTGGCCGGTCTCCTCGCGAATTCCGAACTGGTAGACGGTAGCGACGTTCGGATGCCGTAGTGCGGCCGCGGCACGCGCTTCGCGCGCAAATCGCTCACGCGCTTCCGCGTCGCTCAGGCCGATTCCCGCTCGGATAATCTTGAGCGCTACTTCGCGGTTGAGGGAGGTATCGATCGCGCGATAGGTCACACCCATCGCACCGTGGCCTAGTTCGCAGAGACTTTCGTCCTCGTTCCGTCGAATGGTGTAAGCGCCAAACTCCTCCGGGATTTTCTCGGGCGCGCAGCTTGGCCGCTAAAGCCATGGTCGAGCCCGAGCTCGAGCAAACAAACTGGACAACCAAACTCTGCCACTGACGTTTCAAATGCACCTCCGCAACCCGCGCAGACCGACGTGGTCTTTTCTACGGGCCTCATGGCGAGGTGGGACTCCCCGGGCTTTTAGCGCCCTTGGCCGGGTACTCCTTCAGCAGCGCTTGAAAGCGCGGGTCATCGCGGAGTGGGTCCCAAACCGGATCGAGGCGCAACGTTATCGGTGAAACGCTGATGAATCCAAGCCGCGACGTCATCAGCTCGGAGATGAGTTCGATGGCCCGGTCATGGCTCCCCGCCTGCGCGTAAATTTCGGCGAATCGACCGAGGTAATCCGGCCGATCCCGCGAGCTGCGCGCCGCGTAGTCGGATTGTGCGGCGCGGTCGGCGAGCTGGACGGCCGCAGTCCGGTGGCCCAAGGCGTTTTCGATCGACGCGAGGGTGACTAAATTATCGGTAGCCGCTTGCCCGCCGACTGTCGAGTCCTCCAGCACGGCGATCCATCGGGCACGACCTGCTTCCAGGAAGGGCCGGGCTCGTTCGACTTGGCCCGCCGCGTGTAAATAAAGCCCGAGCAATTCCTCCTTCGACAACCCATTCTGGACCGACCAGATGAAATCCGCGGGGAGTTCTTCGATTACGCGGAGAGCTGCTTCGTACTCGCGCGTGAGCGTGTAGGTGTAGGCCAGATAAGGATCGTCACGGCGTAGAAGTCGCCGCGCGCCTTCCACATCGCCACGCTCCACGATTAGAAACTGGGCCAACACTATCGCAGCCGCGTCGGCGGTCGGGTCTAACGCGAGCGCGCGCTTCAGAGGCGCCTCGACCTTGTCGGTTCGTCCAGCCCACCAGTAGTTCATCGCGAGGTCGATGAACATTGATGGGTTTCCAGGATCGTAGTGCGTGGCCCGTTCGTACATAGGCAAAGCCTCGTCGAAGCGTATTTGGCGCGCATAAGTTGACCCGAGCATCGCGTAAACCCTCGCATTTTGCGGCGCGAGCGCTTGCGCCCGGGTGAGATGCTCCAGAGCTCGCGGGTAGTCGAAACGATCCCACGCACAGTGAGCCAGCGCCGTATGCGCCTCCGCCAGATCGGGCTGAAGCGCCAGGGCCTTTTCGGCATCGAGCCGTGGCTGTTCTGGCGAAACATCCAAGGTTACGCCGCCGAACAATCGCAACCACCCCTCGACAGAGGAAAGACGAGCGTAGGCGAGCGCGAACTGAGGATCTTCCGCAATCGCTTGCCGATAGAGTTCGACGGCCTCCGGTAACGTCGCGCTCGAGCCCGTATGTCGCGCAATTTGTGCAAGGTATTCAGCCCGGAGAAACAAATCGTAGGCTTTTTCATTGCTGGTCGGCACTTTCTTCAGCGCGAGCGTTTCCTCGGGAGTCAAGCTCGCGCGCAAGGCGGACGCGACCTTCTCCGCAATCTCGCTTCGGACAGCAAAAATTTGATCGACGGAGCGATTATAGCTTTCCGCCCAAAGATGATGATCCGAGGCGGCTTCGATCAACTGGACGTTGATGAGCACGCGATTGCCGACCTGGCGCACACTGCCTTCGAGGACATGGGCTACGCTGAGCTCCTTTGCGATCGACTTCAAGTTACGCTCGGCCTTGTTTCGATAGGACATAGTGGACGTGCGCGAGATCACTTTCAGATCCTTGATCTTGGCCAGACTCGTGAGCACATCATCCTGAACGCCGTCAGCTAAGTAAGCTTTCTCCTGATTTTCCGACAGGTTTTCGAACGGGAGAACTGCAACACTCTTTTCCGCGCCGCTTCGCGGGCTTAACCCTAACGGCCTGAAGATGAGAAGTGCGACGCCAACAGCCACAGTCAGGAAGGCTGCCATCACAGTTAATAGCCGGCGCAGCTGCTTCCTGGGGGCCGCAAGTTGAAGATGGACTGCCTCCAGTTGCCTGGAGAGAGAGGTCAGGTCGGGGCGCGCCGCCGGTTCGCGTGCCATCATCGAGATAAGGAGCGCGCTCAAAGACTTCGGCACGCGCGCTGCCTTTAGTTGATTCGTTAGCGGAGCCCAGGAGTCCGGCTCCGAATTCCTACCGGGCGTCCCTCGATTTTGCGGCAGCAGGCGACCGGTGAGCAAATACCAAAGCGTTGCGCCTAACGAGTAAATGTCGGAGCGGACATCCACGGGCGCGAGAGAGCGCGCCCATCGAGTGACCCGTGGGCGTCTGCGATTTCGCGGCTCGCTGGATTAATGTCCACCGCGTTGCCGAGAAGAGCCCTTCACGGGCTGTCCCACCTTGAATCGCGCCCGGCATCGACGCGTTTTATCGTCCGGACGTAATAAAAACAAGGAGAGACGATACGGATGCGCGGCGTTATCGCGCGCGCTCGATCGAACTACTCGTTAGACCATCCCGAGCTTCATCCGCCCGGCTTCGCTGATCATGTTTTGGTTCCATGGCGGATCCCAAACCAGATCGACCTGCGCTTCATCCACGCCTTCGATGCTCATGATTTTACTTTGGGCGTCGTGCGCAATCGCCGGGCCCATCCCGCAGCCCGGTGCCGTCAGCGTCATCTTGACTTCTACTTTTGTGCCGCCGTTCCCGCTCTGCTTGAGCTGGCAATCGTAAACGAGCCCGAGATCAACGATGTTAACCGGAATTTCGGGGTCATAGCACTGACGGAGTTGATCCCAGACAGCCTTATCATCCACCGCGCCACCCACACCGGTCGTCGATGTCTCGGTGGCAGTAGTTCCATTGGTTTGTTGCGGTTTTTCAATCCCGAGCGCGTCGAGATCCTTATCGGAGATCCGGGAGAGACCTTGATAAGTGGCGATGGTGTAACTGCCGCCTAACGTCTGCGTGATCACGCCCGTCGTCCCGGCAGGAATGGTCGTTTTATTCCCGCTCGGAATCTGGATCGCTTCCGTGTCGCGGCTCAAAGTGAATTCAGTGTTTTCGTGCATGGCTCAGGAAATCCTTAGAGAGAAACTAACACGGATTTTCATGAATGTCGGAGAGAGGCTTTGGAATCTGTGTGTCATCGGCGTTTATCCGTGGCCAAAACAACCTTCACCCTCCCTCCCGTTCCTGCAGATAATTGATCGAAGAGACTGGGCGATTTCCCAGACTCAGGTCCCGACGAAATGGCCGCAGCTTTATCACCCGAGAGCGCGTTCCGCAACGCGCCTTCAACTAACTGCGCGCAGTGAATCCGGACCGGCGGCAACGCGCCCAGCGGCGCGGCCAGTTCTTCGCTCGAAAGCGCCTGCGCTTCCGCCACCGTTTTTCCCGCGAGTAATTCCGTGGCAACGCTTGCGACCGCAATCGCGGTCTGGCAGCCGAAAGATTGAAAGCTGGCTCGATCGATGATCTTGCGGCCGTTCTCTTCTTTGAACTTGATCCACATGCGCAGCATATCGCCGCAATCCGGACTGCCGACTGTGCCGACGGCATCGGCATTTTCCATCTCGCCGAGATTGCGCGGGTTCTTCACCGCCGCTTCGATTTTCGCTTCGAGATCGTCGTCCTTGTTCATGTTTGTTCGAGTTGGTAGCGCGGCAAAGAGGCATCTGCCTCCGCGCTGTAGGCATCGATTCCGCCGCGCAGACTCTTTACGTTCTCAAAGCCATGTCCCTGGAAGTATGCCGCTGCGTCCATGCTCCGCGTGCCGTGGTGATCGTAAATCACAAACAGCTTTTCACGCGGCCAGCTACCTTGGATTTCCTGCATCAATTCCTGCGTGAAAAGCTGTGAACCGGGAAGTTTGACCGCCTCCCATTCCTCGCGCGTTCGAACATCGAGCAAACTCACTTCCTCATCGCCCGACAGCTTTTCCGAGAGATCGCGGGGCGCGATTTGCATCGCGCGTTCGGACGCGTCGCTCGTCACGATATGCTCGATCGCCTCCGCGACATCGACGTTCTCGTTCCGCGCGCAGACACCGGCGAGAGTCTCGTCCGGCGAAAATCCGCAGCTGCTGCAACCGCCGATGTGATACTTCCGAAACATTGCCCGCTGCGCACCGGGGAACTGCTCCAGCAACTCGCGCATGGTGATGTTGGGATCGATCGCGAAGGGAGCGGTCACGGACATCGGGAAAATTACGCGACGCGGGAGCGATTCGCAACGTGCTCAGCGTTGACCTTCGCGTAACCACCAATCTCGAAAGGATCGCAAGCGCGGAAGCGACTCGCGATCCTTCTGTCGATTCGTCGCTTCTTTGCTCGCGATGATGTCATCGAGATGACAAACCGGAAAACCTTCGACTTCGACCCGACGACGCCATGCATCTTCGAATCGCTCAATGCCGTCCGGAGCGAAGATCAGGTCGAGATCGAAAGGGCCATTTTTGATTTGGATGAAATCTTTGGCGCGTTTGATCTCGGCAATTTGTTGTGGCTCGAGTTCGAATCCCAAATCGCGCAGCGCCGCAGCGACCGCCAGGCAATTTTCCCTGTTTCGATCCGGAAATACATCGGCATCCTGAGTCGTATCGGGAAAGCCGAGCAGAATCGCGCCCGACTTTCCTAGAAAAAGATAGCGAACGCCGTGGGTAGAAAATTTCTCGCGGATCTCCTCAGCCTGGCGGTAATCAAACGCGCCCATATCCCAGCCATGATGGCAGGTGGCGCTCACACCATTCGCGGTACTCCGCGGTCGAATTCCAGGAACGATAGGGCGCATCGTCGAGCACCGGCTTGTAGGTCTTAATGAATGCGTAACGCATCCGTTGGGCGAGCGGACGGCGCGCGGCGGCTTCAAACTCTTCGCGCCATTCGCGCGGAATTTCGGCCTCACTCATGATCGAACTTTTACTCAGAGTTTCGAAGGATCGCTCAACAATTCCGCCACGCGCTTGAGCAGACGACCCGCGCCGCCGCCGTCGAGGCTGCGATGATCGAAGCTCAAGGTCAGCTCGGCTTGAGTGAGGGGGATAAACTGTTGTTTCGCGTCGTCCCAATGCGGCATTTTTTTTCCCGCACCGAGGCCGAGCAAAAGCGTTTGATCGGGCAGGGGAATCGGCGTGCCCCAGTCGAGTCCGAAGGTTCCGAAATTCGAAACCGAAGCAATGCCGCCGCTGGTTAGTTCGGCACCGAGACGGCGTTTGCGCCCTAGTTCGACCAGCTCGGTATAACGAGTGGTCAATTCGCCCAGCGCAACTTTATCCGCCCCGCGAATTACCGGAACCATGATGCCGTCCTGCGCTTCTACTGCGACCCCGATGTCGATTGAATTGGATTGAATGACGCGTCCGCCGATTAGCCGGGCCGCGACCGCGGGAGTTTCGCTGAGCGCGAGAGCGAGTGCGCGCAAGACGTAGAGCGCCGGTCCTGGCTTTCCATCGCGCTTTTTGCGATCTTCCAAAACGGGCTCAAGTGAAACGACCAGGCCGACCGTCGCGAGCGGGCGAGTCCAACTGCGGCGCATCGCGTCCGCCACGCCAGTCCGCAGCGCGCTGGCGTTTTCCGCGGAATGTTGCTCGATTCCGCTCAAGAATTTTTCCAGGTCTTTGACCGTGACGCGGCCGGCGTTTCCGCTTCCAGCAACTCCGGCGAGATCAGCACTCGTTAGGCCGAGCTCGCTCATGCGCGCGCGAACACGCGGCGAAAGATAGCCCGCTCCCTTAGCTCCTGCGGGTACGGGCAGCACGCCCGTTTGATCGACTTGAAAATGCGAACCCGTGGGGACCGGCGCGAGGCCGCGTTCATCCACCTGAAAATGCGAACCGCTGCCGTTCGCCTTTTCCTCTTCGCGGCCGGGAATTTCTTTGGCTACGTCGCCTTTCGGCGGCGAAGTCTTTTTCACCAGGCGCGCCGCGTCCTTTTCGCTCGCCTCGATGTAACCGAGAACCGCGCCGACCGCGTAGGTGCCTTTCACTTCCGCCTCTATTTTCGCGATCTCGCCGGCGCACGGGGTGGTCACGCCCATGACCGCTTTGTCGGTTTCGACTTCGATGATTTCCTGGTCGGGCGCGACAGTGTCGCCAGCTTTGACGTTGATCGCGACGATCGTGGCTTCGGCCATCGATTCGCCGAGCTGCGGCATGGTGATTGGAACTTTCGGCATAAAATTATTCCGCGAGAATCTGGCGCGCTTTGGCCGCGATCGTCTTCGCGTTCGGACGATGCTCGGTCCAGAGATTCGGATGGTAGGGAATCAGCGTATCCTTGGCGTTGATCCGCGCGGGCGCGGCATCGAGCAGATGAAAGCCTTCGGTGGTGACGCGCGCGATCACTTCCGCAGTAACACCGCCCCAAGGGAATGCTTCGCCCACGCAGAGCAAACGGCCGGTGCGCGCAACGGAGGCGAGCACGGTGTCGGTATCGAGCGGTTTCACGCTGCGCAGATCGACCACTTCGATTTCGATTCCATCCGCGCTGAACTGATTCGCGACCGCAAGCGCTTCGTGCACCATCGCGCTGTTGGTGACAATGCTGAGATCGCGCCCCGGCCTGACGATCCGGGCTTTGCCAATCGGCAACCTCTCGTTAGGCAATGCGTCGGCCTTGAGATGGTAATAGAGATATTTGTGCTCGCAGTAGATGACCGGGTCGTCGATCGCGACCGCATCGATCAACATCGTGTAAGCGTCTTCCACCGTCGCGGGCGTGAGCACAACCAGACCAGGATAGTGCGAATAGATTGCCTCCATGCTCTGGCTATGAAACGGCCCGCTGCCTTTTGTTCCACCAGACGGCAGCCGCACCGTGATCGGGCAAGGAACGTTAGTCCGCCAAAACTGCGTGCCGGCGTTATTCAGAATTTGATTGAGCGCGATGCTCGAAAAATCGGCGAATTGCATTTCGACAATCGGCCGCATTCCTTCCATGGCTGCGCCGATCGCCGTCCCAACCATCGCGTCTTCGCTGATGGGTGTGTTCAACACGCGTCCAGGAAATTGCTCGGCCAAACCTTTCGTCGCCTTGAATGCGCCACCAAATTTTCCCGCGATGTCCTGTCCGTAAATGAAAACGCGCTCGTCTTCGCGAAGAAGATGAGCCTGCGCCTCACGGATCGCCTCCAGGTAAGTAACGCTCACGCGACCTGGTCCACCATTTCGCGCGTCGAGAATGCGCACCAATCTTCTTCGTTTCCCTGCGGCACATCTTCCTGTTGCGCGGTCGTCACCGCTTCCTCGACTTCCGCCGCCAGCTCGTCCCGCATTTGCTGCAGCTGCTCGCGCGTCAGCAACTCCTGATCGAGAATCAATTTCTCCGCGCGTTGCAGCGAGTCTTGCGCAAACGATTCACGCTTAATGTCCTCAGTCACATAACTCGCATCATCGTGTTCGCCATGTCCAGCCAGGCGCAAGATCGATGCGACCACCAATTGTGGCGGACGACCGGCGCGCGCGCGTTTCACCGCCCCGCCAATGACATCCAGGCATGCGGCCAGGTCAGTGCCATCGACCGAGCTGCCTTCGTAGCCATAGGCTTTCGCGCGATCGACCAGATCCGCACAGGCGAACTGGCGATCGTTAGGCGTGGAGTAGGCGTAGTGATTGTTCGTCGCCACGATGACAAACGGAACCTGCTCTACCGCGGCGATGTTCATCCCTTCATGGGTCGCGCCGGTCTGCATGCCGCCTTCGCCGATAGTCGTTAGGCCGACGAATCCTTTCTCGCCTTTCATTCTTTTTGCCAGGAGCTTGCCGACCAGAACGGGAATCATCGCGCCCAAGTGGCTGATCATGGCGAGCTGACCTTCGCGCGGACGACCGCGATGAATATTGCCATCGCGCCCGCGCATCGGTCCCTGTCGCGAGCCGAGATAAGTGCGGGCCACGTCAATCAGCGGTTCACCGAAAGCCGAACGCGCTGCCTGATCGCGTATTAACGGCGCAAGCACATCGCCCTTTTGCAAAAACATTCCGCAAGCGGCGCTGATCGCTTCCTGCCCGCGACCAAGATAAACGCCGCCGGTGATCATGCCGCCGCGATAAAGGCTGGCGAGTTTCTCCTCGAAAACGCGCGTGAGCAGCATCCAACGAAACGCTTCGAGGAATCGCTCGTGCGGCGGCGTTTTTTTCGATGCAGTCTTCGCGTCGCGCGACGCCGTCTGAAGCATCCGACGATTTTGGCAGCAACGGTCTGGGGCGGCAAACGGTTTTGCTGTAGCCGCTCGCCTGTGGCGAGCGTGGTCGAGGGCGTGAATTGACCGATCACTCTCGTCGCCCGCAGGGCGACGCCTACATTACCGACTGAGCGCCAGTTCGCGCTCTTCCGCTTGATCTGCGGGAAACTGTGGCTGCGATGACTTGTTAGGCGAAGGACTCTTTAATTCGCCATCCGCTCCCTTTTCACTCGCCAGGCGCATCCCGACCAACTTGCTCACGCCGCGTTCTTCCATGGTCACGCCGTAGAGAATATCGGCTTTCGCGATGGTGCGTTTGTTATGCGTGATGATGATGAACTGGCTCTGCTCGACGAAACGATCGAGCATTTTGATGAAGCGATTGATGTTCGATTCGTCGAGCGGCGCGTCCATTTCGTCGAGGATGCAGAATGGGCTCGGGCGCACCATATAAATGGCGAAAAGGAGCGCGACCGCGGTCATGGTGCGTTCCCCGCCGGAGAGGAGCGAGACGGTCTGCAGTTGTTTGCCCGGCGGTTTCGCCACAATATCGATGCCGCTTTCGAGCGGGTTGCCTTCATCGACTAACGAGAGATCGGCGCGTCCGCCGCCGAAAAGCTCGGCGAACATTTCGCGGAAATTGATCCGCACCTGCGCGAAGGTTTCCGCGAAAAGTTTCTGCGTGGTGACGTTGATCTTCGAGATCACGTCGAGCAATTCCTTCTTCGAGGCGGTCAGATCGTTGTTTTGCGTTTCGAGAAAACGATACCGCTCCTCGAGCTCGTCGTATTCCTGCACGGCGTCGAGATTCACTGGGCCCATCGCGTCCAATTGCTTCGTCAGGTCCGCGATGATGGCCTCGAGTTGAGCAGGGTCGATCTGGTCGCTCGTTGTAGACTCCGGTTCGTCGAAAGTTTGATCAGCGCCCTCCCCACCGGAAGCAGCCACCGCAGCAGGGCGCTTTGTTTGGACGCGAAGCGTCTTCTGAAACGCATACGGATCGGAAGTGAACTCGCGGAGATCGACCTGATATCGCCGAGTCACGTGTTCGAGCAGGTTGTCGATGCGCAATTGCAGTTGCGTTTGGCGCACTTGCTCCTGGCCGCGCTTGTCGTGCAGCTCGTTGAGCGAATTTCGAACGGCGCGCAGTTCAGTTTCCAAATGTGTGACTGCACCCAGACGTGTGATCCGGTCCTGCGAGAGTTCAGTCACCTTGCCTTCCGCGGCGGAAAATTCCGCGTTATGCGATTGGATTGTCGCCTCCGCTTGTTCGGACTCGGTCGCCTGCAGCTCGAGCCGGCGCTCGTAATTCCGAATATCCGCGTGACGAGCATCGATCAGCTCGCTCAGTTCGGTCTCCCGTGCCGCCATAGGCGTGCGCTGGTTGAACAAGTTTTCCTGGCGCTGTTTCTCTGTTGCGACCGCGAGACGCAAGGTTTGCAAAGCCTCCGTCGTCTCCTCTTCATGCAAACGCGCTTGTTCATTCGCTTCGGTCGCAGCGAAATTCCGCTTTCGCTGATCAGCGATCGACGTCCTTAGGGTCACGAGCTCCACCTCCAACTGCGCGATGCGCTCGCCGGCCAATGTCGTTTGATGCTCGAGCGTGCCGCGCTCGTTTTGCAGTTGCCGGGATTTTTCATCGGCGGCGCGCACACGGTGCTCGAGCAATAAAATTTGCGCAGCCGAATTCGATTGCTCGAAATGCGCTGCTTGATGACGGCGACGCGATTGCTCCAGCTCGTCGTCGGCTGAAGTCAAAGCAGCGGTAATTTCCTGGCGGCGGGTCGCGGTCTCCGACAGCTCGGTTTCGAATGCCGCGATTTCTTCGGCCGCTTCCTTGATGAGGGCGCCCCTCCCGAGCAACGACGTCGTCGCGCTGCTGCCTGTTCCTCCAAAAATAATCCCGGCGGTCGAAACGAATTCGCCCGCGAGGGTGGCGAATTGCAGGACCGGGAATTCATGTTTTAGGCGGAGCGCGGTTTCGAGATCCGGCACGAGCGCCACGCCCCGGAGCAGTCGCCTAACGAGCGATGTGAGCGCGGGGGGCGCTTCGACTTTGTCGATCGCCCATGCAATCGCGTCGGCCGGGAGATCGATCAGATGGTCGTCCATCGTGATCGCGGTCAGCTCCGGCGATGCCAGCGCGGCTTGGCCAAGGCTATTCGCGGAAACGTGGCGCAGGATTTCCGTCGCGAGATTTGACTCCTGCAAAACGACCGCATGCATGTTGCGGCCGAAAGCGGCCTCGAGCGCGGACACGAATTCGTGATCGACGTTCAGACGGGAAACGAGCGCGCCGCCGATCGCTGGCCGGATTCGGTCGGGATCATTTAGACCCTTGAGAATAGCCTGCGAGCCTTTGGTCAGGCCTTCGCCTTCCTCATGCAACTGGCGCAAAATTTCCAGGCGCGACTGCTTCTCCGCCAGCGTCCGCTCGATACGATGAGTCTCCTTCTCGGCTTCGCCTAACGAATGCTGGCGCAGTTGCCGTTGTTCCTCCGCGTGCCGCACGGCGTGGAAAAGCTCTTCTACAGTTTGTTGCCCGGTCTCGCTCGAAGTCTTTGCACGTTCCAGCGCGGACTCTTCCGCGTCCCGTGCCTTTTCTGCATCGGCGATCTGCGCCGTGAGCTCTGCTACGCGAGTGGCAGTGGCATCTCGCCGGCTTTTCGTTCCGGCAACATCATCCTGCAAAGTCGCGAAGCGATTTTCTTCTTTGGAAAGTGCGAGCTGCAGCATCTGCAGCTCCGCTTCACGATTGGCGCGGTCCGCGCGCAATGCAGCGAATTTCTCGTTCAATCCACCCAATTCGCTCTGCTTCGTTTCGAGTAACTGCGTTGTCCTATCGATCAGAGCATCAGCTTCCTGGATTTGGGTGGCCTGCTCGGTGCGCTTTCCTTCGGCGCTCGCGATGTCGTTCCGGTAACGCTCGATCAATTCCCCGATCTCCTGCGCGCGTTGCCGATTGAATTCAATCCGGCTGCGATGCGACGACATTTCGCTTTGCAGCCTCAACACTTCCGCACGCGCGTCGCTGATTCGAGTGTCGATCTGATCGAGCTCGCCGCGTTTACTCGTTAGGACATTCTCGGCCTCTTCGATTTTCGCAAGGGTCGACCTTTCCGAAGTTTCGAAATGCATGATCTCTTGGCTACAGTGCTCCAGTTCCCGCTCGAGATCTTCGAGTTTCTGACGCGAGTGATGCGTGTCGAGCGTCTGCAAATCGGCCAGAAGCGTTTGGTAACGGCGCGCCTTGCCGGCCTGACGCTGCAGAGAGCCGATCTGGCGTTTCACTTCTTTGATGATGTCGCCGATCCGAAGGAGATTGGCTTCGGTCGCTTCCAGTTTGCGGAGCGCTTCACGTTTCTGGCCTTTGTATTTGGTAATGCCGGCCGCTTCTTCGAATACGGCGCGGCGATCTTCCGGGCGCGAACTCAGGATCAAATCGATCTTGCCCTGTTCCATGATGGAGTAGGCGCTGCGCCCCACGCCGGTGTCGGCGAAAAGACTTTGGATATCCTTCAACCGGCAGATGGTTTTGTTGAGCAGATACTCCGAGTTGCCATCCCGATAAACGCGGCGCGAGACGCGTACTTCATGCCAGTCGACCCCGAGTTCCTGCGCGCAATCGGTAAAGGTGAGCGAGACTTCGGCGAACCCGACCGGCTTGCGCGAATCGGTCCCGTTGAAAATCACGTCCGCCATTTCGCCGCCGCGGAGCGCTTTGGCGGATTGTTCGCCGAGCACCCACCGAACCGCATCGAGCACGTTCGATTTTCCGCAACCGTTCGGGCCGACGACCGCGGTCACGCCTTCGTGGAAATTGAAAACGGTTTTATCGGCGAACGATTTGAAGCCGAGGAGTTCGAGAGACTTCAGGTGCATGGTTAGGCGGGCGCCGAAAGAAAGTAACGGCGTTGCTCCTCGCGTTCGCAAGCAAATTATACCAAATAGCGGGAGCCCCCCGCTGCCTCGCCACAAGATATGGGAGGGTCGATCGGCTAGCCGCGTTTCCTGAGGAGCACTCTAATTATATATAGGAGCGTGCCGCCGAGAAATACTTCGCCGAGCACCTTGAACTCCGTCCAGGTGGCGTGCGCTAAAATCCAGATGATGGCGGCGACGGAAACGATCGGAATAATCTGCGCCCCAGGAAACATGAAGGGCCGGCTTTCTGTGCGGACGTCGCGCCGGATCAACTCGAACGCCGCCGCGCAGCAAATGATGTAGAGAAAAAGCGCGGCGACATTCGCCATGACGGCGAGGCCTTCGAAGGTCGAGGTGAGCGAAAGCAAGAAGGCGAGCGCGGTGTAGATGATGATCGCGACGTGCGGCGTGTGAAAACGCGGATGCACCCGCGCGAGCTGGCGCGGCAAAATGGTGTCGCGGCCGAGCGCGAAAAGAATGCGTGGTGAGCTAAGGATATCGCTCGCGATGAAACCGAAACCGGAAATGGTCGCGCCGCCTAACAAGAGCAAGCGGCCGGCGTTGCCGAGAAAGGTCGAGGCGGCTACGGCGAGCGGCGCGGTTTTTGCGTCGGCCAATTGCGGGCCGAGCGTTCCTTGCGCGACCAGTTGGATGAGAATGTAGAGGACGGTGGTTATGGCGAGCGCGAGGTAGATGGCGCGCGGAACGGTGCGCGTGGGATTTTTCACTTCGCCGCTCGGGATGAGCGCGACTTCGATTCCGAAAAACGCGAAGAGCAAAAGGAGGACGGAATCGCCGAGCGTCTTCGTCTCTGGCCAACCGGGCCAGGTCAGCGCCGCGGGTTTGATGAAGAAAATTCCCGCAGCCACGAAGATGAGGAGCGGAATAATTTTCGCGAGCGTGACGATGCCGACCGCACCCGCGCCCGCGCGCACTCCGCGGACGTTGATCGCTGCGAGCACGGCATAGACGAGGAAGATGATCGCGATACGCCCAACCTCTCCGCTTAATCCCGGAATGAGCGCCACGATCGTGCCGGCGAAAAAATTCACTACCGCCGCCACGCTTAAAACGGCGGTGGTGTAGAAAAATAACCCGGTGATGAATCCGACATAGCGTCCGAAGGCAACTTCGGCATAGGCATAAAGTCCGCCGGTCAACGAAACGCGGCTGCCCGCGAGTGCGAAACAAGTGACGAACAAAGTCATCGCCACCGCGCAAACGACAAAAGCGAGCGGCGCGGCCGCGCCGAGGTTTTTCGCCGTGATCGCCGGGAGAGCGAAGATGCTCGCGCCGATGGTGGTGTTGATAATGTTGGCCGCGAGACCGGGCACGCCGATGGCGCGGACCAGTTGTGCATCGGGATCGCGCGAGGACTCGTTAGGCATTTGTTTTGCATAGCAAAACACGAAAGCCGTGTCGAACTCGCGGTGTCGCGCAGTCTGGGGAGCGCGCGCTTGTAGCGTGCTGGCGACGGCATTCGGCCCAGCGAACTTTCCTAGTTCGTCTCACAGAGAAAGTTCGTGATCGCAGAATGCGATCACCAGCACGCTACAAGCGTGCGCTCCCCGGAGATCTCATTCCACGCTGCAGAACATGTTGCGCAACCGGGGGGTAGCTGCGTTAAGCTTCGCGATCATGCGCGCAGCTCATCTCGAAGAATATTATCAGCTCCTTCGTTTCCCCAGCGTTTCAACCGATCCTGATTTCGCCGACAAAGTCGCGGAATGCGCGCATTGGCTGGTCAAGAAGCTGACCGATATCGGGCTCGAAGCGAAGCTGGTGCCGACGCCGGGACATCCGGTCGTCTGGGCTAAAAACAAACATCAGGCCGGCCGCAAAACGGTGATGATTTATGGACACTACGATGTGCAGCCGCCCGATCCGCTCGACCTTTGGGATTCGCCGCCTTTCGATCCTGTTTTAAAGAATGGTTACGTCTTCGCGCGCGGCGCGACCGACAACAAGGGCCAGATCTTCGCGCACATTCTCGGCATTCAGGAGACGATGGAAAAAGACGGCGATCTGCCGGTGAATCTTCATCTCATCATCGAAGGGGAGGAAGAAATCGGCAGCGGTAATCTCGGCAATTTCCTCTCGCAAAATCTGGAGGCATTGCGCTCCGACGTGGTGGTCGTTTCCGACACCGGGATGATCGCGAAAGGCGTGCCGACTTTGAGTTACGGTCTGCGCGGCGTGACCGCGTTGGAGTTAAAAGTAACCAGCGCGAAAATGGATTTGCACTCGGGAATGTTTGGCGGCGCGGTCGCAAATCCGATCACGGCCTTGGCGCAATTGCTTGCGACGTTGCACGACAAAAAGGGGCATGTCGCGATCGAGGGTTTCTACGACAAGGTGAAGCCTCTGGAAGATTGGGAACGCGCAGCGTGGCGCAAACTTCCGCTCGATGGCGACAAAGAAGTGCTGACGGAGACCGGTTCGCCCGCGCTCTATGGTGAAGAAGGTTACAGCACGCTCGAGCGGCTTTGGGCGCGGCCGACGGCGGAGATCAACGGCATCGGTGGCGGCTATCAAGGGCAGGGGACGAAGACGGTGATCGCGAGTCACGCGATGGCAAAACTTACTTTCCGTCTCGTTCCAAATCAAGTTGGCGACGAAATTCTCGAGTTGGCCAAGAAACATCTTCGAAAGAATCTGCCCCCCGGCGTTAAGCTCGAAATCACCGACGGGCACAGTGGTCCGTGGTATCTGACCGATCCTCATTCCGAAGTCGGCAAAGCTGCGCAACGCGCGTTGCGCGAAGCATTCGACGGCAAGGAGCCGGCGCTGATTCGGGAAGGCGGAAGCATTCCGATTACGTCGCAATTCCGGACGATCATGGGCGTGGAGACTTTGTTGATCGGTCTCGCATTAGCCGATTGTCGGGCACATTCGCCTAACGAGAACTTCCCGCTGGAAAATCTGGATGCCGGGATTCGTCTGAACAAAGCCATCCTGAAAGAGCTGGCGCACTAGCATGCCGCATCACGCGGCACGTCATCCCGCGGCTGGCGCAGTACGCCAAGGCATATCCCGCGCTGCTGCTTTGAACGGTCGCTATCGAATCCCTTTCGCGTTTCAAAGGCTCGGAAAAACACGCGCCAGATCGTGTCTGTATGTGGCGGTGATTGTGACGGTGTTCGCTTCTTTCGTTTCCGCGGCGAAGGCGGAAGAGGACTCGTTAGGCACAAAGATCAAACGCATTTTCGATCCAACGCCGACGCCCACGCCGAGGAAAAAAAAGAGTAGTACGAAAAAGCCTTCTCCGACGCCCTCCCCATCGGATTCGCCCTCCGATTCGCCGAAAAAAAAGGCGACTCCTTCTCCCACGCCGAAGCGGGTTTCGCCGACACCCATTCCCGACGAAACGCCCGAGCCTTCAGCCACACCGAAACGCAAGAGCTCGCTCTCTCCTTCTCCATCGCCAAAATCGAGCCGGAAAAAGAAAGCCTCTCCTACGCCCAGTCCGTCACCCGACGAGTCGCCTGCTCCGAGCGGAGCGCCCTCCGCGACTCCGGAGGAATCTTCCAGTCCTTCGCCTAACGAGAAGAAGGAACGCGCGAGCGGCGTCTCCATTTCGACCAGCGAGATATCAGGCTTCGATCAAGATCCCCCCGCGGTCCAGAAGTTGATCGAAAGCTCGCTTAGCCTCGCCGCGCGAAATCTGAGTTACAAATACGGCTCGGCCGATCCCGCGAATGGCGGGTTGGACTGCTCCGGTTTCGTTTACTTTGTCTTGCGCGAGAGCGGCCACAGCGATGTCCCGCGCGATTCCAGCGGGCAGTACGTTTGGGTACGGAAGTCGGGCAAATTCGAGGCGGTAGTTGGGAAAAGCGACGACACCTTTGAGCTGGCAAATCTCAAACCGGGCGACCTCCTCTTTTGGACCGGCACCTACGAGGTCAATCGCGATCCGCCTATCACCCACGCGATGATTTACCTCGGGAAAGAAAAGAGCACCGGGCGCCGCATTATGGTCGGAGCGAGCGATGGCCGCACCTATCACGATGAATCACGCTATGGCGTGAGCGTGTTCGATTTTCGTGTTTCGCGACCTGGCAAAGTCGCGCCCAGCGGACGCACACCGGACTTTGTCGGCTACGGTAAAATTCCCGGGCTGGGCGACGGTTGAACGATTTCGGCTTGGCCGCGGCGGGACCGATCGGCTTGGTGAGTGTGGTAAGCGACCCACAAGAACCACGCGAGAAGAATGGCGACCACCACTCGCTGCTCCGCGACCGTGAGGACGAAGACGCGGAGGAGCCGCTTCATCTTTGCGCGTAGCGAACCGGATCAGACAGACCAGCGTCGCGAAAACCTTTCAATCGCAGCTGGCACGAATCGCATTCTCCGCAGGCTAATCGGTCGATCGTTGGACTGTAACAACTGTGCGTGAGCGCGAAGTCCACGCCGAGCTCGGTTCCTTTGCGAATGATGTCGGCTTTCGAGAACTGCAGAAGCGGGGCACGAACTTTGACGCGTGTTCCTTCGACCCCCGCTTTCGTCGCGACTGCAGCGAGATTCTCGAAGGCCTGCAGAAATTCCGGCCGGCAATCCGGGTAGCCGCTGTAATCGACCGCGTTCACACCGAGGAAAATATCGGCCGCGCCGAGCACTTCTGCCCACGCGAGTGCGTAGGAAAGAAAAATGGTGTTCCGCGCCGGCACGTAAGTGATCGGGATATCCTCGCTCATTTCCTTTTCCGAACGCCCATGCGGGACAGCGACATCACTCGTTAGGGCCGAACCCCCAAAGACGCGCAAGTCGATCTGCGCAACGCGATGATCCTGCGCGCCGATTGACTCCGCCACGCGCAGCGCCGCGTCCAGTTCGATCTGATGACGCTGACCATAAGCGAGCGAGAGGGCGTGAGCTTCGAAGCCTTCGGCTCGCGCGATCGCAAGGGTCACCGCGGAATCGAGACCGCCGCTCACAAGCACGACTGCGCGTCTCATCGTGCCAGAAGCATTTTCCGCGAGAAGCCCTTTCGAGTCCGAGGGCGAAGGCCGGCCGCGAGGATAAGCGAACGCGAGTGGGCATGTTTTTTCATGGCGGCGTGGCGAGTGTAGATCGCTGGTGTTGGCGCGGCAATGCCACCGCGCCGAAACGTATTTCGGGGGTGCAGCACTCGCGACCGTCGCGAAGATTGCGTAAGCTCCGCGCGAAATGTGGAAGAGACTCCGCTATCGACTCGAATGGCTGGCGCTTAAGGCTGCGCTCAAGCTGGTGCCATTGCTTTCGCGTGGGGCTTGCTATCGGTTCGCGGGCTTGGCCGGTGCCCTCGGGGCCCTGTTCGATCGGAGAGGACGGAGGGTGGCGTTCGCTAACCTGCAAGCGGCCTTCGGCGACGAATTTTCCCAGGCGCGTCGCGCGGAGATTGTGCGGGAATCCTACAAAGATTTTGCGCGCACCATGCTCGATCTTTTCTGGAGTCCGCGACTCAACGCGCAGAATTTTCAAGACTACATCGAGTTCGAAGGTCTCGATCACATGCGACGTAACCGCGGCCCAGAAAACGGCTGCATCGTAGGCGCATTTCACTACGGCAATTTTGAATGGTTCAACCTCGCCTGCGGCTGGGAGGGGTTCACTGCGGCGACCGCGACTCAGGAATTCAAGAATCCATTGCTGGACGAATTTTTCCAAAACTTGCGCGAGCAGTCCGGCCACCAAATCTTGCCGCGTGAGGGCGCTCTCATTCGACTTTATAAGATCTTGCGCAAGAAAAAATGGGTGGGGTTGCTCGTCGATACCACGCTCCCGCCACACCATCCGACGGTGGTGATCGAGTGTTTCGGTTTGAAGACGATCGTGACCGTGGCGCATGCCTGGTTGCAGGAGAAAACCGGCGCGCCCATTCTCCCAATGTATTGCGAGCCGCTCGGGCAAGGGCGTTATCGAGTGGTCGCGTTGCCGACGGTGGAGATCGCGCGCGGCGCATCGCATCAGGATATCGCGCAGGCCTGCTGGGACGCCTTTGAACCAGTCGTTAGGCGAAATCCCGCGCCCTGGCTTTGGAGCTACAAGCACTGGCGCTATAAACCGCCGCAAGCGCGCCGTGCCTATCCGTTTTATTCGCAGGAATCGCTAGAGTTCGATCAGATCGCATCGCGCTCAAATTACGCCAAGCTGGACCGCGCGCCGATTCGCGCCGCCCGTGAGCTGGCCGGAATTATCCCGCCCAGCCCTCGTTAGGCATTTTCCCGATGCGTCCTCCCTTCAAGCGTCTGCGCCATCGTGGCGAATGGCTGATCGTGCGAGGTCTGGCCCTGCTGGTCCCAAGCCTGCCGCGCTGGTTCTGTTTGTCGTTCGCGACGATCTTCGGCGCAGTGGCCTCCTGGGTTCATCTCGCGGGCCGCAAAGTCGCGCTGGAGAATATCGAGGCTGCTTTCGGCCCGGCCTTGTCGTCGGCGCAACGCCGCCGACTCGTTAGGCAATCCTATCAGCATTTTGCTCGCGCTATGGCCGACCTTTATTGGAGCCGGCGGCTAACTCGGGAGAATCTCTCCGCGATCGTGGATCTCTCCGAAGTCGAGCGCCTCCAGCGCGAGCTTCATCCGGAGGAGGGAGTTATTTTCGCATGCCTGCATTATGGTGGCTTCGAATGGATCGCGCTCGTGCTGGGGCTGTGCGGATTCAAATGCACGGTCGTGACCCAAGGATTTAAGAATCCGCTTTTGAATCGAACATTTAACCGGCTGCGCGAAGTTTCCGGACATCAAACTATTCGGCGGCAGGGCGCGATGCTGCGTTTATACAGGGCGCTGCAGAAGGGGCGCAGCGTTACCTTGGCCGTCGATCTCACGGTTTCCGCGAAGCTGCCCAGCGTGCCGATCGAATGCTTCGGCTTGCTGACCTGTGTGACCTTCGCGCACGCCTGGCTCCATCGGCGCACCGGCGCCCGCATTATCCCAACGCATTGCGAGCCTTTGCCGGGCGGGCGTTACCGGCTTGTCTTGCATCCCGCCTTGGAAATCGCAGACGACGCGACAAACCAGGAAATCACGCAGGCTTGTTGGGATCGATTCGAGCCGGTCGTGAGGCAAAATCCCGCGCCCTGGCTATGGATGTATAAACACTGGCGCTACAAGCCGGCGAGTCCGCCGCGGCCTTACCCGAGCTACGCGAATGAATCGCCGCATTTTCGGAAATTACTCGCGCGCACCGCGAAGGAGCGCGAGACGGCGGTGCCTACGGCCTAACGATACTTCCCCCCGCGCGATTGTTTGACAAACGGTGCGCAATACGCTTCTGCATAATTACACTATGCCTATGCGATTCCCTTCCCGACTTCTTTTGCTGGCGGCTCTGCCCGCGGCTGCTTTCCTGACCAGCTGCGAAACCAGCCCGATGACTGGTGGCAGTTACCATGTGACTGCGCATCGTCCGCACAACCCATCCGATGTGCGCGTTAAAGTCTCGCTCTCCCGCCAAAATGTTTACGTGATGGAAGGCGATCGTTGCCTGATGGCGGTCGCGACCACGGTTGGAATTGCGGAAAAGCCGACGCCGAAAGGCAGCTATCGGATTTATAATAAAATCGAGCACAAACGCTCCGGCTCTTATGGCTTCCGCGTGCAGGGCGACCGCATCATCCCGGCCGAAGCGGGCAAGAATATCCCGGGCCGGTATGTCGGTTATCCGATGGGTTACTGGTGCGAATTCAGTCCCTCCTACGGATTCCATCAGGGCTATGTGCACGTGCGCCCGCGCAGTCACGGTTGTTTGCGCTTGAAGGGTGAGGCGGCTGCAAAATTCTACGCGTTGGTTAAGATCGGCACGCCGGTCAACGTGGCCGAGTCGCAACCTGAAGACGCCACAATCGGACCGAAGATTCAGCGGATCGACGATTCGAAGACACCCGATCCACCAAACAGCGTTTCGATTTCCGAACGCGCCTTTAGCGCTCCCGCGGGCCCATTGCTCGAGGACTAGCGTAACCGCGGGCGATGCCCGATGGTTTGGCCGTGAGCACGAATCTTATCTCCAGCGGCACGACGGCGCGTGAGAAGGTAAACCTTCGCACGCCGGAAGTGATGACGGCCGTGCAGGAGCAGGTCGAATTGCATTACCGCAGCGACGTGGTCGATAAGATCCGGCGCAACGGCGGCATCCTCACCGTTGGCGATATTACCGTGCGGCTGGCGAAGCAGTTCGGCTTTTGTTACGGAGTCGAGCGCGCGATCGATCTCGCCTATGCGGCGGGCAAAGTTTTCAAGGGCCGGCGTCTTTTCATTCTCGGCGAGATCATTCACAACCCGGAAGTGAACGAGCAAATCCGCTCGTTAGGCATCAAGAATTTGATGGGCGAAAATAAGGAAGCCGATATCGCGGATTTGCGGCCCGAGGATGTGGTGATCGTGCCAGCCTTCGGCACTGAGGTCACGACCCTGCAGCAGATCAAGGAGCGCGGTTGCCAGATCGTGGATACAACTTGCGGCGACGTCATGAGTGTCTGGAAGCGCGTCCGTAAATATGCGAGCGAGTCAGCCACTTCGATTATTCACGGCAAAGCCGAGCACGAAGAAACAAAAGCGACCAGCTCGCGCGCGCTAGGCGACGGCAAAGGGCATTACCTGGTCGTGCTCACGCTGGCGGAAACGGATTACGTCTGCGACTACATCCGGCACGGCGGGAACAAGCAGGAGTTTTTGGAGAAATTTCGCAACGCTTTTTCGCCGGGTTTTGATCCCGACATTCACTTGAAAACGATCGGGGTTGCGAATCAGACCACGATGTTGCGTGGCGAAACCGAAGAGGTGCAACGGCGCATTCGTCAGGCAGTGGCGGATCGCGACGGCGCCGAAGAGGGCGCGAAAAACTTCCGATTCTTCGACACGATTTGTGGCGCGACGCAGGAACGCCAGGACGCACTGCGCGAGCTCCTCGATGTGCGCATGAATCTCTTGTTAGTGGTGGGCGGCTACAACAGCTCAAACACTTCGCACCTCGCGGAAATGGGCGAGGAAAAGCTGCCGACTTATTTTGTACGCAACGCTTCCCGTCTTCTCTCCGAGCGCGAGATTTTGCATTACAACCTGCACGAAAAGCAGGAGGTCATTGCCAAAGATTGGCTGCCAGAGGGGCCGCTCGTTGTCGGGATCACGGCCGGCGCCTCATGTCCGAATAATCTAATCGAGGAAACGCTCATTCGCGTATTCGAGCTCCGCGGGGTGAAGCGGGAGCAGTTGGAAGCCGCCGCCTGAGTTCCAGTCAGTTGGCCGCATTAGCGGAGGCAGTCTTCCACCGAGCGCGAGAATTTTCGGCTGGCTCACGCGTATTTTACCAAGGAAACTCCCTCGCCGTTAAGCGGGGACAAATCCTATGAGCATCGATCCTTCCCTCCTCGGCCTTTCCGGACAGACCGCAGAAGAGGCCACCTCCGCATTCGATGCACTCCAGGCGAAATTGGTGCCGCTCTGGGAGTCGATCCAATCCTTCAATCAAGACGAACAGACGATCGTGGTCGTGCCCTCGATGACGATCGACATGAGCGCGACCGGCGCAGAAGTGCAGGCCTACGAGGAGCGTTTCCTTTTCCTCCTCCTCCTTCTCTCGCAACCACGCGCACGGATGATCTACGTCACCTCGCAGGCAATTCATCCGAGTGTGGTTGAGTATTATCTCGATTTGCTTCCGGGCGTTATCCCGAGCCACGCATCGCGGCGGCTGACTCTGCTCGCGCCTTATGATGGATCGGCCAAGCCTCTGAGTTTAAAGCTGCTCGAGCGTCCACGCTTACTCGAGCAAATCCGTGCCCTCATTCCCGACAAGGATCGGGCGCACCTTGTTTGTTACAACACGACTTATCTCGAGCGGAACCTCGCCTTGCGTCTCGGCATTCCGCTCTACGGCGCCGATCCCAAGTTCTTTCATCTCGGAACGAAAACGGGATGTCGCCAACTCTTCGCGCGCGCCGGAGTAAATCACCCGCTCGGCGTTGAGAATCTGCAAAGTCTCGAGGAAGTGACTGCGGCCTTAACAAGGATGTATGCGCAGCGACCCTCGATGCGGCAGGCAGTGGTGAAACTGAACGAAGGGGTTTCCGGCGAAGGGAATGCACTGGTCGATCTCGAAAATCTCTCTTCGCCTAACGAGTCATCGATTGCCGAGCGCATTCGCAGCATGCGTTTGGAATTAGCCGGAATGAGTGTCGATGAATACGCGGAAAAATTCCGGCAACGAGGCGGCATTGTGGAAGAGCGCGTCGGTGTCGGCGCGCAGGAAGTGCGCAGCCCGAGCGTGCAGTTACGGGTTACTCCTTTAGGCAAAGTCGAGTTACTCTCCACTCATGATCAAATGCTGGGAGGGCCGAGCGGGCAGAGTTATCTCGGCTGCATTTTTCCGGCCGACCCAGCGTATGCGATTGAGATCAGCCGCGAGGCGGAGAAAGTAGGCGCGCTTTTGTGCCAGGCTGGCGTCATCGGTCGCTTTGCGCTCGACTTCGTGGCCACCCGCGCGACCGCCACCGCGCCGTGGGAGTTGTTTGCGATCGAGGTGAATCTGCGCAAAGGCGGCACGACGCATCCGTTTCTTACCCTGCAATTCCTGACCGGCGGAAACTATGATTGGGAGAAAGGCGTCTTCACCGCGCCGAATGGCCAGCGAAAATTTCTGGTCGCGAGTGATCATATCTCGTCCCCAAAATACCGCGGCTTCACACCCGAAGACTTGTTCGATTTGGTGGTGCGGCGTGGTTTGCATTACGGCCAGGTCCGGCAAACGGGCGCCGTCTTTCACATGATGAGCGCTCTCGGCACTACCGGGGCGCTCGGTCTGACCGCGGTCGGAAATTCGCCCGAGGACGCGCGCGCGATTTTCGAAGAAGCGAAGCGCGTCCTCGATGAAGAAGCGGCCCTGGACCAATTCTAGCGCCGGACGATTCGGGAACCAGACCGCCGTCTAAGCGAGAAGCGAACCTTTGATATGCGCGCAATTTGGAAAGGCAGTATCAGTTTTGGTCTGGTCAACATTCCGATCGCTCTTTATCCCGCGACCCGGAAAGAGGATCTGAAGTTTCGCCTCCTGCGCGCGAGCGATCACAGCCCGGTTAACTACAAACGCGTGGCAGAGAAGGATGGCAAGGAAGTGCCGTGGGGCGAGATCGTGAAAGGCTACGAATACGAAAAAGGAAAGTTCGTGGTTCTCGGCGAAAAAGATTTTCAGCGCGTCGATTTGGAAGCAACCCAGACAGTCGACATCCAGGATTTCGTCGATCTCGATGAGATCGACCCGATGTATTTCCACAAGCCGTATTACCTCGAGCCGCAGAAGGGCGGCGACAAAGCCTACGCCTTGCTCCGCTCCGCCCTCGCGGATGGGAAGAAAGTCGGAATAGCCAAGGTGGTGATCAAAACGCGTCAGTATCTTGCCGGGGTGAAAGCGCTAAAGCATGCGCTCGTCTTGGAGTTGATGCACTTTGCCGAGGAACTTTCCGATGCCGAGAAACTTAATGTGCCAAAGAAGCTCGAACCCGGAAAACGTGAGATGGACATGGCCAAAGCGCTGGTCGAGAGCATGAGCTCGAAGTGGGATCCGGCGAAATATAAGGACGATTACCGGGACGCGCTCCTCGAGGTGATCGAGGAGAAGGTGGAATCGGGCGGGAAGGAGATCGAGACCAAGCCGAAAGGAAAACGGGAATCGACCAAGGTGATCGATCTCGTCGCGGTCCTGCAGCAAAGCCTGGCGCAATCGCACGGCGGGAAGAAAATCGGCGCGGCAAAATCTGCGCAGAAACGTGCCGCGAAAACGCACAAAAAAGCAGCGTGATCATTCGTGTCATCCTGAGCCGCGCAGACGGCGAAGGATCTCGCAACACGTCAAAGATTTCTTGCACCAAACCATTCTCTGCGAAGTCAGCGGCTGGATGCGCGCTTGCGTCGTAGCGGGCGTGAGATCCTTCGGCGCGCTTCGCCAGCCTCAGGATGACAAGTCGTGAAACGTAGGCCCGTTTGATGCCGTGTCTGCATTCATGATTCCGCAGGCCTCGCCAGCCAGCCCGCCGCGCATCTCGCTCCTGACCGCGACCTGCATCGTGGTCGCGAACATGGTCGGCACCGGCATCTTCACCAGTCTCGGATTCCAGGTCGGCGATTTGCCGAGCGGATTCGCCATTACGTTTCTTTGGGTGATCGGAGGAATTTGCGCGATGTGCGGCGCTCTTTCTTATGCGGAACTCGGCGCCGCGCTGCCGCGTTCTGGCGGCGAATACAATTTTCTGCGCGAGATTTATCATCCCTCGCTCGGTTTTCTCGCCGGCTGGATCTCAGGCACGGTTGGTTTTTCTGCGCCAGTCGCAATCGCGGCGAGGCCGTTCGGCACCTATCTGGCCGAAATAATTCCTGGCACTAATCCGCTCCTCTGGGCCTTTGCCGTGGTCTGGATTACCACCGCCATCCTCCTGCTCGATCTCCGCCTCGGCAGTGCGTTCCAAGTCGGATCGACCCTCCTGAAAATCGGCCTGATTCTCGTGATCATCGTGACCGGATTCTTTCTCATCGGCACGCAAGCGATCTCCTTCTTTCCGGCGAAAGCGGACGCGGCATTGATCGCGAGCACACCATTCGCGGTCAGCCTTTTTTGGGTCATGTACGCTTACTCGGGATGGAACGCGTCCACCTACATTACAAGCGAGATCCAGAATCCAGCGCGCAATATTCCGCTCTCGGTCGGGTTGGGAACATTGCTCGTAACGGTTCTGTATGTCGGGTTGAATACAGTTTTCCTCCGCACCACACCGATTGCCGAAATGACGGGTAAACAGCAGGTCGCGCTCGTTGCGGGCGCGCATATTTTTGGTCCGGCCGGCGGCAAGATCGTGACTTTGTTTATCTGCCTCGGTTTGGTTTCAACCGTGAGCGCGATGATGTGGATAGGCCCGCGCGTGACCGTGGCGATGGGAGAGGATTTGCGAGTGCTGCAGCGGCTGGCGCGACGAAGCAATCGCGGTATTCCGGTGAATGCGATCCTGCTCCAGTTCGTCATTGTGAATGTGATGCTGCTCACCGCCACCTTTCAGGCCGTGGTCAATTACGTGCAGTTCAGTCTCACGCTGTGTTCGGCGCTGACTGTCTTCGGCCTCTTCGTTCTGCGTTGGCGACAACCGGATCTGCCGCGACCCTACAAAGTCTGGGGTTATCCAATCACGCCGCTTCTTTTTTTGCTGATCAGCGCGTGGATGTTGGTGAATCTACTCTACAACTCATCCACTCGCGGGCCGTCCCTCCTCGGTCTGGTCACGATGCTGCTGGGACTGGTGATTTATTTTCTCTCGCCGAAAACTATCCGAGCCGAAAATAAAATCAGCCGATGAAAATTCGCCTTCGTTATTTGCTCTTCTTCGCAGCGAGTTCCCTCTACGCGCAGAATCCGGCGACGGTTGATGAGACCGCCCGTTTTCTGGCCGGGTTACCGGTGACTGGCGCGCTCGCGCCGCTTATGTCGGGAGCGGATTGGCAACAGCACGCCCGCGAGATGGAGCAGGCATGGACGAAAAAGGAGAGCCAACAAATCCTGCCGATTCGCAATTGGATGGCGGCAAACGGCGAGCCCTACTTCCACCGCACCGACACCATGTTCTACATGTTTAGCGGTCCTGATTTTCTCTACGCCAACGTCTTCTTCCCCTACGCGAACACTTACATTCTTGCCGGCCTCGAACCGGTCGGGCAATTGCCGGATCTGGCCAGCCTTTCACCTGAAAAACTTGGAGTCGAGCTTGCGGCTTTGCGCGGATCAATGGGCGACATTTTGCGTTTCCAATATTTCATCACGAAAGAAATGCAGGCACGGTTCGGTCGTAGCGGACTCGCCGGCACGGTGCCAATTCTGTCTGTCTTTATGGCGCGGCTTGGCTATCAGGTGCTTGAGGTCGCGCCTGTCACCACCCCGGCCGAGGGAGTCCGAATTTTATTTCAGGATCCTGCGCGTCAGCAGACGCAGACACTTTATTATTTCAAGACCGATCTCTCCGGCAATGGCAAGAGCGCGTTTTTCAAATGGTGCGCCGAGCGCGGGCCGGGGCTGAGCTTGCTCAAGGCCGCGTCATTTCTCATGCACGGCGAAGGCTTCAGCGGCGTGCGGAGTTTTCTCCTCGAGCATAGCCAAGTCATCGTGCAGGACGACTCCGGCATACCGCTGCGCGCGTTTCCGAAAGGTTGGATGGTGCGTTGCTATGGCCGTTACATTCCGCATCGGACGACCTTTGCGAAATACACGCAGCCGGACCTCTCGGCTGTTTATCAACGGAATCCGCCTTCGCCGTTGGGTTTCGCCTTCGGCTATCATTGGCAAAAAGAGGAAGGTATCTTGATGATGGCGGCTCCGATGGAGACGGCGCCGGAAAGCGAGCCGCCGCCGATTTTGAAGGCGCTACCGCTCACGCCCGAGGAGCAGGCGCAGGAAACGGGCGTCGGAGAATGAGCCGCCATTGCCGTGCCGCGCGATCACGACGCGCAACGACGGGATGACGTAGAGCCGCTGGTGAAGCGACCCGATGCACATCACCAGGTCGTTGGGCGCATCTCGGCAAATGCAGGCTCGGTTCCAATCTTGCGCCGACCATTTCGGAGTGAGCATTTCTTCGAAATCAAACTCCCGACCGCCCGGCGCAGCGCGATTGTTCCACCAGCCTAACGAGTAGGAATTATTCGCGGCCGAGCCACGCCAGGATTGTGCGAGTAAGTTTGCCGAAAGAACCGGCGCCCCATTGTTCAGCACTAGCTCTCCGAGTTTCGTCCATTGCCGGGCGCTGAGAGTCCAGCCGGCGGCCAGAAGCGGATTGCCAGCGCGATCCTCCAGGTAGCGCTGGCGGCCCAGACCAAGCCGCCGCAAAACGCGGCGTTCGAGATAGGCGCGCGGCGACTCGCCCTTGAGCTTCGCTTTCAAGATGGCGTGAAATACTTGCAACGAACTGGGTCCGTAGATGAAGGACGCTCCAGGTTCGGCAACCATCGGCAGCCGAACCGCGATCGCGTCGCGATCTTCGGAGTCGTCTTTATGCAACCGAAAACCGGGCTCGAGTCCGCAGGAAAAATCGAGCAGTTTCCGAACGGTCACGCGCGCTTTCCGTGAATCGCCACGCCAATTCGGAATCGTATCGGCCACTCGCTCGTCCAGGTTAAGTAAACCATCCTGCGCCGCCGCGAGCGCGCCCAAACACCAGAACGCTTTCGTGCCGCTATAGATTTTCCGAGCTGCATCCGCGCCATTTTCATGCAGCGTTTTTCCTCCTTGCAGGATGAGGAGCGAGGCGCCCCCATGGCCGTTGGAATAAGCGGCGGCGGCGCGAACCGACGCCGGATTCAAATCGGCAAAAGCGGGATACGCCGCCGCGATCAAGAGTAGGAACGCGAACAAGGATGCGCGACAAGAGCGCCGCCGAAAATCACCAAGGGATGACGCTCCGAGCATCATCATCAGCGCACTTGTTTCAAAGCTTCCGTCATCGCGAAGGGCAACGCGCTCGCGCCGTTTCCCCCCAGTTCCGAATCGATTTTTTCTAACCGATGTATTAAATCCGCGACCTCGCGCCGCGCGTAGGGCCCACCCGCCATTGCGCAAAAATGCGTCCGGCAGCCGAAAGGGCGGTCCTGATAAATCAAACAATTGCCGCTGGTCGTCTCCAACATTGGACACGCGCCGGCGATCGCATTCGGCAGATCTTTTCGTCCAGCCGCGCGCAATGCCTTCGCTGCTACCGCCGCCTCGCCTCTCGTTAGGTACGGCGTCCTGCCGGTCAGCTTGAAGTGACAACACTCTTTCGCCCGCGCGCAGCTCCGCTCGATCGGACGCGTCGCGAGCTCTGCATAGATTTGCCGCACGCCTGCGATCGCATTCTGCATCGCCACATTTATCGTCGCCCGCATGGACATCGATAACCGGCGGCGCGGTCGGAAGCAACGTCGGTGCGACAGCGCGGTCGAATCGTTAGGTGGGGATCAAGTCGAGCCTGCTGCGTCGGCCATCGCGTGGCCGGCGATCCAGGCTGTGCTCCACGCCGCCTGGAAATTGAAACCGCCAGTAATGCCATCGAGATCGAGCAGCTCACCCGCGAAGTAAAGATGCGGCACGATGCGGCTCTCCATGGTTTTGAAATCCACCTCCGCCAGGCGAATCCCGCCGCAGCTGACGAACTCATCTTTGTTCAGCGTTTTGCCATCGACGTTAAATTCCGTCCGCTGAATCTGCCTAACGAGTGCTAGACTGTTCGCGCGCGAGAACTCCGCCCAAAGCGTCTCAGCCGGAATCGCGGCCGCACTTACGAGCTGTTCCCAAAGGCGAACGGGAAGGGGAGCGACGGAAAAGTTTGCCACGCGGCGTTTTGCGGAAGTAGATCGCCGCGCGTTCAGCTCTTGGTTCAACGCGTCAGCCGTAAGCGATGGAAGCCAATTGATTCGGAGCACGAATTTATAATCCATTTCCGCCAGGATACGGGCGCCCCACGCGGAAAGACGAAGCACGCCCGGCCCGCTGACCCCGTGATGCGTGATCAGCAGCGGACCACGTTCGCGCAATTTCGTTCCCTCAACGGTTAGCTCGGCGTCTTCCAGCGAAACTCCTGGAAGCAAGCGCAGCCAGGCCGTCGGAACGTGAAATGAAAACAACGACGGCACTGGCGATTCCGCGGTGTGGCCTAACGAGTTTGCGATCTCTGCGTCGTTGACGGCGCGCGTTCCGCCGGTCGCGAGAAGAAGCCGATCACACTTCATCGCGCTCCGATCGGAAAGCTCGAGCGCGAATCCACCCGCCGGTTCACAAACCGCTTTCACGAGTCCTCTGCGCGCGAACATATTCACCCCGGCCATCTTCGCTTCATGCAATAGGCAGTCGATCACCGTGCCTGAGGAATCCGTTACCGGAAAGATGCGGCCATCTTCTTCGGTTTTCAGGCGAACGCCGCGTTTTTCAAACCACGCGATTGTGTCTTCGGGCGAGAACCGATGCAGCGCGCCCAGCAAGGCCCGTTCGCCCCGCGGGTAGCGAGCCGCAAATCTGCGCGGATCGAGCGCAGTGTGTGTGACGTTGCAGCGGCCTCCGCCGGAGATGCGGACTTTGGTTAGAAATTGCGAGCCGCGCTCCAGAATGACGACTTCATTTTTCGGGCGCGCTTCTGCAGAGGCGATCGCCGCGAAAAATCCCGCGGCCCCACCGCCCGCGATGACGATTCGTTCTTCTTTCAAAGGTCAATTGAGTCCGAAGACGTGGAAAGATAATCTGCCGCTTTACGTCCAGCGGCTGGAAGGCCGGCCGGCTCCATTTTTCATTTTGAATCGCAACCCATCGCGCGCAGTCGCGAAATCAGCGTGCGCGCATTTTTGATCGCGAATGCGTCGCGATCGTTATCGAAATAAATCCACGCTTCCCGCGCGCCGCTTTCGACGATCTTGCGCGCCCAGACCTCCAGCTCTTCGTCGGTGTAATCATGCCGATACCAGCGGCTTCGTCCGTGCAGCCGCGCGTAAATTACGTCCCCGGTCTTGATCAAATCATCCGGCAAACGCGGCGCGCTCACGGTGCAGAAAATCAGGCCGCGTTCCTCGAGATGACGATAGACCGATTCGCGCCACCAACTGCTGTGACGGAACTCGATCGCGTTGCGGTATTGCGGATCGAGCTGCCGAACGATGCTCTGCAAGCGCGAGGCGGTGTAGCGATAGCTCGGCGGAAATTGAAAAAGGAAGCATCCCAGTTTCGGTCCGAGGATTTCGGCAAAGCGATAGAATTCCTCGATCAACATCCGCGTATGCACGAGCCGCTTCTCGTGTGTGATCAGACGATTCACTTTCACCGAATAGCGAAAATCTTCCGGCGCGTTGCGACGCCATGCTTTGGCGGTCGCGAGTTTCGGCCACTTATAGAAGGGCGCGTTCAATTCCACGGTTTGGAAATTTTCCGTGTAACGGCGGAACCAGGTGTCGGTCCGCTTGGTCTCGGGATAAAAGAGGCCGCGCCAATGCCAGTAGAACCAGCCCGAACAGCCCACGTGCACCTGCATCAGCGCATGCTGATTGAGTTAAAGAAACATGCAACTGAGCGCTCCGGCCAATGCGGGCCTTGACCGGCGCGGCGTGAATGCGCAGCCTGCACCCGTGAACTCACTGGGAAAATATTCAAGTTACGTCTACGCGCTCATGCGCATCATCGTCGGATTGCTTTTCGCATGTCACGGCGCGCAGAAATTACTCGGCTGGTTTGGGGATCCGAACCAACCGCCGCACGCTCTCAACACCAAAATGATGGTCGCGGGTTCGATCGAGCTGGTAGGCGGGTTGCTAATCGCGATTGGGCTGCTCACGATGGTCGCCGCCTTTCTCGCCAGCGGTTTGATGGCAGCGGCCTATTTCACGGTGCACGCGAAGGGCGCGTTCTTTCCCATCGTAAATCACGGCGAGTCAGCGGTGATTTATTGCTGGATCTTCCTCTACATTTTCTTCCGCGGCGCAGGACCGCTGAGCCTCGACAGCTTGATTTTCCGTGGCGCTAGCGCACCCGACGCAGTGGGAGGCCCCAGCCGAACCGGACAAACTTACTGATGCGCACGAAATTTATTTTGGTTGCGGCGCTGGTTTTAGTGACCGGATTTTCGACGACGGTCGACGCGCAGGAATGGGCCAAGCCCCGCCTGAACAATTCGTCGCGGCATGGCGAATGGGTGGAATATAAATCGGGCGAGCGCACGCTAAAGGCGTTCGTCGTTTATCCGGAGAAGAAAGAGAAGGCTCCCGTCGTCCTCGTCATTCACGAAATTTTTGGGCTGACTGATTGGGTCCGCGGCGTCTGCGATCAACTGGCGGAGAATGGCGTAATCGCGATCGCGCCCGATTTGTTGAGCGGCCAGACTTACGCGGATGTGGATGGCGCGCGGAAAGCGATTTCGGCCTTGCCGAAGGAGCAAGTCATCGCGGATCTGAACGCGACTGCGGATTACGCCGCGAAGATTCCATCCTCGAATGGAACGCTGGCGGAATGCGGATTTTGCTGGGGAGGGGGATGGTCGTTCGGTTACGCCGGTTTGAATACGAAGCTGAAGGCGGCGTATTCCTTCTATGGTCCCACGGAGGATAAGCCGAGTTTGATCGCGAACATTCCCTGCCCGGTTTACGGATTCTACGGCGAGAAGGATGAGCGGGTGAACTCGACCATTTCGAAAGGTGAGGAGATGATGAAAGCGGCCGGCAAAAGATATGAGCCCGTCATCTATAAAGGGGCGGGCCATGGATTTATGCGCGCAGGCGAATCCCCCGAAGGCAGCGCCGACGACAAAAAAGCCCGCGACGACGCCTGGGCGCGCTGGAAGGTTTTGCTGCGAGAGCTGTGAAAGTTAGACAGGATTAACAGGATTTTTCAGGATTTAGAAAAACCAATCCTGTTCATCCTGTAAATCTTGTCTATTTCTTCCCGCCTTCGATTTCATCCGCGAGCGCACCGGCGTCGTAAACTTTGCGCAACGCTTCGCTGATCGCAGCGGAATCAACACTTACGGCCCGCGCCTGTTTCTCGCTGAAGATGCAGTCGAGGACTAACGACTGGATGTTGCCGTCGAAAATAATCCCGACGAATTCGTTCGCCTTGTTCGTCACTGGACTGCCGCTGTTCCCGCCAATGATGTCGGCGGTAGAAACGAAATTAAACGGCGTGTTCAAGTTCAATTTCGCTTTGCGATCGATCCAGCGCTTTGGGAGATCGAAGGGCGGCAGGTTGTTGTGCTCGGCCGCGCGCTGATAAAGCCCGGCAATATTCGTGAGCGACGGAATCTGTTTACCGATCTCTTCGTAGCCGCGCAGCGGGCCGTAGGAGAGTCGCAAGGTAAAGGTGGCGTCGGGATAATTGCTCGTACCCTCAATCGCAAAACGCGCCTTAGCGATCTCCGCGTAAGCCTGCTGTTTGATTTCATCCTGCGCTTCCCAAACTTTCCGCGCCTCGCGCGCTGGCCCATCCACGATCCGCGCCAGCTCGATCATCGGGTCGTTCGCTCCGGCAAGCGAGGACGCGCCGCCTTCAAAAATTTGTTTGCGGAACGCGATATCTTTTAGCTTGGTGCCCTTAATCAACTCCGCGGCGCGCGCTACCGGCGATTTTCCTGCCAGGACTTTTTGCACGAGCGGATCCTCCGCGCCGAAGCGCTCCGCCATGTCAGTGAGCGAATCGGTCAGCGTGATCTGTTCCACGTCGTCATAGACCGGCTCGGTGGAAAAGAGATCGAGCTCGAGCGATTCGCGATTGCTCTCGCGGAATTCCGGAAAGCGTTCGCCATTTGTCTTCGGTTGTTCCTCACCCGCCCGCAAAACACGCCGCGCGTATTTGAAGAGCTTGCTGTAGAAAGCGCGGGGCGCGCGATAGCTCGCGCCTTGTTTGCCGCGGAAAGTCTCGAAGTAGTTGTAGACCGGCAGAATCTTCGCCGTTTCTTCCTGCGCCTTTTTGATCCGGTCATAGGCGCCCAGCGTTCCTTGGAATTCTGGCTTTCCGCTCATGGCGGCGCGGAGTTTTTCTTCGCGCTGTTCGATCGCGCTCCAGACTTCCGGATCGAACAAGGCCGCGACATAACCGTCGTAACGCTTCCGGTTATTTTCGATCCCGCGGATGTAATCCTGGACGCGACGCGCATTTTCGAAACTGCGCTTGCCGAACGCATCGATTAAAACCTCACGCCGGTTAAACATGTTCAGCAGATACGGGATCTCGGCGTCGCGCGTTTCCGCCAGTTCACTCACGGTTAATTGCCGATCGGTCAGACCAGGATGTCCGCTCACGAAAGTCAGCTCGCCGTCCGCCGGACCTTTCGAGTTCCACTTCAGGAAGTGTTCGATCCTGGCCGGTTGCCCGTTTTCGTAAGCTCGAAAAATGCAGATATCGAGATCGAAACGCGGATACTCGAAGTTGTCCGGATCGCCGCCGTAAAAGGCGATCTGTTCCTCCGGCGCGAAAACCAAACGCACATCATCGTAGCGCTTGTAGCGATACAAATTGTAAACGCCGCCCTGATACAGCGTGACTACATCGGAGCGCAGGCCGGTCTTGTCTTTGCTCTCCTTTTCGATCTCCGCGATCACATTTCCGCGCGCCTTGCTGGCATCGTCTCCGGACGATCCCGCGGGCACGCCGGCGTTCACACGCGCGGTTACATCCTCGATCGAGATGAGGACGTTCAGCTCCAGATCGGCCGCTTTCGATTCGTCCTTTTGCGTTTTGGCATAGAAGCCGTCGCGCACGTAATTGTTCTTTTCGCTCGAGATTTTTTGGAGCGTATCGAGACCGACGTGATGGTTCGTGATCACGAGGCCGTTGGCGGAAATAAACGAACCGCTTCCGCCAGAGTTAAAGCGAACACTCGATTTTTGCAGGTGCTCGAGCCACTGCGGCGTCGGCTCGAACTGGTAATTTTCTTTAAGTTGCTTGAGCGGGGGATTGTTGAAGAGCCACATCCCTTCATCAGCGAAAACGGATGAAGTGCTGAGCGCGAAGAGGAATGGAAAAAAGGCGCGAGATTTAATGGAGCAGAAGTACATGCGGCGTGAGTTTAGAACGGCGGCAGATGCACCTCCACCACATTTCGCTAACCAAAACGCGTTGCGCGTTGCCGCGCGCGAAGTCTGCGTGCGTTTTCTGATCGTGAGCAGGGTCGAGAAGTCGAAGCCCGCGATCGACAATCGTTCGCCGCGCGCAGGTTGCGACTTCCGGTCCTGCTCAATCCGTTGCCGCACGGTGCGTGAACAGCAGACGAGAGGACGCAGAAAAGGCCGCAAGTGTCATAGCTTACTTGAAGTCGAACCAGAAAAACGGCATGCCTCCGAGACTTCTCTCACCTTGTCATGTTGAGCGAAGCGAAACATCTCTGATTATTTCACATCCGATGCCCAGAATAGTCAGAGATCCTTCGTTCCACTCAGGATGACAAATTAAGGATGTAGAACGCCGAGCGCCAAAAAGCAGCGTTGCTTACCTTTGGCGCCAAATGCCGGGCCCTGTCCGCCGCCTCGCAGCACGCGGTCCCGTGAAAATGGAATGTGATTCTCGTCGTGCTCGGGCGCGGTGCGCTCGGTTTAATTTACGCGCTGCTCGCTCCGGCCTTGGAAATTCAAAAATAGCATTAAGCCGAATACGACCGCCGCGGCGAGGTCGAGCCAACTGGTGTAATTCCAAGTAATCATCCCGTGCTCCATCACGCTCGGCGGACGTTCACCCGTGGGTACGATGCCAAGAAAGTTGAAGAGGAGATCAACCACAATGCCCGAAATAACCATCGAGGTGTAGAAGATGACGACGATGTAGGCGGTGGCCCGCGCGCCGTAGTATTTCGCGTAGATCAGGATCAACGGAACGACGAGCAGGTCGGCGTAAATGAATGAAATAACGCCGCCAAAACTGATGCCGTGTGCCCAGAGTAATTGCGCGAGGGGAAGATTTCCGACCGAGCAGACGAAGGAGGCGATGGCGATGAGCGGGCCGATTAGAGCATTCGCGATCAGACGGAGCGGCGCATTTTCTGTATGGAGAAAAAGCGCTTCCCACCAAGTCGGGGGAACGACTGCGGCGAGGAGCCCTGCGATCAGGAATCCGCCCAGGATTTCTTTCCAAAGCATCTGCCAATCCATCAAAAACGCGGAAGCCAGGCGCCGCCACTTGCTCCTCTTTGGCGTCTCATGACCGTGTTCGTGATCAGAATGACAGCATCCACCTTCTTCCTCAGCCACAGCGCGCCTTGAGATTTCGAGCTCGACCGTTTTAGGCAAGAAAAGCCTAACGAGTGACCACATCATTCCGATCAAGACGAAAGCGCCAACAAATTCCGCGAGAACGAATTTCCATCCCAGCAAAATGTAGAGGACGATTCCCATTTCGATCACGAGATTTGTCGACGCGAACATAAAGGCGAGCGCGGGGACGAGAGCTGCGCCTTGCTTGATCGCGCTGCGGCCAGCGGCGGCCGCCGCGTAGGAGCACGAGGAACTGGCCGCGCCGAAGACCATGGCTAATCCGACCGTCTTTAAATTCGTCCGCCCGAAAGCGCGACTCATCGTGTCTTTACTAACGAAAACCTGCAGGGCAGCGGAGATGCTGAAGCCAAGCACCAGCGCCCAGAATGTCATCCATAACATGGCGAGCGCGTGATGTAGCGTGAGGGGGATCCAGTCCATAAATAACATTCTTAATGGGACATCCGCCACGGTCGGATGCGGGCGAAGATTTGAAATGAATATGGCAGCTCGTCGCCGTAGTAGCGTTCGAGATAATCCGGCATATCGCTAAGGGTAAATTGACCGCCAAGCCCGACGTCGATCCCGCGGCCATGCACAAGATCGCGCACGTAACCGACCGTGTAGCCCGAGACGGGAAAGATGTGGTCATGGTCGGTTTCATCGAGCACCAGCTCGTGTCCTGATTTTTCCACTCGCTCCCAACGCGCGTAGATCGTGTCGCGTCCGCGTTGGAAATTCGTTTCGGCGAGCAACGAATGCGTGGCGCGTTCACCGGTGTTTCGGTCTTGAGCCCAGACGATTGAATTCGACCAGTTCGCGTCGCTTCCCAGCGGCAGATTGTAAATCGCGGAAGCGCTCGTTCGATGCTGGTTAAGGTCCGGATCGCCTGCCTCGGGACTGTGCAAGTATCCATGCGAAACCTGCAGGGCGAGATTGCGCGTGGGATTCCAGGAAAGACGGCCGCTGTAGGAATCGAAGCGTGGTTCGTCAAAATCATAGCGATCCTCATCCGGCTCGCGGCCAGTGAAAATGCTTCCTTCCACCTTCACGTTTTTCCAGGCTAAACCAAGCGTCGCGACGCCGAAGGTGATGTGCGTCGAATCCTGCCAGTGATGACCGATCGGCGCGTCCGGATTATCCATCGCGCTCAGACGATGCATGAAAGTCGGCGGACCAAGGGCGGGTTCGCCCGGCATGCCGAAGTAAACATAGCTCGAAAAATCACTCGGTAGGCGCTGCGAGTAGCTGATCGAAAGCTCGTCAAATAAATCGTGCGGATGTTGACGGTCGTGCAACGGCTGGTCGTTCCAAGTTTCGCCCGATTGAAAGAGAAGGGGATAACCGCGTCCCTGTTCGGTCAACGGATCGAGGCTGAACATTCCCCGAAAACCGATCTGCGCGTTTTCGCCGAAGGGATGCGAATACATCGCCATGAACCAATTCGGCATGTCGATGCGATCGTCGCCACGACGCGTGCTCACATTGGTGTAACGCGGGAAGGCGCCGCCATGCAGCATAAGCATATCGTCTCCCAGCATGATCATTTTGCCGTACATCGGCGTCGAATCCGGCACCCACGCGGTGCCAGAGGATTCGCGGCCCATGGGATCGGCAATGCTGATCGACGACTGCATCGACATGGAATGCATGTGCTCCTGCGGCATTCCAGTCGCTGATCGAATTTCGGATTTTGCCTGCTCCGCCTTTTCTTTTTGGAGCACGAGCGTCATTCCGCAATTTGGACATTTCCCCGGATGATCGCTCAGCATCTCGGGATGCATCGGGCAAACATAACGGCCTTCACTGGCTCTTGCTGAGTGTCGTGAATGCACAGCTTCCTGCGCAGTGACCGCGCATGTCGCAGTGAGCAAAATCGAACAAACTAAAAATCGTAATACGGACATATGAATAAGAAAAAATTGGGTGAGTCCCCGCCGGATTTCTCCGGCGGGGCTCAGTTGCTAGCGAGCGGCGCGCTATTTTGCGCAGCAGCTTGTTTTGACCAGGCAGCATTCGCCCGGGCAGCAGCTACCCGACTCGGAAGTCGCGGTTGCGCTGCCGACGAGCGCGAGCGCCGCCAACAATGCTAATAGGTAATTCATGGAATCCTCCTGTTGAGCTCCTGCCAGCTTCGACCGTGGTGGAAGCTGACTTTGCCAGCCCTCGCCTGGGTGAAGGCTGGCGTTAGTTCTCGCCACAAAGGCGAGCCGGTTGCGATTAGAGAATCGCGAAACGCGGAGGCGGAACAGGAGGGCGATGCGCAAGCGAGTGGCTGCGGACCGATAGACTAACGAGTGATGCTTCGCCGGTCTGGGCGTAAACAAAATCCCGCGGCGTGAGAAAAAGGAGGCTAAGACTGAGAGCGCAGGCCTGGCAGCAGGGTGAATCCTGTTCCTTCGCCGGCGCTTGCTTGTGCATCGGGCATGAATCGTCGCTTTGCTCGGTCATCTTCATTTGCGCACAGCAGCCTGGCTTGGCCGCCGTCATTCCTTTCGCCTGCGCAGGCACGAAGAGCGCGACGAGCGCACAAAGTAGAGTGGCGATGAAAAGCCGGCGCGAGATTTCCAGAAAGCTCATGATGACGCGTTACTTCTTCACTACCCCACAGGTAAGCATCGACACGCCGGCATACGGATTCGAAATTTTTTCCGATGTCTGGACCCAATCTTTTTTCAACATTGGACAATTCACGACGTAGTAACCGCTTTGGCCGCTCGTTAGTTGGATGGCGTGCCCGCTCAAGGTTTCGAACTCCCTCCGTGCCGTGATGATGGATTCTGTCTGTGCGAGGAGCTTGCCTTCATCGCCCAACCCAGTCGCGGCCTTCTTCGCGTTGGCCAGATTGTCAGCCGCGAGCGCAACGTGGATTTCTTCGTATTTGGCGAGGAATTGCTTTTCCTCCGGCGCCAATTCGTTCGCGAAACTCGTCAGGCAAAACGAAGCGACGAACACCACGCTCCAAGGCGCGATCGGGAATCGAGGCGAGAATAGCCTGGGTGTCATTCGCACTCGTAATAATCGAGCATCGCCGCTCGATCGCAACCGTGTGCTCGCTCTGCTCCGGGGAGCGCAGGCCACCGGCCTGCCGCGTCCGGCAACTTGCCGGAAGCACCCTTATGTATCGCTTTCCGCGCCAGGCCTGTTTTACACCGCGCTGCGCGGTGATAAGTTTGCGCCCGCTCGAATCGAATCCCGACTCGACCTCCACCCTCATGGAACAAAATCCGCCTTTCCCTTCTCCGGAAGAATTGAAATCGAAGCTCTCCGATTTCATGAAAACGAATTTCGGCGACAAGGTCTCTTTCGCCACCTTCACCCAGCCCGACATGGCGGAAGGCGAAGACAAGCCCGCTACTCCTCCCGAGGACGATTTTGCTTTCGATTTCCTGCCACGCGACATCAAGGCGCACCTCGATCGTTTCGTGATTAAGCAGGACGAAGCGAAGAAGGTTCTCTCGATCGCGGTTTGCGATCACTACAACCATGTCAATTACCTGCGCCGGCTGGAGAAAGAAGATCCTACGCGCGCGGAAGAAACCGAGTACGCCAAGCAGAATGTCATCCTGGTCGGTCCGACTGGGGTGGGAAAAACTTATCTGATTAAACACATCGCGGAGCTGATCAAAGTTCCTTTCGTGAAAGCGGACGCGACCAAGTTCAGCGAGACCGGCTATGTCGGCGGCGATGTCGAAGACCTTGTGCGTGAGCTCCTGCAGAAGGCCGACGGCGACGTCGCCCGCGCGCAATTCGGGATCATTTATATCGACGAGATCGACAAGATCGCGGCTGCTTCAAATCTATCCGGTCGCGATGTGAGCGGGCGCGGGGTTCAGACGACATTGCTCAAACTGATGGAGGAAACCGAAGTGCCGGTGCGAAGCGCGAACGACATCCAATCGCAGCTGCAGGCCGCGTTCGAATTCCAAAAACGGGGCGGTAAAACGAAACGCGAGACGATTAGCACGCGCCATATTTTGTTTGTCGTCAGCGGCGCTTTCGAACGCTTGAAGCAGCAGGTCTCCCGACGGATGGCACAGGCGCAGATTGGTTTCAGCGCCGGCGCGCGGCCGGTGATGGATAACGAATTATTCCAGCACGTCACCACCCAGGATTTTATCGAGTACGGTTTCGAGCCGGAGTTCATCGGACGTCTCCCGGTTCGAGTGGTCTGCGAAGAATTGAGCGCGGACGATCTCTACCAAATCATGAAATTCTCGGAGGGCAGCATCCTGCGGCAATACGAGCGGGCCTTTCGCGCTTACGGGATCGAGATCAGTTTCGAAGACGAGGCCTTGCGCTTGATCGCGGTCGAAGCCGCCAAAGAAAAAACCGGCGCGCGCGGTTTGCTCACGGTTTGGGAAAAATTATTCCGCGATTACAAATATCATCTCGCCGGCTCCGGCTTGACGCAGTTGCGCGTCTCGACCGAGCTGGTGCGCGAACCGCAGCGCGTGCTCGAGCGTCTAATGGCGGAAGGCCACAAACAGGAAGAAGCCGCCCTTCTCCAAAATGCGCGCAGCTTTGCCGACCAATTCAATCGCGAACATAAGCTCGCGCTCACCTTCGAAGACGCCGCGCTGCACCGCCTGGTCGAGCGCGCGCAAACCGAGCGCATGACGATGCCGGAGCTTTGCGCGCATCTCTTCAAGGACTACCAGTTCGGTCTCAGTCTCGTGCAAAAGAACACAGGGCAAGATGCATTCATACTGACCCGCGAAGCGATCGATGCGCCGGATAAATTCCTGAGCGAGCTAGTCGTGCGCTCGCACTATCCGCTTGCACGCGCGGAGAAAGATTGAGAGCAATTCGCGCGTGAAACGCTCTTCCGTTGCGGTGTTGATTATCGGCGTGCTCGTTAGCGCCATCGTCATCGCGCTGCACGTCAAAGGCGTGCTTCTTCCGGTCGAAAAATCGATCGCGAATCTCGTCGCGGGCAGCGAACTGCCGGGCAAAATCGTCAGCGCGAAACTGCACTACCCGCTCGTGGTTGTGCTCTCCTTTGGCGTGGCGTGGTTGATCCTGAACAGCGCGCGCCGCAAAAAACTGGGCGTGCCCTTGGCGCTTCTCGCGGTTGAGCTCGCTGTTATCGCCTGGATCTGTTTGCTCTATCACATTTTCTTTCAACCTCTGCCTTCGGTCCTCGCGCTCGGTCTGAGTTTTGCGGCCGCGAATGGCTACGCGGTTTTTGCGGGGCGCAGCCGCTCCTTCATCGCGAAGGATTGTTTCCGCGGGCGTTTGTCCGACGAGCAGGTCGCGCGCGTCGTTTCCGGTGATTTGGCTTACCTGCCGGAAGCGAAGAGTTATGAAGCGACCGCGGTGGTTTGCGACATCGCGAACAAGCACGATCTCGCGGAGGAATGTCCACCCGCCTTACTCGCGGAGATCGTGGAAAAGTTTATCGCGCGCGCGACCGAATCTTTTTTAAATGCGGGCGCATACATCGAGACCGTGACCGGAGAAGGCATCGTGGCGGTCTTCGGATTTCCTGCGCCGGATGCGAACCAAGCTGAGAAAGCGACGCGCCACGCGCTGTCATTGCTCGAGTCATTCGAGAAATTGCGCCGCGAAGGGCGCGATGAAGTTTTCAAGAAGTTCGGCGTTCATCTCGGGATCAGCTCGGGCACGATGATCGTCGCCCCTCTGAACCAGGATGGCGGTTTGCTGGCGACGGGTGAGCCGGTGGAGTTGGCGCGCCGTTTCTGCATCGCGAATCGCTTTTATGGCTCGCGCGTTTTGATTGGGCCGCAAACTTTCGAGCTGGCCAACAAAGCGATCGTGGCCCGCCCGATCGATTTCCTCAGCGGCGTCGATGTGCGCGAACGGCATGAAATTTACGAGCCGCTCATGCTGAGCGGCGAAGCGACTCCGGAACAAATTGCGCGCCGCGATTGCTTCTGGAACGGCGTCGTTCTCTATCGGGAAAAACGCTGGGCGGAAGCGTATTCGCAATTTCAAAAAGCGCGCGGACCAAACGAGTACGACGACGCGCCTTTGCAATTGTATCTGCGCCGGATCGAGCCGCTCGCCCTCCATCTGACGGAAGCGGATTAATCGGGCCCGGCCTTGAGGAAGATCGAGTATCCCCCGGCGATCAGGGAATTGATCGCGCAGCTGCGCCAGATGCCCGGCGTCGGTCCGCGCTCGGCCGAGCGAATCGCGCTCTGGATGGTGCAGGCGCGCGGAGATCAACCGGATCGAATCGCGCAGGCGGTGACGGCCACGCGCAGCAGCGTGCGTCCTTGCCAGCAGTGCGGCTTTTTCACCATGGGGGAGCTATGTGAGATTTGTCAGGATGAAACGCGCGCGAAAGACCTGCTTTGCGTGGTCGAGCAAGCGACCGACATCCTGCCGCTGGAAAAAACGAGCGCGTTCCGCGGGCTTTATCACTCGTTAGGCGGACGAATCAGCCCGCTCGATCATATCGGGCCGGAAGATTTACGGATCAATCAGTTGGTCGAGCGGATTAAAGACGGTGGTTTCACCGAGGTGATTCTTGCGCTGGCCGCCGATGTGGAAGGCGAGGCGACGACGAATTATTTAGTGGAGCTCTTGAAAACGTTTCCGGTAAATCTCACGCGTATCGCGCATGGTTTGCCGGCGGGTGGGGGACTGGAATCGGCCGACGAGCTCACGTTGTATCAGGCGCTCTCGGGTCGAACGAAGTTGTAATGTCGAGCGTGTCATCCCGATAGCGCCGCAGACGACATTAACGGGCGCGCGTTGAACGCTAGCCCAGGCGGGAAATCTTTCTCCGTCTGCGCGGTCTCAAGCTGACATCGCGCGATCAGCGCTCGGTTGCTTTCCCATCGGCCGGCGAATAACTTCGCCGCGAATGTCCTGCGCGAAAATCGATCCGGCGTTGCACCAGGCGCAGAAGCCGCCGTGGATCAAAGTGCGATTGCCGTCGAATCCAAAATTCTTTTCGACCAAAGCGCTCATCTCCGATCTGCGTCTGCACACCGTTTGCGAAAGTGCGCAGTGCCCGAATCGCTGGGAATGCTGGAGCCAGGGCACGGCCACGGTCATGATCGCGGGGGAACGCTGCACCCGTGCTTGCGGATTTTGCGCGGTCAGCACAGCGAAGCCTTTCGCGCTCGAAGAAGATGAGCCGCAACGCGTCGCCGAAGCGGTTCGCCGCATGGATTTGAAGCATGTCGTCATCACCGCGGTGGCGCGTGACGATTTGAAAGATGGCGGCGCAAATCATTTCGCGCGCACCATTCAAGCGGTGCGCGAGATGGATCCCAGCATCATCATCGAAGTGCTGGTGCCGGATTTTCATGCGCAGGATTGGTGCATCGAGATCGTGACCGAAGCGGCGCCGGAAATTTTCAATCACAACCTGGAGACGGTCGAACGACTGACACCGTTCGTACGCTCGCGCGCCAAATATCGCACCTCGCTCGAAGTATTACGCAAAGCGAAACAACTTTCCTCGAAAGTGGTGACGAAGAGCGGCGTCATGCTCGGTCTTGGCGAAAGCGAGCCGGAACTTTTCCAGACGATGGACGATTTGCGCGAGGTCGGCTGCGAGGTCCTGACTCTTGGCCAATATCTGCGGCCGACGCCGAATCATTTGCCCGTGATCGAATTCGTCACGCCGGAGCGCTTCGATCTCTACGGCGAGATCGCGCGCAAGAAGGGCTTCGCGCATGTCGCCTCCGGTCCGCTCGTCCGCAGCTCGTATCACGCGGCGGATTTTCATCCGGTCGTGCGCTAACGATGGAGGGTTCGCCTGCCGCGGGTGCGGTAAATCGAACCACGGTAGCGGCGATCATTCCCGCTTATCACGAAGAGAAACACATCGGCGATGTCGTCGCGCGCACGCGCAAGGAAATCGATCACGTATTGGTGATCGATGATGGGTCGACGGATTCGACCGCGGAGAAAGCGCGTGCTGCCGGCGCGGAGGTCCTGGTCCATGCGCAAAATTGCGGCAAAGGCGAATCGATTCAGGATGGCCTGCGCTCTTGCCTGGAACGCGGGTTTGAGCATGTCGTGATTCTGGATGGCGACGGACAGCATTTGCCGGAAGAGATAAATCGCTTCATCGCCGCGACCGCAGGTGGCGCGCAGCTTCTTATTGGCACGCGCATGAGTGATGTGCGCTCCATGCCAGTCGTTAGGCGCATCGTGAATCGTTACATGAGCGGGCGAATCAGCCGGGCTTGTGGACAGGAAATACCCGACACGCAGTGCGGCTTTCGCATGTTAAGCGCAGCGGTCATTCCGCATTTGCTCGAAGGCGGGGAACGCTTCGAATACGAGACTGAGATGCTGATCAAAGTGAGCCGAAAAGGATTCCGGATCGAATCGGTGCCGGTCTCAACGGTCTATTCGGATGAAGTGAGCAGCATCCATCCGGTGCGAGATACGCTGCGGTTTCTGAAATTGATGCGGCGCTACGAGAAGTTGCAACCGCTGGCGCCGTTGTAGCCGGGATCGCTGATCCCGGCTGGTCTTACGCGTGGCCACGTCTTTCGTTAGCCGGGGTACCGACCCCGGCTAAAACCAGCGGCCGCCGCGCGTACGAATAACGAACGTGTCATCCTGAGGCTGGCGAAGCGCGCCGAAGGATCCCACGCTTGGCCTAACGACTGCCGTATCAGATCACGCAGTGCCCGATAGTGACTGCGAGTTCCTTCGCCGTCTTCGCCGCTCAGGATGACACCGCTCGTTTGTCGCTCTCGCTCGTGAGCTACAACAATCCGCGCTTGCGGAAATCGCCGATATTTCCGCCCGACGATTTTTCGATCAGGTCGATGGTGAACTTGAGCAGACAAACTTCCCAGGCGTCATCCACGCCTTGAATGACGGCACTAAGCGGTTCCCCGGAATTTTGCACTCGGGTTTTTGTCCGCGTCACGACTGCGTCGATGGATTCGCGAAAGGTATTCTCAGTCACGTCCGTCTTGCGGAATTGAAATCCATAACGCAGGACGGCGATATTGCGCATCCGTTCGCGCAGTTGCTCGGCATACTTTTGCGCCTTATCGCCGAACCCTTCGAGCAGCAATTTCGTGTAATGCTCGGGCGTGAGGATTTGCGGACGCTCGGCGTGGATCTGTCCGTCGCGGACCCGCACTTCATTTGCGCGATCCATCAATTCCGAGATCAGATAAAAGCGAAAGCTGGTCGCGCCAAAAGTGGCGATCTGATGCTCGGGCGCGAGAATCACCTGCGTGTTCTCGGCCGCGTATTGAAAATCATCTTCGGTCCACATGGGGGGCGGAAGATAGGTCACGAGTCAGGGTTCGCAATCGGCGCGACTTTGCTTCGCTCCTCTCAGGAGCACAGTAGGGAGAGAGTAAGGCTTTCCCTCAATGCCTTTCCTCACTCTGCGATCGGCGGAACTTGGTTCATGCCGCCCCGTTGCCTGCGCCACAGCCGAATCATTTCCGCGGTGAAGATGCCGCAGGCGATCCAGATCAAACCAAAGGTGATCAAGTGCGCGCGGGTAAAGGTTTCATGATAAAGAAAAACGCCGAGAAAGAATGTGCCGCTCGGCGCGAGGTATTGGAGAAAGCCAACGGTCGTGAGGCGCAAATGGCGCGCCGCATAGCCAAACCATACGAGCGGCAGGCCAGTGATGACGCCGCTCGCGACCAGCAGAAGGGATTCCGACCAGTGCACCGGGCCGAAGAAGAGCGCGTTCTTTTGTTGGAGGAAAATCAGGAAGACGATGGCGAGCGGTAAGAGCAAAGTCGTCTCGAAAAACAATCCCGGGATCGCGGCCGTGCCGGAAAGCTTGCGCAGCAAACCGTAGAGTCCCCACGAGCAGCAGAGCCCGATCGCGATGTAGGGAAAACGTCCGTAGCCTAGCGTGAGATTGAGGACACCGATGGTGGCGAGGACGAAAGAAGCCAGCTGCCAGCGCGTCAGCCGTTCACGCAAAAAGATGGCGCCGAAGAGCACGTTCACGATGGGCGCCATGAAATAGCCGAGGCTGGTTTCAAGCACGCGATTGCTGTTCACCGCCCAGATGAACATGAGCCAGTTGCAGGAAATAGCGCAGCCGCTCGCGAGACAAAAGAGGACGGTGCGGCGTGATCGAAATGCGCTTCGCACTTCCGGCCAGCGACCCTGCCACGTGAGCAATCCGACGAGGAATGCGGTCGTCCAGACGAAGCGGTGCGCGAGAATTTCCGAGGCCGGAACGGCGCGAACCAATTTCCAATAGACCGGAATGATTCCCCAAAAAACGAAAGCCGCGATGCCCGAGATGAGGGCGGAACGTTGTTGATGTGCGTTGTCGGATTTCACGCGGCTCCTTGTTTCAAAAGCACTCGCTAGGCCGAGCGCACCGGGCTTGATTATTCCTGGCGCCCTTCCTCAGGAACGCGGATGTAACGTTGCAAAACGATCAGGCCGAGCGGCGCGATCGAAGCGGCCAGCGCGAAAATTAACCACATCAGATTTGGTCGCCGCACGCCCTCCGCGGGAACAAACGCCGCCAAGACCCAGCCGGTTGTTCCGACGAGAAGCTTGCCGACGAGGAAGGGAATGTAAGCGAGCGCGCCGTATGACGCTTCTTGCCCTTTCGGCGCGATGGCCGCCGCATATTCATAAACGCGCGGCGAGTAAAAGGCTTCGCCGATCGAAAATATGACGAGGTAGATCGCCGTCATCACGTAGTACGGGTGCACGGCTCCATCCAGACCGAGATAGCTGTGTCCGAGCCATTGCCCGAAACCACTGTCCGCCGCGGCGAGGAACCACGTCGTCGGCAGCGACATGACGAAGACACCGCTCGCGCAAATCGCACCGCCTACTATCACCATGCGATATGCGGAAAACCGTTGGGTCAAAGCACCGACCACCGGCACGAGAAGAATGATCATCCAGCCGTTGATATTCGCGAGCTTGCCCACGGGAGCGCGGGGAGCGATCGCGCGATCGGCGAACTTCGGAAAGACGTAATCCATCTGCAGAAAGATGGCTTTGAGAAATCCGATGAGGAGAAAGAAAACAATGATGCGAGCGAAAGCGGATTGACCAACGAGACGGCGGAACAACCGGAAGGTATCAGTCGCGCTTTGCCGCACGGTTTGCGCAATCCCGCCCACCATCGCGCCCGATCGACCCGGCGTGCGTTCGTCCTGGCCACGGCGCAGGAAATAAATTGCGGGGAAAATTACGATCTCAATCGCGAGACTCGCCATGAAAAGCTGCTGATGCGTGGTCGGCTCGAATCCATTCACGCTAAAGTGGAAATCCGAGCGGCGAACGAAGTCGAAGATGTAGCCCGCTGCGACCAGGCCCATGTTCATGACCATGTAGATGATGGAAAACGACATCGAGCGCTGCGCCGTGCTCGAATAGCGCCGGGTCGCAGCGAGCAACACTGGCGTGCCGAGCGCTTCGCCGATGGCGAGTGGAAGAAGGCCGCACAAAAGCGCGAGCCACGGAATCGAGCTCACCACCATCACTGAGCGCGCTACCGTACAGATCGCGACGCCGAGATAGAAGGTTCGCTTCAGCCCGATCGCATCCGTGAGCGAGCCAGCCAGCAAAGTGAAGACCGTCATGGCCGGTGCCCAGCCCCATCCGATCAATGCACTCGCGGCCTGATCGCTGAAACCGAGATCCTTCGAGAGCCAAAGGATCATGGTCTTGTTCGTGACCGAGTAGGCCACGTAAATCAGAAACTTGAGCAGGAACGTGAGCCAAAGCTCGCGCTGAGCTCCACGGAGCACGGTGAACTTGGCGATGAATCCAGCCAGCCCGCGCGGCGTGGTCGCGCCGATGGTTTCGTCCGGCTCGGCCGCGGGGACGCTCATATCATCTTCGCGATGAAATCACGGCCATCGAAGGGCGCGAGGTCTTCCAGCTTTTCTCCCGTGCCGACAAAGCGCGTCGGAATTCCCAGCTCATCTTGAATCGCGATCACCACTCCGCCTTTGCCGCTGCCATCGAGCTTGGTCACGATCAACCCGGTCAGACCGACTGATTGATGGAACTCGCGCGCTTGCGAAAGCGCGTTGCTCCCGGTCGTGGCATCGACCACCAGGAGCGTTTCATGCGGCGCTTTCGGGTCATGCTTCGCGATGCTTCGTTTCACCTTCTCTAGCTCAGCCATGAGATTGCTTTTAGTGTGCAATCGTCCCGCTGTGTCACATAAGAGGAACTCGATGTTCTTCCGATCGGCCGCTTGATAGGCGTCGTAACAAAGCGCGGCCGGATCCGCGTTGTATTGGCCTTTGATCATCTCGACTCCGATCCGATCCGCCCAAATCCCGAGCTGTTCGATCGCCGCGGCCCGGAAAGTGTCTGCGGCCGCGAGCAGCACAGTGTGTCGGCGGCTTTTAAAATAATACGCCAGCTTGGCGGTTGACGTCGTCTTGCCGGTTCCATTTACCCCTACGATCAGGAACACTTTCGGACCGGACGGCAACGGCCGGATCGGTGGGGGAGCGATCGGCAGGATGCGAGCGATCTCGTCGTGCGCCACTTCGGAGATGTCGTTCGAGGTGATGGTCTGGGTTTGTGCGCGCTCTTGCAGGGTGCCCACGATGCGCAGGCTCATCGGCACCCCGAGGTCGGCGCGGATAAGGCCTTCCTCCAGCTCCTCCCAATCGACGGGTTTGCCGGTAAATTTTTGGACGAGCGAGCGGAGGAAATTCATGGCGCTGCGCCGAAGGTTAGCTCATTCGCGTTTTAATTCGCGGCGAACTTTTGCGTTCGTGGCCACCATTCCATCCGCGCGCATCGACCGCGTTTTTAGGGATTTCTCCTACTAATTCCCTAGGCCTGCCTCCAATTGTGAGCGCCGCGAGTGCGATGAATCCTAAGCGCGCAGGCATTCCAGCTTATGATGACCCCCACACTCAACATTCTAGAGCTAAGCGAGGCCACTTCGGACGAAGCGCTCATGCAGGGCATCGCCGAAAACGAGCAATCCGCGATCGCTTCGCTTTGCCAACGTCACGCCCAGACCTTGAAAAAGGTAATCTATCAGGTGCTGCAGGACGAAGCAGAAGCGGATGACGTCTTGCAGGAGAGCATCCTGCAGGTTTGGCGTGAGGCGAAAAGTTATTCGGCGGCGCTCGGCCGGCCACTTGGTTGGTTGGTGACGATCGCCCGCCGCCGCGCGATCGATCGTGTCCGCCGCCGGGCCGCCTATGCGCGGGCGAAAGATCGCTTCGAAGTGTATGTCGAAACGGAACCGCGCTCCTGGCTGCAAAGCTGCACCTGCGAGGATAACGCCAGCTCGGACACTCGCCATTTTCTTGAGCGAGAAATGAATCGCTTGCCGGATTTTCAGCGTGAAGCGTTACGGCTTTCCTTTTTTAACGGCCTCAGCCACCGGGAGATTGCGGCCCAGACCAAGACGCCGCTTGGCACAGTCAAGACGCGGCTCGAGCTCGGCTTGCGCAAGCTTTCGAGCAGCGTGCGCGCGCAGCGGGAAAAAGTTTAAGTGTAGCCGCGCCCCTGTGGGACGCGATGGGACGGCAGATGCGCGGTTGGGGCCCGCATGGGAGAACGTCCTGCAGGGACGCGGCTACATATCATTCTCTGCGCTCGAAATTTTACTCACCCGGGACGTGCGAACGCGCCGACATGGAAGGTGAGGCACCCTTAAAGGTAGGTGTTACTGATGCGGGATTAGCGCTGGCTATCGACCCACTGCACCGCGAAACGCGCCACTTCGCGCGCGTTCTTGAAGTCGAGTTTTTCTTTAATGTGCGCCCGGTGCGCTTCGATCGTCTTGGTGCTCAGATGCAACTTCTCCGCGATCTCGTGCACTTCACTCCCTTCGCCGATCGATTGCAGGATCTCCAGCTCGCGATCCGTCAGGCGTTCCACCGGGGAGACTTCGCCGCTGCCGTTGAGATGCGCGAAGATCATTCGCTTCGACATGTTCGGACTAATGAAAATCTCTCCACGCAAAACCGTCCGGACCGCGGAAATGAAATTATCCAGCGCCTCGCGTTTCATCACATAACCGCGCGCCCCGGCACGCAAGGCGCGCTCCGCGAAAAGCGTCTCATCGTGCATCGATAGCACCAGCACCGGCAGCTTCGGCTTCTCCGCGCGGATCGATTTTGTCAGCTCAATTCCATTCGCGCCGTTTTCCAATCCGATATCCACCACCGCGAGATCGAGCCGATGTTTTCGGATCGCGCCCAGCGCTTCATTACTGTTGCTCGCCTCCGCCACCACGATGAGATCGGCCTCGTCGCTCAGGAGTTGCACCACGCCCTTGCGAAAAAGCGGATGATCGTCCACCACCAGAACGTGATGTTTTTGAATCTCGCCGCGGTTTGTTTTCGGCGAATCCGTCCGGGCAACGGTGGCGGCGTTAGTCTTCAATTCACAACGGAATCGCACCTGCCCGCGGGGCGAGATGCACGGCATGCGAACTCGCTACATCTTCATCGGAACGCGGCAAATCACTTCATGTCGAACCCGCGTTCGGATTGAATCTCCAGCGTGCCGCCGATCGCATTCGCGCGGTATTGCATCATGTGAATGCCCATTCCGGCTTTTAGTTTTTCTGCTTTCGCTTTCCCATCGTCTGTTACCACGAGCGCGATCTCGTTGCCCTCGCGCGCCAGACGCATCAGGAGGGAAATAGGAAATATAGCAGAGGAAATATGGGGTCAGCGCTAACTATCGACACTGGATTAGATAGGCTACACACGGCTAACCTCTGTACTCCTATCGAGTGGTTAATGCGGCGTCCGGCTCAAGTCCTTTCGGCGGAGAACGATTCCCGGGCCTGTGTCAATAGTTAGCGCTGTCCCCAATTTATCCGCATTTCCCTTTTTCTAGGATGGTGGGATTTTGACTTGCTAGCCTTCATTCGCTACCCTTTTCGGTGAGCCATACCATTGGGATAACGTCACTCTCTCCCGTTTGAAGGACCACCCGGCAAAACTTGAACTTGCCGATGTAAGGCTGAATAGCGTCGAGTTTAATCTGGGTTACCAGATTCTTGACATGGCTCGCGGCTATTAACTTAACGTCTATCTTTTCTGAGAAGGATGAATCAATCTGCTTCCAGGGGCCGTCTTCCTGATCACTTACTTCGAGAGAAACATTAGCCGTGAACTCTCCGGACTTGTTCAGGTGACCGTCAATCAGTAATTCCGCGCCTTCCCTTTGTTGAATCAAAAGAAAAGAACATATGAGATGTTCAGATTCCTGATTGAAAGACATGACTTCCAACCGCCTGTCCTTCCCGTCAGGTTCAACTTCGGCGATACGGCTGCGATACCATGTTTGCCTCGAATCCTCGCGACGGTTGTCCTCTGCTGAGCAGACCAGTTGACTGATGATCAACACAATCGACAAAAAAGGCGTATTCATAACCTTATCTTTCCAACCATGGTTCTTCGCGTGGTTGCACGTTTTCGATAGCCTTTTGGATATCGGCCGGTTTCATCTCTTGCGCCCGATGTTTGTCGACGCTATGCCGATAGCCCGATGCAGGGCCATCCATGTTGTTCCACTGGAACCACCGTTCATCGTCGGCCTCTTTCTTAATGGTCTTTCTTAAGCCGTCAAATCCCGTCGGATGCCTGTTGTAGCTTCTGATAGCAGCACCTCCATCTCCTTCTCCTAGCCAATACAAATATCGACTCACATGCTGCAGCTCTCGCGTCACAACGTCGGTCTTTGTGAAACCCGATCTTACGTACCAGTCGAGTTTCGGCGTGATAATCAATATGCCATTAATTTCCTCCATCTTGTCGAGGTTAAGGGTGGTCGCCCCGTTCTCATTGCTTTTTAATTCAGACTTCGTCGCGACGTGATGTTCAACAGAGTCCTTGTAATTCCCGGTTGGTTGGGCGAGATACGCTGGGCCCTGTTGTAATTTATCAAACTGGCCAAAGGATAAAGACGATCCGCCCTCAAACCATTTTGCGTGGTTCCAGATGGACGCGCTCGTATCGATCAGCCCGGTAGGATCACTTCCATCCACGGGATCATCACCACAGTAGCGGAAGAGGTTCATGTCGCCGGCCTCGAAGCCGCTGGGATCAGTCTGGAGAAAGCGGCCTAGCGCGGGGTGATACCAGCGGTGGCGGTAATCGTAGATGCCCATCTCGGCAAAGTATTCGCGCCCGGTAAACATGAAGCGATTCCCGAAGTTACTCCAAGTGCGCGCGCCGCTCCCATCCCAGTTCGTTACTGTGGGCGTGCCGAAGGCATCGTAGCTATAGCGCTCGAGCGCGTTGCCATACCAATCGAGCAGGAAGGCGACGTTGCCTTGCTTGTCGGTGTGGTAACGCAGGTTGTAGCCCCACTGGTAACGCCAGAGGATCTCGTCCGCTCCCGGTCCGTGGATGTTATAAGCTTGAAAGTTCCCGTTCCCATCCCATTCCGTCATCACTTTCCACCCGTCATAGCTAGAGACGGTGGTATTGCCATTGATCGTCCGCTTCACGCACCGCCCCAGGCCATCGTAGACAAAGGCCACGTTGTTTCCGCTCCCGCTCCCGGAGGTCAGCTGGTTCTGCGCATTGTAGCTAAGATAGGGGGTCAAAGCTTTCGTCATGTCCTGAGGATTGCAGGTCGGCGACATTTCCACGTGCGGTCTCGTCCATCTAAGTCAAAAGTTTACGATATTTTAGCTCCGACCCCTCTTTGCCTTGCGAGCTGGTTTATCACCGCCGCTTCGCCACCTACGCCGAAGCGCGCCCGCTATCTTCGACTACATCGAAACCTTCTATAACCGGACCCGCTTGCACTCCAGTCTTGCTTATCGCAGCCCGGTTAACTTCGAATCGCAGCTACCACCAACAAAACAAACCCAAATAGACTACAGGAATTGATCCCCACCTCCCTGTCCGAAGAATCAATGCAAGCTCACGCTGTCCCCTTTTCTACCTCTGGTAAATAGTGACCGCTGACCCCTGTTCTCCATCTTGTTTTTTCCTGCTTCTGCTTACTTTTTCCTGTGGCGGACCTCATGCAAAGTCTTTTGAGCGAACATCGAAGCCTCAGCTATCGAACGCGTCCACAGCTTATTGAAAAGGGAAAAGGGGTCAGCGCTAACTATCGACACTGGCAAGAAGACTGGAAACATAACTGGCACTGCCCATTCGTAGACGATCGGCAATCCATTGTCGATGCATCGGTGTTTGCTTTCGCAGCTGCCGCGCCATCTCCACCTTCGCTGGGTGCCCTTTGCTTTCTCGCGCCAGATCAAGCTCCCGCCAGCCCACCGCCGCCAAGGCCGCGCAAACCATGCTCTCGGCCAGAGCCGCATCGGTTTCCCGTCGCTCACTCGCCCGTTCTCCTGCCCGCCCGCGTCGGCCCAGCTTCCGCGCCAGACGTTCGCCGAAGTCCGCCGCGCCCAGCTTCCAGCCGCGACGCAGGGATTGATCTTCCCCAGCCAGTCCAACCGGACAGATCGCTTCCATCCGATGCGAAAATTCCCGGCGCTCTCGCGCGGAATCGCTCTGCAATCCGTGCGCGCCTAGGAGCCGATCAACCCGCAGCCAGTTCGGACGCAAAACCCGCCGCAGATAAGCCGGGTAACTGCTCCAGCGATAACTTTCTAAACGCGCCTCTGGCGCAATCAGCCCGGCCCGCTTCGGATTCAAATGCACATAGTTACAAGCCCGCAGGAGATAGTCACCGCCCCGCTCATCGATCAACTGCGCCTTGTAACGACCGCCGAAAAGATGGCCCCACTGCCGGTGCCGCCGATTGAAACCCTGTACTCCCCAAAAACCAACGCATTCCGGCGACCAGGTTAGGCTGCGGCGTTTCTGCGACCAAGTGAAAATGATTGGTCATCAAACAGTAGGCATGCACCTGCCAACCGGTTTTCACGCAGGCTTGGCCGAGCAAGCGCAGGAACTCCAGCCGGTCCCCTTCCTCGACGAAGATATCTTCCTGCCGATCCCCGCGACTCATCAAATGGTAGCACGCCCCGGCATATTCGATCCGCAATGAGCGTGGCATCCCTTCTCTCTACCAAGCGGAACCAGTCAGTGTCAATAGTTAGCGCTGACCCCTATTCCCGTCTTTGCCCCGCTCCGCCGGCTGGCGCGCCCGCTGCCCGCACTAGATCATACAATGCGCGGTGAGGTAAACGTGCCGCCCCTCTGCCGGAGGCCTCCTTTGGAGAGCGGCAGAAGACACGAAGTGACAGGCGGCACTTTGCCTCACCGCTGTTGTATGATTCCTCGTGCAAGCAGCGGGCGTGACAGACGGCGGAGCGGGGCTTCGGGTTCTTTAGCAGGGCAGCGTGACGGCAGAGGACTCGCCCGCTCGCGAAAGCTTTCGGAGTTAGGGGAATTGGGCCGAGTGCTGCGCTGGCGCGGCGCGTGCCGGGTCTTCTGCCTAAGGCGGTGGCCGCGATGCCGTTTCCGTTTATTGCAGCGCAGCTGCCGCTAACTTCTTCTTCTCCCAGCGCTCAGGCGTGATCGCAGCCTTTGGCGATGACGCCGCCAACCGTCACGAAACAGTGAGCGACCCCGTTCGTTTGGGCTCTGATTCTTCCCAGCCGGGAAATCTTCCTCGCACCGTAATGATTACCAAGACAACGCTCCAAACGAGCGCGAAAAGCGGAGCGAGGCTAGGAGGAAAAGCTATGAAGGAGCTACTTACATACAGCGCAATTAGGGTTAATAAGAGCGCGGACGCCAAAATTCGAAGCGGAGATATTGAGCGCCAGTGCGTCTTAAGTTCGGAATTACACACAACCTGTGATGCGGTCTGTTGAGAGCGCCGCGGCGTGGGCGTCCCTTTAGCGGAGCGTCCACGCCGTGTTCGATTAAACAGCCCTAGAACAAGTGACACGAAGGTCAACGCAAGCGCTAGTAAACGAAGATTGCTATCGGCCGCTATGAATGAAACAACAGTCTGCTCAGCAAATCCACCGCCCGGATCGGGCTGCCAAAAATGAGACAGTATTACATCCGTTGGCCAGCCTAACAGGTAAACAGCCCAAGAGACGAGGCAGAGGCTGAGGATAAATCGCCGCCTGCCCAAGTGGGGCCAAAAAATCTGGCAGCTGAGTATCGCCGCCAAGGTGAGTGAGGCGCAAACCGAGAGAAACCGCATCGCAAGGCCACAGTCGCCCGCATCAAGGCTCATCCACCATGCCGGGTGTAGCAGCAGCAGCGAACCGTAAAGGGGTGCCCAGGTAAAGGAACGCTTCTGCCAACTCACCAGAATCGAAGCGAGCGTGATCGCAATTCCAAATCCGCCTGCGCAATATCTGATTTCATCGCTGGTAATCGCGATCTGCCCGCCGCACGTAGCGAGAAAAAACACGCTCACGTTAGTTCAGCTCGAATGAAACAGGATGAGACCCTTCGCCTGGTTGGCCTCCTCCCCCTGGGACGCCAAACAACGTCTGAAACAGAGTTGACTGCACCGCACCTGCGCTCGCGCCGCCGAAGCTTCCTGGATTAAGGCCGCTGCCAGTTCCCCAGCCCGGACCGAACTGCGATATACCCAAAAGATAGTGTTGGGAAAAGCCCGGTGACCACTCGCCCAGATGACTCACTAGATTGCCTAAACCCTGAGCGTTGCCGTTCTGGATAATTTTGGAGATTTCTGCGGACGTGGGAGCACTCCCGAGACGCCCACCCAGGATGTCCACAGCGTCGACGCCCGGTAGAAGCGCCCCGGTCTTTTGATCATATCCATCTTTGAAATATAAAAAATGAAACACACTATGTGCGGCACCGAACTCGGGCGTCCAAACAATACCAAAGGCCGTCCCCCCGCCCGCGAACCAGTCTCCTCGATTGCCACCGCTTTCCCAACCAAACCCATTCTTACCAAAACCTTCGTGGATATTCACTGTGTTAGCTGTTTGGTACCAATGGGCATTGGTCACTTGAAACGTCACGTTGATTCCCCCGTAGTTGCCTGACAGGCTCTGGATTCCGTTGGTAAAGGCGTCCCTGGCCGCTTGTGTATTGCCCGGTCCAGTCCAGTAGATCGGTATGTTGACTGTGTAATTATTACCGCCACCACTTAACCGGTAGTACTCACCAGTGGGATCAACGTTGTTAACTGGATCGCCGCCGCAGTAGCGGAAGAGATTCAAGTCGCCGGCGGCGAAGCCGGTGGGATCGGGTTGAAGGAAGCGGCCGAGGCCCGGGTGATAGAAGCGATTGCGGTAGTCCATCACTCCCATCTCGGCAAAGAACTCGCGCCCGGTGAACATAAAGCGGTTGCTGTAGTTGCTCGAGGTGCGGGGATTGGCCCCGTTCCAGTCGGTCACCGTGGGCGAGCCGAAAGCGTCATAAGTGTAACGCTCTATCCCGTTGCCGTTCCCATCGAGCAGAAAAGCGATGTTGCCTTGTTTGTCGGTGTGATAGCGAATATTGCCGTTGCCTTGGCAACGCCAGAGGATTTCGTCCGGCCCGGCCCCATAGATGTTCCAGGCGCTGAAATTGCCGCTGCCATCCCATTCCACGATCGGTTTCCAGCCATCGTAGGCGAAGAGACCAGTGGCGCCGTTGATCGTGCGCTTCACGCAACGACCCAGGCCATCGTAAACGAACTGCGCGGTGTTGCCACTGCCGCTGGCCGAGGTCAGCTGGTTCTCCGCATTGAAGGCATAAGTCCAGCCGCCCCAGGCGCTATACGAGGTCAAATTGAAGTTGCTGTCGTAGCCCATCCCGCCTCCGACGTTAGTGTACTGGTTTAAGTTATTCGGGGTGTAGGACGTGAGCGTCCCATTTTCGTTGACCGCGTTGTTTCCCGTGCGGCTGAGCGCGTCGAGGTTGTAGCTCACTTGCCGAGTCCAGTTGCTGCCGGAGCTAGTCCAGACGTAATCCGCGTTGTAACGCGCCATGGTTAGCTGACCAATGTTATCGTAACTGAAAGTGTCGCCTTGCGCTCCGTTGGGACCTTGCTGCTCGTCTCGCTGAGTTGCGAGTTCCCGGCCTAAACTGTCATAACGGTACCAATTACGCGCGAAAACATTGTCTCCCCCGCTCGTATTCTCCCACATTGTCACCCGGTTGAGCTGGTCATAGGCGACATTGGCCGAGTCATTCAATCCCCACATCGGGTCTTGCCGTTTGGTCATGTTGCCGGCCGCATCGTAGGTATAGGCAAACCAAGGGTTCCGAGGGTTGGCCCCATCATAAATTGTCTTTAGCTGCCCGCGCCCCGTATAATCGTAACTCACGGCGTAAAAACCCGTCACTCCCAAAGAAGAGCGGTTCCCATCGTCATCACGCGGTGTGTCTATGTGACGCAAGGGATATCCAAAAAGAGTTTGCTCCTCCCAGGTCTGGCGATTGGCTTCGTCGTAGCCGAACGCGACCGTGGTGTTGTTGCCGGCCCCGGCATTGGATGTTGAGATGCTGCTCACGCGATTGGCGTTATCATAAACAGTGGCTACGGTGGGGCCGACGTTAGCGCTCCAGGAGGAATTGTACGGTCGATTTCGGTTGTCATAAAGCAGCGTCTTCACTTGCCCAGCCTGGTTTGTGTACTGATACATGTTCCCGGCCCCGTCGTAGAGCCATCCTTCCGTGCGTCGAATGCCAGAGAAATCCAGCGGGTAGGTGGCGCTGAGCTTTCGATTTATCAAGTCGAAGCTGAAATCGTAAGTCGCATTCCTCGCGTCTATGACCTCCGTGACATTGCCAGCGTAGTCTCGTTGATAGTGCGTATGTTCCCCGCTGAATCCGTAGGTGTCGACGACGCGATTCAGCGCGTCGTAGGCAGTAGAACGGTAAACCCCGTCCGGGCGGGTTTCTTTCGTGACGTTGCCGGCGCCATCATACTCCAAGCTCGTCACCTGATTGCTGAAAGGCGCGGGGTCGGTGGTACTCGTCCGACGGTTGCGTTGATCGTATCCATAGGTGCGCACGTTCCCGCGCGGGTCTTGGACGCTGGTCAGGTTACCCGCGGCATCGTAGCCGTAAGAGGTCCAGGCATCGACTTCCGGGGTCGGTTCGCGCATGAGGTTTAACTGCCAGTTTTCGTCGTAATTGGTATGGACTGTTTTTCCCATTGGTGAAAACACGGCCTTCCGATTCGAGGTGGTGTGCAGGAGCGGATCATCCCAATTGCGGCCGTACGAGTAGCTGGTGGTTTTGCTGCGCGGATCAATCACGTTGACGACGCGCTTGTAGTCGTCATAGGCGTAGTTCGTGGTGTGCCCCAATTCGTCCTTCACCGAAATCTGGTCACCATGGTTGTCATAAGTAATTTCGACATAACTGCCGCCCATATGATTGACCCGAGTCACCTGTCCGCGAGTATTGTAGAGGAATTCGGTGGTGTTATTCAGCGCGTCGGTGATGATCTGAACGCGGCCGAGCGATGGTCCGGTCGTGTAATAGCTGTAACGGAGATTTGCCAGGCCCGAGGAATGATAAGGGTCGCGGTATTCCTTCAATAGCCCATTTAAAACGCCACCAGAGACAGATTGATCGTAGTAAGCGAAGGTTTCCATCCCGCCGCTCGTCATCCGATGAGTCAGGACCTGGCCGAAGCCGTTATAGGTAAAGGTTTCGTAGGCTACATTGGGATAATTGATTTGCGTGACGCGCTTACTGGCATCGCGCCAGAAAGTGGTCGTGTAATTGCGCTCGTCCTTTATGCTGTATGGGTAGTAGGGATTATTGCCATCACGGTTGTTTGGATCTGGGCAACTGGCGCTTCCATATACGGTCTGCACCGTCGGTCGAACCCCACCGTCGAAAGGAGTAAGAGGTTGCGTAACCAAGGTCACTTTGCCAGTCATTGCCTCCGCCTGATAATTGGTCGTATTTCCTTTCCGATCGGTCACCGAGCTGACGAATGCGTTGGCGTCGAATGTCTTCGAGGCAGTCACATTTTTAAAGTCGGTCCAGCTCTGCTTCTTCGCGCTGACATAGTTAAAAGTGCGAGCAGGCCCATCCCCGCGCGTTTCGGTGCGGCTGTTTCCAGTAATGCCCAGAGTAGAAACCGCAGCTCCGATCGTGGCGTTCCAAGGGCTAAGGTAGTTCTCGCTTTGGAGCTGGCCATAAACTCCCCCGGATGCGCCCGGCACGTAGATATAACCTATGGACCACATGGGGCCCTCATACATGCAATCAATCGCCCATCGCAGAAGAGGACGCCCGTTGGGATCGATATTCCCATCCTGATAGTTGTAGAGGGCGACGATTTGTGGGTCGTTGAAGTAGCTAATGTTGGCCAGGCAAGCGTACCCCGTGCCATTGGGCGTGGTGTAGGTTCCGTAATTGTATTTAACGCTTCGTCCGTCGCTGGCAGTAACGTGATCGATGACGACCGCGCCGCTGGGCGCGTAACCGTAGAAGAGTTTTAACGTCCGGCCGGCCGGCTCGGTCATGGTCATGCTTCCGTCCGCGGGATAGCTGACCAAAGTTTGGCGACCTTCTGGATCGATGATGCCCACGAAGGAAAACGAAAAGGTGGAAGTGATGTAGTGGGTGGTTGTGTTCTCGACCCGATCGATCTGCACCTGGAACCAGACTTTACCGCCGTCGGGCAAGAGGAGATAGCAGTTGTCGGTGTAGGCGGTCGGTTGCGATGGCTGTTGGAAGCGGTCACCGATTCCACCTACGGTTGCCTTGAAGTAAGGTGACGCGGTATTGAAAAAGATGCGGCGTCCATCGGGATAATTGACGTAGTAGCTGGTCGGCATCGCGGTCCACCCGCCGAGCTTGTAAATCGTGATCGGGTCGATGCTCCACTGATAGGTGTGCCGCCAGTTGCCAGCGGCGCCGAACTGGAAATTATCGACACCGGGCGTGTAACGGCTGTTGTTAACACGGCCAAAAGCGAGCGGATAGGAACTCACCCCGCCCGCGACCACCAGATCGGTCACCGATCGAGTGGCGTTTCCCGTATAAGGATCGTATGAGCCTCCGGTCGTGACGTTGCCGTTAAACTGACCCGAGGTTCCAGTGGGATTGTCATTCCCGAGCTGCGCCAGACTGCTCTGGATTCCGCACAAAGCCAGCGAAATCACCAATAACCCGGCCAAACGAAAAGACGGTATTTTCATGGTTATTTCTCCTCCCGAGCGAGGCTAATTGGATTGCGTCTCGGATCGTCGTCCATCACCCAAAACTGCAGCCCGGTTTCGTCAGCGCCCTCTCGCAGACCTAACTGGTAAAGCCCGGTCTCTTTCCCAGCCTGGAAGCGGAACCGGATCGCACCGTCTTTTCCGACTACGATTGTTTTATCGGTGGCGATGACTTGCCCGCCGTCTAGAGCGATCACGGTGATAGACCTCCCCGCTTTTGCGGTCGAGTATTGGATTACGACATCGACGGTCTCGCTTTTCTGCAGGGCAACGAGATCAAAGCGTCCCTTACTGCTTTGAGCGGTGAGACTGCTCCCTGAGCTTCGCGCGATTACCGCAGTCGGCGGGTTGCTTTCTTTCGCTGACCCCGGCTTCGTCGGCGGCGGCGCGGGCGCGAGCGACGACGTTACCAAAGGGAGGGGAACTGTAGGGGCAGGCGAAGCGGGCGGGGCCAAAGTCGCCGAAGGGCTGGGTGACGGGTAGATCGGCGCGGCGGTCGGTATTGCGCTTGGCGCGGGCGAGGCCCCGGCAAACGGCGATGCGCTTGCAGGAGACGGCAGCCAGCCGCCAGCGAGACAGAGGACCAGGGTAATGAGCCGTCGACGAGATTTCATGGGCTAGTTTTAGCAAGTCGCAACGCGCCTGTATATTGGGCGAACACCGTATATTTCGCCGTAGGAGAAATGGGAGACCCGCCTCGCTGCGCGGCGAAAGATGAAAAATTTATTAGTGCGAACTTCGCTGCTTTATTTCCGTAGTTCCTGGGATGAAAGCCTCTCCCTGTTTGCGCTCCGAAAAACCAGCAAGGCATGCGTTGGTTGCATCCTTGGATGGCCGCATTCTGCTCACGAATGCCAGGGCTCGGGAATGGCTCCGGCGCTTTTTTCCTCGCCCGCGGCACGCTGGTTTCCTCCCGGTGACGGTTCGCCGGTGGCTAGACGCGACCGCCGGAAGAAGAGACCGCCCATCGCTGCTCGCGACCAGCGCAGAACGCTGTCTGTTCGTTCGTCGTTATTACCCGGAGCCGGACGATTGTGCGATGCTTCTCCTTGAACTGCACGCCCGCCGCCTCCTTGGGATGTCCCATAACGAAGGGAAATTAACCTCTCGTGAGAATGAGATCCTTCGCTGGATGAGCACCGGTCTTTCCACTACCGAGATGGCACAGGCCCTTGGCATAGCAGCCTCCACAGCAGGAAAACACGTCGAACATATTCTGTGCAAGCTGGGCGCGAAAAATCGTGTCGAGGCTGTGACTATAGCGCTACGGAACCATTTACTCGGATAGCCTTGGAAGAGTGGTTCCTTGCATTTTGTAGCTGCGATGGCCTGGTGACAGAGTTCTTTTGGCGTGGAGAGATGAAAAGGTGAAAAGGAAAAGGTAAAAAGGGGTCGGCGCTAACTATCGACACTGGATCACCGAGGCTACGCATGGCTGACGCTCTATACTCCTATTCGAGTGGCAGATGCGGCGTCCAGCTCAACTTCTTTTCGCAAAGGACCGATTCCCGGGACTGTGCCAATAGTCAGCGCTGACCCATATTTCACCCATTTCCCTGACTATTTTCCCCCTCTGGGTTGCTTTCCGCTTTCGCCTTTTTGAAAGGCCAGTCCGGCTCGGACTCCGGCTCGTAACCGGGATCCTCGGCACGTTCGCTCTGGGGAGCGCAGGCTACTAGCCTGCTGGTGAAGGCGACTCGCCTTAACGAACTTTCGATTATAAGCCAGCCTGACAATCGAAAGCTCCCTCCCTGTCGTTTTGCCTTCGATGCAAGCAGAACCTGAATTCTCCGCCCCGTCTGGTTGAGAATTCAGACCGCCTTCGCGCAGCCCAGACGGCCGCGACGAAACTTTTCTTGCGGAAATTGCTGCATCACTTGCTGCTCCGAAACTTTCTCCAGAGCTAGTGCAGCCACTCTTCTCACGCATGAGAATTTTCCAGGCACAGTCTAGCTTGAAATATTCGCGGAGAAGTTCTTCTGCTCACGCAATAACTGTGACAGGCCTCGAAAAAGTTTCGGCGACGCGGTTACAGCTGTAAGTGCCCCAGAAAAAGTTTTTCTGCCTGGTTACAGTCGAGATTCCTCTTACCTAATGAGTCTTGGCATCGGCGATGCTCGGAAGTTGCGCCATGAAAAAACGAATCAACATGGTTAGAAACAGTATTCGGCGCGCCGCGACCGAAATCATTGGACAGGCCGTCAAGATGCTGAGCGGGCTGACCCAGCTCGGCGCCGCCTTGAAGATCACGCAGATCACTCCTGCAGAATTTCAGGCCGAGTTAAGTGCCTTTGTCACCGCGGACGGCGAATACAACGCTGCACGAAGCGCGAAGCAGAGCGCTTCCGACTCGTTCAAACCGGCAGACAGCGCCCTGAGCGTCTGGCTGCAGACTACCCGTAACGTGCTCGCCGCACGCTTTGGGAACCGCTGGTCCACCCTGTGGGCGCAGGCGGGTTTCATTAACAATACCACCTCCATCCCCTCACGCGTCGAGGACCGGCTAGGTCTCGCGCTTAGCCTGGCTAACTTCTTTACCCTCAACCCGAGCTACGAAGTGGCTTCATTAGGCGTGACCGCAACACACGCGACCACCTTGCGCTCGGCCGCGCTAGGCGCACAGCAGGCCGTCATGGCCGCGGACGTAACCTTAAAGTCGAAAGGCGATGCCTACGACGTGATCTACTCAGCGCTCACTGATACGATGCGCTCCTTGGTTAGCATCCTTCGAGCGACGCTGGATGATAGTGATCCGCGCTGGCTGGCTTTCGGCCTGGTCATGCCATCTACCAACCAGACGCCGGGACAACCGGTCAATGTGACCGCGCACCTCGACGAGATGGGCGCGATCGTGGTGCAATGCGACGCGGTGCCGCTGGCCACGCGCTATCGCTGGCGCATGCTGCGCGTAGGTGTGGAGACCGAGTACCAGCTCGCGGCCCGTTCCGTCGATCCTCTCGGTTCGATCCCAGGTGTGCTAGATGGGCAGACCGTTCGGCTCATTGTGCAAGCGGTTAATGGCAACCTGCAAGGAGTAGCCAGCGACCCGATCGAGTTTACCATGCCGTTACAGGCGAAGGAGGCTATCCGTGCCGCCGCGATAGCTGCATCCGCCAGCGTAGAACCGGCTCCCGCCACCTCGCGCCGCGAGCGCAGCGGCCAGCCGAACGGTTCACGCCTGCCAGCTATGAGCTAAAACCAAGCGAACAAAAGTTCGGAGCCGCCCGCCTACGAAGCGGGCGGTTTCTTTTCTTCCAGAAACCCTAATGCCTCACTAGCCAGCCCCGCACTTGTTTGGTCACGATCGTCTTGCTCGCGACCGGAAGCTTGCGCGCCCATTGCCCGTTGACCCGCACACGAAAACGCCGAAGTTCCATAAACGGAAGATCGATCAACTCCACTTTCAACCGCTCACCGCTCAGATGATTTTTGAGGACCATGCTGTAGTGCACTTTGGGACGAGCCATGGTCCTTTTTATCGGCTTAATTCGTTCCTTACCAGCAAATTGCCGAAGGCCATCGTGCAGGCGAAAATTTCCTCGCGCGCGTATCGTCCGCGGCCTAATTGTAGTTAGATGTTGAGGCCGCGCTCATGAACAAGCCATACGTTCTCTGGAACCTGAAAGAAGCCCGCGAAGCCATTAAGCAGCTCATCACCGATATGGAGTCGGTTGCCGATTACGAGTTCGGCGAGTTCCGCGTCGACATGGAGCACCTCTATCACCACATCAACACTGCATGGAATGCGCGTGATGCTTCGCAAGAGAGCACCGATGCGTGTTCTGAGGGGGACTTCGGTCGCTGGCGCCAGTTTCCTCAGGACATTGAACTCATCTCATGACGCAAACATCTAACCAGGCGATGCAGCGAACCGCTGGCCGCTCCGCGTTCTCGCTTGCGATGACTTCCACAACCGATCAGCAGCGACGCGCGCCCTCGCCAGCGGTCGCTGATCTTGGGTCTCGTTAGGCCTTTGCCCGTGATCTACTCCATTTTTGCGTTCGGCTCCGTTCTATGGTTGGCGTGGTGGACTCTCGTCTGCGCGACGTGCTTCGTGCTGTACCGCGCTGTTCGCCTGCAGGTCCTACCGTGGATTGGCCTTTACTATGCCGTTGGGATTATTGCTATCCCGCTTATGCAGTATTACGGACACCGCATTGCCCAGAGCGGACAAGGCCCCGAGATGACGCCGGGTGGTCGGCTGCCTGATGCTTTTCTCCATTCCCCTCTAGCGCTCGCTGCGTCTGTCGCTACGGCATTGGATTACGCTGGCGATCTGCTTGTGCTTATTCTCGCTTTTTCTGAGGCTGCCGTGCTGGTGGAGCGCGTCTATCCAGAAGTGCGCTCTAGGCTTCTGCGAGGCCTCGCACTCATTCACTCACACACCCGCACGATCGGCATTGTGGCGATCGTCGTTACAGCTCTCATGCCGGTGCCAGCGATGCTTTACTTCTACACACACCGATGAGCGTAGCCCAAGGCCTAACCATGCGATGGAGCGAACGGCGGACCGCTGTACGCTCAACTCTTGAGATGACTTCCACACCTCCACTCCGAGCGACGCGCGCCCTCGTCCGCCGTCGCTCATCTTGTTCTCGTTAGGTCTCATGAGCCGTCTATTATTTATCCTTCTGCTGGCGACCGTCGCTTCTCGGTCATTTGGCGCCGACCCTTCGCTCGGCGGTAGCCGCGAGGTTCCTGTTTCTGCGGCTCGCCCGGATTATCCATACGAAGCGCGGCTCCGCCACCTCACAGGTGCAGGGCTCTTCGCATTGCACATTCGGAGCAACGGCAGCGTGTCGTCGGTTCAGGTTGTGAAGAGCACTGGCCACGCCATCCTCGACAACGCCGCCATTAGCGCATTTCGAAGATGGCGATTCATTCCTGGGGCACGACGGGTGTTTACCACGCCAATCACTTATTCTATGAGTGGTGCACGATACTAAAGACCTAACCAGGCGATGCAGCGAACCGCTGGCCGCTCCGCGTTCTAGCTTCCGATGACTTCCACATTCAACCTGCAGCCACGCGCGCCCTCGCCAGCGGTCGCTGA
>CAXSFN010000016.1:0-80771 GCA_964236815.1 uncultured Chthoniobacterales bacterium
CCCGCGCCGCGAAACTTTCGCACATCCAGATTCGCGGCGTGCAAATGCACATCGGCTCGCAAATAACCGAGGCGAAACCGTTCGCCGAAGCGATTACGAAAATCACGCCGCTCGTGCGGGAGTTGCAGCAACGTCACGCAATCGAATTCCTCAGCATCGGCGGCGGGATGGGGATTATTTATAAACGCGCTTTGGCAAGCGGCGCCGGCCAATGGTGGCACGAGCACGAAGGGGAGCCGTCGGCTTTTAGTGTCGATGCCTATGCCCAGGCCATCGTGCCGCCGTTGCAGTCGTTAGGCATTCGAGTGTTGCTGGAGCCGGGGCGTTTTCTGGTCGGCAACGCCGGTGTCCTGCTCACGCGCGTGCGTTACCTCAAGCGCGCGGAGCAAAAGACTTTCGTCATCGTCGATGCGGGCATGAACGATCTTATTCGCCCCGCGCTTTATCAGAGCTATCACGAAATCGTGCCAGTGCGCGAGCCGCCTAACGAGTCGTTACGCACCGCCGTCGATGTGGTCGGGCCAGTTTGCGAAAGCGGTGATTTTTTTGCCCAGGATCACGAGCTGCCGGAGTTCCACGAGGGCGATCTGGCGGCGATCATGAGTGCGGGCGCGTACGGCTTTGTCATGGCCTCGAATTACAACTCGCGGCCGTTGCCGGCGGAAGTGTTGGTGCGTAGCGGCGGATTCAGGCTCGTGCGCGAGCGACAAAGCTATGAGGATCTCCTTCGGGGTGAGCGAGATTTTAATTAACCACAGAGATCGCAGAGAACACGGAGGGGAAGAATTTCATGTTTTTTCCTCATCTCTGTGGCCTCTGTGTTCTCCGTGGTTAATCCTTGCAGCGCTTGCGAAAAAGCTCTGCGCGCATAAATAGTGCTCCCCTCCTTCTCGTCGTGAAAAATACCTTACTTGCTCTTCTCATCCTTTGTCTTGCTGCGGGTTCGGCCCGTGCCGCTGCCGCGCCGGCCGTAACGCCGGAATACGTCATCCTGGTCGGCGGGCCGTCCTTGATGGAATGGGAAAAATACAAGGCGCAGCCGCACGATCATTGGTGGGCTAATTTCGTCCGCGCCGCCCGTATTCGGACCGAGCAACTGCGCGAAAAATACGGCCCAGAAGCGAAGATCACCTGGCTGATTTACAAGCAGGGATACATCGACCGCGGGGTGCAGGAGAAGATGGATCTCCTGCCGTTCATCGATTCGGTGCGCGACAAATTTAATATCAACCTGGTTTATTTCCGCCGCGGCGACGACGTGATCAATTATCTCAACAACGGCCAGCCGCGCGACCAGGTGAAGATCGCCTTCTTCGAATATTTCGGGCACTCGAACAAAGCCTGCTTCATGTTCGACTACAGCAGCAACGTGGACAGCGCCTGCAAATCGTGGTTGCACGAAAAGGAGCTGAGTAAAATCAATCGCGTCGCCTTCACGCGCGACGCGGCTGTGCGCAGCTGGGGCTGCCACACTGGCGAAATGATGTCGCAAAGCTGGCATCGCGCCGTCGGCAATCGGATGTGGGGCGTAGTCGGCAAGACGCAGTTCATGACCGACGAGCTGCCGGTCATCGCCACGCCGGGCGGGAAGTGGACGAACTGAGGAGTAATCTTGGACAGGATTAACGGGATTTTCAGGATCAATGAAAACCCTGGCTGGACGATCTCCGATTTCAATCCAGTTAATCTTGTAAATCCTGTCCGTATTTAGGAACGAACGCGTTTCGAATTGACGCCCGCAGTCGCAACTTCTTAACTCGTGCCAATGAAAATCCTGCTCGCCGTTTTGATGTGCTTTCTGCTTTGCACGGAGGAATGCATGGCTCTCAAAGGCGGGCCGGTCTTTCCCGCTGGAACAAATCTCATAGGGACTTATGCCGCGGCTTTGGTGCCGCAATTTGATCCGACGGATCCTTTTTCGACGAATTCCATCGGTGTTTTTGCCGCTAGTATCCCGGGAACGGGGCTTGCCAGTGGAGGCTTTGCCTTCTTTGCGCGCGGGCAGATTTTTCTCGGAACGATGACCGGCGTTGGCGATCCGAAAGGCGGAACATTGAAAGGAATATTGCAGGCAGACACGGGAGATGCGCCTTTGGATGCGACCGATGAATTGCCCGGCGCTCGAGGGAAATTAAACGCGCGGGTGGTGTCGGAAGCGTCCTCTTTCGGAAGAACGGCGATCCGTCTCCGTGGAGATGCCACCCTCTTCGTCGACCAGGGCCAAACCAACGCGGACGGCCAGAAAATAATAACCTCCTCCTACATTTTGGCGGTCGAAGGCTTCAAACAATCAGATACCGCCACTTCGGTTACGCTTCCCAATACCCTTTGACCTTCGGGTTACGTTAGTGCGTCCAGGGGAAAGAGGATCGGGCGGCTTCACCTTGCTGGAGCTTTCGATTGCGATTGTCATCATCGCGATTCTGTCTGTTTTCCTGCTGGCCGGGATATCGAAGTTGCGCGCGCGTGCGCAACGGGTGCGATGCGCGAACAATCTTCGGAACCTCTCCGTCGCGGCTAATCTCTACCTCGAGCAAAACAACAGCTGGCCGCAGATCAGGCAAAACAGCGCCTCGGAGCCAAAGGAGTATGCCCAGGCTTGGATCGATGCGCTCGCGCCTTTTGGCGTAACGCGGCAGACATGGATTTGCCCCACCATCCAGAACCTGCTGAACAATCCCGATTACTCGACGGCAGATACGGCACGCATCGATTACGTCGCGACGCCATTCGATGACCGACCGATTTCGCCCCGGCAGTGGAGGCGACAACCGTGGTTCGTCGAGCGAGGCGACGTCCACGGGAGCGGCAATCTTCTCGTTTTCACCGACGGCAGCATCAGCGATCTCAAAACCGTGCTGAGCGAGGTCAAAAAGCGCAAGTAATTAAAGGTGAAAGCGGAAGAAGTTTTGATTGCACTGTGAACATTATTTTGGGAGATTCGCGCCCTGCGAAAACTCATCTCTGAGGTTTCAAAGTCCCCTCTCATGAACGCGCGTTTTATTCTTTCAGCCGTTGTTTTTTGCGCGGGTATTTTCTCTCCCGCTTTTAGCGCGTGGGCTGCTCCAAACATGGTGCAATTTAGTCCAACCACCTACACGGTGGCAGAGAATAGCAGCTCAGGTTCCGTCACTCTCTCGGTGAGAGCGAACCGACAAGGCGACCCTAACGACACGATTACGGTTCAGTATGCGACTGCGCCGGGGAGTGCGACGGCGGGCCAGGATTACACGTCGACAAACGGCACGATTACGTTCGAGCCCGGCGAAGTCGATAAGTCGATAACGGTGTTGATCACCGACGATCAGCTTTTGGAAAATTCAGAAACGTTCACCGTTAATCTCTCCAACCCGTCTGCCAACGCTTCGCTGGTCTCGGCAACTGCGACGGTAACAATTTCCGACGATGATTCGCAGGCCAGCAGCGTGCGTTTCGAGATGGCCAGTTATTCCGTAAACGAATCCAGCCAGACGGCGACCCTCGCGGTCACGCGATCGGGGGGCTTGGGATTGGTCGCCTCTGTTCAATATTCGACTTCTAACGGCACTGCTACGGCGGGCTCCGATTACACCGCGACCACGGGAACGGTGACTTTCCCGCAGGGTTCGGTGAGGCAAACGATCACCATTCCAATCCTCGAAGACGCGGTGCAGGAGGCCTCGGAAACGTTCAATGTGATCCTTAGCTCGCCGAGCAGCAACGCGACGCTGGGTGATCCGGCTACGGCTACGGTTACGATTAGTGATAACGATAACGGATCGACCGTCCGTTTTAATCCCACCAACTACACCGTGAATGAAGCGGCCGGTCAGGTGGTCCTGACAGTAACTGCGACGCGGCTCGGCGATCCGAATACGCAGATCACGGTCGATTATGCCTCGCGCGATGGCAGCGCAAGCAAGTTTGAGGATTACAGCGTGGTAGCAGGCCGGTTGGTCTTCAATGCCGGTGAAACCCAGAAGCAAATCGCGGTGCCGATTACGAACGATTTGCAGCTGGAAAACGTCGAGAACTTCTTTGTTGATCTTACCAATCCCGTGAACGCCAGCTTGCTCGGCGACGGATCAAGCATCGCGACAGTCAACATCGCGGATGACGATTCGGGTACGAGCACGATTCAGTTTAGCTCTGGGGCTGTTTCGGTCGGGGAAAGCAATGGCTCCATCCCGTTGAACGTGGTGCGATCGGGCGGCATTGGACTCGCGGTCACGGTCAATTATAGCACTGCAGATGGCACGGCGAAGGCGGGTTCGGATTACACCACGGCGGCGGGCACGCTGAGTTTCGCGCCGGGCGAGACCCAGAAAATAATCACGGTGCCGGTGATTGACGATTCGATTGCGGAAGGTGACGAAACTTTTAGTGCCTCGTTGTCGAATCCAAGCGCGGGCGCCGCTCTCGGCGATCCGAACACGACTACCGTAACGATTAACGATAACGATGGTGCGGGCAGCACCGTGCAGTTCAATCCGACTGCTTACACCGGTAACGAAACGACTGGCAGCACCAGCACGGTGACGCTCGCGATCACGGCGACTCGGCTGGGAGATCCGAACACGCCGATCACGGTCATGTATGCGACCAGCAATGGAAGCGCGCTGGCCGGGAGCGATTATCAGGCAGCGTCGGGTTCGGTTACCTTTGGTCCGGCCGAAACACAGAAGCTCATTACGGTAAATATTCTCGATGATGGTCTGGTCGAGAACTCGGAGAATTTCTTCGTCACTTTGACGAGCGCTTCGGGCGCGAGCGTGAGCGGCTCACCGGCCACGGTTACGATTGCCGATGATGATTCGCCGACGGCTTCAATCGGGTTTAGCGCAAGCTCCTACACGGTGGATGAAGGTGCGGGCTTCGTGACACTGAATGTGACGCGTTCCGGCGGACGCGCTTTTTCCGCGACGGTTAATTATCAGACGACCGACGGCAGCGCGAAGGCTGGAACCAATTATGTGGCCAGTAGCGGAAGCGTGAACTTCGCGCCGGGCGAGACTTCAAAGAACATTCAAATCCCGATTATCGATGACGCGAATCCGAGTCCGACCTTGCAGTTCACGGTCAAGCTCACGGATGCGAATAACACTGGCTTCGTCGGCGCGCAGAGCACAGCCACGGTTAATATTATTGATAACGACGCGAACGTTTTCCGCTTCGAAACCGCGAGCTATACGGTGAACGAAGGTGCCGGTTCTGTGACCTTGAAAGTCCTGGCGATACGAGCAGGTGACACGACGCAGGAAATTACGGTCGATTACGTCACCACTGACGGTTCTGCGAAGGAGGGAGTGAAATATGTGAGAACAGCGGGACGCCTGACCTTTGCCGCGAATGTGACTTCGCAAACGATTACGGTGCCGATTATTGACGACGGTACTATTCAGGGGACGACGACTTTCAATGTCCTGCTTTCGAATCCGAGGCCGACTTCGACCGAAGGGGGCAACACCGCCTCGAGACTCGGCAATCCAAGCGCCGCCACCGTCTCGATCATCGATAACGACGCGCGCCGTTTCCAGTTCTCCACCACCGTTTACACCGTTCCAAACTCGAACGGCGTGGCGAACCTGGTGGTGACTTTGTCGCGCGCTGGAGACAACACCAGCACTTACAGTGTTAACTTCAACACAGCCGATGATTCGGCCGTAGCGGGACGCGATTACACCGCGACTTCGGGCACATTGGTCTTCGGTCCCGGCGAAACTTCAAAGGCGATCAGCATCGACCTCACGCCTCAGCCTGGCGCTCAGCCGACACGCCAATTTTTTGTCGTTCTTTCCAATCCGAGCAGCGGCTCCGAGATCGGTCAATCGGTCGCGACGGTCGTTATCACCAATCCGGATTTGACGACGAAACTGTTGAACATTTCAACGCGCGGACCAGTGGCGTCGGGCGACGAAGTGTTGATCGCCGGTTTCATCATCCGCGGCGCCGGATCGACCACGGTGGTGGTGCGTGGCATCGGCCCGTCGCTCACGCAAAAGGGAGTGGTCAACTCGATCGACGATCCCAACCTGACTCTGTTTGACGGCAACGGAAACCAACTCGCTTTCAACGATAATTACGGAACGAATTCCTCCGCAAATCAAGCCAAGCTCGGGAGCTTGACCCCGGAAGATGCGCGCGAGTCAGCCATCGTGGCCACGTTGTCTCCTGCGAATTACACTGCGATTTTGCGCGCGAACCAAAACGGCATCGGCCTGGTCGAGGTATATAACATCGATCGCGACCAGCCGGCGCGATTCGAGAACATCGCGACGCGCGGCAAAGTGGAATCGGGTGATAATGGGCCAATGATCGGCGGCTTCATCATCGTGGCGGCCGATGGGCAGGCGGGCGCGGGACAACGCGTAGTCATCCGCGCGACGGGCCCGAGTTTGAAGAGCGCGGGAATCAGCAACGCGTTGGCTGATACGACGCTCGATCTCTACCGCGGCTCACAGCTGATTCTTTCCAATGACAATTGGAAAACCAACTCGGTGGCGGATCAGAATGAATTAAAGGCGACTGGCCTCGCGCCGCAGAACGACAAAGAAGCGGCCATCATCACAACGCTCGATCCCGGGAGTTACAGCGCGGTCGTTCGCGGAAAAGGAGATACGACTGGTGTCTCGTTGGTCGAGCTGTATCGAATCGCGCCCTAACGAGCGATTGCGCTTCGCTCGGGTTTAATCGCGTTCCAAACGCGACTCGCGCGTTCGATTGTTCCGCGTCTGCTCTTGCAGGAGCCGGCGGATTTCGGTCAGGGCCAGCTCGTTTTTTAAGTTCACTTCGTAATCGAGATCGGCACGCAGCCGGTCTTTTTGCGACTGGCGATTTTGCGACATCATAATGAAGGGCGCTTGCAATCCGGTCATCATGGCAAGGACGAGATTAAGGAAAACATACGGATAGGGGTCGAAGACGCTTGACCGCAGGAACCAAGTGTTCGCCGCGATCCAGAGCAGGAGGAAGGCGAAGGAAAGCCCGATGAATTTCCAACTGCCACCGAAGCTGGCGATTAAATCCGCCGCGCGATCTGCCGGGGTGGTGCGGGCCGCTTCTTCCGTGTTCGCATTCCGGGCTACGCGGTGCCGTAGCAAATTATCTGTGCGGCGCAGACGGCCCGCCATTTCCGACAACATCGCGAGCATGGTCTGGTGATCGTTCGTGATGAAGGCGAGAAAGTCTTTGCGGGTCAGGATCGCGAGCCGGCTGTCTTCCAGGACGGTCGCGCCGGCAGAGCGCTCATGGCCGTCGATCAGCGCCATCTCTCCGAAGAATTCGCCTTCCTGCAATTCGGTTAGCGTGACCTCGTGACCATCGGCGTCGGTGACCGTGATGCGGACGCGTCCGCTTTCGATCAAATACATCGCGTCGCCGGAATCGCCGGAATTGAAAAGGCGAACGGGCGCTTTGAATTCGCGCATTTTGACGCAACGGCAAAGTTCCTTTCCGGCTTGCACGCTCAGCCCTTGAAAGAGCGGGACCTTGCGGAGGTGTTCGAGCTGGACCGGCCCGCACGACGACGAGGATGTCTCGACCGTTCCGGAAATATCGAGCCGCGGGGCAACTGCCATGATCTGATTCTAGTAAAATCACCCGAAAAACCCAAGATGAAGTTCCAGCGGTCCTTCGGCCTAACGAATAGACGGTGCTGCCGCGCACCACGAGTGCGCCCGGTTTCACTCGTTATCGCCGGACGATCTCGCGCAACAGTGCCGGCCCGCGATAAATGTAGCCGGTGTAGAGTTGAATGAGCTGCGCGCCAGCGGCGAATTTCTCTTCTGCGCTGGCGGCGTCGAAAATGCCACCTACGCCGATGATGGGAAGCGATGTTCGTTTGCGAATCGCTCGAATGAAAGCGGTGGATTTTGCACGCAACGGAAGACCGCTCAGTCCGCCGGCTTGATCTTGCGCGGGCGGAATTGCGCCGTGGTCGAGCGTAGTGTTGGACGCGACGAAGCCAGCGACGCCGTGATCGATGCAGGCAGTCACGGCCCGGTCTAGATCGTCTTCCGGGAGATCGGGAGCGAGCTTGACCAGAACCGGTTTGGCCAGGACGCGATTTTCGTTAGCGATGACGCGCAATAGCCTAACGAGTGCTTCTTCCTCCTGCAGCGCGCGCAAGCCCGGTGTGTTCGGCGAGCTGATGTTGAGCACGATGTAATCCGCAAAGGGATGGAGGAGGCGGAAAGATTGGAGGTAATCGTCGGGCGCTTGTTCTAACGGCGTTGCTTTGGATTTGCCGATGTTGATTCCGATCGGAAGGCGCGGCCAGCGACCGCCGGTGCGTAATTTGTTTAAGCGGTTCGCAATCGCTACCGCGCCGTCATTATTAAAGCCAAGGCGATTGATCAGCGCCTGTTGCGCGGGATAACGAAAGATCCGCGGTTTCGGATTTCCCGGCTGCGCCAATGCAGTCACGGTGCCGATCTCGACAAATCCAAATCCGAGAGCTTCCCATGCGAGCAAAGCGACGCCGTTCTTATCGAAACCGGCAGCGAGGCCAATCGAGTTTGGAAAATTTAAACCGAAGACGGTCGTCGGTCGCGCTGGTGGCTGAAACGTCCCCAGCAAACTGGCAAGCGATCGCGAGCTCATGCAGAGACGCAAAACCGCCAGGGCAACGTGATGCGCCGTCTCTGGACCGAGGGCAAAGAGCAGCGGCCTAACGAGTCGTTGATAATTTCCGGACGTCATGCCGCCGGCGACTCCTTAGCGCCATCTCTGTTTGTCCTAAGCATAGCGCCGGATCTACCCTTGCCCGCTCACTGGTTAGCCGCACCCTTTCTCTGTGTTGTCATCCTGAGCATGGCGAAGGATCTCTGACTATTTCAGCGCAGGGGAACGGAAATGTCAGAGATGTTTCGCTTCGCTCAACATGACACGAAAATCGCACTCATTGTGTGCTGCGCGCCCGTTTCGCCTACTTCCCGATGCAAAATTGCGCGAATAATGAATCTAGAATCGGGTCGTTGCTCTCCAACGCGATTACCTCCGTGACTGCATTCAAAGCGCCGCGCAAATCGACGGCGGCGAATTCCGGTGAAGCATTCTCGCTAATTAAAGCAGTCGCTCTCTCGCAATTTTCCAGGCCGCGGCGCAGGCAATCACGATGCCGCGCATTGATCGCGACAGCGTTTTCCGGCCGAAGATTTTGCGCGCCAATGCGATCGAGAATCGCCTCTTCCATTGCCTCCAGACCGTCGTCGGCCAGACAGGAAACACGAAGCGCATCGTAGTTCTTCCAGTCCGAATGCTCAGGCAGATCGCTCTTGTTCAGGATCACGATTTCGTTCTGCGTAGCTTCGTTCTGCTCGAATCCGATTGGCTTCGCCGCGTTCGCGTCGGCGATGTGCAAAATAAGATCCGCCGCAGCCAGTGATTTCTCCGTCCGCTCAATCCCGGCGCGTTCCAATTCATCCTTCGTTTCGCGCAAACCCGCCGTGTCCAGCAGCCGCACCGGCACACCGCGCAAATTGATCACTTCTTCAATCGTGTCGCGCGTCGTTCCCGGAAGATGACTGACAATGGCGCGGTCGTAACCGAGTAGACGATTGAGCAAACTCGATTTGCCCGCATTGGTTGCGCCGTAAATGACCACGCGCACACCATCGCGCAGGATGCGCCCGCGCGTTTCCGTCGCGAGGAGTGCGCAGATCTTTTCGCGGACGTGCGCGAGCCGCCCGAGCAGCTGGCTGCCTTCGTCCGGTGCGATGTTTTCCTCTGGAAAATCAATCGCCGCTTCGACATGCGCGAGCAGGCTGATGATTTCATCGCGGATCGTTCTGATCGCGGCGCCGAGCTTGCCTTCCAGCTGTTCGGTGGCGGAACGAAGCGCCAACTCGGTTTGCGCGCGGATCAAATCCATCACCGCTTCAGCTTGGGTGAGGTCGAGCTTTCCGTTGAGGTAAGCGCGCTCCGTAAACTCGCCTGCGCGGGCGGCGCGGGCGCCATTCGTTAGGCAAACCTCCAGCACTTTTGCGCTCACCGCGATGCCGCCATGACAACTGATCTCCACCAAATCTTCGCCGGTGTAACTGTGCGGCGCGCGATGTACGGAAAGTATCACCTGATCGATCACCCTTGTAGCTCCTGTAGGTCTTGTAGCCGGGGTCGGTGACCCCGGCGGGCGAGAAGTTTGGGCCTCCGTTTCATCCGCGTCCCCGCGGCCGGGATCAGTGATCCCGGCTACAACGGCGGTTTCAGCTAAAACGGTCCCGTCCTGAACGACCTCGCCATAATGCTGAGCGTGCGATTGAAACTCCGACGGCTTCTGTTTCCCGCGAAAAATGCGATCGGCTATCTGAATAGCTTCCATGCCTGCGACCCGGATGAGCGCGATTGCGCCTTCTCCCGCGGGAGTGGAAATGGCGGCGATAGTCTGGCCGACTGAGTCGTTATTCTCCGACAATGCCGGCATGGAAGATCATTAGCACGGTGGCGCTCCATCGACCACTCCCGCAAAGTAGCGAATCACGTCGCCATTTTAATGCCACGTACCGAAGCCGATCTCATCAAGCCGGGGGTTTGATAATCTCGAGCCGGTGTTGAGCGGCGAAGCGCGCGATCCAATCGTTGTAGCCGGGGTCGGTGACCCCGGCCGGGCGCGAAGTTTGGGCTTAAGTGTCATCCGCGTCCTCACCGCCGGGATCAGCGACCTCGGCTACAACAGCGATCCCGGCTGCGCCGACCTCACCATAATTTTCAGCGGCATGTCATCCTGGAGCGCAGCGAAGGATCTCTGACTATTTCTTTATCGGCGCGCCCAGCGTAGGAAATCACGAAAGATCTCCGCCGCGCGCAGAATGGCAGTGTTACTTAAGAGAGGCTCGTGAGTCGCCGACAGCAGCAAATACTGACGGGGAAAGCCTGCGCTTCTTACACCACTTCCCGGAGCGCGGCGATGCACTTGCGGTTCTGTTCCATCGTCCCAACGGAAAGACGGACCCATTCCGCCAAATTGTAGCCTTTGAGCGCGCGCACGATGATGCGGTGCTGAAGCAATTGCCGGAAAACGGAGGCTCCGTCGCCCACTTTGACGAGGACGAAGTTGGCCGCGCTGGGAACGAACTCGAGACCCATGGCAGCGAGCTCACTCTGCAAAAACTCGCGGCCTTCGTCCGTGATACGTTTGGTCGTGCGTTGATGTTCTTCGTCATCGAGCGCGGCCAGCGCGGCGATTTGGCCGAGGCCGTTGACGTTGAAAGGCTGCCGCGTTTTTTGCAGCGCTTCGATCAATTCCGGATGCGCGATGCCGTAGCCGACGCGGAGACTGGCCAGACCCTGAATCTTTGAGAAGGTGCGCAGGACGATGACGTTCCGGCGCTCGCGGATGAACTGGAGCGTGTCCGGCGGCCGGTCGACGTATTCGAAATACGCTTCGTCGAACGCGACCACGATATTCTCCGGCAATCCATTCATGAAATCATTGATCTCATCCTGGCTCAGCAAGGTACCAGTCGGATTATTCGGATTCGCAATGAAGATGAGCCGGGTGCGCGGCGTGATCGCGGCGAGCATCCCATCGAGATGATGATGCAGGTCGGGGCTTGGAATCTCGATCGTGCGCGCGCCGAAAACCGCGGCGATCAATTTATAGGCGATGAACGCGTGCTCTGAGGTGATGATCTCTTCGTCGCGATTCAAAAAAGCATGCCCGAGAAACTCAAGGACTTCATTCGAGCCGCTTCCGAGAATGATGTTCTCGCGCTGCAGACCGAGTTTCCCCGCGATCGCTTCCCGCAAATAATAACCGCCGCCATCCGGATAAAGATGCGTGGATTCGAGCGCGTCGCGCATCGCTGCGATCGCCTTGGGTGACGGACCGAGGGGATTCTCGTTCGAAGCGAGTTTCGTGATGCTAGCGGCGTCCGCGCCCAACTCGCGCGCGGTTTCTTCGATCGGCTTGCCCGGTTCGTAAACCGCGAGCTTCCGGAGCTGCGGATTAGCGATGTCCCAGATCGAATTCATCTGCGCGCACGTTAAGCCGAAATCTGATTTGGTCGAACCGCAGAGATCGCAGAGGACGAAGAGAAGGAAAAGAATCTCTGCGTTCTCCGCGACCTCTGCGGTAAAGTCCGCCGTTATGAGCAGCCTCCAATTTCTGGCCGAGACGCATGTTTTCGGGATCGCGATTCACCCGTGGAAAATTGTAGGTCTCAGCGGCAGTCTCGTCTTTGGTTTGCGCTTTATCATTCAGTGGATCGCCTCAGAACGCGCGCGCAAAAGTGTGATTCCTTTCGGCTTTTGGGAATGCAGCGCGCTCGGCAGTTTGCTCATGCTGACCTATTTCGCCATCTACCAGCGCGACTCGGTCGGGGTACTGAGCACGGCGATGCCGCTGCCGATTTACCTGCGCAATTTGTATTTCCGCTACACGAATCGTCACCCGAAACATGCGGGAGCCGAACCGCGGCCGGCAGATTAATGATGCTCGCGCCCGAAGAAATCATTTACCTGGATAGCAATGCGACCACGCAGCTCGATCCGGCGGTGGTCGAAGAGATGTTGCCCTTCCTGGCGAAGTATTATGGGAATCCTTCGAGCGGTTATCGATTCGGGGGGCAGATCCGGGAGGCGATTGAGATCGCGCGCGACCGCGTCGCGCAGCTGCTCGGTTGCCTAACGAGTGAAATCATCTTCACCAGTTGCGGAACGGAATCGAATAACACCGCGCTTAATTCCGCGCTGCAATTGGATCCGGCGCGCCAGCACATCATCACAACCGCGGTCGAACACAGCGCCATTCAGAAACATTGCGCAGCACTCGTTAGGCGTGGTGTTGCCGTCACTGCAGTCGGCGTGAGCAGCGATGGAATTCTGGATCTCGATGAGCTGCGCGCGGCCATCCGTCCGGCGACTGCGCTCATCTCCGTCATGTGGGCGAACAATGAAACCGGGGTGATTTTTCCGGTGCGAGAAATCGCGCGGATTGCCCGGGAAAATCGAGTCCTCTTTCACACCGATGCCGTGCAAGCAGCCGGCAAAATTCCGGTGCGCCTGGCGGAATCAGGGATCAACCTGGCCTCATTCTCCGCCCACAAACTGCATGGCCCGAAAGGCGTAGGTGCGCTCTACGTCGATCGGCGGACAGCCTTTCGGGCAAGTTTGGTCGGCGGTGGACAGGAGAGCGATCGGCGCGCCGGTACGGAAAACGTCGCCTCGATCGTCGCCTTCGGAAAAGCGGCCGAGCTTGCGCATGCCGCAATGAATGAGGAGCAATCGCGCGTTCTTTCCATGCGCGATCGTTTCGAACAAACCCTGCTCGAGAAAGTGCCGGACGCATTTCTAAATGGCGACCCAAGCGCGCGTCTTCCGAACACTTCGAGCATGTCGTTTGGTGGAACCGAATCGGAGACCGCGCTGCTCTTGCTCGATCAAGAGCGGCTTTGTTGTTCGGCGGGTTCGGCCTGCCGCACTGGTGCGCCGGAGGGCTCGCATGTCCTGCGCGCGATGAACCTTCCCGAAAATCGAATCCGCGGCAGTTTGCGATTTTCTTTCAGCCGGTTCAATCGCGAGAGCGAGGTGGATCGGGCGCTGGAAATAGTGCCGCGCGTGATAGCAAAATTGCGCGCTCTGACGGCGCGCCCTGCGATGGCCGCTCCTGTGTAGCCTGCCTTATTGCCTGGCAAAGCGAAGGCCAGTCAGACGAGTGCGCGCTTCGATGTTTTTCCCCAGGACGAGGAATTGAAATTTCCGTCCCAGCATTTCCGGGTGGAGCAGCGTTTGCAGTGCGCGTTTCGTCTTGGGATCGGTGGAGGCTTCGAATTCCGCGGCAAGCGCGCCGCTAAGCAGGCCGGTGAGAAAATGATGTTGATCGGTGAAGCCACAACTCGTTAGGCCGGAAATCACCGCTTGTTCCATCAAGCTGGTCCATTCGACATGAGCCGTGATGTCGACCTGCCCGAGGTGGCTAAGCGGCGATGAGATCACCCGATGTTCGGCGTAGCAACGCAGGGTGCCGGCGCTGCGATTTGGAGCGTAGAATTCATCGCGCGGGTGGCCATAATCGACAACCACGACAAAACCTTCGTTGATCTTCTCGGCCAGCGTTTCGATCCAGCGCAGCGCGGCGAGATTGATTTCGGTTTCGTAGCACTCGTTAGGCGGGAGGGAAGTTTTGCGCAATTGCTCAATGAGGCTGGGATCAGAAAGCGGGAGGTCGACGAAAACGAATTCGCCGCCGCGCTCCATGACATGGCGTTCCTGCCACTCCCCATCGTGCCATTTCACAAGATGAACCGGCATCGCGTCCATCAGCTCATTGGAAAAATGGACGCCGCGAAACGGCGCCATGCTTTCGAGCGAATCATTCCATTCGACCTGAAATTCCTTCAGCGTCGCTTCCTGCCGCGCGCGCGGAATCGAGAAAGGCTCAATGATCCGGTAGCGCAACGCGCGGAAAAATTCCGGGTGATGACTGCGCGCGGCTTCGATCACGTCCTGCGCGAATTGCCCATCGTGCGCGCCTTGTTCGACGATCGCGAATTCATCCGGCTGGCCCAATGCGTCCCACATTTCGGCGAATTGCGCCGTGATCAATCGCCCGAATAACGGACCGACGCTGACGTTCGTAAAATAGTCGCCGCCGCGCCCAATCCTGGCGTAACCCGAACTGTAATAGCCATGCTCGGGATGATAGAGGGCCTGCTCCATGAACCAGGCAAACGTGACCGGCCCTTGCGCACGAATGGTGCCGCGAATGAACTCGACCAACGCCGGATTTCCGGAAGGCAACGCAGTTTGGCGTTTGGATTTTGGTGAAGGTTGCACCTAAGGTTGCGTCGAACGCCTGTTCTCTCCGCCCGGATCGCTGCGTATGCCAGTTTCTTTCCCCTCCCGCCAACGTTGGGTCGAGCGTTACACGCCGCCCTGGTACACGCAGCCGCGTTATTATATTCCGGCCATCCTTGCGATCGGTCTCGTCGTTGGGCTCATCATTTACTGGCTTATTCTCGCGACCGACCTGAGCACGCAGGCTGAGGCTTATGATTTAAAACAGCTCGAGCAGATGGAATCCGCCAGCGTGATTGTCGACCGGAACGACAAGATTTTTGGCCAGATCTATGTCGAGAATCGGGAGACCGTTCCCTACGAGCAATTGCCGCGCGACTTGGTGAATGCAGTGGTGGCGATGGAGGACAACAAATTCTATTCGCACGGCGGCTATGATTTTTTTGGGATCCTCCGCGCGAGCTTAAAGAACCTGACCGCCGGGCACGTCCGGCAAGGCGCCAGCACGGTCACGCAACAGCTGGCGCGCAATACCTTTTCGCTCAAGGAACGAACTTTTCGGCGCAAGCTGGTCGAGATTTTTCTGGCCCGCCGGATTGAAGCGCAGTTCGGAAAACAAAAGATCATGGAGCTGTATTTGAACCGAATTTATTTCGGTGGCGGGCTCTACGGCGCGGAAGCGGCCGCGCGCGGCTACTTCGGGAAACCGGCCCGCGAGATGACACTTTCGGAATGCGCCACGCTCGCCGGCGTGATCAAAAGCCCGAACCGTCTTTCGCCTTGGAGCGACAAGGATGCGGCGCGCGAATCGCGCAATGTCGTGCTCGTGCGGATGCGCGATCTCGGCTTCGTTTCCGCAGCGAAATCGGCTGAGGCACAAGGCGAAGAAGTCGTCATCGGCAGCCGGCAAAGCGCGCAAGGACAGACCTACGCGGTGGAATATATCCGGCAGCAAGTGATCGCGGCGGTTGGTTGGGATCGCGCGATGAATGAAGGGTTTCGCATTCGCACCACGATCGATGCCGACCTGCAAAAGGTGGCGGAAGATTCATTGCGCGACAGCCTCGACAAGGTCGAGCGCACGCCGGGTTATAGCCACGAAACCTACGAAACGTATGCCGCTCGTTTTCGTTCGGCGAAAAAAGCGGGCACCTTGAATCCCAACGCTGCGCCGGAGTATCTGCAAGGCGCGGTCATCGCGCTCGACAATCAAACGGGCGGAATTCTTGCACTCATCGGCGGCCGCGATTTCGAGCACAACCAGTACGACCGCGCGCTGCAGGCGCGGCGCCCGGCGGGAACGGCCTTCCTGCCTTTTGTTTACGGAGCGGCTTTCGAAAGGGGACTTTATCCCGGCACGATAGTGGAAGATTCCGCGCTCGATAATCGCGCGGTTATGATCGGTGGCACCACCGGCATTCTCGGCGAATGGGGACCGGAAAATCCTGAGAATCGTTACGAAGGTCCGATGACCGCGCGTGACGCGCTCGCGAAATCGAAGAACGGCGCCACCGTCCGGTTGGGTATGCTTGCCGGGGTCGATTCCGTTTTGCAGCTCTGCAAGGCGGGTGGAATCAAATCGCCGCTCCGTCCCTATCCTGCGACATTTCTCGGCGCGAGCGAAGTCACGCTGGCCGAGCTGGCCCTGGCATACACCAGTTTTCCGAATGGCGGCACTCGGTCGAACGCCTCTTATATATTAGAGCGGATCGAGGAGAAGAACGGCCATGTCGTTTGGGAATCGTCGCAAAAGAAGTCCCGCGAAACCGTCATGAAGCCGGAGACCGCCTACGAAGTAAATTCCTGCCTGGTCGATGCGCTGGAAAAAGGAACGGGATCGGCCGCGCACAACTCGTTAGGCCTGCAAAAATTCCCAGCCGCTGGAAAGACCGGGACCGCCTACGATTTCACCGAAGCGCTTTTTGCTGGATACGACAGCGCGATCACTTGCGTGGTGCGCGCGGGATTCGATAAGCCGCAAAAAATTTACCGCGGCGCCTTCGGCCGCGAGATCGCGTTGCCGGTTTGGGTGGATATCATGAATGCCTCGGTCGCACATTATCCGCCGCGAGAAATGCAGAAGCCGGGCGTGGTGCAGACAGTCGAGATTTGTTCGAAATCCGGCTTGCTCGCGACCGATAAATGCGGCGAGAACGCCTACCGCGAGCTGGCCACGAAAGAACAGATGCCGGTCGAGCCTTGCAATGTCCACGGTGATGCGCGGACGCGGATCGTGCACGATCTGCCGGATTCCGGCGTGCCACGCGCGGCGCCCGTCGTCGATACTTCACAGGTCAAACCGGTGACGGTGAAAGGTCCGACTTTACTCGCGGAGAACGACCCATATGGCGCGGTCAAATCGACTGTGAAACCGCCGAAGCCGCAGGAGCCAGAAGAAGTGAAGGCCGCGATTCCGGTCGAGCAATCTTCCAAATCGGCAACACCGGATGAGCCGGTCTTGCGTGCGCAACCAGTCACACCGGAAGAGAAAGCAGCGAGCGATGTGAGCGAGGAGGCGTTGCGCGCCGAGCCTGTTTTGCGCGCGCAACCGGTCGGCCCGCGCACGGCTCAGCCAACGCCGGAAGAAGACGAATCCGCCGATCCGCGATGACGCCGCAAGCTGGCGGCGCATTTCAACTCAACGTTCTAAATCCGGGCGGGCGCGATCCGGAACAACATTTCAAGGAGGGAAGTGGCGTTGATTCGTCCGCGCATCCGCCAGTAAATTTTCACGCCTACGCGGCCTGCACCGGCGGAAGTTTTTTGCGCGAAGTGAAGCGCGCTCTGGAGACGAGGCATCCGGTGCTGCTTTTGTTGCGTGGTGATTTTCACGACTCGGAACGCGCGCTCAGTTTTCTGAAAAAAGCCGGGCTGCAGGTGGCGATTTCCTTGAAAGAAACCGGGTTGCATCAGATCGCCAATCAGCTGGCCGACGCTGGTAAGTTGAGCCGCTTTTGCCGCATGATCTCGAACGCGGACGGCTACATCGCTTCGACGCCGGAAGCGGCCGATTTCGTGCGTACCTTTCGCGCCCATGAAAGCGTTGCGTTTATTCCAACTCCTTATCCGCTGCACGAATCGAGCTGGAACTTATCACGGCCTAACGAGAAGAGACGCGGTCTTCTCGTTGGAACGCGCGAGTTCGACGTGCCGTCGCGGAATCATTTATTCGCGCTCCGGGCCGCGAAAGAAATTAGCGATCGGACTGGTGAGCCGGTCACGGTTTACAACGGCGATGGACGCAAAGGCGCAGGGCTGCTCGCCGATCTCGGTTTCGCGCCGGAGCAATTGCGCATCCTGAAGCGCAGCGGCTATGCCGAGTACCTGCGCGTGGTTGCCGGACATAAAATAATCTTCCAGCTCGATACCAGTTTTGTTCCCGGTCAGGTCGCGGGCGATGCATTGCTTGGCCGGCTCCCGTGTGTGGGCGGGAACGGTGCGATCGAGCGGATTGCGTTCCCCGAAATTTCCGGCGCGAAACGAACGATGGGCGAGCTGATCCAGAGTGCGATGCAGTTGCTGCAGGACGAAAGCCGTTACGCCGATTCGATCGTCACTTCGCAAAATTTAACGGAACAATTTTTATCTTTTCCAGCCGTGGCGCGGCAGTTGAGCGATTTTTTCGCAGCGCTGTCTTAACGCGGTTGTAAGCGCAATCACAACGACATCGCTTCGAAGTAGATTTCCTCGAGTCTTCGAACCTGGGTTCTTTGCTCGAATTTTTCGGCGACAGATTTCGCGCCGCCTTCGGCGAGCGCGGAAAGAAGATTTGGTTCGGCCGTGTGTCGGAGGAGTTCGCGCGCGAGCGCGGCGTCATCTGCTTCCGCCACAAGCACACCGCTCCGACCGTTTTTGATCGCCTCAGGAATTCCGCCATGTCGAGTTGCGAAAACAGGCAGGCCGGTCGCCATCGCTTCCAGCATGGAGTTCGGGACGCCTTCCTGATTTCCATCCGCGCCTGTTTCGCTCGGATGCAGGAAAATGTGCGAACGGCTGAAGATCTCGCGCAGCTCTTTCTGGCTGACGAATCCGGCGAAGGACACGTTCTCAGCAATCCCGAGTCCCCTCGCCTCCGCTTGTAGTTTCTCGAGAAGCGGTCCTTCGCCCGCAATGGTAAACCGGGCCGCCGGATATTGCCTAACGAATGCTGCGAAGGCGCGCAGGCTGGTGGACAGGCCTTTTTTTTCGATCAAACGACAGGCCTGAACCAATTTCCAGGCGCCATCCGGCGGCCATGTGCGCGCGCGGTAAGGCAGATCCTCCCGCGGAATACCCGTGCGCTGAATCCGAATCTTGTTTTCGGGGCATCCCAGCCTAACGAGTGCTTGTTTCAGCGAATCGGAACGAACCAGCACCAGCCGGACTGCTTCAAGCATGCGATTGGTGGCCGCGCGATAAGCCGGCTTTTCCAGATCGACCATCACGTCCGCGCCGTGAAAGGAAACGATGCTCGGGTTTTGCCAGCGCTCAATTAGCGGAAGCAGATGAACGGCGATATGGCCGAAATAGATGTGAAGCAGCTTTGCGCCGGTCGATTCTAAAACGCGAATCAGTGCCACGGTTTCCGCGCGAGAGATTTTCCAGGGCGCATCGCATAATTGGCGAAACCAAATCCGTCGCAGGAAATGAGTGGGCGATTTAGGAATGAGATGCACTTCCTCAAACGGAAAAGTCTCGGCGTTCTCGCGTTTTCGCGTGATGACGACGGGTCGGACCCGTTCAAGCGCAGTGATCTGCCGGTAGATGTGGAGCATCTCCGGTTTCAGGAACGTCGCGCAATAGGACGCGACGACCGGAGGCGGCGGCGGTGTTGCCGTGCTTTTTACCAACGGAAGCCGAAGAGAATGACGCCAGTGAAGCGGTTGAGACTCTCGCCCCGATTATGCCCGGTCGAATTCGCGACGTCGTCCGGCACGACCGTTTCCCAGGGTGGCCCGTAATATTTTTGGGGCGCGCGCGGATTCAACATTTGGATTGGATTGCCCCGAGCCGCCCGCGGAAACGCGCCTACGGGCCCACGCGAATAGACCGGCGCGTACCGTTGCGAACGTTGGTGCTTATTAGCGCCCACTTGTGCGCTGTAGGTTTGCGCGCCCGCCGTGCAGAGACCGGCGGCGGCGATAAGGAAAGCGAGGACGAGAATTTTTTTCATAGGCGAACCGACCAACCTGGAGCCCCACGCAAGTTCTTGCTGCCTGATACGCTCCGGCGCAGGATTATGGGCGCATGCAGTATCTTGAAAAGGCGAAACGCGTTCTCGACCTGGAAATTTTCGAGCTGCAACGTTTGCGGGATCGGCTGGACAAGCGTTTCACCCGCGCGGTGGAGTTGATCAAAGAAGCGGTCGAGGCGCGCGGAAAAGTGGTCGTGCTCGGCGTTGGAAAATCCGGACACATCGGCGCCAAGATCGCCGCCACCCTTACCAGCACAGGTTCGCCCGCGGTGGTGCTCGATTCGTTGAACGCGATGCATGGCGATCTCGGAATGGTGGCGGACGGCGATGTAATCCTGGCGCTTAGTTCGAGCGGCGAGACGGAGGAATTGTTGCGCATCATTCCGGCGCTGGCGCGCTTTCAGGTGCGGATCGTTGCGCTCTGCGGCGACCCGAATTCGACGCTGGCGCAAAACTGCGATGTGCTGCTCGATGTGAATGTCGAACAGGAAGCGTGTCCGTTGAATCTGGCGCCGACTTCGAGCACGACCGTGATGCTCGCGCTCGGCGATGCGCTCGCCATGGTGCTGTTGGAGGCGCGCGGTTTTCAGAAAGAGGATTTTGCGCGGTTTCATCCGGGCGGAACGATCGGCCGCAGCCTGCTCGTGCGCGTGAGCCAGATCATGCGACCGCGCGCAGCGCTAGCGCTTGTCCCGCCGGATACGCGGGTTCGGTCCGCGCTGAAGGCGATGACCGATGTCCGTGCCGGCGCGGCCGTAGTTGCGGATGGTGACGGGCAACTCCTCGGGATTTTCACGCATGGCGATTTCGTGCGGCATTTTCAAAACGATCCGAAAGTGGGCGAGCGGTTGGTGGCCGACCTGATGACGCTGAATCCAGTGACCGTGCAGCAGGACAAACTGGCGGTGGAAGTTTTGAATTTGCTCGATCGACATCAGATCGATGACCTGGTGGTAGTCGATGAAAACAAAGTGCCGGTCGGCATTATCGATTCGCAAGATCTGACAAAGCTGAAGCTGCTTTGAAGAAAGAGCCCTCTTACATCCTGTGAGAGCTGTCTAAATTTCCCCGCAGCTTGTCAAAGCCGCGTCTCTGCTCTAATCAACTCCCCTTCTATGGCTGCAGCGAACGACCTCCGCAAAGGACAGGCGATTAAATACAACGGCAACGTCGCCATTGTTCTGGAAGTGAATCATCGCACCCCGGGAAATTTGCGCGCGTTTGTGCAGGCCATCATTCGTTACATCAGCACCGGCAAGAGCGCAGATGTGCGTTTTGGTTCGACCGACAAAGTCGAGCTGGTCGATGTGAACCGGAGCACGCTGGAGTTTTCCTATAAGGATGGGACTGGATTTCATTTCATGGACCCGGAAACCTACGAGACGATCACGCTGAACGAGAACCTGCTCGGCGATGCGAAGGATTATTTGGTCGAGAATTTAAAGGTGGACGTCCTCTCGACCGAAGGCCGTGCCGTCCAAGTGGATTTGCCTTCGTCGGTGCAATTGAAAGTGGTGGAAGCGCCGGAGGGTCTGCGCGGCGATACGGCTTCGAATGTGACCAAGCCTGCCGTGCTCGAGACCGGCAAGACGGTCAACGTTCCGCTTTTCATTAAGGAAGGCGAGCTGATCAAGATCGATACCCGCACCGGCACCTACATGGGCCGCGCCTAGGCTTCCAAAAACGGCGCGGTCCGTTTAATCCATGGCTATGCAACCGCGGCTCAAGCGTACCGGCGTGAAGAAACCTGGCGGGCGCGCCTCGTTACCGGCGCGACGCGTGAAGGTCGTGCCTTACGTTGTCCCGACAAGACGGCCGCCGGCTGGAGGTGTGCCGGCGCCGATGACGGTGCCGACGCGCTGGGTGAAATTTGTCGTCGCGATCTTTCTAGTACCGCTGTGCGTTTTGCTCAGCCAGACGTTCTTCACTGTCTTCACGCGCGCCACGGTCACACAGCGTTTCTGGGCGGGGGAAGAATTTTGGTTCTTCTCCTTAGGCACCGTCCTGTGGCTGATCGCGTTCTTTGGATTGCCCAAGCCGCTCCTGATGTATGTCTTCGGACACGAGCTGACGCATGCGGTCTGGGTCTGGCTAATGGGCGGCCGGGTCAGCGATTTCAAAGTGGGTCGTGAAGGAGGACACGTCGTGACGACCAAGAATAATTTTTGGATCGCGCTCGCTCCCTATTTTTTCCCGATTTACGGCATCATCGTCCTGGGTCTTTACGGGATTGCCAGTTTGTTTATGGAGATGCAACCGTTCGGCCGCCTGCTTTACGGGCTCATCGGAGCGACCTGGGCCTTCCATCTCACTTTCACACTCTGGATGATTCCGAAAAGCCAGACTGATCTCACTGCGAACGGGACATTTTTTTCGCTCGTCCTGATCTACCTGATGAATCTGATCCTGCTCAGCGTGATGCTAGTAGTGGCTTCAACGCCAATCACCTTTGCGGATTTCGGAGCGGAGATCGGTGAGAATCTTGGTAACTTTTCCGATTGGGTCGGCCGGATTTTCGAAGCTTTCAGTCGCGGGTATCATCCTGCGCGATAAACGGCGAATGGCAGCTCTGCCATCGCGTCGGTCAGCAGCAGCGCATTTCCCTCGCGGCGAAGCGGACGCCCGGTGAAAAGATCGCGCGCGTCGTGCTGCCAGACTGCTTCCGGCAATTCTATCGCGGTATCCTGCCAAAGATTTCCGATTGGCGGAAAGCCGACGCGCGACGACAAACGAGGCGCGATCGCGATGAGCCATTTGCCATTGTGTTCTCGAGCGAAAGCGATGCACGAATCGGCATGCGTGCCGCGGGTCGCGAGCGGGGAATAATTTCCTCTGGCAAACAACTCCGGTTCCTCGCGCCGGAACTGCAGCAGCTTCTGGGTGAGGAATAATTTGATCCGACCATCCGGCCAATTTTGCAGGAGCTCTGCGGGCGTGGCGGTCTGGAGTGCGCCGAGCATTTGCTGCCGAGCCTTGTAATCAACCGGACGCCGATTGTCCGGATCGACCAGGCTGAAATCCCAAATCTCATTGCCCTGGTAAATATCCGGCACGCCCGGCGCGGTCAGTTTAAGCAGGACCTGGCCTAACGAGTTGATCGCCCCGAGTCGCGCAGTCTGTTCGGCGAGCGGAAGGAAGGCCGGCACGAATTTATTCTTCGGGCCAGGCTCCAGGATCTTGGCGATGAAATCCTTGACCGCGTTATCCCATTGCTCGTTAGGCTGGATCCAGCTGGTGTTAACTTTCGCTTCCTTCAAAGCCTTGGTCATGTAGGCCTGAATGCGCTCGATGTATTCCGGGCTCGCTTCCGTCGCGCCGTGCGGCCAGGTGCCGAGCAGCGTTTGATAGAGGAGATATTCTTCGTTCGCGTCCGGCGCCTCGGCGTCGTCGATCTTCGTTTTCCCTTTCCGGTTCGCGATCCGCCAACGCAGAATCGAGCTGCGCCAGAGCTCCGGAATTTCCGAAATCGCAACCATGCGCGCGCGCACGTCTTCGCTTCGTTTTGTATCGTGAGTAGAAGTCGTGAGCATGGTCGCCGGCCAATGTTCCTGGTAATGCTTTTGCTCGTCGTGAAAGGCCTGCGGGCTGATCCCGAAATGCTGTGGCTCGCCGCCGACTTCGTTCAGCGCGGCGAGTCGGTTGAAAATATAAAAGACAGTGTCTTCCAGTCCCTTCGCCATAATCGGGCCGGTGCTCTGCTGGAATTTGAGGACGAAATTTACGTGCTCGGCCCGCGTTTCTTCGTCGAGGTTTTCCGGAAACCGAAAAAGCAAAATGTCCCGCAGAAAATTAAAAACGGATTCTTCGATCGCCGGGTTGCGTCGCTTCGCCACCGCGACCGCGTGCTCGATCACGGCGCGATCGTCATCGCTCACCTGGCCTTCAGCCGTGAGATAAGTTCGGTAGACCGGAAAACACGCAATCGTCTCGCGTACCGCGAGGTTAAGCGCATCGAGGGTGAAGTCGCGGAACCAGCGATTTTTTTCCGACAAACGATCGAGTAAATTGCCGAGGACTTTCACGTCATTCGAAAGCGCGATGCGCATGACGAGACGTTTTTTCGCGTAAACCAGATGACCGAAGTGCATCGAGCTTCCGATGAAACGGCGGAACGTTTTTGTGATCGCCTGTTCCGCACTCGAGTCGCAGAAGAGATTGTTCACGAGGCGGCCGAAATCGTAGCCGGTCGTGCCGTGGACGGGCCAGTCGTTAGGCAAACGCTCCTGTCCCGAAAGGATCTTTTCGACCACCAGATAGATCGCGCGTTTGTCCTCCGGCAATGAAGCGCCCAGCGCATCCGCGCAACGCTGCTGCAATTTTTCGAAGTATTCCTTCGGCAAATAAAGCCCATCCGGATGATCGATGCGCAGACCAGTGACCGCGCCTTCTCTGACCAGCTCGAGCAACAAAGGGTGCGCCGCGTCGAAGACCTCGGGCAGTTCCATCCGAATAGCCGCGAGATCGTTCACATCGAAGAAACGGCGGTAGTTGATTTCCTCGGCCGCGACCCGCCAGAAAGCGAGCCGATAGGCCTGCTCGTTTAGGAGTTGATCGAGCCGATCGAAACTGCGCGGATCGCCCGGCGTTCCATTGATCTGGGCGAGCGCTTGCTCGACTGCGGCGCGAACCTGCGGCGCTTCCTGTGTGCGGTGATCGAGCCGGCGTTTGACGATTTCTTTTTCGCGCGCGCGCACCGCGACCCGCTCAGGATCGATCTCATCGCGACGCGGCAAATTTTCCAGTGCGGTGATGATGCTCTGGAATTCCGGATAAAAATCTTCCTCGCGAAAGGGCGCCAGATTTTCCAGAGCGATCTCCAGAATATGGCGATAGGTGCCAGGCGCGAGCGGCCATTCGTGATCGTAATAATTCAGGTAAAACGCGCCCTCTTCGAAGCGCACTTTCAATTCGCCGCGCTCGAGCACGCGCCCGTATTGATCGCCCAGAATCGGGAGCAGCACCTTGTCGTGCAGATCGGATTTTAGCGGCGTCCAATCGATGTCGAAATAGGGCGCGTAGATCGAACTCGGACCGTTCTCGAGCACATCCATCCACCAGTGATTGAGTGGCTCGCCGATGCCCATGTGGTTCGGTACGAAATCGAGCACCTGCCCCATTTTGTGAGCGTGGAGCTCGGCGACAAACGCATCGTAATCCGCGCGCGAACCGATCGCGGTGTTGAGCTTGTTGTGATCGGTAATGTCGTAACCGTGCAGGCTCTCAGCCCGGGCCTGGAAATAGGGCGAGGCGTAGCAATCGCTGATGCCTAACGAGTGCAAATACGGCACGATCTCGCGTGCCTGCGCGAAGGTGAAAGTGCGGTTGAATTGCAACCGGTAGGTGGAGGTGGGAGTTCTCAAAAGACAGACTGGATTTACAGGATAAACAGGATTTCGGAGTTCCGAAAAATCCCGGTGATCGTGTCTCACATCTTTTCAGGAACTTCGATCCCGAGCAAATCCAGCCCGCGTTGCAGAACACGTCCAGTTAGATCGGATAAAGCGAGACGGGAACTCCGAATTGGTTCTTCGGATTTCAAAACCGGACAGGCCTCGTAAAAGGAATGGAAGCTGTTCGCAAGCTCGAAGAGGTAATTCGCCAGGATATTGGGACGGAAGTCGTTCAGAATGGTGGGAACGACTTCGGCGAATTGGCACACGCGCTTTGCGAGGAGCAACTCCGTTGGCTCGGCGAGATGGATCGTTGATGCGCCGGGTTTTTCTTCGCCGGCTTTGCGAAAGATCGAACGGATTCGGACATACGCATTCTGCAAGTACGGCGCAGTGTTTCCTTGAAACGATAGCATCCTGTCCCAGGCGAAAACGTAATCGGTCATTCGGTATTGCGAGAGATCGGCATACTTGACCGCGCCGATGCCGATGATGCGCGCGACCTGTGATTTTTGCGCGTCATCCATGTCCGGATTTTTCTCGGCGATAATCTTGGCCGCACGAACGTTCGCTTCGTCGAGAACGTCCTGCAGCGCGACATTTTCCCCGGAGCGCGTTTTCATCAGCTTACGGTCCTCGCCGAGAATGCTGCCGTGCGTGATGTGTCGGAAATCGGCGACGCGTCCTTCACGACGCGCGATCTCGAAGATCTGGCGGAAGTGCAATTGCTGCGGCGCGCCGGTCACAATCCAGATGGTGTCGCGCTTCAAATCATCGATGCGGTAATCGACCGTGGCGATATCGGTGGTGGCGTAATTGTAACCGCCGTCGCGTTTACGAATAATGCAGGGTTTGTCGGCCAGATCAGGAATATCGCGGAAGAAGACGCAGACTGCTCCTTCGCTGATTTCCGCCAACCCTTCGCGCTCCAGCCTTTCGATAATCGCGGCCAGGCGATCATTGTAAAAGCTTTCGCCGCGCTGGATGTCGTAATGGATACCGAGCGCACGATAGGCGCGTTCGAATTCGCCTAACGAGAGATCGACGCATTCTTTCCAAATGGCAAAATTCTCCGGATCGCCCGCCTGCAGCTTGACCAGCTCTTCACGACAGGCGTCGCGGACCGCGGGATCGGCGGTGAGGCGCTCGTTCGTTTCTTTGTAAATGCGAACGAGTTCCCCAATCGGATCACTCGTTAGGCGAGCGCGGTCGAGCAAATGTTTCCAGCCCCAGATAACCATTCCGAACTGGGTGCCCCAATCGCCGATGTGATTGTCGCGAATAACATCGTGGCCGAGGAACCCGGCGATGCGGGCGAGGGTATCGCCCAAAACGGTGCTACGAATGTGACCGACATGCATCGGCTTCGCCACATTGGGCGAGCCGAAATCGATTACGATTCTCTTCGGCGAAGTTGCGCGCGCCACGCCGAGGCGCTCATCCGGCAAGAGTTTGGTTGTAGCTTGCGCGAGAGCTTCCGAGCGCAGGGTGAAGTTGATAAAGCCGGCCCCGGCGATCTGCGGTGGATCGCATAGATCACCTGAAACCCACGAGTCGCATATCCTCTGTGCGATTGTGCGCGGATTTTCTCCGCGTTGCTTGGCCAGAACGAGCGCTGCGTTCGTCTGGTAATCGCCGAAACGCGAGTCGGTCGCTGGCGTGACGTCTCCCGCCAGCGGCAGCCCGGCCGCGGCCAAAGCATCGGATAATTTCTGCGCGAGAAGCGCCTGGAAAGTTTCCATGCGAACCGCGCCTACTTCTGTGGGCGGTCGCGGAAGATGGCGAGAATTTCGTCGGCCGAGGCTGCGCTGGCCAGACTGTCGCGGGTGGCGCGGTCGTTCAGGAATTTCGCGATGGAAGCGAGGGTGCGAAGATGGGTTTGAAATTGATTTTTCGGTACCACGAACAGGACGACGAATTTTACCGGTGCATTATCGAGCGCATCGAATTCTATTCCTTGGGAGGAGCGGCCAAACGCCGCCACCACCTGCTCGATCCGATCGGATGAGGCATGCGGAATCGCGATGCCGAAACCGATCCCGGTGCTCATGGTTTCCTCGCGCTGCTTGAGCGAAGCAAGGATGCTGTCGCGATCTTCGGCTTTGATTTTGCCTTGCCTAACGAGTAATTCGATCAGCTCGACAATCGCCGGCCAACGATCGGTCGCCGTCATTTCCGGGATGATCTGCTCGGCAGATAATAAACTGGCCAACGACATGCAATTCCCGGTTCGAGGAGGGCAAGCTTACTGGCGCGCTTTCTGATGACAAGCGTGCATTTGGCCGCGGAATCAGTTCGCAATTTCACCGCAAACAAGGTTCTGCCGGGCAGAAATGGAGATGCACTAGCGGGACGCTGCATGCTGAGATAATATGGGCAGCGCATGAAAAGGTTTTGCTTTGCTTTTCTCTCATTCTTGTTCGCGGTCGCGGAAGGAAGTGGGCAGGTTGTTTATACACTTAAGGATTTAGGCACGTTAGGCGGCGCGGGAAGCTTGGGTTTGGCGCTAAACAGTAACGGTCAGGTAACCGGAGCGTCGAACCCGGAGGACGCGCCGCAGAGAGCGTTCATTACCGGAATGAATGGCGCGGTGCCCATGCAAGATTTGACCACGCTGGGCGGATCGACCAGTACGGGGCAAGCAATCAACTCTAGCGGCGCGGTCGCGGGACATTCTTACACGGCAAACGATGCGGCAACGCACGCATTTTTAAGCGGAGCGAACGGTGGCGGGCTTATCGACCTCGGCACGCTGGGGGGAACGTATAGCGCCGCCTACGGCGTAAATAGCGCGGGGAAAGCTTCGGGCGAATCGCTGCTAGCGGGCGGAGCGGCCCGTGCATTTTTAAGCGCGACGAATGGTGGCGCATTAAAGGATCTCGGGACATTGCCGGGCGGTCAGGATAGTCGGGGCAAGGGAGTCAATGCGAGCGGTCAAGTGACCGGTTCTGCCCGAACTTCGTCGGGACAAAACCACGCCTTCCTAAGCGATCCTGATGGTGGCGCGTTGAATGATCTCGGGACGCTATCGGGCGGTCAAATTAGTATCGGGAACGCGGTGAACGATGCCGGTCAAGTGACCGGCCGCTCAGAGATAGGGGTTGGCGAGACGCATGCCTTTCGTAGCGCGCCAAACGGGGGGACCCTTTTCGATTTAGGCACGTTGGGAGGTTCATCCAGCGAGGGCGAGGGTATAAACAGCGCCGGTTCCGTCACCGGTACTTCCTTCGTGAATCTCAACGACGGACAGCACGCATTTTTGTACAAAACGAGCTTCGGAATACTCGATTTAAATAATTTAGTCGCGCCCAGTCCCAATCCTTGGATTTTAACAGACGCCAGGGGAATCAACGACCAGGGCCAAATCACTGGCGTTGGAACTGTCGACGGACACGCGCGTGCGTTTTTGCTCATTCCGATTCCGCCGACGGCAAAGATTACCTCGATCGTAAAGCTGGCCAATGGACACATCGTGGTGACTGGCGAGGGAACTCCGTATCAAGTCTATTCCGTCCAGGCGACGGCGGATTTGCTTCAAGGCTTCGAGACGGTAGCCACCGTGCCGGTAGGCAGTAGTAAGATTTTGAGTTACGAAGACGCCCTTCCTGGCATCCGTCGTTTTTATCGGTTCGTATTGCCATAAGTCGGAGCGATGTCTTTTGGTGAATGATAAAAATTTTAAAAAAGGTATTGACGCGGATTGCCGAGATTGTCACTCTCGCCGGCTCTGACTTCACGACTAGAGACGCTATAATGGTCCACCCACCGTTGGCGTGCTGCTAGTGTCAGATTAGCGAATAACTCCACCCCAGATGTTTTTGCCTCCGTCTCGCCGCCTTCATCTTCTTTTCGCGGTGATGTTTTTTGCGGCGGTTTCCGCTCACGCTGTCATTTATACGGAAGCGGGAGATGCCGGTCGCGTACGTTCGACAGCTCAACCGACTGCCGCCAACCAAGGTGCAGCGAATCAACCGCTCACTCAGATTTTGGGAAATTACTTGTCTGCCAGTGATATAGATCTTTTTGTCATCAATATCACTGATCCGTCGGGGTTCTCCGCCACGACGGTGAATACGTTGACCGACAATACCGGTGTCGACACAGCGCTTTTCCTTTTCGACCTTAACGGTCGTCCGGTTTACACCAATGACGATGACCCTTCGGGTACCGAAACTGGCTCTACTTTACCAGCGGGGAATGCATTGCGACCGCAGACTGCGGGTATCTACTATCTGGCTATCAGCTTTTCCGGTGCGCTCGCAGTGAGCGGCTCGAATGTGGACCTTTTCATGATGGAAAATGACAGTACCTCTGTTCGCGGCCCTAATCCAAATACGACTGCCTCCTTGGCTGATTGGGACACCAGCGCCGTGCTTGATTTCGGTACGACTTTTCCTTCCAGCTATCAAATCGACCTAACCGGAGCAATGACGGCGGCCGTTCCGGAACCGTCGACCTGGGCCCTCCTGGCACTGGGCGCAGTGGCAGTAACAACCCTAACAACCCGTCGCCGCAAGCAATCAAGCCTTTAAGAATTCCACCCTCAACCACCACCTAAAACGTTAATGAAAATAAAACTCAGATTAGCTGTTGCAGCTATCAGCGCTTGCGCTGTGGCTGCTTTTATAACTAACCCGCTGCACGCGGCCCCACTTATCCCACCAAACCTGGCCAACGGTCTCGACGAACTCGTAGCGAGCAACCTTGCCATGAAGGGCGCGAAAAGCGGCGCGCGCAAAAAGGTCGAAACTTTCACCTCGGCTACCGGGCAGGTTTACTCCAGTCAACGAGCTGTTGACGTGGCGAATGATGCTTTGATGGAAGAAGACAGCGACCGCATCATGGTGCGCGCCCACCTCAATGGGGCGAACAACCTTGATGAAGTCAACGCCTGGATTGGCGAGCGCGTTCCTTCCTTCACCACTACGGCCGTCGATCGCAAGTATCGGGGCGGCGTAATCGAGGGCTACGTCTCAGTGGATGACGTTCCCGCTCTCGCTTACACCACTGGCGTGCGGTCGGTCGCCCTTGAGCTCAAGCCAGAGCTCAACAAGATCGCCGCAGGTGCGGTCATCCGCGACAAGGGTCCGGTCGATCCGAATGCGATCCCCGGTCAAGCGTTTCCGATGCTCGGAACCGCTTTCGACCAAGGTGTCTTCCAACATCGGGTGGATTTCATCAACAAATTCTACAATCCGGCTGCGACGATGGATTACCAAGGCAGCGGTATCAGCATTGGTTTCATCTCCGATAGCTACAATACTTCGACCGCCACGATCAAAGCCTCGGACGACGTAAGAAATTTTGACTTGCCCGGTGCGAGCAACAATCCTGTTCCCAACACACAGCCTGTAGTTCTTCTTCAAGATGCCGCGGGTGGCACCGACGAAGGTCGTGGCATGGGGCAGATCATCTACAAGATGGCACCTAAGGCTCGCATTGCTTTCGCGACCGCAAACGGTGGTGAAGTAGGTTTTGCTAACAACATCCGCGCCTTGGCTGGCCTCTCTGGGTTTACCTTCCCAGCCGCCCAGCAGCAGGGCTTTGCGGCGGACGCGATCTGTGATGACGTAGGCTATAGCGACGAGCCATTCTTCGAAGACGGCATTATCGCAAATGCGGTTGATGACGTTGCCGCAGCCGGTGTCTCTTATTTCTCCTCCGCAGGCAATGATATCGGCTCGTATGATTACGACTCAGACTATCGGAACGTTCCGAATGGCACGGGTCTGACCGCTGCGACAAATACCGCTCTCGCCGGAACAAACATCAACCTGGCAAACGTGCCTACCAACCTCTATCAAGGTGGGTTCCATAACTTCAATACGAATGGCTTGGATGTTGCCCAGACGGTCAATGTTGTTCCCTCATCCGGAACGCTTCCTCAAACCAACTTCCAGTGGGATGATCCTTATAACCAGACCCCGGTTATTATCGGCCCGTCTCTCTATCATAACTCGAACAACCATCCGGGCGGGACGACCCAACAGACCTACAACCTTCCGCCTCTAACGGTCGGGACCAGGTATGTTATTATCGTGGCAGCACCGTCGCCAAGCACCTTTGATGCGATCGTTACGCTCCAGGATCCCAGCGGCGCGACTATTATCAATAAACAGGATACCGGCACAGATGAAGTTTTGCAGTTTGTTGCTACCTCATCAGCCGCGAGTTACAAAGTTATTGTAGAATCCTTCGCCAACTCGATGGGGCTATACAATGTTGATCTCTATCTTGGAAATGCTGGTGTGACGACGGACTTCAACATTCTCGTCTTTGACTTGCAGGGAGTTTATCTGCCAAACAGCTCGCTACGGACGAACAACGTTTCATCCAACGTTCCATACGAGTTTGTGCGCACTTCTCCAAGAGCGGGGCAAACCCAGGTGCAGTATGTAATCACCCGAGGAAACATTCCTCCTGCCAGTCCTCAACCCGCTAGCCACTTCCGCTATATCATCCGCGGAAATGGCGTCGCCGGCATCGGGCCAGCGGAATATCTCGCGATTAACACGCCTAATACCAAGGGCCACTCCATGGCTAGAGGATGTAACGGAACGGCAGCTTACCCTGTATTCCGTCCGAGCTTTCCGGAGTATTTCACCTCACCAGGGCCGGCCACGGTTTACTTCGATAAGTTTGGAACGCGCCTCAATCCACCAGAGGTTCGTCTCCAGCCCGGCGTAGCCGCGGCGGATGCGGGAAATACGTCGTTCTTCGGCGGGGACTCCCTTTCGGACATCGATACTGTGGCCAACTTCTCTGGCACCAGTGCAGCTGCTCCGCATGCTGTTGCAATCGCTGGGCTCGTCCTAGAGGCGCGCGGCGGCCGTGGGATGGTTTCACCCGCTTCGATGACGGATATTCTCCATCGTAGCGCCTTCCTTCACGATCTCGATCCGAACTCCGTCACTGGCGTAGCCCGGACCTCTCTGGGCGGCAAGGTGACTATACAGATTAATTCGGATCGCGGTTTGAATCCAAGTTCCGGAGCCTTCAATCCTAACTCGATTAGCGTCGGCTTTGTCGGTGCAGGATCGCTGACTAACCTGACCTTCAATCCGTTAGGCACGGCGGCAACCGCCGGTTGCCCTACGTGCGGTAACAACGGACTGGATGCGGCTAACACCTACTTCAACAATCTGTATCCAGGAGTGATCTTCCAGGCATTGCCGGGAACCCCGGGAACTCCTGCGGCGGGCGGATCGCCGGGTGTTATTAGCGGGATGTTCGTTCTGGGTAACTCAACTGGACTTGCCGCGGCGGATGTAACGCCAACCTTCAGCAACCAGGCACCAGCTCCGTCGCTTGCCGGCCAGTTCTGGACGTTGTCCTTGGACTTCCCGACTGCGAACTTCACCGGCGGTAAGGTCCTGCGTTTCACCACTGGCCATGCTCAACAGCATGACTCAACCGTGCAGGCGCCGAATAACAACGGTCCTACCGGTGGTGTCACCGGCCTTAGCTCCACTCAGGCTGACTTCTTCGGCGGTGGAGTATTGCTTCCTGATGGAACGACCTTGCCCCAGGGCATGGCCTTCAGCGGCACGACTAGCGGAGGCGGAACCTTCAGCGGCATGATGCAAAACCGCATCGGCGCCGGCTGGACGGTGCAGGATGGGTTCGGCTTCATCAACGCGCAAAGCGCGGTCACGTTGGCCCCGCAATAACGTTCGTTTAAGTTAAATCACGAGGGCGGCAGACCAGAAATGGTCTGCCGCTTTTGTTTGCCACCGAACCTCGCTGCAATTAAGCGCTTAGTTAGTCTTGTCTCTCGTTCAAGCTTCGTGTTCCATTTCCTTATGAAAACATTCCGTTCCCGGCTTGAGCGCGTCCTCTTGTCGCTGATCGTCGCTTCCTTCTTCTGCGGGCTGCCCGAGCTATTTTCAGAAACACCGCTTGCTCATCTGCGAAACATTTCGGCGCGCGCCCGAGTCCAAACCGGCGCAGATGTCTTAATCAGCGGTTTCATTATCGACGGATCGAGCCCGAAGGATGTCCTTATTCGTGCCATTGGGCCTTCCCTGCAGGTAAATGCCCAGCCACTCGCGGGCCGACTTGCGGATCCGATGCTGGAATTGTATTCCCAAGGCACTTCTCTTCCAATTGCCACGAACGATAATTGGAAAGATTCGCAACAGGGGGCTATCGCCGCCACCAACCTCGCGCCGGCCAATGACCTTGAGCCAGCCATCGTGAGGAGCCTCGCTCCCGGCGCCTACACGACCATCGTCCGAGGTAAGGGAACGAGCACAGGTTTGGGTGTGGTGGAAGTTTATGAGCTTGGTAACACGAGCGATCCTAAACTCATTAACCTTAGTGCGCGCGCCCGCACCAATTCTAATGACGACGTTCTAATCGGAGGCTTCATTGTCGGAGGTAACGAGAACAACACGTCCGCTACACGCGTTATCATTCGCGCCTTAGGGCCGAGCCTTGCAGCCCAGGGAGTTCCGGGAGTGTTACCAGATCCTACCTTACAGCTCTTTGATGCAAACGGAACGTCCATCGGTTTCAACGACGACTATGAGGACATTCCTTTCTCCGACTTCGCACTGAATAGCTTTATCCCGCCTGCCAAGACCGAGTCGGTCCTGGTCGCCCTCTTAACTCCCGGGAGCTATACCGCGATTGTTCGCGGAAAGGGCCAGCCGGCCGGGGTAGCGTTAGTCGAATTTTACGACGTCGGATCGTTCTAGGTTGAGTTAATCTAGCTCTAGCGGCGCGCCGAGTCGCTCCGATGTCCTTACATGGGAAAGAAGAAAAAGGGACGCCGGAGTAGCGCGGTCAACCAAGATCGTGGCTGGCTACTAGCTGTAAGAGGGCCACGTAACCTTTCGTCCTTCGAAGGGCTGAGTTGGGCGGGCTTGGCCGGATTGCTGGCTTACTTCCTTTCCGTTTCCTGGCGTAAGTGGCCTGACCCTTTGATTGACTTCGGCCGCGAGCTCTACCTCCCGTGGCGCATCTCTCAAGGTGCCCTCTTGTATCGCGACCTCGAAGGCCATTACGGTCCGCTCTCCCAGTATTTCAATGGTCTGGTTTTCGCCTTCTTCGGTCCGGGACTCATGGTTTTAGTCATCGCGAACTTGCTAATCTTTGCCGCGATCCTGACCCTTCTGTACCTACTTTGTCGTCTGGCCTGGGGACCCGGGGCGGCTTTCGTCGCCACCGCAGTCTATATTTCCGTTTTCGGATTCTCGCAGCTCACTGGTATCTCAAACTATAACTACGCCACCCCGTACGCCCACGAAACGACTCACGGGTTGCTAGTCGCTCTTGCGCTAACTCTCGTTCTAACCCGCTGGGTGGGGAAGCCGACTCCCTCGATGACTTTCGTTGCAGGCTTTCTCTACGGCTTGTCCTTTGTGCTTAAGCCGGAATTCATTCTCGCTGGCGGTCTTGTTAGCCTAGTCGCGCTCCTAGTCCGTTGGCGCTCCTATTCTCGACCCGGTGCACTTTCCGCCCTTGCAGGAATCATCGGGCTCATTCTTCCTACACTAGGCTTCACTGCTTATTTCTCGCTCTTCCTTCCCTTCCGTGATGCCGTCTCCGCAGCGTGCCAGGCTTGGTTACGCTTCGTTAGCTCTGATCCGCAGAGCAGCGTCGCAGGAATACAGACAGGATTTTCCGGCCTGGATAACACCAGCAGCAATCTGGTCGGGCATCTAATCGCTACAGGGGTGGCGGGCGTTTTTATCGGCTTAGTTGTCCTGATAGGCTGGTCGATAAAGAAACGCCTTGCCCTATCAGTAGGTATAGTCATCACCCTGCTCGGATCAGCTGGATTAGTCTGGTTTTCCTCCTTCTACTGTAACTGGTTGGAAGTAGGTCATTGCCTTCTGGGGTTAGTTCTGGTCTATCTCGCAGTGCAATCAATCCTTCTCCTTTCCGGCAAGTGGCGGCCTGAAAACACAGATAACGTTACTCCGCGAATTCTCCTTGCTGTGCTAGGCATCGCTCTCATGGCCCGAATGGCCTTGAACGGCCGTATCTATCAGTATGGCTTCTACCAGGCCGCGCTCGCCGGAAGCATCATTCCCGCGATACTGGTAGGGGAACTGCCCGACTGGCTACAAGCGAGCCGGCGGGAAAAGAGGCTTATCTGGGTATTGATTGCTGCTTTAATCGTGCCCGGTATTTTCCGGATTGCGCTCAGCTCGCAGACACTGCTCCGGACTAAGACGGTCCCGGTAGGAGAAGGAGTGGATCGGTTTTATGCGTTTGCTCGAAAGATGGAACCAACCGGCGAGATCGTGGCCGCGGTTACGACCGCGCTCGAAACAGTAAACAAGACAGACACGCTCACGGTCTTTCCGGAAGGGATAATGATTAACTACCTCGCGCGAGTTCCCAGCACGGTTCCCGGTTTCTTTTACGCCGCGACTGGTCCCAAGCTCATTGCGCAACTGGAAACGCGGCCGCCGAAAGGGGTCGTGCTCATCAGTCGGGACCTGCGTGAATACGGTGTCGAGCGCTACGGGGATAAACCCGGCAACGGCCAGGAGATTCTTCTTTGGCTTTCGCAACATTACCATCAGGTCGCCCATGTCGGCGGTAACCCGCTCGATAATCGCCAGCGCGGGGCAGTCCTGTTTAAGCGAAACCTAGACTAGCGCTCCATCGTTTCGCTAGCGCCTCCACTCGTTAGACCGCTGGGCAGGTTGACGGTTAAGCAATGAATGTCATATTCCGCGCTCCTCTGTTGTAGCTGCCGTATGTCACGGCGGCAGGATCGAGACTCCATGGATAAAATCCGAAACATCGCCATCATTGCGCACGTCGACCACGGCAAGACGACGCTGGTCGATCAGTTGCTGCGGCAATCCGGCACCTTCCGCTCCAACCAAAAGGTGGAGGAGCGCATGATGGATTCAATGGATTTGGAGCGCGAAAAGGGCATCACGATTAGGGCCAAGAATGCCGCCTTCCAGTGGAATGGCTACCGCGTAAATATCGTCGATACACCTGGTCATGCGGACTTCGGCGGCGAAGTCGAGCGCATCATGAAGATGGTCGACGGCGTCTTACTAGTCGTCGATGCGCACGATGGTCCGCAGGCGCAGACGCGTTTTGTTTTGCGAAAGGCGCTAGAAAACAAAGCCAAGCCAATCGTCGTGATCAACAAGGTCGACCGCGAAAACGCGCGTCCGCACAAAGTGCTCGACATGATTTTCGACCTCTTTGTTGAGCTGAAGGCGAACGATGAGCAGCTCGATTTCCCAATTATCTATGCTAGTGCGAAGAACGGTTTCGCCATGCGTGAGCTGCATGAAAACAGCGAAGACATGACGCCTCTTTTTCAAGCGATCATCGATCACGTCCCGGCGCCGACAATTTCGGATGCTCCATATTTTCAGATGCTGGTCTCGAATCTCGATTACAGCGATTACCTGGGGCGGATCGCGCTCGGGCGAATTGTGAGCGGTCGAGTTGCGGTGGGCGATTCGATTGTCTGCATTAACCGCGACGGGCGGCGCGAGCGCGCGAATGTCACCGGCATTTTCACTTTTGCCGGGATGGGACGAGTCGAGGTCCAACATGCCAGCGCTGGAGATATCATCGGCCTGACAGCGTTCGAAGAAGTTTATATCGGCGAAACGCTGACGGATCGCGAAGAACGGACAGCGCTCCAGTTTGTGGACATCGATCCGCCGACGATTCGGATGCGAATATTGGTGAACGATTCACCATTCGCGGGGCGTGAAGGGAAGTTCGTGACCGCGCGACATGTGCGCGAGCGCCTTGTCCGCGAGACCCGCGGCAACGTTTCGCTGCAGATGAATGACACCGAGGCGGCTGGCGCTTTTGAGATCAACGCCCGCGGGGAGATGCAGATCGCAATCCTGGTCGAGCAGATGAGGCGCGAGGGTTACGAAGTAATGGTTTCACGGCCCGAGGTCATCTTTAAGCGGGACGACAACGGAAGCTTGCTCGAGCCGATCGAAAATCTTTACGTCGAAGTTCCGAACGAGAACTTGGGCGACGTTCTGCAATCGATGGCGGCTCGCAAGGGCGAGGTCGTGTCGATGGATCACCATCCGACGCGGGTTTCAGTCGAAGCGATCATTCCGACCCGCGGCCTGATCGGATTCGAGAGCGATCTGGTCAATCTGACGCGCGGGGAAGGAATCATGAGTCATCTTTTTCGTGAATACGCGTCGTTCAAGGGTGAGCTTGAAGGGAGAAATCGCGGCGTGATGGTTTCGATGGAAGCTGGCGTCAGCAAGGCCTATGCGCTCAATAACATTCAGGCGCGGGGCAAACTTTTCGTCGGACCGCAGGAAGAGATTTATGCGGGCATGATCATCGGGGAAAATGCGCGACCGGAGGATCTCCCGGTTAATCCTTGCAAGGCGAAAAACCTCACCAACATGCGCAGCCAGGGCGACGGCAAAGGCATCCAGCTCGAAGCGCCGTTGAAGATGAGCTTGGAGCGCGCGATCGAGTACATCGGTTCGGATGAGTATGTGGAAGCAACGCCGAAGTCGTTGCGTCTGCGCAAGCGCATCCTCGACGCGAACGCGCGCAAGCGAGCGGGCAACGCGGTTGCCGCCTAGCACAAGCCTCGGCGCTTTCGTTGACAATCCCGCGTCGCTGCGGTTGGATTCTTTTGTTCGGTCGTCTTCTCGAAAGCGGTTCGCTTTCGTGGTCCTTTAGTTCCGACTCCTTCGCGAACTCAAGCTGCCGGGCGACGTTTCGTTAATCAAATCGCAGGCAATGTCCGGACACAGCAAGTGGTCCAAAATCAAACGCACGAAAGGCGCAAGCGACGTCAAACGCGGTGCGCTTTTCAGTAAGTTGGCCAAGGAAATCACGATTTCGTCCAAAATGGGCGGCGGCGATCCGACGACCAACGCGCGGCTTCGGAGTGCCATCCTTTCCGCGCGCGGGCAGAGCATGCCGAACGACAATATCGAGCGCGCGATCAAGCGCGGCACCGGCGAAGGCGCGGAAGCGCAGCATTTCGACGAAATCGTTTACGAGGGATACGCACCGGGCGGCGTGGCCGTGATCGTGGATGCCGCGACCGATAACAAGAACCGGACGGCGGCGGAACTGCGGCGCATTTTCAGCAAGAATAATGGCAACCTTGGAACGAGCGGCAGCGTTTCTTACATGTTCCACAAAAAAGGAAGGATCATCGTGTCGCGAGATGCGATTGCAGAGGAGCGCCTGTTCGAATTGGCCTTGGAAGCTGGGGCGGAAGAGTTGACAACCGAGGAGGAGGAGTATGTTATCACCACTTCCCACGATCAGCTCTACGCAGTAGCTGAGGCGCTCAAACACGCGAGTGTGACCACCAGTGGGCAAAAGTTTACATTCATTCCCGATACGACAGTGCCTGTCCTCGACGAGGCGACCGCGCTTCAGGTTTTGCGGTTGTGCGAGAGTCTCGAAGACGACGATGACGTTCAGAGCGTCTATTCGAATTTAGATATTTCCGACGAATTGCTGGCCAAGTTGCCGGCTTGAGAATTGCGCTCCAGACGCGGCGCCGAGGTGTCGCGCGAGTCGCCTGCCAAGTTTCATTATGAGCGAAGAATCAGAGAATCAGCCATCGCTGGAGAACAATCCCGCGCCCGGGCCTCGTCGTCGGCCCTCCCGCCGCGGGCCCAGACATAGACGCGGACATTTTCCGAGAAACGACGATCGCGCGGAGCGAAGCGATTCTTCTTCCGGCGGTGGTAACGTGGGCGACGCCAAGGTGAATGCGGAAGCAGGAGACGGCGCAACCGTCGCTTCGGATTCGGAAAGGATGCCGATGGGAAATTTGGAAACGAGCCCGGCTTCTTCTCCTGTCGAAGGCGGCCTCGACGGATCGGACAACGAACGTGGATTTCGCGATCGTGGGCAAAGTTCGTCCTTCAACGGCGACAATCAGATGCAGTACGAGCCGGAATTCGGCGAAGGAATAATCGAGATTTCTGGCAAAGGCTTCGGTTTCCTGCGTGATGCAAAACGTAATTTCGTGCAAACCCCGCAGGATATTTTCGTCACGCCGGAAATTGTGCGGCGCTTTGCGCTCCGCGACGGAATGTGGATCCAAGGCGAGACACGGCGCGGCAATCGCGGCCCGCAGCTGATGCGGTTGAACAAAATCAACGATGACGAGCCGACGAAGTATCAGGATCTCACGCCTTTCGAGGCGTTGACCACGATCAATCCGAACAAGCGGATCAAGCTCGAGACGGTGCCGGATCGTTACACCACCCGCATCATGGATTTGATGACGCCGCTCGGCATGGGCCAGCGTGGCCTTATCGTGGCGCCGCCGCGCACGGGCAAGACGACGCTCCTGCATCACATCGCGGATGCGGTCACAAAAAATCACCCGGAGATGAAGCTCATCATTCTTCTCGTCGATGAGCGGCCGGAGGAAGTGACCGATTTCCGCCGTTCCTGCCCCGGCGCGGAAATCATGGCCAGCTCGAACGACAGCGACATCAAAAGTCATACTCGCATCGCGCAGCTTGCAGCGGAGCGGGCCAAGCGAATGGTCGAAGCGGGCAAGCACGTTTTCATTTTGCTCGATTCGATTACGCGCACCGCGCGCGCCTTTAACAACGCCACCGGCGGCGGCGGGCGAACGATGAGCGGTGGCATCGACGCGCGCGCCATGGAAATTCCACGGAAGATTTTTGCGGCGGCGCGGAATACAGAAGAAGCAGGTTCGCTTACGATTGTCGCGACGGCACTGATCGAAACCGGCAGCCGTATGGATGAGCTCATTTTTCAGGAGTTCAAAGGCACCGGCAACATGGAGCTGGTGCTCGATCGTAAGATCAGCGACCAGCGCATTTACCCGGCGGTCGATATTTTTCTCTCCGGCACGCGCCGCGAAGAGTTGCTCTTGCAGCCGTGGGAGCTCGACAAAATCAATCTCATCCGCCGCGGTCTCGCTGGTCACAAACCCGAGGAAGCGATTCAGCGTTTGCTGATGTTCGTGAAGAAATTCCCCACGAACACACAGATGCTGAAAGAGATTCCGGGTTAAACTCGCTCCTTCCACTCACCGCATCTCACTCGTTCCTCACTGGCGCTTTCCTTCCCCTGCCATCCTGAGCGAAGCGAAAGGATCTCTGACCATTTCCGGAGTGCCAGCGCGCAGAATCACTCAGCAATTCCTCCCGCTCCGCCCAGGATGAAAAACAAAAAAGCGCGCGTTGAAGACGCCGAATGGGAGGTCCTTCCGCCCGAGAGCAAGAACACGCCGCAAAGCCTCGAGCCGCTCTTCCGCTGGATCGCGCTTTTGATGGATGACCTCGTTCGATTGCCGGGCACGAAATTCCGGATTGGGATCGACCCGCTCATCGGCTTAATTCCCGGAATCGGTGACACTGGTTCCGCGATGGTTTCAGCGATCGCTTTGATCCAGGCAGCGCGGCGCGGGCTTCCCAAAATCATTCTCGCGCGGATGGCAGTGAACATTTTGCTCAACGAACTGATCGGAATCGTTCCGATCGCCGGCGATGCATTTTCGTTTTGGTTCAAATCGAACGCGCGCAATCACCGGTTGATCAAAGAATACACCGGCGGGAGACGGATCGCGCGACGCAGCGATTGGATTTTCGTTTTTGGAATTCTCCTGGCGCTAGGAGTAATTGTCTGCGCAGGAATCGCGGTCAGTTTTTTTGTCCTGCGACAACTCATTGGCCTTTTCAGCCACGGACGATCGTAGGCAGTAAAAAAAAGGTCAGCGGCGTTATTTTGAGATAACACGGGGGGATCTTTCGTTAGGTCGTTTGCGCAAAATACCGCGAGTAGATCGCGTGAATCGTTTCGCGCGCGGCGCGGTAATGTTCTCCGAAAACTCCAATATTTTTCGCGCCAAGCCGGCTCGAGAGCTTTCGCTGTTCTCCTTCGCCAGCCGGCAGCTGCGCGACCGACTTATATTCCCAACGCCGCAAGATGGATTCGCAGTGTCGGAGAAATTCGTAGCTCGCCCTTAGCGCGTTCGCGTCCTCCGCGGTCATGACTCCGAGCTGCTTTAGATCATCTACCGCGGTGGAAAATTCCGGGTTCCAAGCTCGCACACGCATCTGCACCGCCTGGACAAGAAACTCCGCTTCGATCATTCCCCCCAGCCCGGTTTTGAATTCGAGCGCTTCCACGTTGCCGCCGCGGTCCCGTCGAATGCGTTCCCGCATCGCATCGATCTGGCCTAACAAATCTGCGCGTTCTCCCGCTTTGCTCCAGACCCGCTGGGCCATCAGCAAAAAATCCTCGCCTTCCTTTCCGCAGATCGGTCGGGCGCGCGTTAACGCCTGCAATTCCCAGAGCTGCGCCCGTGTTTCGTAATACGATTGGTAGGCCGCGAGCGAACACGTAATCGGTCCTTTTTCACCGTCTGGTCGGAGTCGCGCATCGAGCGGCGCGATCGTGCCCTCGGGAGTCGAGCGCGCCATCTCGACGATGAGTTCCTGGGCCGCGCGCGTGTTGTCGCCCACAAAAATGACATCGAGATCAGCCCCGTAACTTAGCTCGCGCCCGCCGAATTTTCCCATCGCGATCACGGTTAGATCGTTCTCCGGCGCGAGAAGCTTCTGCACGAAAACCAAACACGCTTCGGTCAAAGCAGAGTGTTCCCGCTGCAAGGCCGGGAGGTTGGCCGCACCTAGGACGTCGCGTACCAGAATGCGCAAGGACTGCATCTGTCGATAAGCGCGGACTCCGCTCAGATCGATCGCCGATGCTCCAGTGGCGCGCAGTGCCGTCAGATGCCGCTCAACGCTGAGGCTGCGGTCGAGCGCGCCGAAGCGTGTCACTTCTTCGAGCAATTGCGGACGGCGAATGAGCAGGTCGCTGGCGGAGCGGCTGGCATCGAGCGTTTTGACCAGCAACTCAAGTAAACGCGGATTCGCTACCAGCAATTCGAAGAGCAAACTGCGCAGGCCGTAGGCTTCGACGAAGCGCAAGAATTGCGTGAGCGTGACGTCCGGGTCGACACTTTGCGCCAGCCGCTCGAGCAGCATCGGGCGAAGCTTGCGGAAGATTTGCCGCGTGCGCGGCGCGACATGAAAACTCCCCCGTCCTTGCGCCAGTTCCGCCAAGGCTTTCGCGGCGCCGATTTGATCCGAGAAAATTTCGAGCCGCAAAGCGGTCGCTTCCGCGTCCTGTGGCCGTGCCGCGATCACGCGCTTGAAAATCGTCCGTACCTGCCCGGTGTATTTTTGCGAAGCGGTGGAAAATTCTTCGGGAGACGAAAATCCGAGACTGCGTGCAAGAAGTGTCAGCGCCTCGGGTTCGTCTGGGATGGTATGCGTTTGCTGCTCCGCCTCGATTTGGAGGCGGTGCTCCACTCGACGCAAAAAGCGGTAGGCACTTTCCAGCTCGATCGCTTCACTGCGCGGCAGGAGTTCCAGTTCCGCCAGGACCGGCAACGCTTTCAGGGTGCTCGTTTCCTGCAAGAACGCGTGCCTTGCGCCGTGTAGGAGTTGCAGGGCTTGGACCACAAATTCGATCTCGCGAATCCCCCCGATGCCGAGCTTTACATTTCGCTCGAGATTTTCGTGCCCGACGATGTCGCGTTCGATCCGTCGTTTGATCGCGGCGATCTCATCGAGGAGCTCTGGTGTCGCGGTTTTCGGATAAATAAAGGGCTGATGCTCGCGCAAGAAGTCATAGGCCAATTCTTCGCTTCCCGCGATGAAGCGCGCTTTGATCAGCGCGAGCCGTTCCCAGGTTTCGCCGAAGCCGGCGTAATAGTTTTCCAGGCTTTCGAGCGAACGCGCCACGGGTCCGGCCGAGCCCTCGGGACGCAGGCGCAAATCCATGCGAAAGAGCGCACCGGCGGGATCGATCGTGGCAAAAGTCTCGAATACTTTCGTCGCAAGCCGATTGAACCATTGATGATTCGTTAGGCTATTCGTTACCTGCCCTTCCTCGCTGTAGAGGAAAATAACATCGATGTCGGAGCTGTGATTCAACTCGCGGCCCCCGAGTTTTCCAAGAGCAAGGATGGCGAGCTGCGCCGCTGGAGAACCAAGCCTGGTGCGCAATTCTGCGTCCCAATGTTCGAGAACCTTCTCGACGCAGATTTCGGCCAGCACGGAAAGCTCCGCCGTTGTCTCCTCCAGTTCGGCGACCTCCGCGATCTCGCGCAAAGCGATACGCAGCATCTCGCGGCCTTTCCATAAGCGGAGATCGCGAAAGTTTTGATCGGGGATCGGACCAGAGGTCGATTCCTCTAAATCTGCGATCATCCGACCGCGACCGCGTTGGTCGGCGCAGACATCAGGATGCCGAAGCCAGAGCAGGATCTCCGGCTCGCGTACCAGGCGCGCGGCGCAAATGCTCGAGATCGAAATGAGATGAAGGAGCGCAATATCGCCGAGTGGAAATTCGTCGAGAACCGTTCGTAACGCGGGCGCGTCCTGAGGCCACTGATCTGCCAATCGCATCAGAGTGCGTTCGACTTGGCCGGGGTTCAGCGTGGCGTTGGCTTTTTCTTGGATCCAATTGGTCGCCACGCTCACCCGCAACAGCTAGCTCAGACCACGGCGCGATGCATGTCATACGCGTTCGCATATCCCGCGCGTGTTAGGCACTCTTCGGTTTGGCGTGGCGGTGAAGCGCGAAGTTGCAGCCTACCGAACTCTGCGCGAGCTGAGCGCACCGACTACTCTCGCAGGCCGAGTGAAAGTGTGGCGGCTATTCTCCTGCGACGAGTTTCTCGCTCGCGATGCTTAAGGTCCGGCGCTCGCGCCGAGTAAGACTTTCCATCCCTTTGCGAGCGATTTTTTCCAGGAGCGGATCCACTTCCTCGGCGATGAATTGTTCCGCATCCATCTGCCGATAGCGTTCGGCTTTGGCTTTGCGCTGGTGCAACGCGCGTTGCACAAACGAGGGCCGGCCGAAACCGAGCAGATGCACATAGAGCCATCCAGCCGCACAGCCCCCAAGGCAGGCGCTGTGGGTAACGATGCCGTAGCGATCAATTAGGACGAGCACGCTGCTGAGGGCGACTGCGCCGTAGGCGAGATATTTCGCCTTCAATCGTAGAGGCACGATGAACGTAATCGCGACCAGTTCCAGTTCCGGCAGGATGGTTGCGTAGGCCATCATCACCGCAGCCACGCCGCCAGAAGCGGCGAAGAGCACGGTCGCAGAAGGGAGGAAAAAAAGGTGCCCGAGCTCGCCGGCGATCGCACCGGCGAGATAAAGAAAGAGAAAATCGCGCTGGCCGAGGATCGATTCCACATCGCGGCCTAACAAGTAAAGAACAAGCATGTTTCCGAGCAGGTGCCACGGGCCAGCGTGCAAAAAAGCAGCGGTGAGAAATTGCCAGGCGTAGGCGGATTCAATGCCGTTCTGGCTCAGCCCGAGAAAATCACGAGCGAAGCCGGGCTGATAAGTTTCGACCAGCATTTGTGCGACAAATGCGCCAAGATTCCCGCCGATCAGTGTGAGAAGAACGAACCGTCGACGCTCGGTCCACGGGCGGGTGTAAGACGAATTTTTTCGTCCGAGGCGCATAAGAACGAGATTATCGCAGTCCCGTTTTTATGTCATCGGGAAAGCTAAGTCGAATTTCAGAGCTCAGCTTTCTTGGAATTGGATTCTCGTTATAGAAACACTTGATTTTCACGCTGATTTTTGTTTTAACCATAACCACATGAAATTCCATATCGGTCGCTTCGCCCTCATTTCTTTCCTGATTGCTTCTGCTCTGCCGGCTCAGGCGCTGGTTGTGAAAGAGGTTTCCATCACGCCTTACCAAGTCATCCCGATCTCCGTGAGCGGATTCTACACCGGGAATGTCATCGCTGGCATCAACCAGCTGTTGATCGACGGCGTGGCGGCTAATGGTTTCTGTATCGATCCGTTTCATTTTAGCCTCCCATCGTCAGCCGGCTATCAGTTCACGGCGCTGGCCAATGCACCAAAACTCCCCGGCACAATGGGCGTGGTAAAAGCGGACGAGATCAGCCGCCTCTGGGCGATGGCTTATTCTCCGGGCATGACCGCATCGCAAGCAGCTGGTTTCCAGCTCGCAATCTGGGAGATTATCGGTGGTTCATCGTTCAGCTTTACCGGCATCGACTACGGCGCGAGCGGCCTGCTGACTAATCTCGCCAGCTTCCACGGAGCGGGAGCGAACTTGATTGGCCTGACCGGTCCAGGGCAGGATTATGTGATCCAGGATTTCCGCACATTGGCGGTGCCTGATGGCGGGAAAACCGTCCTTCTCTTAATGGCGGCAATGACAGCGATGTTGATGGCGGACCGTTGGCTTCGGACAGTCCAGGATTAATTGCTCGAGCAGCGCATGAGCTAGAGCGCAGGAACGTTCCGGCCTAAAAAGGTGGCGCTAAAACGCGTAGGCCGCGGCGGCGGATCTTAAATTCGACCGGGCAATTCCCAACAAGCTCACCGTCGATCTCCACTGGAACATCCACATCGCTCGTCACGCGGAGTGAGTTGGTCTGAAAATACTCCACCTCTGGCGAGGTGATCTGCGAACTGAAGATGACATCCTGCATGTAGCGAACGATCTCGATGTAGTTCAAACGCTTGAAGACAAGCACGTCTAGAAGACCGTCATCGAGTACGGCCTGCTTGAAAAACGGAAACGGCCCGCCGTAAAGCCGGCCGTTGCCGACCAGAACGAAAGAGCCTTCCTCCGTCACAGCTTGCTCGGATTCGATCCGCAAGCGCGGTGGCCGGCGCGCGGCGATTTGCGCTGCGGAAACGAGATAACTGAGCGGACCGAAGCTGCGTTTGAATGCGCGGCTGGTTTCTTTCACCACCTGCGCATCGAAGCCGACGCCGGCAAGCTGCACAAAGTGTTTGCCATTCGCGCTCGGGAGATCGATCGAGCGGGCCTTCTCGTCCTGGATGATTTGCCAGCAACGGCCCAAGTCTCCGGCGGGAAGACCCAACTCGTTTGCAAAAACATTCATCGTGCCGAGCGGCAGGAGGCCGAGTGCGGCATGCGTGCCGACTAAACCATTAACTACTTCATTGACCGTCCCGTCGCCGCCCGCGGCCACGACTTGATCAAAACCGTCTTTAGCCGCGGCGCGCGCGAACGATTCCGCTTCGCCGCGGCGCGAGGTCGAGCGCAGCAAAGCGCCTTTGGTCAAAGTCTCGATTTGCGCCTGCAGACGATGCGCGCGTTCTCCCCGCGCGGCCGGATTCAAAATCACCAAGGTCCTTTTCGCGATCCTGCCTCGGACGGGGGGTTTGATGCTTTTCTTCAAAGTGACCTCGCGTAACCTTCCGAAGTGAAAAAAGCCGGCCGCGTTGCGCTCCTGGTTGCCGGTGGAATTTTGGCCGTTTTCGCGGCCGCTCTTCTGGCGGTCAATCTGTATGTGCAGTCGCATGACACTCAAGCGCGGATTCAGCAGGAACTCAGCCAGCGCCTCGGTGCGACTCTGCGCATCCAGCGCATCAGTGTGACGCCGTGGTGGGGATTGAAGCTGACCGGCATCACCATGCCGCAGAGCGATTCGGCGCTTCCCTGGGACTTTTTGAATGCCGAAACTTTTCGGCTGCGGATCCGCTTCGCTTCGCTTTTCTCGGGGCGTTTGGTGATCAATGAGATATCACTCGTTAGGCCAACGATCATGTGGGTTCAGAACAACGACGGCCAATGGCGGCTTCCGTTGACGGAAAAGGATGAACCACTTCCTGCCGTTGATTCCGTTGACGAATCCGCACAGAGCAATCTTCCCGCAACTCCGGTCCAGCCGCCGTCTGCGGCGCAAACGGTTCCGAGCGCTCCGCCAGTCGACCGGGTCGCGCCGCCTGAAACGACCGGGCCGGCTTCCTTCACCCCGGAGATCCGGCGCGTCACTCTCGCGCAGGGCAGTTTTCATTTTCTCGATGCTAAAGGCAGTCCGGTCGCCACCTTCGATGGCGTTCGTTTCCGCTCCAGCCTCCGCAAAGCCGAGGAGCTGCGCGGGAACGCCAGCATCGCCAAGGTCTCGCTCCGGAATCGCTTCTTTCTCGAGGATCTGCAATCACCCCTGCGTTACGACCCCGAAGAGCTGGACTTCTCTGGAATTACCGCACGCGCCGCGGGAGGAGAAATTACCGGGCGATTTTCCATGCTGCCGGCGAATGAAGATTCGCCCTTTATCGCCAACCTTGCTTTTCACGACGTCCAGGTGGACCGCATTCTGACTGAGGCGGGCGGGCCGGCCGAAATGTTGCAGGGCCGGATCGAGGGACGGCTGGATGCGAATGGAAAAACAGCCGACCCAAATGCCCTTTCGGGCAGCGGCGAAATTGTTTTGCGCGACGGTCAGGTGCGACGTTACAGCCTTCTCGTGGCGCTGGGACAATTGCTGCAGCTCGATGAGCTGGCTCAGCTGCAGCTCGATCAGGCGCAGGTGAAGTACCACATCGCGCCCGGGGTCGTAACGATCGATGAACTCCTGCTCACTTCGCCAAACATTCGCCTCACCGCCACGGGCACGGTCACGTTCGCGGGCAAGCTTCGTTTGCAATCGCAACTGGCCATCAACGAAAAAGTGAGCGGCAAACTCTTTTCGGTGATGCGCGACAAGTTCAAGCCGATCGAATTAGCGGGATATTCCGCGATCGATTTTGAAGTTGGGGGCACGATCGATAAACCGAAACCGAACCTCATGGGAAAACTGATCGGCTCCGAGCTGAGGGACCTCAGTGGCATGATCAATGACTTGTTAGGCGGCGGAAAAACAGAACGGCCGCCGAAGAAAAAACGCGAGACGCGATCTGCATTTGACGGAGCGCCTTCGTCGGAGACCTCGCCCACGCCTTCCGTCACACCGCAGCCCGACGAGTCGCCATGAGAGTGATCGCCGGGTCGGCCGGCGGCCTGCGCCTGACCGTGCCTGAGACGGATGTGCGGCCGACGATGGACCGTGTGAAAGCGGCGATCTTTTCCAGCCTGGGAGGCCGAGTCGTGGACGCGCGCGTGCTCGATCTTTTTGCCGGCACGGGAGCGTTGGGGATCGAAGCGCTGAGTCGCGGCGCCGCCTCCGCCTTGTTCGTGGAGCAAAATGCCGCTGCCGTCCGCGCGATTGAGCAAAACTTCATTCGCACAAAATTGCGGGGGCGTGTTCGTCGGGGAGAAGTTTTTGCCTTTCTGGAATCCTTTGTGCCTAACGAGCGTTACGACATCGTTTTCGCCGATCCACCGTATGAGAAAACGAAAAGCGGTGGCGAGTTCACGCGCCTTCTGCTTGAAAACCAAAAGCTGGCCGATTTGCTCGAACCGGACGGCGTCTTTGTTTTAGAAAAGCGGCCGGAGGAAACAATGGCCGCGTCGACTCTTTGGAAAGTTGCGCGCGCCAAGAAATATGGCGCGACAGAAGTTTTGCTTCTCGTCCCCGCCGCATGATCCGCTTCCTCTACAATCTTCTTTTCCCAATCGGGCTTCTGATTTTTCTGCCCGGTTACGTAATGAAGATGCGCCGGCGCGGGAATTACCGGCGCAATTTCGGACAACGCTTCGCTCGTTATACCGGAGAAATTCGGGAGCGGCTCGCGCGACATCACTCGACCTGGATACATGCCGTCAGCGTCGGTGAAGTGGGGATCGCATTGAAACTGGCGACGAAGTTGCGCGAGCTTGATCAGGCCTTCAGCTGCGTCCTTACCACCACCACTACGACTGGCTACGCCTTCGCGGAATCGAGCGCGCCGGATTGGATGCTGGTCCTCTATAATCCGATCGATTTCTGGCCAGTGGTGCAGCGCGCCTTCGCCGCGATCAAACCACAACGCATCGTTTTGGTGGAGGCGGAAGTCTGGCCGAATCTCGCCGCCGAAGCGCGACGGCGCCGCATTCCGATCAGTCTAGTAAACGCGCGTTTGTCTGCGCGATCAGAACGGCGTTTCCAAAGGTTTCGTCCGTTTGTGGCGCCCACTTTTCGCTCGCTCGATCTCGTCTGCGTTCAGGAATCCGCCGAGGTCGAACGCTGGACCAAACTCGGAGTTTTGCGCGAAGCGATCCATACCGTCGGCAGCATCAAATACGATCCGACGGAGCCTTTGCCGAACTCGAACGCGCCCCTCGAAATCCTGCGTGAGATTGGAGTCAATCGCGATCGCCCGATTCTTTTTGGCGGCAGCACCCACGCGGGCGAAGAAGAAATTCTGGCGAATGTCTTCCAAGATCTTCGCAAAGAATTTCCCAATCTTTTCTTGATCGTCGCGCCGCGCCACGTGGAGCGCGCCGGTGAGCTTCTGCCGAGACTGGAAGAAATAGGACTGCGCGTCACACAGCGGAGCGAAATCGATCGAACCGATGCCATCGATTGTCTGCTCATCGACACCACCGGTGAACTGCGTTCCTGGTATTCTGTCGCAACCGCGGTCTTCATCGGAAAAAGTTTGACCGCGCACGGCGGTCAAAATCCGGTCGAACCAATTCTGGCCGGCAAACCGGTTGTCTTTGGACCGCACATGGAAAATTTCGCCGCGCTCACGCAATCGCTTCTCGAGCACGAGGCCGCCATTCAGATTCGCGATCCAGATTCGCTCGCGGAAACGCTCGCAAAGCTGCTGCGCAATCCGATTGCGCGTCGCGAATTAGTCGCGAATGCTGCGAGCGTTCTCGCTCCGCATCGCGGCGCGACCGAGCGGACGGCGCGGCTCGTTTTGAACCGCAAATCACTTGCAACGCCATGATGCGCTTCTGATATTGCCCGGCTTTCCGGCCCTATCGTCCAGTGGCCTAGGACACCGCCCTTTCACGGCGGTAACACGGGTTCGAATCCCGTTAGGGTCGCTGCGTTCGGAATGCTTTTTTAAGCCGCCGATTTGTCGGCCGACCAACTCGCGACCAACGATGGAGCCGCAGTCTCGCGCGCGATTTCCTCTTGGATGCGTCGCATGACGTAGCGCGAAAATGGCCCGAAATGAAGATATAGCGCCATGATCGACATGGTGTAGCGAATCGAACGCGGATTACGGCGCAGACACCGGAAGAAGACGCGCCAAAAATATTTGCGCGTCTCCGGGTTCATTCCAAGCCGCGCGATCATTCTGAAAAACCCGCGTAGCTCGCGTAGCTGGTGTTGAAAATCCGGCCGGAATTTTCGGCCCGATGAATCCAGCGCAGTGCCTAATTCCTCTACGCGCCCGAAAAATTCTTCCGGGCTGTAAACCGTCTCGATCACCTGAAGATAGTCGCGCAGAATATCGGCCTTCGGACGAAGCGGATCGAAATTAATTCCCGCGGTGCATTGGTCGCCCACGTCTTCGGGCGCGATTTCGTAGCCGTCATGCAATCGTCCTTCGAGCATGAGCCGGCGGGAGAGTTGCGTCGTGGGCAAGGCATAAAGCAGTCCAACCATGTTGAGCGGGATGGAAGTTTCGCGAATGCAATTAATGATGCCGCGCGCCGTGCTGTTCTTTTCGGTATCGAATCCGATGATATAGCCGGCGTTCACGAAAATGCCGTAGTCGTAAATCTTGCGCACGCTATCCACGATGGAACGACGCGTGTTCTGGCGCTTCTGAGTGGCGATCAAGGTCGCCTCATCAGGACTCTCGATGCCGACGAAGATGGCGAAGAAACCGACATCCTGCATCATCTGCAGCAGGACCTCATCGTCCGCCAGATTGAGTGAAGCCTCGGTTGAAAACTCGAAGGGCCATTGGTGTTCCTCCATCCATGTTTTCAATGGCGGGAGAAATTCTTTCACCAGCTTTTTGTTCCCGATGAAATTGTCGTCGACCAGATCCACGTGTCCGCGATAACCGAGATCGTAAAGACGCTGCAGCTCGATCAACATTTGCCCGGTCGTCTTCGCCCGCGGCACCCGGCCGAAGAGTTCGATGATGTCGCAGAATTCGCAGTTGAAAGGACAACCGCGGCACCACTGCACTCCCACGTGCAGGTAACGGCTGAAGTCGATCAAATCGAAACGCGGGCAGGGCGACTTCGTCACATCCGCCTTCAAATGCGCTTCGCGATATACCTTCTTGGCGGTGCCTTGCTCGAGGTCTTTCAGGAATGACGGCAAGGTAACTTCTGCTTCGCCCAGGACCAGATGATCGGCTTCCGCGTAAAGATGCGGACTATTCGTCGCGTCCGGCCCGCCGACGATCACCGTCTTGCCGTGAGTCTTTGCTTTGTGAATGAGCTCAACTGCATCCCGCTGCTGCGGCATCATTCCGCCGATCAAGACGAGATCAGCCGAATCGAACATCGCGTCATCCCAATCATCCACGTTGCGATCGACCAATTTTATTTCCCAATCCTGCGGCAGCATCGCCGCGACCGTGATCAAGCCGAGCGGCGCGGCCGGATATTTAGCGCCACGGAGATGACATGCCTCGCGGTAATTCCAAAAGGACGCGGAGCGGAATTCCGGGTTCAGGAGAAGACATCGAGTCATAGTGATTTCGGCGGCAACGCCGGACCGCGAGCCCCGTAGCAGTAACAGATTGGAACGCTTTCTCAACAATCACAGATGCGCGTCTTTCGTTTTCTCCCGTGCAGCTGCATTGCAGGCTGGCGCAATTTATGATTCGTTGCTCATCCGTGGATGGCGCCACCGCTGTCTGCAAGGGGATGCATGAAATTTAGCGACCGTTCTTTAAATCCAAGGGAACGCGCGGAAGAGGCACAAATTCCAGAGCGACTAGATCAGCCACCAATGGCGTTGAGTTCGGCAAAAGTTCCCGTCACACTTGGACAGATGAATGGCGAGGCGAACTCCGTCCCTGAAACCGGCTTCGATGTCGGCTTGAGTCTGGGCGATTTCGTCGTCGGCGATAGCACTGATCCGTTAGTTCCACCGGCGGCTTTTACCGAGTGGCGTAAAGGCGGCGTCTGGGAAGCAAGCCTCTTCGAGCCCGAGTTGCTGCAAAGCGCGGATTCACGCACCGCCATCACTTACGACGGCCAGTCCCGCGCCGTTATCAATCTCTGCTCCTATAATTATCTTGGCCTCGCCAATCATCCGGAAGTCATCACGGCCGCGACTGAGGCGCTCGCCCAATACGGCATGGGTGCCTGCGGGTCGCCCGTTCTTTCCGGCATGACGAATCTGCATCGTCAGCTGGAACGCGCGGTCGCAATTTTCCTCGGGCGCGAAGACGCGATGTTGTTCAATAGCGGTTTCGGCGGCGCGCTCGGCACCATCTCCGGCCTCCTGCGCAAAAGTGACGTCGCGATCATGGATGATCGATCGCATTTAAGTCTGCGCGATGGCGCCGTCCTTTCGCGCTCGCGTTTGGGGCGCTTCGAGCACAACGATCCGGATTCACTCGAAGAAGCTTTGCGCGTGCGCAAAGGCAAACGCCAACTCGTGATCGTCGAAGGCATTTATTCGATGGACGGCGATTTCGCGGATCTGGATCGATTGCTCGCGGTGGCGGAAGCGCATGAAGCCAGTGTCTTCATCGACGAGGCTCATTCGATTCTGGCTTGCGGCGAGCATGGGCGCGGCGCGGCCGAACATTGCGGCGTCGAGAAACGCATCCCGTTGATTTACGGCACATTTTCTAAAGCCTTCGGCGCTGTGGGCGGCTTTGTCGCCGGACCGAGAGAGACGCTCGATTACCTGCGTTACTATGCGCACTCCTATACCTATTCCTGCGCGTTGCCGCCCGCGGTCGTCGGTGGAATTTTGAAAGCGCTGGAGATCGCGCAACGCGAACCGCAATTGCGCGCGCGGCTCTGGGAAAATGCGGACTACTTTCGGATGCAGTTGAACACGCTGGGGATCGATACCGGCGCGTCTTCCACCTATATCATGCCTCTGATCGTTGGGGATCGCGCCCGGATGTATCGGCTCGGCCATGAACTGCGGAGGCGTGGCCTTTTCGTCGCGCCGGTTGATTATCCAGCGGTGCCACAGGACCGGATCTGCTTCCGTGCTTGCGTGACCGCGAATCATTCACGCGCGGACCTGGACGAAGCGTTAAACATTCTGGCGGACACCTTCGTGCCCGCGCAGATGCAGTCCGCCTAACGAGTCATTCCTTGGCCAGCCGGTAGGCGGCGCGAATAATCGAAAGACAACCGGCCGCTTCCTCGAAAGATTCACGGGCGGTTTCCGGTCGCCGAAAATTCTCGATCACATCCGGTAACATCGCCGCGAACCAATCCGCGTGGTGCGATCCTGCGGAAAGGGCGAACTCAAAGCGTATCGTTTCGTCGCCAATCTTCAGCGTGTCATCATCGAGTAAAATCTCCCCTTTTTCGCCGATCATCCGAATCGAGTTGCGGCGCTGATTGGCCCTCCAAGTGAGAAAAATGTCGGCCTCGCCGCGCGCAAACCGCAGCGTCAACTCCACTTCATCTTCAACCTCGAGCGACGTTGGGGCCGGCCTGCCTTCCGATCGAAGTTTTACGCGCGTAATCTCAGCCGGCCCTCCCAACCAATGCTGCGCCAAATAAATAGCGTGCCAGCCGTGATCCATCAGAATCCCGCCGCCAGCCACGGCCGGATCACGCCGCCAATTCGGTTGGGTCGGATCGGCCACAGCAGATGCCTGCACGCGTAAAGTTTGGATCTCCACTTTTCGCAATTGCCCGATCGTGTCCGCGCGCAACAACTTGGTCGCATGCCTAACGAGTGGTGCGTATTTCCAGTTGTGCACAGGCACAATCGCGAGGCCCGACTCATTTGCCGCAAACCGCACCCGCTCGAGTTCGTTCAAATCCAACAAGAGAGGTTTCTCGCAGAGCACATTCCAGCCTCGGTCCAGCGCCTCGAGAATTAATCTCCCGTGTAGCGCCGGCGGTGTGCAGATATCGACGAAATCGATTCCGGTTTTCTCGTTTAATTCATTGAGCGTTGTGAGGACCGTGGCTTCCGGAATCAACTTTTGCGCGAGCGCGCGTCGTTCTTCCCCTGGATCAACCACGGCGACGATCTCTACGTCGCGCGCATTCCGATAGGCTGGCCAATGCCCGTGACGAGCCACCTCGCCAAAGCCGATAATGGCTCCGTGAAGCACTCGTTAGGCCGCTTCGAAGCGCTCCAGCACGCGGTCGATGATACCTAATGCGGAGTTTGCCTGCTCAGCCGAAAGAATAAGCGGAGGATGAATCCGAACGCGCGGCGTGTAACACATCATGATCAAGCCCTCGGCCAGACAATCCTTGAAAAACTCAACGCACCTTTCCTTCGGAAGGAACTTCTTCGAATCGTGGTCCGCGACTAGATCGAAGCCGATCAGCAATCCCTCTCCGCGCACATTCGCGATCGAACGATGCCGTGTGGCAAGACTTTCCAGTCCGCGCCGAAGAAGACCTCCGATCTTTGCCGAATTCTCCACCAGTTTGTCGGATAAGATCGTTTGAATCGTGATCAAAGCAGCCGCCGCAGCGAGCGGATTTCCGCCGTAACTGGAGGAGGAGGCGCTCGGGAGCGAGAACGGTTTCGCGGCCATGATCTCGTCGGTCGAGACCACTGCGCTCACCGGATAACCTGACGCCATTCCTTTGCCGAGCGTCATGATGTCTGGAGCAACATCATCCGCACTGCACCCGAACATTCGGCCGGTGCGACCGAAGCCGGTGATCATTTCATCGGCGATGAAGAGCGCGCCATATTCCTGCGCGACGTCATGCACCTCGCGCAAGAATCCGGAGGGCGGCACGATGTTTCCCGCCGTCCCTTGAATCGGCTCGACGATTATCGCCGCCGGTTTTCCCGCAGTTTTGTTTTCGATCACGCGTCGCAAGGCAGCGAGCGCGGCAGGACCGTCGAGACGCGTCGGGTCGGGAAACGGCGCGAGATGCGTTCCGGTCGGCAGCGGGCCGACGTCATATTTCCAATCAACATCCGAAATCGGAAGAACCCCCGCCGTTTTACCATGGAATCCGCCGGTGAAACCGATGACGTCGGTGCGCTTTGTGTAGGAACGCGCCAGTCGAATGGCCGCTTCCACGGCTTCCGCGCCGCCACTAAAAAATTGCGTCCGGCTCAGCTGACCGGGAACGAGATCCGCGATGAGCCTAACGAGTTCTGCGCGCGGCCGTGAGGTGAAACTGCCGACGGTGATGGCTTTGAGTTGAGCCGATAACGCCGCCACATATTTCGGATGCGCGTGGCCGAGGCTTGCGACCGAAACGCCGGCGTTAAGATCGAGATAAGTTTTCCCGTCGAGATCGGTCAGCGTGGCGCCTTCTCCGCGCTCGATCGCACGCTCAAACAACAGCGCGATCGTTTGAATTCCCGGCGCGATGAATTGCTGCTCTTCCTCGAAGAGCGCTTTAGAGCGCGCGCGTGTTTTGGCTTCAGTCAGCATCGATCTTCGCCGTGATGAATTGGGCGATCGCGTCGGAAGCCTGCTCGCGACAAGGCGCGAAGGAGGGCCAGTCATTCAGGTCGATCAGGGTCAGTTCGCCGGTGGGCGAAACGATCACGTCTCCGCCGAAAATCTCGAGCCCGGCCGCAGAGGCAGCGCGGTTGGCAAGGTTCTCCAGGTCTGCCGGGTCGAAATTATATTCATGTGCTTCGCTGGAATAGAACCAGTGAAAGAATCTTCCTTCCGTCACGCCATAGAATTTTATTTCGTCGCCCACGCGGTGCGCCTGGACCGCGGCCATCTCGATGCCGCGGCGCGCGAAATCCGCCAGGCCGGCTTCGAATTTTTCTCGGGAATCAACCCATTGCACATCGGCCGCGACCGCGGCGTGCACATCTCCGCGCTTCAACCAAACTCCGCCATTGAGATCAAGGGAATGCAGTTCTGCCCCATCATTTGTGCGAACCAATTGCGTTTTCGGAAAGCAAACCCCTGCCTCCACCATCAGGCCTGGCAGACGATCGCGATGGGTGTTCAAAGCCGAGCGCGGACTATTGATAATCTTGATGCCGTCGCGTTCCCAGGCGACCAGGTTTTCCAGCGAAGCTTTCCCCTGGCACATCGAAAGAATGGCCGCGGCTTTCGAAGGATGGCCGTTCGCTTCCTCGAGACGCATCACATCGATTTCGAAATCGCGCGCCCGCAATCGCTCTGCGATCTCATCGAGTAAAAGGCTATCGTTAGACTGGTGGCGGCCCGGCGAATATTGCTTTTCCCGGTAAAGCCCAAGCAGACGTTTCATACCAGGATGCTTTCGAGGAGCGCTTCTGCCTTCGCGACATCGGCGGAGACATCGACATCTACCGCTTGGCCGATTTCGATTCCGAAAATCGGATAGCCGCGCTCCAATAATCGTCCGAGAAAACTTCGCAGCGCATCGAGGCCGTCGCGTTGCGCCGCTTCCGCCTCGCGCAAAATGATCGGACGCACCAGGTAAATTCCCGCGGTCGCAAGATGTGAACCGTCAGCCGCATCTCCCAACGCCGTAATCTGCGATGAATCGACCGCGCAACGAGCGAAGAGGGGTTTCTCGTCATCGAATGTGGCCGTCAAGGCGAGCGTGACTGCGGCCTCATAATGCTCGCGGGCCTCCGCGTAAAAGCGGCGATAGGTTTCCGGCGCGGCGATGGTGTCGACGGTCGAAAGCAAAAAGGAATCCTCACCATCAGTGGCGAGTTCCTTCACGAGCCGCAGGAAACTATGCATCGAAGTCGGCGTGGTCTCGACAATCCAGCGAAGGGTGAACGGCCAATCACGCGTCATCACATGCTCGCGCACGGCAAGTGCATCCTGGTTGATGATGACGATAATCTCGTCCGCGCCGGCCGCGCCTAACGAGTTCAAAACGTGCTCGATCAGTGTTTGCCCGGCGACGGGGACGAGCGGCTTGAGCGTGTTCGAATGCCGGCGAATTCGCGCGCCATTACCGGCTGCTAAGACACCGGCTTTCATACCATCACGCCGGCGGGTTCGTTTAAGAACGCGGGAAGTTGCGAGAGGTTATCTAACCGAAAATCGACCAGCGCTGGATCGGGACACGTCTCGCCGTCTTGCAGCCATGCGGTTTTCATTCCGACCGTTTTGGCTGGACGGATGTCACGCTCGAATGAGTCGCCGACCATGAGAATATTTTCAGGAGCCTCGGCGATGGCTTCGGCGGCATAAGTGTAGATCGCGGGATCGGGCTTGGATAAACGCACCCGGTGTGAATCGACGATTACGCTTAGAAATGACGTGTAACCGAGACTAGCGCAGAGCTTCTTCACGTTGCCACACCCGTTCGAGACAACTCCCAGACGGAATCCTGCTTCCACGAGCTCAGCCAGTAAAAGCCGATTTGCCTCGGCCGCTTCAATCACACTTCCAATGAATCTTTCCGCCAGCTCTTCACCGAAGCTTTCATGGCTTAACTGCAAGTGAGCCAGCTGCCATTTCACGTGAAGACGGATCATCACGGAAAGATCGGCTTCCGCCATCGCAGCCTCCGTGGCCGCGCGGCTTTCCGCGGCATCGAAAGCTCCGCGGATCTTCTCGCGCGGCAGGCGCAATCCCACTTCTTCGTAAAAGACGAGAAAGCGTTCCAGCCAATGCCGCTCACCGTCGAGCGTTCCGCCCATGTCGAAGAAGATGGCGCGCGTCATTTTTGCAAGCTTAGGTTATCGAGGCAATTGCCTCGGGCCGCAACACCGTGCACGCAAAAAATGCCTCTCTGAAAGTGAATGCCGGGCCTTGCTCCACCGGCCGATTCTCCGACAGAATGCGGTGTGCCGGAACCTCAAACTTTGGTGACGCCAGGTGCCCGCGGTTGAAGTGGCGCGCGTGGCGTCGCGGGCTGAGCGCGACGCCTTCATCGAGTTTCCCTGGCGGATTTATCGCGACGATCCCGTCTGGGTGCCGCCGCTGATTCTGGAACGGCGCGATTTCCTCGATCGGAAGAAGCATCCCTTTTACGAGCACGGCGAGGCGGAGCTATTCCTCGCGCGCCGCGCTGGCGAAATCGTCGGCCGAATCATGGCGAGCGACGATCCCAATTATAACGCCGAGCACGGGACGAACGTAGGTTGCTTCGGCCTCTTCGAATGCATCAACGATTTCGAAGTCGCGAGTGCACTGTTCGCTGCCGCGGAGGGCTGGGTTCGCCAGCGCGGCCGGACCGAGATTCTTGGGCCGATCGATTATTCGACGAACTATGTTTGTGCGCTCTTGATCGAAGGCTTCGAGCATCCGCCAATGCTGCTCACCTCGCACAATCCGCCCTATTACGCGGAACTGATCGAGCGTTTCGGATTCGCGAAAGAAATGGACTGGTACGCGTGGTGGTTCTCGGAACCGCGCGAAGCGGCCAGGCGTTTGCGTCGGATCGCATCGCGTTACGAGAAGCGCGAGGCGATTACGATTCGCCCGGTGAATCTGAAAAACCTCAAGGAGGAGAGCGGACGTTTACGCGAAATCTATAACCAGGCGTGGCAACGCAATTGGGGCTTTGTCCCATTCACGCCCTCCGAGTTCGATCATCTCGCGAAGGAATTGAAACCGCTCGCCGATCCGGAGCTGGTTTTGATCGCGGAAGTCGGAGGCGAGCCTGCGGGTTTCATTTTAGCGGCGCCGGATATCAACGCCGCGTTCCGGAAAATCAACGGGCGCCTTTTTTCCTATGGCCTCCCGATTGGCCTGGCGAAATTACTTTATTACAAGAGCCGATTAAAGACGGCGCGGTTGATCGCGCTCGGTGTGGTGCCGGAATTTCGGCGGCACGGCATCGCCGAGATGCTCGTCTTGCGAATTGTGGAAGATGGGATGATCAAACGCGGGTTTACCGGCGAGCTGAGCATGACGCTGGAGAACAATCACCTCATCAACCGCTTCCTCGGCGCGATTGGAGCGAAGCGTTACAAGACTTACCGCATTTATAAGCGCTCGTTAGGCTAATTCCGCTCGCAGAAAGTTGCGATCCACCTTGCGCTGCCAGATGAGGAGCGCGAGCAAAGTCAGGTTCAGCGGCAAAAGAACGGCGTAGAAAAAAAGCTCCGTCCGTTGGAAGCAGGCCGCGAGACCGATGGCGTAAAAGCGCCAGTTGTCTCCCAACAAATTCCAGCCACGCACCGGTCCGCGAAAAAATTCTCGATAACGCAGGCGATCCTCTTCGCGCACTATTCCATTGCTGGACCGCGCGGCGATGGTGGAGACGACTCTATTGTGCAGTCCGTTCAGCATTCCCTGCACGGTCAGATAACCGCGAAACATCCAGCCAATCCACGCTGAATTTACCCGGGCTGGATCTTCATTCTCAATCTGCCCTTTGAGCGCGATCATTTTATAATGATGCCGAAAATACTCGTAGCGCTGCGCTTGCGCGATGTTCGAGATCGCGGCCAACAGCATCAAAATCAAAACGCCATTGCTCGCTCCGCGTTGCAGCAATCCAGCAGTGATCGAGGCGTAAATCGCCACGTAAACCGCATAGCCAATCACCCCATCGAGCACGCGGCCCAGCTCCGTTACTTGCCCGGTCATGCGCGCGAGCTGGCCGTCGGTTGAATCGAGAATGCTGTAGAAAATTAGGACCGCGAAACCGAGCAAACCGAAACGCGGATCGTAAAGAAACGCGCCGCCCGCGATGCCGACGAACATGCTAAAGATGGTAACCTGCGTCGGAGTTACACCGATGGCCGCAGCAGGGCGGGCGACGAGCAGCCCAAGTGGCGCGAAAAAATAAAGGTCCGCCCAGTCCTCGATTTCGCGGGACGTTGTCTCTTTCTTTGCGGCGAGCGATTCCAGAGCAGCGACGCGTTAGGCGGGCGCCAAATCACGAATGCGCTCTGGCGGCTCGTTATTCCGCATCCGCGAGATACGGCTCGCGGCTATACCGGCCAGCTCGCGGCCGGCGTACCGCAGCGGATGGCTCACCGCCAGCGAGGCTTCGGCCGTGCAATAGACACCGCAGTTCGCCTGGCAGCTTTTCTTCTTGTTATAGCTCAGCAAATCTTCCCGCGTGATGTCGAGAATGTGGCGCTCGGTTCGCACCTGGCTGCAGAGCCAGAATTTGCCGGTTGATGAGATGAAGAAATATTTGTAGCCAGCCACGCAGGTCCATTCGATCGGTTCGTTGCGCAGCATCTTTTTTTGGTAATCGAAAAGATTCCAGCTGGTATGAATCTTTTCTCCGCTGCGTTTCAATTTCTCCTGCTGTTCGAGAAATCCGAGGAGCGGTTCGTTTGCACTTGGATCGCGCAAAGCCCGGTCGTGCACGAGGTCGTCGTGGATGACGCGCGCATGAACGGAAATGTCGCGGTCCAGGCAGGTGTTAATCACCTGGCCCATTTCATCGAGCGTCTCGGTGAAAAGCACGCCGCTGACGTTCAGCTTAATCTTCGAATCTTTAAACCAATCGAGCTTGTGCAGGATCGACTTCATCGATTTGCGCGTGCTCGCGATCGGCGTCATTCGATCGACGGAAATCGAAAGCGCGTCCAAGCCGGCTGTTTCAAGATCGGCCAGGAGCTGACGGTTCAGTAAGAATGCATTGGAAGACATGCTCACTTCGCAAAAACCAAGGGACTTGGCGTAACGCACCAGCTCCACGATATCGGGATGCTTGAGCGGCTCGCCTCCTTGAAACCCAATCCGCGCCACGCCCAGCTCTCGGATGTGGTCCATCCATTTCTTCAAATCCGCCGCGGCCGGATGGGGAATCGCGTTGTTGTACTCGTTGCAGTAATGGCAATCGAGATTGCACTGCTCGGTCACATACAGGTGCGCAACCCATGGCTTGGTATCGAAGACACGGACGATCTGTTGGAGATCGATCATAGCCGTCTCCTATCGTCGCCACGGAGGCTTAAAGCAAGCAGGGCACGCGGCACCTGCACAGCCGCCGTTGCCATTCCCCACCAGGCAATAAGCCTGAAAGCCCCTGCGGGCGCGCTTCGGAAAAGGCCGATCGCGAAGATCCATACGTAAATATTTCGTCGACCGCCAACCAGACGAACGAGGCGATCGAATACGCTCAGGTCACAGATCGATTTGCCGTAAACGCGGGCCACGCTGCCGCGCGCCAGGGCAGTCAGGATTTCCGCACCAATCAGCAAACCGAGATAGGAAAAAGCTTCGGGTAAAATGCTGGAGACGTGGAGATGGTAAGCGAGCGCGATCCACCAAGAGTACTCGAACAAGACATCGAATAAGTGTTCGAGCTCGCCGGCTTTGGACGTTTCAAGTTTTACGCGAGCAAGTTTTCCGTCCAACCCATCGAGCACGCCGACCGCAACCGCGACCGCGATTCCTCCACCGAGATGGCCCGTCGCGAAAAGGATCGTAGCTCCCCAGGCGCAGATATTGGATAAAATCGTCAGCTGGTTTGGCGTGACGGTGCTTCGACAGAGCTTGCTCACGATAAAAGTTTCGATCGGGGCGTGGACGAGCGCCGGGATGTCGAGCGTGCCTTTTTGCGCGGCTGCCAGGATCACATTTTCCGCGCGATTTTTTAGCGCCGGGGAAGGAGACGGAAACCAATACGCGCGCAGATCGCGATGCATATCGATGTGGAACCACGATTGCTGGGCGACGTCGATCGCAGCGAGCTTTCCGTTTTCGACCCCTTCGCAGAGCGATTTGTCCATTTCTGGTCGGATCCAATCCCTCGTAAGAAGCGCGGCACCGCAAAGCCTGCCCTTGCTTGTTATGGGCGCGGAAGAGACGAGCGGGAGTAAATGTTCCGGCACGGCAGAATCAACCAGGACGACCGGCGCGCGCTGTTTGATCAAGAGCTGCAAGAGCCGCTGATCGAAGACGCAATCGCCGCGCACGAGCAGAAAAGTTTCGGCAGGTCCGTCGCCGGAAAAAATTGTCGGCTCCTCAAAACCACAGGCTCGCAGCGTTCGTCGCAGTCGTTCCGAAATCGATATGCCGCACAGCTCCACAGACGCGGCGTCCCCGCCGGCGATAACGAGGCATTCCATCTTCAGGCGTCGAGCTGCGCGAGTTTGCTGAAGTGTGCTTCAGCCTGCGCATACATCTCCGGCGTATCCACGTCCTGCCACCAGGCATCGCCGATCTCGATCGCGCGCACTTTCCCTTCGCTCGCCATCAAGCGGACGCCATCGGCGAGGCTGCAATCGTCCTCGCGTTGCGCGGCTCGTAGATAATCGAAGAGACTTTCCGGACACAGGAAGAGGCCGGTGTCGATCGAATCGTAGTCGGACAAATTCTTTCCGATCTTCATCACGCGATCGTCGCGCGTCTCGACTTTCATCGCGTCATCCAGATCGAAAATGGCATCTATCTTTCGATCGACCGCCAGATTCAAACAGTCCGGTTGCGATTCGCGCAGCAAAGTTTCAATCATCGACGCGTCGAAAAGATGATCGCCCATTGTAAGAAGGAACGGCGCGTTCACTTTCCCCTCCGCGCAAAGAACCGACACGCCGTTTTGCTTTTGCCATTGCCGATTCACGATCGCATTCAGGCGCATCCCGGCGGGAACCAATCGCGCGATTTCGTTTGTCAGTTGCTCGCTGTTCGCGCCCATGATCGCGTGCAGGGTTTGGATCCCGGCACCCTCGAGTATCTCGAGTGTGTAGGAAATCAGCGGTCTTCCCGCGATCTGCACCAAAGGTTTTGCGCTCGCGCCAAGCCGCGAGCCAGCGCCGGCCATGAGAATCACCGCATCGGTCGCCATTCAAATTTTGTAGTAACGCCGCAAACCCCAGACGCGCACGCGGGGCGGCAGCAGGCTGAAGATGATCGGCGCGATGACCGATTCAAAGGTGTTGCCGACCGTGACCCGCGGGGCCGGATTGGTTTCGAGAATGAGCCGCGCAATCCGCTTCGCCACCATCTCCGGTTTTGGCGCCTCTTTCATATTCCGCCCCACCACTTTCCAGGCGCGCTCTATTCGCGCCGCGAAACGCGGATCATCCGTGCCATCTCTGATCATTGCATCGTTGAAGTCGGTGCTGATGTCTCCCGGCTGCAGATCGACCAGACGAATCGGCGAATCGCCCAGCTCGAGCTGCATCGTCATGGTGAACGAAGCCATCGCTGCTTTCGCGGCGTTGTAAGCGGCGTTGAAGGGCACAGGCAGGCGCGAAGCAAGCGAAGTGAGATTGATGACAAGGCCGTGGGACTGCGATCGCATCGAGGAGAGCGCGAGCTGGCAAATCCGGACGTGACCGAAAAAAAGCAGCTCGAATTGTCCGAGAATGGTTTTGCGCGAAAGAGTTTCTGCCGGACTGAAGTGACCAGCTCCGGCGTTGTTGATCACAACATCGAATGCGCCTGCTTCCGCGAGCGCGCTATTCCACACATGGTCAATCGACGCGAAATCGGTCAAATCGAGTTGAACCGGATGAAAGCGCGGAATTACCGGCAATCGGTTGATCTGGCGCGAAGTGCCCCAAACTTCGTGGCCCTGATCGGTCAGCCATTTCGCAGTGGCCAGGCCGATGCCGGAACTCGCACCGGTTAAGAAGATCTTTTTCATCATACCGTCTCCAATTTCTCAGGATGATAAAATTCGCTCATAGCGATCGTGTCGGCCAATCCTATCCAAACCAAACCCTCCGCACGTTCTTTAGCGATGGCGCGATGACGCAAGTCGATTCGTGCTGACCAGAAGACGCCAGCTTTCTTTAAACGCAAGGAGGCGTGGCGTGGATCTGACCTGAGCAGCTGGAACTTCGCATCTGCTAGTTCACGCACGTCGGGCGGAGGCGCTCTGTAGTGAAGCCAGAAATTCGGGGACGCGAAATGCTTAAAGCGGAGTGCAGAGACCCGCTTCGAAATCTGTGTCCGCTTTTTTTGCGAGATGATCCGGCTTGCCGGCAGCGGCGTCGGATTCAAATTTTCGATCCCAGGCTATCGCAATGAATTCCTCGAACCAGTTCGCGAATGCGGTGAGGTCCTCCGGGATCAATTGTGCAACTTGAGCTTCGATTTCTTGCACGCTCATCCCGCAAGGGTGGTTGAAAACAAATCCGACCGCAAGACCACGTCGAAGTTGCCTAACGCAGGCGGCGCCAAGCCACGAAATAAATAGCGAGGAATACAAGGCTGCTTGCGATTTCTCCGGTTACTCCGCTGATCAGTAAGCGACAAATCATGGCCGGCCCGACTGCCAGTAATGTTCCGACAAATGGCGGGCTGATATTTGCGAACGGATTGCGCCAGCGAAAGATCGAACGCAGCGCGCGATAACGCAGGATGCCGAGGAGAACATACGGGAGCAGGATTCCAAAAGCGGCGCCCATGACACCGAAGTTTCGGATGAGAACGATATTGGCAGCGAATGCGACCGCGCACGTACTCGCAGAATTCCAGGCGTTCACGCGCGGCTTTTGCACCATGATCACGGTCTCGGCCAAACCCACGAATGCGTTTGTGCCGCATGCGATTGCGACAATGACGAGCCACACACCGCCCTGTCGAAAGGCTGGGCCGTAGATGGTGAGAATGGTGCCGCCGGCCAATGTCAGGACCGCAAGCAACGGAAGTAAAACCCACAGCATCCATTGCGCGACGCGGGAAAATTCGGCGGCGGCTCGTTCCTGTTCGCCATCCGCAGTGAGGCCGGCGACGACCGGCGCGAAGATTGGATTGAAGGCCTGGTTTACTTTGCGCAAACCGCTCGCCACTTCCACAACCGCGCCATAAATGCCGACCACCGGCAGCGTCACGCCCGGCGCCCGACCGACGAAAAAGGCGAGCATGATCACGTCCATGCGAACGATGATCGCGTTCAACAATTCGTAGACGCTGATATTTGCGGAATAGGCGAGAAGTTGCGTGGCTTCGGCCCGATAAGAAAATCCGGGCGCGTTTGGCGCGGATCGGAAAAGTGAACGGGACAGAAATAGCGCAACGATTCCAGAAGCGGCCGTCCCAGCGACTGCGGCGAAGGCAGGCCCGAAGGTCCGCGCCCCGACGGTGAGAGCGAGGAGAAACGCGCCGCTTGTGACGATGGATTCAGTGAGGCCTCTCGAGAAAATGTCATGCCGCATAACCTTCATGCCACGCGAGACCGCAGTATTGATTGCGTATAAGGAAATTCCAGGCAGCGCGCACAGCATGATTGTGAGCGAAGCGATCAACCGGGGATCGAGACCAAAGCGATCGCCGAAAAGTCGGAGCGCGATAAGAGCGATCGTCGCTACGAACACGCTTTGCCCGAGCGCTAGAAAAACCGCGAGACGGGAAAGCGAATGGCTGCGCGCGCGATCGCCCGCCGCTTCGGCTCGCGCAATGAACGCGATCGTCGTGTTCTCGAGCCCGAAGAGGCTGAGCTTGCTCAGAACTTCAATAGCATTCCAGGCCACCAGATAAGTTCCCAGCGCCGCCGGCCCAAGAATGCGCGCGATCAGAAAAGTGAAAATGCCGCGAAAGTTCGAAGCAAGTAGCGCGAGGGTGTTAATCAGCGCGCCGCGTTTCAGCTCCGCGCCGTGATCCGGCGGTGACGCTACGGGAATTTTTCCCCGGACTTCCGGCGTTGCCATTTCAGGTCGAGCCATGACTTACGCGTCCATCGTTACTTGTGACTCGTCAGGCTCGAATATGATCATCCTGAGCGCAGCGAAGGATGATGATTATTCCGATTCCGGACGTTTCGTGACCGGAAACAGTCAGAGATGTTTTGCTCCGCTCAACATGACAGGAGAAGCGCGCGCGACGAGGGTCACTCATCGTCCCGCCCGCACCGCGCCGCCGCGCGGATGACTGCCAATGATGAGGCCATCCTGCATTTCGTGAATCCAATCGCACAGCTCCGCGATAACCGGATTGTGCGTCACGAGCAGCAAGGCCTTCCCGCCTTCCTTTACGATTTTTTGCAATAGCTCGAAGGCTCGTTGCGAGTTCGCGCTATCGAGATTGCCGGTCGGCTCATCCGCCAGGATGACGCGCGGATCGTTCGCCAGCGCGCGCGCAATTGCCACGCGCTGTTGTTCGCCGCCGGAAAGATGCCGACTCGGGCGTTTGGCTTTTTTGCCAAGCCCGACCGCGTTGAGCAAATCTTCCGCGCGACTTTCCATTTCACTCAAGCTGAGCCGGCCGAGACGGCGCATCGGGATCATAATGTTTTCCTGCGCGGTAAAATCTTCGAGCAGGAAATGGAATTGAAAGATGAACCCGAGCAGCTCGTTTCGTTTTTCGGCGAGCTGATTATCTGGCAAATCCGATACGAGCTGGTGATCGATCGTCAGGGTTCCGCGGTCCGCGCGATCGAGCAGGCCGAGGATGTAGAGCAACGTGCTTTTGCCGCAGCCCGATGGACCGACAATGGCATGGACGCTCCCCGGTTCGAGATCGAGCGAGACGCCGCGCAAGGCATGCACGCGGGAATCTTCCTCGCCCAGAAAACGCTCGAGTCCGCGGCAGCTCAGCCAGATGTCGGGAGCAGCCATGCCGCGTTTTCGTGAATTAATGCGCGGCCTGCGCGCGCCAGTTATCGACCTGACTGGCGGAACGCGAGCAGCCGATCGTGCAGGTCTCGTGGCAGGATTTGTAGCTGTAAAATTGTTCGCGCAAATCGTCGCGCGTGTATTGCAAAAGCGGCTTCGACCAGACATCGCGCGTTTGCGCGCACCAATTCACGCGCCCGAATTCATCGATGTAAAGATACCGGCTGCCGGCCCGGCATTTGAAAGGCGAAACGCCGTCGCGGACCAGCCGCTGGCGATAGCCGGAAAAATCCATCCAGCTCTTCGGCAATTTCTTTACAATGCGCTGATAAACCTGCAGCTCCTGCTCGTTCAGTTTCAACTGCCCGTGTTTGTCGTGCACGAGCAGGACGCGCGGGGTGAATCCCATCTCGCTCGCGAACGCCACTACTTCTTCCGCCTCCTCCGGCGGGCATGCGCCGATCACTCCGCTGACGGTGATGTTAAATTTCGCGTGATCGCGTAAAGCCTCGAGTCGCTTGCGTAAATTGTTCAAGACCTTTTGCGTGGTCTCGTTGCCGTTCACGCCGTCGATCGAAATTTGCATCTCTTGCAACCCGGCGTCGTTCAGTTCCTCGATCAGGTCTTGTTTCAAAAAGAAACCGTTCGTGATCATCCCGGTGCGAAAAAAACGGAGCTCGCGGCATTTGCGGATCAACCGCGGAAGGTCGGGATGGAGAGTTGGCTCGCCGCCAGTGAGCGAGATTCCAAACGTACCGAGATTCTTCAACTTTCGCAGTTGCGCTTCCAGGACGGCGAACGGCACGGGCTCGCTCGTTTTGTCGAACTCGGTGCAGTAGGCGCAGGCAAGATTGCAGCGGCGCACGATCACCATCTGTGCTAGCAACGGACTGTATCGCAAACGGAACGACATCCCGGGCACGCGTTCTTCCGCGTGCGTTTCGAGCATCGGTCTGGCTGTTAGTTCTGCGGTCGGCATCGCGAAAATCGGTGAGCCTCGCCGGCATGGCTGAAGTCGGGCCGGAAAGGCTTATTGGCCTAACATCAGATGTGCGCCGAAGCAATTTTCCATCTAGGGATGCCGGAGAGAAGATAGCATGCAGATCCTGCGGACTTCGCTCCTCGGTCTCGGATATTCGATGCATCTGTAAATGAAGGTTTTCATTCTGGCCGATTCTCCCGGCGCGTTGTTTGAGCTATGTGGAATCTCGCTCTTGGAGCGCCTCTTGCGCACGCTGCAGCGCGTCGGAGTGAGCGAAGCGGTTGTTCTTTCGAACACGCCGGAAGTGATCCAAGCGGAAGTAGGCAAGCCTTCACCGCCGCGAAGTGAGATCGCAGTTACGGTTGCGCGAACTTCGGAAGCTGCGGTTGGAAATGATTTATCTTTAATTATTCCGGGCGATGCGGTTTGGGATGCGCGTTTGCTTCAGCTGCTGCTCGCACAAGAAAAACCATGCCTTCTGGCCGATTCCAGCCGGCCGACCGGCGCGATCGTTTCGCGTGGCGACACAATCGCTGCCGAGGCGCGAGTGATAGACATCGCGGACCAGCCTACCTATTCGCTCAACATGCGGCGCGAGTTGCGTCCGCTTTGGATTCCCGCGCCGCCGCTATCCAACCGCGATGAGGCCGAACGGCTCATTCTCGATGCGGCGCAAAAAGGATCGCTCGATTTACCAGCATTGGTCCACGCACCGATCGAAACATTTCTAGTCGCGCGGTTATGTAAAACCGCGATCACGCCGAACCAGCTGACCGCGCTCTGCAACACTGTGGCATGGGCGACGGCCATCCTCTTCGCCACCAGCCATCCAGTCGCGGGAACGTTGTGCGCGCTGGCCGTCGGAGTGCTTGATGGACTCGATGGCAAACAAGCACGCGTCAAAGTGGAGACTTCCGAAGCCGGCAAGCTCGAGCATTGGTTCGACACACTCTATGAGCTGGCCTGGGCTATGGCGCTCGCGTTCCACTTCCAAATCTCGGGCGCTTTGCCCGGCGCGTATTGGTATCTGTTAGTTTTACTCCTATCGGAAGGAGTCGATGGCTTGGCCAAGCTCAGCGTCATTCGCCGTTACGGCCGGCTCATCGACGAACTCAGCCCGCTCGATCGCAAAATTCGTTTGTTAGGCGGCCGGCGCAATATCTACATCTGGATTTTCGCCCTTGGTCTGTTACTTGGCGCACCCGCGAAAGCGTTTGTCGTGATCGCGTATTGGGAGGCGCTCTCGGCGCTTGTTCATGTGGTCCGAGCCTTTTGGACGATCAAAATTCGCCCGCTAAAATTCTAAAATTCGGCTGGGTCCATTGAGCCGATGATCACGACTGGATTTAACGCCCTAATTCCTTAAGCAATCCGGGCGTCGGAAGCGAGGAATCTGTCGACACTTCTTAGCGTGCAGGAAACGCATTTAAGTATCCACACCACGACCTGATATTGGCGTTTCATCCACAACCGAAGGTGGATAACGCAAACCACTACACCGCATTCCTGGCGATTATCTGTAATGGTCCTACTCGCCAAAACACGGGCTGATCTCACGCCCTTGCCTGAAAAAATCGAAGGAGCCGAGCTAGGCTGCGGCCGCAGCGGCAGCAGTCTTAGCCAGAGCGCGTTGGTTCCAGTCGGCACGCAAGACTTCCATCTCGCTGCTGAGGACGCGCAAACGCGCCGGAACCCCTTTATATTTTTTGACCAAGCCGGTGACTTTCCGGTCGACCGCACCCTGGGCGACGAGACTCTGGAGCTTCTCGTAGGCCCGCAAACGCAGCATTTCTTCGCCGCCGCTAGCCGCGTTCCGTTCCCGGAGATTGAGGAGGATGACTTCGAACAGGGGCTTAAACTCGAATGAGGCCTTGGACGAAAGCACGGCCACTAATTCTTCAGTGATGTTGTCGGGCGCGCGACGAGTGAAAGAAGCGCCGGAAGGTTTAGCCATCGCGAACAATAGCAGAAATTTGGGAAATTGCGCGCGCGTACGAGTTCTTTGCTCAAATTCGTTAGCGCAGCGGCTAATCTCGATTGGCTCATTAATGAACAGCCGGTTGCTTTTCTCCGACTCGGCGCGCTTGTGATCTGGGGAGTGCACGCGCCGCGTGCTGGTGACGGCACCCTGCCCGTCAGGAACTTAGCTTGGCCGACAAGAAGCTCGATTCGCAGAGGCTTAGAGTTTCGAAATCAGAAATCCAGAAAACGGCAACGAACACGCGGCATTTGTGATTTCGGTTCTACATTGAATGTCCCTTTCTGGTTCCTAGCTTCCAAATCAAGGCGCACCGAGCCTAGATACATGAAATTCTTTCTACTTTGCCTGCTCGTTGCCCTTTCAATGGCCGCGCTCAGCGCCCGCAGCGAAGCCGATACAGATTCGACCATCAAGTTCCCCTCACCGGATAAAGTCTTCGTCCTTCGCATCAGCACCGTGCCGGAAGGCGACGATCGTGACGGCGATCACAAGCTTGAAATTATCGAAAAGGCCTCGAGCAAAGTTGTGGCGCATCTTGGGGCTTTCTACGAATCAGCGGTGGAGCGAAGCGTCGTGGTTTGGTCGACCAATTCGAAAATGTTCGCCGCCGGCACCGGCAGCGATAAAGAGCATGAGACCACAATTTACTACTGGAACGGCGAGAGCTTCAAAGTGATCGACCTGCCGCAAGACCTCCCATCGCCCGACATTAAATTTCCCAAAGGTGCCGACGGCGCGGTCAAGAACTACGGCGGTGGCGAAACGCCGATTCGCTGAACCAAAAGCGGCGACCTCGAAATCGCGAGCGAATCGACCATGATGTCCCGCGTCAACAACAAGACCTACACCGGCACCGTCGTCATCACCATCAGCTTCGACGCGCAACGACGTGCTTCGATCAAGCACGTTTCAAAATCGAAAACGCGCGTCGAGTAGTCGTCCATAGACTGCGCTGATTTACACAGATTAAATCTGCGAAAATGGCTTGGACAATCTGCGGACGAACCTGTGTTTCCTAGCTCTCGTATCGAAACACCAAGTCCTACCCAGCCGCCGCGCGTTCCAACGTCGCCAGGTCCAGCTTTTCCATCCGCCAAAGCTCAGCCGTCACGCGCTGGACCTTCGCGGGATCCTTGAACCAATCCCAGAGTTGGCTCGGCACGATCTGCCACGGCATGCCGAACTTATCCTTCAGCCAGCCGCACTGGATCGGCTCGCCCCCATCCGCGGACAGCTTCTCCCAGTAATAATCGATCTCCTCCTGCGAGTCGCAGTTCACCACCAACGAGACCGCGTTAGTAAAGGGAAAGCCCGGCCCGCCATTCAAGGCCACGAACTGCTGCCCCTTTAACTCAAAGCCGATCGTCATCACCGTCCCAGCCGGACTCGGCGCGCCTTCCGGATAACGCGTCGTCGTCTGAATCTTCCCGTCTTTGAAGACTGACATATAGAACTGCACCGCTTCTTCCGCGTTAGAATCGAACCAGAGAAATGGAGTAATTTTCTGCATCCGAAAAATTACTTAGAATGGTTGAATTTGAAAGCCAAGAAGCCAGAAAGGAGAAGGGAGTTTTCCTTTTCTGGTTCTCGAATTTCACCTTGTGCCGGCCTAGGCGCCGCATTCGGACAACGTCGCTGACAACAGATTGCGCAGAGGCGCGGGAAGCACACACTCGACCGCCTGCTGATTTCGGCCACGCGCCGAAACAATCTTCCCGCCGGTCCGCGGGTCGCAGACCGAAACACACGAGCCGCGTGTGCTCCCCGACGGACGCTCGTACCGTTCTTGAACCGAAACGCATGATAGTGCACGAGTCTGGGGAGCGCATGCGACCCGCATGCTGGTGAAGGCGACCCGCCTTTCACGAACTTTACTCCGACTACGTCCGCTGGACTCGTTAGTTACTATCCACCTACACTTATACTCACCGCCGAGCTCCACTGCCCGACTCGCTGGTCGCCCACGCGATAGATAGCCTGGTAACTCCACTTCGCCGGCGCGCTCGGGAAGGGCGCGGTGTCGGTGTAGTTAGGAGTAGTATCGATAGCTAGCATGACGAAGCCTTTGCCATCGCCGCGATCGACCTGTAGCTCGCATTGATCGAGAAACGCGCTGTAACCCTGCCAACCCCACGCCACGTTCACCTGATCGCCGCTGATCGAGAGACTTAACGCCGGAGCCAGCGTCGCGTAGTCCGGTCCGACTTGCTCCGACCCTTCGATGCCCAACGCCGCGCCGATCGACGGGTTGTAATCCGTGTTCGCCTTGATCTGTTTTACCAGATTGCGGAACCGGATCTCGATTCCCGGCGCGACCACAGGAACGGCCGCCGGAAACGTCGGCTCCACCGGCGCACCCGTCGGCGGAACGCTCCCTCCTTTGCGCTGGAGATCCTTCCAAGCCGTCCACTGCTTCGCGCTATTCGCCATCAACTCCTGCACCGCGAGCACGTAGCTAAAGTAATCGGCATCCGCCGCCTGCGCGGTGACCTGCGCCGGCGTAACTCCCAGACCAGCTGAGTAAGCGCCGATCGCGTTCTTGAAGGTAATGAGTTGATGCGCGAAGCCGTCATCGCTCGCGCTGAGGTAGGTCGATTTAGCCATAGTTAGTTACTTCTTGTAGCGGCGTGTCTATGACCGCCGTCTGGTTGTTCTCTATCTCCCGTGTCGGTTAAAATTCCGGATTCCGGATGAAAACAGGAAGCGGGCGGAGTTCCCTGCGTCCGTGCGGAAGTCGGACACGCACGCGCGGATGTTCCCCGCGCACGCCGCGAACTCCCACGCGGACGCACGGAAGTTCCGCACGCGCGTAAGAATAATTCCCACGACGCGCGGCGATCTTCCCCGCGTGCGCAGGAATGTTCGCGACGTCCGCAGCGAAGTTCCCTACGTGCGCAGGGAACTTCCATACGCACGCAAAAATGTTCGCCACGCGCGCGGCGAACGTCGCCACTCCCCAAATCGAGCGCTATTCCGCAGAAATCGAGGCTTATCCTCACATACGCCAGTGTGAACCGGCCCGCGCGGCCATGTAAATTCGTGCCACCACGAACGCCCGCGTGGCTTCGCTAACGAATCATTTACCCTCGTGCAGCCGGAGTTCCATCTGCTCCAACTTCCGCTCATACCACCACGAGACGACGGCCGTGCGAGTCTTCGCGTCAATCTTGCGCCGAATGTTTTTCATGTGCTTCTCGATCGTCCGCTCATCAACTCCCAGCTCCAGCGCCACCTCCAGGTTCTCACGGCCCTTCGCCACCTCTTTGACGACTTCTTCTTCCCGCGCGGTCAGGATCGATCCGGCAGCCGCCTGTTCCTCAGGGATGTAACTAAACTTCTTCTTCGCCGGGGCAGGCGCGTCATCCGGCGCAGACCCTGCGGAAGACTCCTGCTTTGGAGGCGTTTCATTCTTCCGTTTCTTCCGCGGCATGACGCCGCGAAGTCTCTTCTTTCGCGCTTACGCACGTAAATTCGTGCCACCACGAACACCCGCGCCATCCGAGCTTAGCCGCGTTTGCGCAGCTCGGATCGCACGTTGTCGATTCGACATAGTTTCTCATTTGGCATCGCGGCTCTTCACTGCATCGCGCTCTTCCGCTGGCTCACTTAACCATCGAGACTTTCTTTGGCGGGTGCTCGTCGGAAACGTGGACTAGAAGGAGGATCAATTTAGAAGCCACAAAGCGAGGAAGGGATAAACCGGATTTCTTTTCTGGTTTCATGGTTTCCGAATTCCACTTCAGACTGCGTTATCAGGATCTGAATGAAGCGGATGAAACCACAAGTGCAGTTACGCGATGTTGAAGCGGACGACCTTCCCCTGTTCTTTGAGCACCAGCGCGATCCCATCGCCGTGGCGATGGTCGCATTCCGCTCGCGCGATCGGGCTGCGTTTGATCAGCACTGGGAGAAGCTCCTGGCGGACGATGCCTGTCTGAAAAAGACGATCGTCGCCGACGGCCAGGTGGCTGGAAACATTGGAAGTTGGTCGTCGGACGGAAAACGAGAGATCGGCTACTGGATCGACCGCGCTCTCTGGGGCCGCGGCATCGCGACCGAAGCCCTCTCCGCTTTCCTGCGCCTGGAACAAACGCGCCCGCTGCACGCCGGTGTGGCCACACACAACGCGGCCTCGATCCGCGTCCTGCAAAAATGCGGGTTCACCTTACTCGGCCCCGAGGAAGCAGCTCCCCATGACGCCGAAGCTTCGCACGTCCTCCTGCGACTCGACGCTTAACCGGTCCGGCTGCGGGCGTCGCACCTGCAACGTCCGTTCTACCTCATTTTCTTTGCCTGCGGCGAACGCTGACCGCGCGGGGCTTCGCCGGAGTCTGGTGTAACTCAGAGCCGCGTCGGCTATTGCGTCGCCTTTAGGAATTCGGTTCACTCAAGCCCGATGGCGTCGTCCTTTAGTGCTCCCGGCAACGAGATCACAGACCGCACACGCATCTTCCGCGCGCTCGTTCCATACTTCGGAACTGTTCAGCCCTCCGCATTCTTCCAGCGAACATCTACCTTCGTGCCGAGCGTGGAGCGTGTTCACCACCTCATCGAGGGAATCTACAAACCTGCTAACTCAGTCTATCCGCTCAGCATCTCGTCGATGCTGAAGAGCCCGTACAATGACCAAGTCTTTTTCAATCCGGACCGAACATGGTGGATGAACTACAGCCCGAAGGGTTCTGCGATGGACATCGGCGTCAACGCTGCGGTCGTTCGCTGCATGACGGACCGCCAACCCGTTCTCGTCTTGCGACAAGTGTCCGACAAGAGCAGTCAAAACGGAGCAAGCCATCGGCTGCTCGGCCTCGGATTCGTCGAAACATTCGATATAGATGCCAACCTGTTCCGCATCCGCGGCCTTGAATGGGCCGAGGTTAGCTCATTCCTCCAGATCGGCTTGCCCGACGAACTTCTCGAAACAGCTTTGCGACTCGAGTCACTGGAACAATGGGTTCCATTTGTCGCGGAAGACCGCGCTTTTTATCAGGTGTCGCGGCAGAAGAGAGACGCCGCCTTTCGATCAATTGTCCTAGCCAATTACGGTCACACCTGCGCAGTAACGGGCCAGAAGTTTCACTCAGCGCATCATGTAGAAGCTGACGGCGCGCATATTATCAGCAAGGATGTGCGCGGCACTGACGATCCACGTAACGGAATCGCTCTATCGAAGTCAGCGCATTGGGCCTTCGACCGAGGGGTTTTCACTATTTCAGATCAATACGAGGTCGTCGTGAACCCGAAGATGTCGAACGCCAGCGTGGCAAACTTCCCCGCGATTCAATTGGATCGCCGCAAAGTTGTATTACCTGACGATCCGTATTACCGGCCACATCCAGATGCGCTCGCGTGGCATAAGCAGGAAGTCTTCGATCGGTTTGTGCCGTAGTCGATAATCAGCGGAGAAGAAGCACTGGCGAACACCTAGGCGCGGGCACTCCGGGGTAGACGCTAAAACTTACGCTCTGACCGGCAGCCGGTCGTTGAGCGCCAAAGAAATCGCTACCGTGAAAAAACCAAGACTTAGCCGCGTGTTTGTCGTCGATGTAGCCGAAGTTCCCCTTCCCACCCCCGGCGTATGGAACACTAAATCTTTGCACAGTGCCCATCCTACGTGATGCCGAGGAATAACATAACGAATCGCACGCCGTGACCACAGCTTCTGCGGAGGGCCGTTGGCTCGGATCAACCTGAATGCACGATTCTATTATCTTCCAGAGTTCGTCCTCGAGCGTTGCTGTTGTCTTATGAGTCCCGAACCAACCCGGTTTCTGCAAGGCCGGAGCGCCTTGTTGTTCGGCCTTGATCACGTTAGCAATTGCGGCGCGGCCCGTACCAAACGGGGGATCGCCCGCAAGCAGTTGGAACGCGATACATCCCAATGCCCATATATCCATCGGTTGACCAGCGTTTTTCCAATCCGCCCAGCATTCGGGCGCCATGTAAGGAACGGCTCCCAACAGCGTGTTAGACGACGTGAGTGTGGAGGCATCTTGTTCGAACCGCGCCATCTCAACGGCAATTTCGCTCTTGGCGAGTTTCGCGATACCAAAGTCCGTGAGTTTGATCGTAGCCAGCGCAGGATCAGCGGAAGTCATCACGTTGCTGGGCTTCATGTCCCGATGACATATCCCGACCTTGTGCGCCTCGTGCAACGCACGGGCAATATGGTGAATTACATGAGCGGCCAGCGCCGGGTCCATAAACACGAAATCATTGGCTAGGCGTCGACCGAGGTCTACTCCCTCTATGTACTCCTCAACCATAAAGGTAACCTTATCGTTCTCGAAGTAGTCGAAGGTTGCAGCAACGTTCGGGTGATTGACGCGCGCACCCATCTCAGCGCCACGCGCGAATCGTCGATCTTTAATTCCTTCCTTCGGAGTCTTCACGGCTACGGGTCGATCCAGTGCCGTGTCGAAGGATTGATATACCTCCTGCATTCCGCCCGCGCCGTGAAAGGCGTCAATTCGATAACGATCGATTAAAACGTCTCCGGGAGAAAAGCGACGCTTAATCATAAAATTACTTCAGGATGGGAAGAGGAGAAAGTCACCCATTCACGTCCTGCGCCTAGATTGGAACTGCCAAATGTAAGAACACATGAAGCAGGCAGCTCTGCCCCGATGACGGCTGTTTGATTGTTCACGAGGACGTTACCCGTGACGCCCACTATCTTGAAGGTCAAGTCATCGTAGGCGACTTTCAACTCGCCTAGCGCGCCGATTTTGATAGTTACATTCCGCTTCGTGTCTGAGAGCTCGTAGATAGCTTTATTTCCTTGGACAAAAAGCCCCCTGTGTCGACCGCGAGCGAGATGCTTCGCAAATAACTGCCGCAAAGCTACGGCGGTGGGCCGCCCCTGTGGATCGGGAGTGAGGCATGAGTCGATTGATTGTGCAATCTCGGCGGGAAGCCACCCTGGCTTAACCGAATCAATCGAACGTGCAGGACGACTCACTTGTGGCGGACATTCTTGCAGCTCCGGTGGCCAGGTGTCTTGCGCGAGCGCCCACGCGCAGATACCCAAAGCGTAAATGTCCATTTCTGGAGTTATGGTTGCGCCTGCTACATACAACTCTGGTGCGGCGTACACATAGGTCCCGCGATTATTAAGCGTATGGTACCCCGTTCCCACCGTTGAGATCCCAAAGTCGAACAGTTTAAGGATCCCAGACGAAGAGTCCCGAAAGTTCTCGAGCTTTAGATCGCGGTGCACGACGCGCTCCGCATGCAAATCTCGCAACGCAGTAGCGAGTTGGTATAGAGCTTTCAGATAGCCGGGCACATCGTCCTGCGCCCCGATGTGGAACGAGAGGTATTCCCTTCCAGTTAAATACTCGATAACAATACCCACCACGATCCCACCGGCATCAACTACGACATCATAAATTTCTACGACATGCCTAGAGCGTGCTTTCGCTAGTGCTCTTATTTCGCTCAACAACTGACCGTTGTTTGCGGGGTCCTGCATCGACTTAAATAGGACCTCTCGCTGCAAGAATGTGTCGCGGACACGCTGAACATTACCGAAGCCGCCTGGCAGGACGGTCTTCGTGAGCGGTTTGTAGCGCGACGGTAGTTGGCCGTTCACTGGGGCGGAGGTGCCTCTTCCTCCACTGATATTTCGACCTTTGGTCGTGGCTCAAGTGGTCTAACTACCTCTCTTCCGTCATCGATGTTTAAGTGAGCTTCCTTATCTGTTTCTTTGTCCTTCTTGTAAATTCCCCACTTCTTTTTCTTCCTCCTCGTTTCAGTAGATTTTGTACGAGATGGCGGGGAGGCCGGATAGAAAAGGGCATCATTGCCGTGAAGGCCAAATGCGGACGCAACGATTTTCGACTCGCAGATCCACATGACTGCGCGTGCGGATCGTTCAGGCCGGCGGTTCTGCTTCATGTTTAACGCGAGCTCCGCAATGTCCTGAATTGCTATAACGGAAATGTTATCCGGACCTCCAGCCCATCTCGCGAATGCCAACATGCGGCGGGTCGCATCGGAGGCATTTTCCGCATGAAGTGCAATCGCTCTGAATCCATCTTCACTGCCGCGCCATGCTCCGTCGGACGCTAAGATAGCTCCGCGCTCGAAGTCTTTTGAACTAAAGACAATTACCCTTAAATCAGACGACGATCGATGACTCTCACCCAGCGCTTGTGAGAGACGTCCGCGTAGACCATGCGCGTCAAGTACCGAAGGATCTCCTACTGGAAGATCTCTGAGTTCGTTCTCGATGGTATCATCGACACTTACTTGGCGGAACTCGGAACCACCCGGTCGCCACGCATAGATTCGACTATCGCCGACATTCGCAGCAGCTACCCTCCCGGTCGATGAGACAAGGATTACCGTTGCTGTCGTAGTTCCACCACCCCGAAGCTCATTTCTTATCACATCGTCCGCTTTGCGGAAAGCGTCCACCAGCAGGGCTTCTAAAAGAACCCCGGGACGCGGTCGTGACAGTTCGTCAAGTATGGTCGCGACCGCTAGCGTGGCCGCAATATCCCCCATTTCCGAACCCCCAACGCCATCGCAAATTAAGGCGGCGGTAAAACTTCCTTCACCGGGCAAACTAATTTCCGCAACTACCGCCCGGTCTTCATTCCGTGGGCGATGCAGTCCCGGATGCCCACCGAATGCGACCCCAATCTCCGGGATGATTTTAGAGAACGCGCTGTCCCACGGCGCGTTCCAAAGCTCTGCAAGTGCCGCATGACCTATCGGACCACGCATAGCCCGGTAGGCAGCGTCCGGAAGGTCACGCGTCATTTGTGAGCGGCCCGCCGGGGATTTTCCGGTTGTCATTTGCAACTGCTTCTCATCCAGTTCGCGGTATAGCACAGTCTCTACTTCATCCGATCGAACGTCTTCTGCAGCAGCATGAGGAAAGGCAGAATTAAGAAGGATGAATTAAGAAGCGGCTTTAGCGGCGACCGGCATGTGGCTCGTGACGAGTTCTCGCAGATCGAGCTTGCTGCTGGCGTGATCAATGTCGATCCCGGCTAGGTTGCCTTGGTCGTCGTAGTCCAGAACGACGCCGTCGGAAACTTCGCAGCTCTCAACGCTGGGACGTTGCGAGAGATCAATGTAGAGCGAATCGGTGTCGGGAAAGTAATTCAGTTTCATGGCCGAAAGCCGCGATCGAGGAAGGCGTTGTGGATGGTGAGCTTATCGGAAAGGGTCACGACTCGCAAGAAGCGCCCTTGTAATTCGTCGACCGCGGCCCAGAACCGATAGCGATCCTGCTCTTGGATCTCGCTGCGAAGCGGCGCTTGGACGACTCGGATGCACATCTCTTTGGTTAGGTACGGCCGCTTCCGCATCACCTGATTTTTGAAATACGGAGTGAAGTCGTAAGCCGGCACGCGTGCAGACTAGCCGGACTGGACACTGACGAAAAGTTCGCGATCGCCAGCACGCGAGGCGCGTACGCTCCCAGAACGTGCAATACGCAAGGCGTATCGCTAAATTTTTCTCGGTGCTCGGCAATGATCGAGTGAAGTTCGCGCAGCTCCGAGCCGCGGAAGTGCGAGGCATGATCGCCCGAGCGCTTTGCGGTTGAGGTGGGCGATAGACCGGGCTTTACTGTTTCGCGATGAGTTCCGCGCAAATCATCGAAGCGATCAAGCAACTGCCGCCCACCGAACAAGCGGAAGTGATGCGATTTGCGCGCGAATTCGACGCCGAGAGGCAACTCAGCCCTGACGAACTTGAAACGCTCGGACGACGGCTCGCGGAGACAACCGACCCGGCGGAAGTAAAGCGGTTGACGGACGACCTGGTGCGCGGTTTTTACGGCGGCCAGATCCATGCCTAAAATCCGCCGCCGGTTTCTTCCCGAAGCACTCCTTCGCCATCTGGCTGCGCGCGTCCAGGAACGCCAGATTGATGCAGTCCAGTTGCGGCTCTTGACTCAATGGCTCGATACAGATCCTGAAGTTCCGGACGGTCCGTGGTTCAAACGATTCCCTGAGATGATTGTCTGCGGAGAAGGCGAGTTGGTGAGGACGTTTCTGCGCATTGGACAGGTGCCCGCGGGCGAAGAAGTGAAGTAAGATCCTTGACGCGAGGGCGCGTCAAGCAGCACGTGAGTCGCGTGCGCTCCCCAGGCGCAAACCGGACGCGACGGCGCGCGTCCCTCCACAACGCGGCAAGCGCGTTGTTATTTCATTCGATCGAATGTTTTCTGCAGCAGCGCGAGGTCGCTCGGCTGACCGAGCTTCTCGCGAGTTGAGTCGACCCATTTCTTCTCTAAGGCATTCTTAGTTGGCCGATCGTTCTGGTAGAAGACGCCGAAGACGCCAGGGAAGGGCGACAGGAAAGTAGGAAGTAGAAAGGGTGAAGTAGGAAACATGAATGTTCAGCCCTGTGAAACCGTTACGGTTGCTCGATAACCGAGACGATGCAGGAACTCTTCGGAATCCTCCCAGCGCAGCCCAAACTCCGCGACATCCGCGAGGCCGAGTCGTCCGACGATGTCTGCGAGTAACTCAGAATCCTCATCGGCGAAATCCGCATCCATCATCGCGCTCTCCGCCCAGTCGACCAAGTCGGCTTGGTTAATCTTTCCCTGCAGGTGATCGGTGATCTTCTCTGCGACGGCTTGACGGGTGATCTTCATTGGCTGCACGAATTCTACAGGTGTCGATGACCTAAATCGATGGGAAACTTCTCGTGGACTGCGATGAGGCGGCCGTCGCGACCGTAGATCTCCTGCGCGAAGCGAGTGGTCCTCTCATTCGCGTCCACGTCTTTGACGTAGCGAGCGCGTCCGCCCGCACGGCCCGCGTAGTCGCGTGTGTAACGTCGCGCTCCATTCGGCAGTTCTTCCCAAGTGCCAAACTTCCGCTCGTTCTCCTCGCGCGACGCCATTAGGCCGCACGCTTACTTCATTCGGTCGAAGGTTTTTTGCAGCAGCGCGAGATCGCTCGGCTGGCCGAGCTTCTCGCGAGTCGAATCTACCCACTTTTTTTCGAGTGCGTTCTTCGTTGGGCGGTCGTTTTGATAGAAGACGCCGAACACTCCCGGGAATGGTAGCTGCGCCAGCTTGTAGGCGGCGAGCTCGTCCGTCACATCGTGCCGCAACTCGTCTTCCGGCGTGTTGTCGTATTTTTTCTCTTCGATCACGCTGAAGGCGCCGCCTTTGCGCGGATTAGCCGGATCGAAGGCGCCGGGGAAAAATTCGACACACTCAGACAAACATTCGATGACGCTGAAGCCCTGGTGATCCATGGCGCGCTCGATCATTTGGATCATGTGGTTGACCTGGCTGGCGTGGGTGCGCGCGACGAAGGTGGCTCCGCTGCAGATGAGTTTTTTCATCGGGTTGACCGGATGATCGATCGCGCCTTGCGGGTCGGTCTTGCTCTTG
>CAXSFN010000017.1:0-80660 GCA_964236815.1 uncultured Chthoniobacterales bacterium
GAAAGTTCGTTTCCGCAGAATGCGGAAACCAGCACGCTACAAGCGTGCGCTCCCCGGACTTGCGGCATCGCGCCGTAATTGGCGGGTCCGGGAAGCTTGGGTATCTTGAGCGGCTATGGCGGAGCAAATTCTAGCAGGCAAAGTCGGTGTCGTTTTTGGGGTAGCAAACAAGCGCAGCATCGCGTGGGCGATCGCGAAGGCGTGGGCGGGCGCGGGCGCGAAATTGGTTTTCAATTACCAAGGCGAACGCATCCGGGAAAACGTCGAGGAGTTGGTGAGCGAGTTTGGCGAAAACACTTCTCTTTGGCCGTGCGACGTTTCCAAGGACGAAGAGATCGCGGAGTTTTTCGGAAAAGTGCGAGGGCAAACGGAGCGGCTCGATCTCATGCTGCATTCGGTCGCGTTCGCGCCCAAAGAGGCGCTGGAAGGCGATTTCCTGAGCACGACGCGCGAAGCTTTTCGCACGGCTCACGACATCAGCGCCTACTCATTAGTCGCGCTCGCCCGCGAAGCTGCGCCGCTGATGAGCAATGGCGGGAGCATCGTCTCGATGACCTACTACGGGGCGGAGAAAGTGGTGCCGCATTACAATGTGATGGGCGTGGCCAAGGCGAGTCTGGAAGCCTCAACGCGTTATCTGGCTTACGACCTCGGCCCAAAAAAAATCCGCGTGAACTGCATCTCGGCCGGCGCGGTCAATACCCTGGCGGCGCGCGGGATTTCGGGCTTCAGCGCGATGCTGAAGCATTATCAAGAACACGCGCCGCTGAAGCGGAGTTGCGAACCGTCCGAGCTTGGCAGCACCGGTGTCTTCCTCGCGAGCGATGGCGCGGCTGCGATTACCGGGCAGGTCATCTATGTCGATGGCGGTTATCAGATCATGGGAATGTATTAGCCGCAGGAAGGAATCCCGATGATCTATCGATTGTGGCGCGGGTGGACAACGGCGGAAAATGCCGACACTTACGAGCAGCTCTTGCGTGAGGAGATTCTTCCGGCGATCGCGAATCGCCTAACGAGTGGTTACGGTGGCGCTCGTTTATTTCGGCGCAAAGTGGAAGAGGGCGCGGAATTTCTCACCATCCTCACCTTCGATTCGATGGAGACGATCCACGCTTTCGCAGGCGACGACGCGGAAGTGGCGCACGTTCCGGTGAAAGCGCGCGCACTGCTCGAGCGCTTTGACGCGCGCGCGCAGCATTACGCCGAGATTCCGCTGGAGTGATCGGCGTGGAGCTGGCCGATCAATTGCGCCAGCTGATGGGCGCGGAAAGTTCGATCGTGGTCGACGACGCAGCGTCGCTGCAGTCGCATGCGGGCGACAAATGGTTCGCAAAGCATGCGCCCGAAGTGGTCGTCTTCGCTGAGAACACTGGGCAGGTGAGCCGGCTTTTGCGCTTCGCCTCGGAACACAAAATTCCGGTGACGGCGCGCGGCGCAGGCTATGGCTACGTCGGCGGCTGCGTGCCGGTTCGCGGCGGGATCGCGCTTTCGCTCGCGCGCATGAATCGGATCAAGGAGATCAACTTCGCCGACGGAGTGGCGGTGGTGGAACCGGGCGTAATCACGGCCGAATTGGCGGCGAAAGCGAAAGAACAGAAACTGTTTTATCCGCCGGATCCGGCAAGCCTGCGCGACTGCAGCCTCGGAGGAAATGTGGCGACTAATGCCGGCGGCCCGCGTTGCCTGAAGTATGGCGTGACGAGAAATTACGTGATCGGTCTCGAAGTCGTGCTCGCGAGCGGTGAGGTGCTTCGAACGGGCGGACGGGTGCACAAAAATAAAACCGGCTTTGACTTGTTAGGCATTTTTGTCGGCTCCGAGGGAATGCTCGGTGTCGTAACTGAGATAACAGTGAAGCTGCTGCCGTTGCCCCCAGCACGCGCGACGCTTTCCGCCTCGTTCGAAACGATGTCGGAAGCAGCCGCGACCGTGCAGCAGATTTTCGCCGCCGGATTTCTGCCATCAGCGCTCGAAATCGCGGATCACTTCACACTCGAGGCCGCGCGGCATGATTCGGCTGCTTCACACGTTCCAGCCGGGAATGCGCATTTGCTGGTCGATGTCGATGGGCATGAAGAAACGGTCCGAATCGAGATGCAAAAATTGCGCGCTTTGGTCGCGGAGAGACGACCGACCGCGCTGGAAATCGCAACTGACGAGGCCGACTGCGAACGTCTGTGGGCTTTGCGGCGTGAGTTTAGCAATTCACTCCGCGCGACCGGCCTGACGAAACTGAATCAGGATATCGTGGTGCCGCGGAGCCGGTTGGTGGAGTTGATCGCATTCGCGGAAGGCCTATCCTCGCGCTCGGGATTTCCGATCGCTTGCTTCGGTCACGCCGGCGACGGGAACATTCACGTCAACATCATGGCTGGCGGTTACAACCGGGACGCGAGGGTGCGCGAAAATGTCGCACGGGCGCTGGATGAGTTGTTCGCGCAGGTGCTGGCGTGGGGCGGCGTGATTACGGGCGAACATGGAATCGGTTTGGCAAAAAAACGCTGGTGGCCGGAGGCAACGAGCGAGGTCGCACATGATCTGCATCGAAGGTTGAAGGCGATGCTGGATCCGAATGGGATTTTGAATCCCGGTAAATTTTTGGATTAATTGCGCGGGCGGTTTTTGCGCCGAACTGATAATCCGCTTCTCGACTGGGCCTACATTTCAAACTCGGCGCGGATGGCGCGATGGTCGCTGGAGGCAGGCGAGGTTTCGACGACCTCGGCCTTTTTCAAAATCGCGCCCCGATAGAAAATGTGATCGAACGTTGCCGCGGGATAGCGAGCATCCGGCGGCATAGTGATGCGCGAGGCGAGCGGCATATTTTGCCAGCACCAAAGAAATCCGCTGCCAGTCAAAGCGGCCGTCGTCTTGTCCGCTTTAAAACGCGAATCGTCCGGCGCGGTGTTGAAATCGCCGCCGACCAGCCACGTGATCGCTCCGAGTTTTTCGTAGGCGCGTTCCATCTCACTTCTGTGCTGGAGCAATTGCCGCATTGATTCTTCGCGAATGGCAATGTCCTCGACCAGCTCGCCGCGATTACTCTTAAGGTGCACGACGTAAACGAGGAGCAGACGCGATGGCGAAAGTTGATAGGCGGCAAAGGCAAAACCGCGCGGAGGCGTAATTGCACTTCCGGTTTTCCATTCTTCCGTCCAGGCACTAATCGGTTGCAGGCGGCTAACGATCGCGACCTGCTGAGTTTCCTTCTGGCCTTCGCGCGGCGGAAAATTTGCGCAGACATCGACTTTGAATCCGGGCAGCGGCTCCACGGCAAGGGCGGCGCTGTTCCAATCGCGCACTTCTTCGAAACCGATGACATCGGCATCGAGTCGTGCAATGTCGCGATGAACGGCGCGAATTTGTTTCATCTCTTCGGCCTTGTAAGCATTGGGCCGGCCGCCTGGAAACCAGCGGATGTTCCAGAAAGCGGCGCGCAAGGGCGGAGCGCTCTCGCTCGAAATGACGGGCGGCGGACTCTGACAAAAAAGCGCGCTGGCGCTGAGAACGAACAGAAAAGAACCGAGCAGAACTGAGCGTCTGAGGTTCATGCGAAAATTAAAGTATCATTCAGCTACGATCGCCCTAACGAATGCTTCTTCCGGCGGGACACCACTCCAGCGCCCATTGATTCGGCCGTGACCGTTGAAGACAAACACACTGACCCCGTCGGATTCGGGCGCGAGGCCAAGCTGGGCAACGGCGGCGCCATCGAAATCCGCGACGACGAGAATGTCCTTGCGCGGATCGCGCGCGATCTTCTTCGCGGCGTAATCGGGACGAAGCCGATCCGCTTCGAGGTTGAGGCGATTACGGATGACCGTTTTTGTCAGACCCTGAAGCGGACTGAAGAGCTTGCGCTGAAAATTAATGAGCGTGATGTAACGGAACTTGGGGTTGCCCCGAAATCGGTCGGGCACACGATCGGCCACCGCTTTTGCCATCTCTTCGTTTTGTCGAGTAATGACAGTGATAATCGTGACCTGGCCGTTCGCGGTGGAATGCTCGTTTCCGTCCACATCGTGAAAAGACAGGTGCGCGACGTTACCGGTTTGCAGCTCGGCGGCGCGCAGGTTGAGGGCGCATGCGATGAAGATGAAAAGGAAAAACCGTTGAAGCATTGGCGCGATCATGTTTAAGCACGTTTCAACAATGCGCGCCGCTGACAAGTTTTTTGGAGTGTTAGCCGTGGCGCTCATTTTTCTTTCTTCCTGTAATCGGATGGCGACCCCGCCGGCGGCGCAACTTCTGAAAGATGCTGAAGCGCGAGCGCGCGATGGGGATTTTCTCGAGGCGATCAACCTCTACGAGCGTGCGCTCGACGGCTCTAATCGTTCGGCCGATATCCATTACCGCATCGCGATGCTCTACGACGACAAGATGCGCGACCCGCTCAATGCGCTGCATCACTTCAAGCGCTGTCTCACGATCGCGCCGAGCGGGACGCGCGCGGAAGAAGTGAAAAATTTCATGAAACGCGACGAGCTGGCCTTGGTCACCGAGCTGTCGGGCGATTCGGTGGTTTCACGCGCGGAAGCGGCGCGTTTGAAGAATGAAAATTTGAATCTGCGCAAGGAACTGGATGAGAGCCGGGCTCAGATCCGCACCGCGGCCACCACGGAGAAGAAGGCATCGGTCCGCGCGCGCCGCGAGAAAAAGCCGACGAAGCGCACATCGCAGCGGTAGAGACGGAACGATTCCAAGATATAGCTTTCCATTATGAGACCGATTACACGCATCGCCCCGGACGTCGGCTGGTTGCCGATCAGCTTCGTGAACACTTATTTTCTCGGCAGTCCCGGCGGTCCGTGGGTCTTGGTCGATACGGGCTTGCCCGGACGCAGCGGCCAGATTCTTGCCGCAGCGGAGGCGCGCTTTGGCGCGGGGACAAAGCCAGAAGCAATCGTGCTCACGCACGGACATTTCGATCACGCTGGTTCCGCCGAAAAATTGGCGCGTAAATGGAATGTGCCGATTTACGCGCATCGTTTGGAGCTGCCGTATCTGACGGGTCGCTCCGCTTATCCGCCGCAGGATCCGACGGTCGGGGGCGCGATCGCGTTTCTGTCCCGCTTCATGCCCTCGGGTTCGTACGATTTCGGAGACCTGGTGCTCGAGCTGCCGGCGAAGACGGTGCCGGGCATGCCGGAGTGGGAATGGATGCACACGCCCGGGCATTCTCCCGGGCACATTTCGCTCTTCCGTCCGTCCGATCGGGCGCTGATCGCTGGAGACGCTTTCGCGACTATGGACATGGATTCATGGACCGGGTTAATCACGGGCCGCAAAGTGTTGGCGCGTGCCGGTGCGCCGTTCAATTCCGATTGGCAGGCGACGGAAGCATCGGTGAAAGATTTGGCGCGCCTACATCCGACGGTGGTCGGAGCTGGTCACGGCATGCCGATGTCGGAAGACGATCTGCCGATGCGACTCGAACGCTACGCATCGCGATTTCTTCCGCCGCGCCACGGACGCTACGTGCACCGGCCGGCGCGAACGGATAAGGATGGGGTAGTTTCGTTGCCGCGAGCACCGTTCGATTTCGTGCCCTACGCAACGGCTGCGTCCCTGCTTCTGCTCGGGATTGCGCTGGGTGCGGGCGCGTTGGACGACGAACCGGATTGATCACTCGTTAGGCAAGTCGATCCAACCACGCCCGTGGCCGCCGGCTCGACAGTTCGTCGACGGACGAGTTATCGACCGGTTGCGGGACGGGAGGGGGGCGCGTCGAAGGCCGGAGCGTTAAGAAGCGCTACTGGCATTTTCACGCCGTTCTGGGGGCCCGCACCGCTGAATCTTCCCGCGTTACTCGCGGTGTTGTTCCCGCCATTCACGGTCGAGTAATTCGCGTTGGGCACTCCGTTGGTGCTGTTGACATAGATATTAGCCGGCCCGCCGTTGCCTGCGATGGTGACGGTGACGTTATCCTGGATGGTGATCGTTGCCGCGGCCAAATCGATTCTGCTTCCGCTCGTAAGGGTGGCGTTAGCGATGAAATTTAGCTCGCCGTTACTGCCCGGGGCGTAGAGACGAATCAAACTATCCGCGGAGAGATTCGATCGTCCGATATTTAACTGGCCATTCGCGCCGAAGGCTCCGGCTTTGATCACATCCGCGGCAAGCGTGTTCGGAATCACAACTCCGTCACCAAACACCATTGTTCCGCGGATCGAAACACGACCTCCATCGCCCTGGTGCCGAATGTCGATCGTTCCCCCGGTGGCCAGAACCGCGCCATTGACGTTAACGTCGCTATTAGCCCCCGTGGCCAAAATCGTGATTTTACCACCGGGTCGCGGGGTAGGCGCGGCTGCGAGAAGTGAAAGTAGTTGACCGCTGCTACTAACATTAATGGCCACGGCGCGAGCTCGGACGCTACCCGCCTTGCCGCTGCTTACCGTGATGTTCCCTCCGCGCGCGCTGCGACGCCGCGGTGGCGCCGGGCTTGGTGGCGGCGTTTGTTGGCTGGTCGGATCGTTTGATGAAACTTCGATGCGCGAGCTGAGATCGATCGTGCCGCCGCTCGATTGCAAAGTCACGTTACCGCCGGTACCGCGGGGCGCACTCGATTCCGGAATCGATCCGGTAGTCGCTTCGATGGGAATGGAAACGCTGATGTTGCCAGTGGTACTCGCGAAAAGCGATCCGCCATCGCCCACCGGGACATCAAATGCGCCGGCGTTTCCGCCATTCAACGTCACCGGCCCAACGATTCCGCCCGTCCCGAAGGTGAGCGAATTGGCGAAGATGCTGAGATTTCCGGCGTCAGTTGCGGCCTCGGAGGCAGTCGCGTCCGTGCCATCGAAATCGATTCCGCCCTGCGAGGTCACGGAAGGCGCATTCAAGGTGTGCTGCAATTCGGTGAAAGGGGCTGTTCCCACTGCGAAACGTCGGATTCCTCCAGCTCCTACGGCAATGCTGATGGGAGAAGTGACACTAGTGCTGGAAAGCGTGCCGGCAGAAATGGTGCCGCCGGCATTGACCGAACCAAGCACGTTGAGAACGCCGTTGACCGAAATGTTTCCGGTCGCGGTGATCCGCGCCAAGCCCGGCGATCCACTAGCGGGAAAAGTTCCGAAACCGGTATCGTCGATATAGGCGTCAAAGCGAGCACCAGCGGTGATGCTGGCGGCGTTGACTACGATTCGCTCAACAGCGAACCCGCCATTCGGAAGTGGACGCTGAAAAACTGGATCCTCTTCGATGAGAAATTGGGCGGTGTCCACGTTCAAGTTACCCGTGATCCCAAACGTGATCGTGCCTCCGTTGGTGATCGATCCCCCATTGCGACTATCGACCCGCGCGATCACACCCGACGTTTCAAAATTCCGTCCGGTCGTGACGTTGATATTCCCGCCGGTTCCGATCTCGCCGCCCTGATTATCGATGAAGAGATTGATACCTCCACCTTCCCGGCTTTGGAAATCGAGGCCGGCGTGCAGGGTGATGTTGCCGCCAGTACCAATGGTGTCCGCCGCTGAGTTTCGAATCGTGAGATCAAATGAATCTGCGTTCAGAACGGAGGCGTCACTTCGTACGTCGATGTTGCCGCCCTGGCCAATGTCGCCATCGAGATTTGAGACAACGGCACCGAAAACTGAATTGTCTTCATCGGCGATAAGCAAATCTCCAACGGAATCCACGCGGATGCTCGCGCCGTTCTCCAAGGAGACACCACGATCAACACGAGTGCCCAGTTGGAAGCCGGCGGCACTCAGTGCACCACTTGTGGTGAGGGTGATATTCGCGCCAGTCCCGACGTCGCTCAGCGCCACGGTCTGAAGGAAAAGAGAGCCGTCGATCGACGTATTGCGTCCCGAATGGACTAAAATATTGCCCCCCAGATCGAGGCCCGAAGCGTCGGCCTCAAGAGTCAGATTACCAGAGAGTGTCAAATCGACGCCGGCAGTCACGGTTAGATTCAATCCTTCGGTTACGCCCCGATTCGTGCGCAAAACAGAGATGTCGCCGAGCGAAATCGAACCTGCGGCATCGATCGTGACGTCGCCGCGTGAATTCTCCACCGGGATTGTGCCGCCCTCGCCGCCGCCTGAGAAAAAGCCGCCTCCGAAAATATTGCGAGCGGCCGTGAGGGAAATGGTCGGGGAAAATAGACTGGAGCCTCCGCCAGAGGCAAAGTCCACGTCTCCACTCGAGCTAATGTTCAAAATCTCCGACTGCAGGAGCGCGGAGGTGCCGATCGTGATCAGCGAAACGGCCGGCGCGCCGTCAAGCAACGGTCGTGGCGGCGGGGGCATAAGATTGGAAATCGTAATGGTGCCGCGATCCGCGGTGATCTCGCCGTCGACCGTGATGGAGCCGCCATTGGCCGTCACGCTAATCGCCCCACCCGGTCCGGGAGCATCTTCATTCAGAAGCGATAGGAGACGTGAGCTTTGCTGGAGATCGATCGCTGTTCCACTCGTTAGGCCACTGTGCAGAGTGATGTTCCCGCCGCTTTCGCTGCGTCGAATGGCCGGAGGCGGCGTCTCGCTCGGGTCAGGATCGTTCGACGACACCTGGATGGTCGATGAGACGGTGATCGCACCCTCGGATGAATCCAACCTCACGGTCCCGCCTGCTCCGCCGAATTCGAGAGCCTCATCATCGGTATCGTTCAGCCCCGTCGTGGCTGAGATATTTTCGCCGACAAAAATTCCATTAGTCACGTTGGCGATGAAGACGCCACCGTCGCCGCCCGCCGATGGCTCGGTTCCGTCCTGGAAATGTCTCGCATCCGCGCCGTCGAAGTTCGCCGTTCCGATTCCCCCCTCGGCGTCAAAGCGGAGCGTGTCCGCGAAAATCGTGAGTAATCCGCCGGATGACAATCCGCTGATTCCGCCAAATTGATTTCCGCTAAAATCGATGCTCGGCGAAACAATCGAGTCCACCGTGAAGGTGTGCTGCAAATTGGCGCCGTCGCGCGGAGGGACATTCGGATTTTCAGGATCCTCAAAGGATTCAACGAAGGCATGAATCCCACCGTTGCCAACCCGGAGCACACCGTGCGGAGCGACGATCGTTGGGATGGCGACCGAATTCGCGGTGATATCTCCGTCCGCTGTTTCGCTTCCCGCCCTCGCCGTTCCGAATCCACTCAAAGATCCGACGACCGTGATAGTGGTGCCCGCGGTTACATTCGAGACCAGAAGATCTCCGCCAACTTCCACCTCGGCGCCCGCAGTGACGTCACCGCTGGAAATATTCCTGCCCGCATGGATGAAACCCGCTGCCTCGATCACGCCGGAAAGCAAGCGCCCGCCGTTCGTGGAAGGAATGTCCGCTTCGTAAATGTCGATGTCGGCGCCAGAGCGCAATTCGAGTCCACCCGTGGTGCTGAAGGCAACGTCCGGACCGTGAATACCGCCGGCACCCGCGGTGAAGATCGCGGGGCTGGTAACATTTAGAGCAAGCGTGCCGCGGGGATTTGGATCGTCCGTTCCAGTGAGTTCGATCGTGTCGCCGATGACTGAAACGGTCGCTGCCGCCGCGAAAACATTCGGCGTCACTTGCAAATTAATCGTGATGAGGTTCGTGGCGTTAAGCGAGATCGAGACGTTCGGAGAGTTATCGGCAGAAAACTGATCGGTGTTGAACGTGATATCGCGCAACGCGGTGATGTCGATCAGGCCGGTTGTGATCACTCCGTCGCCCGCGAGGAAATCAATCCCAGAGAAGGAGCGAAATTGTCCGACATTCGTTTCGCCATTTACCTGCACTGAGCTTTCCGCGCTCAAGCGCAGGCTATCGACGTCGAAGGCTGCACCGAGAATGATTGAGCCGGCGTTATTAGACATCGAACCGCGCGCGTGCATCACGATTTCGCTCGGGCCGAAAAAATGGAGATCGTCCCCGAGGGTGATAGAGCCGTTTTGACTCGCGAAGAGGAGACGTTGAAGCCCCGTGAAAGTGATCGCGTACGTAGCTCTGTCGTTTACCGACGTGATATTGCCCACACTGATGAGCGCGAGATAGAGCGCTCCTCCATTGTCGGTCGAAATCGTAGGATTGCCCGTGAGAAGAATGTTGCTGAATTTCAAAGCGGCGATCGGGAGGTGATCGTTCGCGCTGAAAAGCGCATCGAAACCCGACGCAACGTCGAACTGCGAATCATTACCGAAAAAATAGGCGCCGGGTGCACCATCCTGCGCTGGGCCGCGATAGATTTTTCCATAATCGACCACGCCATTTCGTGTGATCGACGGGTCCGTTTGGATGACGGAGGTGCTATCGATCGTGGTTAGGTTTGGATCGGTAATTACGTTCAACGCTCCAAATTTTCCGGGGCTCGGGCTCGGTGACGGAGATGGGCTCGGTGACGGAGATGGGCTCGGTGACGGAGATGGGCTCGGTGATGGAGATGGGCTCGGTGACGGAGATGGGCTCGGTGATGGAGATGGGCTCGGTGATGGAGACGGGCTCGGTGATGGAGATGGGCTCGGTGATGGAGACGGGCTCGGTGATGGAGACGGGCTCGGTGACTCCGAAGGCGTGGGAGAAGCCGCTATTTTTTGATCGATCACATCGTGCGAAGTCGGGTCGGATGGGTCGAGTGGCTCGTTATCTCTGAAGACGACAAGATGGGTGTCGACGAGAGTCCCGTCGGATTTTTTGTTCAATTGATCGTTCAAGCCCTGCCTGATCAGATCCTCGCTGCCAAGTGGACCGAAGGGCGGATTGAGCAGCAGCGATGTTTTCGTGACCTGCTCGAGATCGACATTCACCGGATCGGGCAGCGGCTCACCCGGCTTACCGACAATCATTTGCCCAGGCCCAAGCGTAACACATTCTTCCGGCGCTTCGTCTCTGCCACGGAGTGTTTTCGCGGTCGGATTTATCTGCAGATTTCGCGGCCGGCAAATCCGAGCCGATCCTTCCAGCATAATGAATTTGAAATACGAATCCTGATGGTATTCCGCCATTATGGTGGTGCCGGTGATGGCCGCCGTTACCGCCGCAGTCGTGATCTTCGCGCCGCCGGAATTTTTCGGAACGCGCAGCAAAATCGCGCCGCCGCCTAGCTCGACCGAGCGCGTGCCCTGGTCGAAAGTGAAAATCGTGTTCGCGCCCAGACGGGCGATGGTCAGATCGCGAAAAGTAAGTTCGCCGCGCGAATCGACGCCTGTGCGCACAGCCGAGCCATCCGCGACTTCATCGTTGATCGCAGCCGGCTTCGCTTCGGCTTGCCCAGGCAACAACTTCACGTCGTTGATCACCGCGGTGACGCGCGCGGATCTCAGTTCGGCGGCGGACAGAGTGGCGACCAGGCTAAAGAAAGCAGCGAGGTAAACGAGCTGGCCTCGCGAAAAGAGGAAGGAGGGTTTCTTCATTTCGCAGCGACTCTACTCAGAACAATTTCCGAACGTCGAGCCTTATGAGCGGGCGTCGCGCGCTTTCCGTTTTGGGTGAGGTGAAAGTGTCCGATCGCGAGATCGTCACGATTTCCTATTTTTTCAGTTTCCCCGGCCGCCGATAGGTCAGCAAAAGAGATCAAGCATCTCGAAACCCAACGGCCGTTAATGTTCGCTAATCCGGAATTTCGCCTCGAGTTTAGCGTCCCTCAACGCCAGTCGTCGGTGTCTTTCGTTTTGGCGATGGACTTGGAGACGCCTCTGCGGTTGGCGGCACCAGCGAGACGAGCGTGCCGCGGCCGAAGATGACCAGGTTTGTATCTGCCAGCGCGCCGTTCGATTTTTGTTTCTTCTGATCATCCATTCCCTGCGCGATGGAGGACTCGCTGCCCAGCGGAGGAAATCCTTTGATTAGAAGCGAAGTCGCCATCATCCGTTTCAAATCGATGTCGACCGGATTCGGAAGCGAGCGGGCTGCAGCCTTGGCTTGGAACATGAGAAGTTGGCCGGCATCGACGAGGACGGATTCGCCTACGATGCGCGGCAGGTAGAGCCGCGCGGTTCCGTCGAGCGCGATCAGTTTGGTATAGGCCTGGGGATAAAATTCCAGAAGCGAGGTCGTGCCGCCCAGAGATGCAACAACCGAACCGCTCACGATCTCGCCTTCATTGCCCCGTGGAATCTTCACCAAAATTGCACCGCGCAGGAGATCCCATCGGCGCGGTGCGTTGTTTAGCCTAACGAGCGTATTCGCGCCCAGCCGGATGAGGCCGCCATTGGCCAAAAGAAGCTCCGTTTGAGACGCGACGCCCGTCTCGATCGCCGCGCCGTTTGGGATTATTTCGTTCACAGCCGCTGCGTGAGACGCACCATGCGGCTGGATGATCTTTACCTGTTTCGTAAGACGCGCGACGCGTGCCCCTGTCGCAGCGTCGACTGGCGCCGTCGCGCCAAGCGCGGCGATTAAAGCGAAACGCAAAAACTTCTTCATACCAAGCGGACTCTACGCGCGCGATGCGGGCCGTCGATGGCGAGGAAGGGCGACCTGTTCTTGATCAATTCGCGGAGCGCGCGGACGGCGTCAGCTTAACGGTTTCCGGGGGCACTGCCTTCGCATCTCCTACGCGGCCACCTTCGCGAGCAACCTTGATTTTACCGTCCGCATCGATCGCCACACGATTTGCGTTCGCGCCACCTCTGCCCCCTGCCGACTTCGCGGCGCGCTGCGCGTCGATGACAATTTTCCCTTTCGCGTTCTGCGGCTCCGCGCCTTCGAGCAAATCCAAAATCTGATTAGTGTTTTCGAACTTAAACGTCCTGGCTTCCATCTTGCCGCCTGCTTGAGCCGGCGACTGCTCGCCCAGTAAGGGGCGAGCGCTCGCAAGGCGATTGCGACTACTGGGCAATGCAGCGTCCGACGAAGCACTGACATTATCCTCAGCACCGACAGCAGAGACGGGACTCTGTGCACCGGGCCGAGGCGAAGCGGGAGTGTAGTTGGAGAGAACGACGCTGTTTCCACTATAGGTAACGGTGAAGGAGCCGCTGTTATTCGTAGTGGTGAGGCTGCCGGCGGAAGCAACGTTCGCGAACGTCCCGGTAAGAGGCGCAGTGGAACTCAAGACGGTAAAGTTTGTCGCGCTGGAAGGTTGGAAGTTGGAAACGAGAGAGACGTTGAGACTTCCGCCTAACGAGACGTTGCCGGTTACATTGAGGAAGCCGTATTGCGTCCCCTGCGTCAGGCCACCGAGCTGGAAGACGAGGTTCGAGGCACTAAGGAGTGAGATGTTGCCGGTCACATTCAATCCACTCCCGCCAAGCGCGGGGCGGAGCATGGCGTTGTTCTGAATCGCGGCCGTGATCGTGCCGCGCGCATCAATCAGACCGCCTTGGAAGCTGAGCGCGTTGTTCGATTGCACTGTGCCACCGGCGAGAAGGAAGCTGCCGGCGCTTTGGGTGTAGGTGCCAGTGGCGGTAAGAGAGTTAGCGCCTACATCGACCGTACCGGAGGAGTTAACTGTGCCGTTGAAACGCAGCACTCCGCCAGTCGTGGCCGCGATTGTGCCGCTGTTCGTGAAGGCTCCGCCGCTCGCGCCACTTAACAGGAGGATACCCCCATTACTCGCACGCAGAAGGCCGTTGTTAAGGAACGATGCGCCCCCGTCCGTCACGCTTGCTTCTGTCACTGGATCAAGCGTCAACGTCGCGCCGTTGACGTTAGCGTCGACGATCCCGGCGGCCTGATTAGTGAAGGCGGTGTTGTTCTGCCCGAAAAGGCCCTGGCCTTGAATCAGGTTATTGACGTTAGTCAGGCGGGCGCCGGTGGCGGCCGCGCGGATTCCATCGTTAGAGGTAGAAAGAGTAAGGGTCCCGCCGCCGGTGAGGGTCACACCGCCAGCCGCAATAACGATGTCGGATACCGTGCTGGTCGTAGCGGAAGTGATCGACCCGCTGTTAGTGATAGTCCCGGCCAGGGTGAGGTCGGAATCGTTGATCGCGGCAAGTGCACCGGTATTGGTCAGATCGGTTAGGAAGACGCTCGTATTTGCGGCTGAATTCGCCTGAATCACTCCACTACCCGTGGTTGAGAGCGTGCCGCCGACGAGACTCGCTCCCGCGGTTAATTGCACGACCGAGCCATCGAGCGCGGTGACGAGGTTGTGATTAGAAAATACCCCTCCGCCATTGCCGCTCAGTATCAAAGTGCCACCGTTACTCGCGCGCAGAATCCCATCGTTCACGAAGGCGTTAGCTACGTTCGCGGGATCCAGCGTGAGGCTGGCGGCGTTGACGTTGGCGTCGATGATGCCGCTGGCCTGATTCGTGATCGCCGTACTATCCTGGCCTAAGAGGCCCTGGCCTTGGATCAGGTTATTAACGTTCGTCAGTTGAGCTCCAGCGGCCGCTGCTCTGATCCCGTCGTTCGAGGTCGAGAGAGTAACAGTGCCGCCGCCGGTTAGCGTGACGCCTCCAGCCGCAACAATGATATCGGTCACGGAGCTAGTGGAAGCGGAAGTAATCGAGCCACTGTTAGTGATCGTTCCGGCCAGAGTGATGTCGGAGTCGTTAATCCCAACCAGGGTGCCGGCATTGGTCAGGTCGGTCAGGAAGATGCTGGTGTTATCTGATGAGTTTGCCTGAAAAACGCCGGTGCCCGCCGTCGAAAGGGTGCCACCCACGATGCTGGCTTCAGCGGTTAATTGCACAACCGAGCCGGTTAGCGCGGTGATGAGGTTGTTGTTGTTGAAGACCCCGCCGCCATTTCCACTTAGAATCAAGGTGCCGCCGTTACTCGCGCGCAGGATACCGTCATTGATAAAGGCGTTAGTTACGTTTGCGGGATCAAGCGTGAGGCTGGTGGCGTTGACATTGGCATCGATGATTCCACTGGCCTGATTCGTGATCGCCGTGCTGTCCTGACCCAGAAGGCCCAGGCCGCGCATAAGGTTATTGACGTTGGTTAGGCGGGCCCCGTTAACCGCCGCTTTGATTCCGTCATTCGAGGTAGAGAAAGTAACCGTGCCGCCGCCGTTGAGAGTAACACCTCCAGCCGCAATAATGATATCAGTCACGGTGGTAGTGGAAGCAGTCGTAATCGAACCACTGTTAGTAATAGTTCCGGCCAGAGTGATGTCGGAGTCATTAATCCCAACTAGGGTGCCGGCATTGGTCAGGTCGGTCAGGAAGATGCTGGTGTTATTGCCCGAATTTGCCTGAACGACTCCAGTGCCGGCGGTCGAAAGCGTCCCGCCGACGACGCTAGCACCTGCGGTCAACTGCACGATCGAACCGTTTAGCGCAGTGATCAGATTATTGTTAGTAAAGACGCCGCCACCGTTTCCACTTAGAATCAAGGTTCCGCCGTTACTCGCGCGAAGGATACCGTCGTTAAGGAAGGCGTTAGCCTCATTCCCAGGGTCGAGTGTGAGGGAAGCGCCGCCAACATCGGCGTCGATGATTCCGGCAGTCTGGTTACTAATCGCGGCGCTGTCCTGACCGAGAAGACCCTGGCCACGGATCAGGTTATTGACGTTGGTCAATCGATCGCCGGCAGTCGCAGCTCTTAGTCCGTCGTTACCGCTGGAGAGGTTGACCGTGCCTCCACCGGTGAGGGTGACGCCTCCAGCGCCGAGGATGAGGTCCGTAACCGAGGTCGTTGTCGCGGTAGTGATCGATCCGCTGTTCGTAATAGTCCCGGCCAGGGTAATGTCGGAGTCGTTAATCTCAATCAGCGCGCCGGCATTGGTCAGGTCGGTCAGGAAGATACTGCTGTTATTGGACGAGTTCGCCTGGATGACCCCCGTACCCACGGTGGAGAGCGTGCCGCCAGTAACGCTCGCACCAGCAGCTAACTGAACAATCGAGCCATCGAGCGCGCTGATCGTGCCGCCAGCGTTGTTATAAAGAACGCCGCCCGCGCCAGTCAGAATGAGAGTAGCGCCGTTGCTGGCGCGCAGGATGCCGGTATTATTAACCGAAGTGTTAAAGGTGACTCCGCTCATCCCAGTGCTGCGCGCGATCGTGCCGGAGTTATTGAAAAGGGTGCCCGTTCCGCTGAAGGCATTTCCACTAGCTTGGGTCAGACTGTAGGCGCCGCTGTTATTAACGGTTAGTCCGGTCGCGCCCATGACTGCGCTTTGTGTGCTCGTCCCTGCGACATTGAGGACACCGTTAGTGATGGTGCCGCCGCTGAATTGCAGGCCAGCGTTAAGGCTAAGCGGGTTGGTCAAGGTCAAGGTGCCGCCGCTCATCTGTAGCTGCTCGATAATGACGCTGGGTGCGATGTCCTGGGTGAGTGAGCCGCTGCCTAAGGCGACGTTGAAATTCGTGCCGCCATTCCCGTTATTCGGTACGAGCGGATTGGTGGACCAGCGGGGCGCATTGCTCCAGTTATTCGTGCCTCCGAGATAGGTGGCGGTCACAACCTGGTTTGCCGAACTGAAGTTGCTGAGAACAAGCGAGCTCCCGTTGTAGTTGACCAGGAAGGAACCGGTCCCATCACTGGTGTTTAGACGAGTGCCGGAAGCAATGTTGGTAAAGTTGCCTATGAAAGCGTTGCTTGAAGTCAGCAAGGTGAAGGTGTTGCTCGCGGTCACCGAGTTCTGGAAACCGTTAACGAAGGATAGAATCAGCTGGCCACCTAACGAGACCGTGCCGTTCACGTTGAGGTACCCGTACTGACTGCCTTGAGTAAGGCCGCCGAGCTGGAAAGTAAGCTGTGAAGCGCTAAGGAGTGAAACGTTGCCAGTGACATTCAAGCCGTTGCCGCCTAGACCTGGGCGAAGGATAGCGTTGTTCATGATCGCGGCGTTGATCGTGCCATAGGTATCGACCAGGCCGCCTTGGAAGCTGAGTGCGTTGTTCGATTGCACGCTTCCCCCGGCGAGGCGGAAGGTGCCGGCGCTCTGCGTGTAAGTGCCGGCGGCAGTAAGCGACGCGTTCCCGACATCGACAAGGCCGGAGGAGTTGACCGCGGCGTCGAAACGCAGCGTGCCGCCGTTGAGGGCGGCGATGGTGCCGCTGTTATTAAAGACGCCGCCATTGAGTTGGAGCGTGCCCCCGTCCGCGCGTAAAATGCCGCTCGCGTTATTCGTGAAATCGGCCGTGCTCCCACCTGGCTGGAGGATAAGAGCGTTAGTTAGGTTGGCTATGATCGTCCCATTGTTAGTGAAGGTGGTTTGCCCTAGTCCCAGATTGCCCGCGCCTTGGATCGTTTCTCCGTTACCGATCGTGAGTCGGTCGCCCGCGGTGTTCGCGAAGATGCGGTTATTACTCACGTCAGCCAAAGAAACGAGACCGGTTCCCGCTAACGCGACCGACCCGCTCAAACGCAGATCCACTCCATTCCCAATATTGGCGAATGTCAGAGTCCCGTTGTTAGTCAGGGTTCCCAACAAACTAGTGGTCGACCCATTCGCCAGGTTCAGTTTCCCCGAAAAAATCACATCGTTTAGCGTCGCGCTGTTGACCACGCTGATCAGCCCTGTCCCCACCGTGAGAAAACTCCCGCTCCCGCTCACATTCACGCCGTCCCTCAATTCTACGAAGGACCCATCCTGTGCTCGCACGATGTTATTGTTAACGAAATTGCCAAGTAGCTGGAGCGTGGCTCCATTCCTTGCTTCGACGATCCCGCCCGCCGCGTTAGTGAAATCTCCTGAACCTCCGCCCGGCTGGAGGACGAGCGCATTAGTTAGGTTGGCGATGATCGTCCCGTTGTTGGTGAAGGTAGTCTGGCCAAGCCCGAGATTGCCTGCGCCTTGGATCGTTTGTCCGCTACCGATCGTGAGCCGGTCCCCCGCCGTGTTCGCGAAGATTCGGTTGTTGCTTACATCAGCCAGAGATATCAGGCCGGTGCCCGCCAGTGAGACTGGTCCGCTCAAACGCAGATCCACCCCATTCCCTATATTGGCGAAGGTCAGCGTTCCGTTGTTGGTCAGGGTTCCAAACAAAGTGGTGGTGGACCCATTCGCTAAACTCAGGCTCCCCGAAAAGATCAGGTCGTTGAGCGTCGCGCTGTTAACCACGCTGATCAGCCCTGTGCCTACCGTGAGAAAACTCCCGCTCCCGCTCACGTTCACACCGTCTCTTAGTTCCACGAACGAGCCGTCCTGCGCTCGCACAATGTTGTTATTGACGAAGTTGCCCGCGAGAAGTTGAAGCCTGGCCCCATTGGTCGCTTGCACAATTCCGCTGGAGGCATTGGTAAAGTCGCCGGTCCCGCCACCGGGTTGAAGAACGAGCGCATTAGTTAGGTTGGCGGTGATCGTCCCGTTGTTAGTGAAGGTAGTCTGGCCAAGCCCAAGGTTGCCTGCGCCCTGAATCGTTTGTCCGCTCCCAATCGTGAGCCGATCCCCCGCCGTGTTCGCGAAAATCCGGTTGTTGCTTACATCATCCAGCGAAACGAGGCCGGTCCCCGCCAGTGAGACTGGTCCGCTCAAACGCAGATCCACTCCGTTCCCGATATTGGCAAAGGTCAGCGTCCCGTTGTTAGTCAGGGTTCCAACCAAGGTCGTGGTGCTGCCGTTCGCCAGACTAAGGCTGCCGACGTAGGATAGGTCGCTCAAGCTGGCGCTGTTGACCACGCTGATCAGCCCTGTCCCCACCGTGAGAAAACTGCCGTTGCCGCTCACGTTCACACCGTCCCTCAATTCCACGCGCGAGCCGTCCTGCGCTCGCACGACGTTATTATTGATCAGAGTACCGCCAAGCAATTGCAAGGTTGCTCCGCTGGTCGCTTCAAGAATGCCGCTGGTGTTGTTAGTGAAATCTCCTGAACCTCCGCCCGGCTGGAGGACGAGCGCATTAGTTAGGTTGGCGATGATCGTCCCGTTGTTGGTGAAGGTAGTCTGGCCAAGCCCGAGATTGCCTGCGCCTTGGATCGTTTGTCCGCTACCGATCGTGAGCCGGTCCCCCGCCGTGTTCGCGAAGATTCGGTTGTTGCTTACATCAGCCAGAGATATCAGGCCGGTGCCCGCCAGTGAGACTGGTCCGCTCAAACGCAGATCCACCCCATTCCCTATATTGGCGAAGGTCAGCGTTCCGTTGTTGGTCAGGGTTCCAAACAAAGTGGTGGTGGACCCATTCGCTAAACTCAGGCTCCCCGAAAAGATCAGGTCGTTGAGCGTCGCGCTGTTAACCACGCTGATCAGCCCTGTGCCTACCGTGAGAAAACTCCCGCTCCCGCTCACGTTCACACCGTCTCTTAGTTCCACGAACGAGCCGTCCTGCGCTCGCACAATGTTGTTATTGACGAAGTTGCCCGCGAGAAGTTGAAGCCTGGCCCCATTGGTCGCTTGCACAATTCCGCTGGAGGCATTGGTAAAGTCGCCGGTCCCGCCACCGGGTTGAAGAACGAGCGCATTAGTTAGGTTGGCGGTGATCGTCCCGTTGTTAGTGAAGGTAGTCTGGCCAAGCCCAAGGTTGCCTGCGCCCTGAATCGTTTGTCCGCTCCCAATCGTGAGCCGATCCCCCGCCGTGTTCGCGAAAATCCGGTTGTTGCTTACATCATCCAGCGAAACGAGGCCGGTCCCCGCCAGTGAGACTGGTCCGCTCAAACGCAGATCCACTCCGTTCCCGATATTGGCAAAGGTCAGCGTCCCGTTGTTAGTCAGGGTTCCAACCAAGGTCGTGGTGCTCCCGTTATCGAGCACGAAGTCACCCCTGTTGGTTACATTCGTCAGAGTCGAACCGAGGCTGTGAATCGAACTTCCGGTACTGGCGAGCGTCCCACCTACTACGCTCGCTCCGTTAGTGAATTGCACCTGAGATCCGTTCAGCGCTTCGATCGTTCCGTTGTTGCTGAAAATCCCTCCCAGTAATTGCAGAGTGCCGCCGTTCGCTCGCAAAACGCCTCCCGCGCCATTCGTGAAATCGCCTGTCCCACCGCCCGGCTGGAGCACGAGCGCATTCGATTGGTTGGCGGTGATAATGCCGTTGTTGGTAAAGGTCGTCTGTCCAAGCCCGAGATTGCCGCTGCCTTGCAGAGTGATTCCGCTCCCAAGCGTAAGTCTATCTCCCGCGGTGTTCGCGAAGACCCGGTTGTTGCTCACGTTATCCAGGTTGATGACCCCGTTCCCCACCACAGTGACGCTCCCGTTCAAGCGCAGATCGATCCCGTTCCCAGTGTTATTGAAATTAAGCGTGCCATTGTTCGTCAACGTGCCCACCAGCGTGGTGGTGGTGCCGTTCGCGAGCTGAAAAATACCGGGACCGGAAATTTGGGTTCCGGAGGCAAGAGTGTAGTCGGTCGCCAGTTCGAGCACCGCTCCACTCGCGCTCGCGAAAGCGCCGCCGATCGTCCCACCATTCGTTAGGCGCAAGGTGCCGCCGTTGACTGAAACATCGCCGCTGTTGACCAGCGGAATATTTAAATTGACTACGCCCGAGCCGCTCTTGGTCAGGTTCCCGAAGTTATTAAAAACCGAGCCTCCACCGCTGAAAACGTTCCCGCTCGCGATGGTCAGATCGTAGTCACCGAAGTTGTTGATCGTGGTATTGCTCACGGTCATGACCGCGGATTGGGCGCTCGTGCCGTCCACCATGAGGATGCCGTTATCGATCGCGCCGCCGCTGAATTGCAGACCGGAATTTAGCCTGAGCGGATTGCTTAGAAGCAAGGTCCCGCCGCGCATGAAGAGCTGCTCGATGACAACTCCGGAAGTGATGTCCTGCGTAAGCGTCCCGCCGTTAATGACGGCGTCGTAATTGCGTCCGCCGTTCCCGTTATTCGGCACGACCATTGGATTCCAAACGTTGGGATCGCTCCAGTTTCCGTTCGGCGCGCTGGTATAAGCAACAACGACCGCGCCCGCCGTGCTATCGAAAGGCGGCGCGTCGGCGAAGGGAAATGTATTCGCGCCACTGCCGCCGAACATGCCGGTGGTGCTGCCGTTCCCGCCGGAGCCGGCGTAGTTCGCGAGGTCGGTAAAAATGTTGGCCGGATCGGGTCCGTTGATCGTCACGATCACACCGTTGGCGATCTTCACCATTTTCGCCGCGATGACTGTCGCCGTGGCTTCGCTGTCGAGGGTGACATTGGTGTTGAATAAGATCGAGCCGTTGCTCCCGCCCGCGTAGAGACGGAGCAGGGTGCCGGCGGAGATCAGGCCGCCGCCGATGGTCAACGTCCCGTCCCGTCCGAGCGCTCCGATCTTGACCACGTCACCGAAGATCTCGGCGTTCGTGAGCGTAATGATGCCCGAATCGCCGAAATGCCGGATATCGACCGCGCCGCGATTAGCCACGATCCCACCATCCGAGTTATCGATCTCAATGCTGCTGACGTTAGACCCAAGCGCGTCGGCTCGGATGGTGATGATCCCGCCTGCGCCCGGCGCGCCGTTGTCGAGTAGCGACGAAAGCCGTGCGGTGCTGCCGATACTGATGGCAGTGCCAGTGGTCGCACCGCTCCGCAGGGTGATGTTCCCGCCACTCGCGCTACGCCGAACCGGATCGGATGTGTCCGGGTTGTCGTTCGATGAAACCTGAATGCTCCCGGTGACGCGAACCGCGCCATTCGACGAATCGAGCGCGACCGTTCCACCGGCGCCGCTAAACGTGCCGCTCGCCGTGTCCGGGTCGCTCAAACCAGTCGTCGCGGAGATGGACGTCTCGACCACAATGTCGCCCTCCGCGTTGACCATGAAAGTGCCGCCATTGCCGCCGCGGCCATCGGGTGAAGCGCCGTCGAATCCGAAGCCATCGGCGCCGTCAAAGTTCGCGAAAGCGATCCCAGCATTCGCGCCGAAGAGAAGCGTGTCGGCGTTGATCGTGAGAGCTCCGCCAGAAAAATTACCATCGATGCCGTTGAATTGATTGCCGCTAAAGTCGAGACCGGCAGGGGCATTGATCGTCGAGATAGTGAAGGTGTGCTGCTTCGCCGCACCGCCCGGACTAACGACCAGAGGACGAATGCCCCCGCCGACGTTCAGAATTCCCGTCGGCGAAAAAAGCGTGATCACCGCGATCGACCCCGCGTTGATGTTGCCGCCAGCCGTGACCGTGAAACCAGAGAGTCGTCCGCTCACATCGATCGTCGTGCCGGCGGTTATCTCGCTCGCCAAAATCTGTCCGCCAATCGTGATCGAAGTTCCGGCGCTCAGATTGCCCGGGAAAAAATCGGCGACGCCGCTGAAGGCGCCAGCCGCGGAGATCGTCCCCGAGAGCGTGCCGCCGCTGTCAAAGTCGTAAATGTTGATGTCACCGGCAGAGAGGAGCGAAATGTTATTTCCATGAAAGCCGACGGTCGAAGCCTGGATGCCGCCTGCGCCCGCTTGGAAAACGGGGGTGGCCGCGGAGTTGAAAGTGAGCAGGGTAGGATTTGCGCCGGCGAGAGTAATGGTCGTGCCGCGGACATCGACCGATCCGGCGTTTTCAAAGACGGCCGTGCTCGATTGCACGTTGATCGCGACCAAGTTCGCCGCAGCTAACGAAAGCGAGATATTCGAGAAGGCGCCTGGTGAAAACTGACTCGCGTTGAAGGTGAGATCGCCTAACGAGTTGATGTAAATACCGCCGGCCGTAACGGTCCCCGCGCCGCCCAGAAAATCTCCGCCGCTGAAGGAACTGAAATTCAACGTGCTGAGCGCGCCGTTAATTTGAACCGTGCCCTGGCTCAGAAGTCGCAGATCGTTTGGCGCAGAAATATCGGAACCAATAACGAGATTGCTGTTCGCGCCGCGGGCGTAAATGAAGACGCGGTCGATCCCTTGGAAGGAAACTTCCGGGCCAAGATTGATCGAGCCGTTTTGCGTAGCGAGAAGAAGCGCCGCGATGCCATCGAAGGTGACTGCGCCACCGGGCGCCGCCGTCGTGAGGCCAGTTACGCCCACGAGCGCGAGCACGGTGCGCCCGCCATTCGAGAGGTCGATCGTGGGATTGCCGGCCAGCTGTAGATTTTGAAATTTGAAAGCGGCGAACTGGTTAAAAAGACTCGCCACGTCCGGGCCGTTCTCGAAGCCGCCGGTCATATCGAAGCTTGAAGTGGAACCGAAAAGCCATTGGCTGCGCGATCCGTCCGTCTGCGGGTCGCGATAAATTCTCCCTTCATCCACGACGCCGGCGGTCATAATCGTGGGATCGGTCGTGATCACTGTTCCGGAAGTTATGTGGTAAGGATTCGATGAAGTGATGACTGGCGGCGTACCGAATTTCTGCGGCGTGGGAGAAGGAGGTGGTGTCGGCGTGTTCGGTGGTGGCGTCGGAGTATTTGGCGGTGGCGTTGGTGTAGTTGGCGGTGGTGTTGGTGTGTTCGGTGGTGGCGTCGGTGTAGTTGGCGGTGGTGTTGGTGTGTTCGGTGGTGGCGTCGGTGTAGTTGGCGGTGGTGTTGGCGTGTTCGGCGGTGGCGTTGGCGAACTGGGCGGTGGAGTGGGCGTGTTCGCAGGCGTCGGAGTCGGACTCGACAAATCCTCTACTGCTGTTCGTTGGTCGATGGCCGTCGTCATCTCGCTCAACGCGGCCAGTAAAATCTCGCTGCTCGATGAACGGGTGTTCCCTTCCGCGGCGCTCGCTTCCGATTTGATTTGCTCCTGTTGAGCGACCGATTTCGCGATCAGGTCGAGACTTGGCAGAGGCCCGAAATCATTCGAGAGCAGCGCGGAGGTATCGATGAGGCGCGATAGATCGACATCGATCGGCGCCGGCAGAGAAGTCGGCGGCGGATTTACCTTCACCGCGAGGAGCTGGCCCGCTTTTACCGACACGCAATTATTCGGGCTGCTCTTCAGGGAGAGGCAGGCCGTGCCTTCGAGGACAATGAACTTGGCGAATCCCTTCGGATCGTACTGCATCATCACCGTCGTACCGGTGATGGCCGCCGTCACGGCTGCGGTCGAGATCTTGGCTCCGCCAGCGTTTTTCGGAACTCGTAAAAGCATGGCGCCGCCGCCCAGGTCCATGCTGCGAGTGCCTTCGTTGAAATTGAAAATCGTGTTGGCACCCAGCCGCGCGATGGTTTGATCGGTAAAGGTCAGCTCGCTGCGTGACTCCGTTCCCGTCCGCACCGCGGTGCCATCATGCACTTCGTCATTGACGGTCGCGTGTTTCGGCGCGGCCTGCTCGGGCAGGAGGTTTACATCGTTGATCACCTGCGTGACCTTTGCCTTCTTCAAAGGCTCGGCATTGATCGAGCCTGCAGCGAAGCATCCGAGCGATATCAGCGCACACGCGCGGATCGCGCCGCCGCCCCTCATCCCGCGTCGAATAAAAAGTGCCATCCCATCTAAACGCGCGAAACCGGTCCGCCGAGGGACACTTTTCTTCACGACCAGCTCAAAATCTAAAGCCGACCGAAAGCGCGCCGCCGACGTTTGCGACATCGTAATCGAACACATCCTGATCCGAGTCGTTGGTCGCGAAGGAGCTGATCGCACTCAAGCTAAACCATTTCGTGAAACGATAAGTTGCGCTGAGAGCGAGAATGCCGCTCACATCCGTGCGGTCGACCTCGAGATAATCGCGCACGGCCAGGCGCGCCACGGCGTTGACCGTAAGTGAGCGCGTCAGGTTCGCTGAGTAACCTACGAACACGCTGTAATCGTGACGGCGCGGTGGATCCGGATCCGCACCGAGGCTGAGATTCAAATCTACGCCCGTGGAAATTTGCTGGGCGCGTCCGATTTGAAAAGGAACCTCCGCGCTAAGCTCGATCGAGTGATTGGAAAAGAACTCATCGAAACTGTCTTCGGAAGTGAGGCGATTATAATAGTAGCCGGCGTGCAGGAAGAGATTGTGCAGCCGGGGCACGGTGTAGCTCAACCCAATGCGCGCGTCGAAGCTGCCGAAATCGAGCTCATCGAAATCGTTGTAATAAAAATACTGCTGGCCGATGGAAAAAGTCGCGAAGAGCGTGCGCGTAATTCGCGGCGAGTAGATGACTGCGAAATTCGGCGTGAAAAGCGCGTCCCCCTCTTCGTTGTTGCGCGAGAGTGCGACGTTCGAGGTGTAGGAAATCGGCGCCGCCACCACTATCGTCCACGGGTCGTAGGTGTCGGAGCGTTTCAAGATCGCCTGCTCGCCGAGATCGGGATCGTTCGGTGTCGCGACCGCGTGACTGTCATCGCTGCCGGTCTGCTGCGATTCAGGATCGTCGCGCAACGAAGGTTGAGTGCGAAGCAGCTGCGCACGATCGACCGCCTGGCTCGGGTTGTTTTGCGCCTGCGCCGCGCTGGCGAAGGCAAGCGTGAAAAGCGGCAGGAAGAGACAAAGACCATGTCCGCGCCAGCGAAGATTTTTTCCCATGAGAGCTGGGGAGTTTCACAATTGCGAGCTCCCAGCGTCAAGCAGTTACTGAAACAGCGCTCTGAGCCGGCCGTCAGTTGATGCTAACTGCGATGCGTCGCGGGGACAGAAACAAAGCTTCTGCAGCAGATCATCCTACTGCTGCAGATTCCTAATGGGCGGCTACAACTCGAGCAGTTCGCGCTGCCACGGCACCAAAAGCTGGGCACTCTGTTCGCCATCCGCAGCGATCGATTCGACCGCAGCCCGCGGCGCGATAAAAGAAGGCTCGAGTCCAAGCTGCTCCGCCGCGGCATCACGACGGCGCCGCAAATCTTCCGCGGCCTTCTCCATTTCCTGTGTGGGCCGCGCGCCGTTGCGCCGCAGGCGCCGGGGCAATTCCGCTTCCGGCAACTGCATCGCTTTCTCCGCCGCATCCAAAAATCCGCGCCGCCGCCGCGGAGTAAAATGACGAAACTCGGGAAAATTTCCTGCTTCGAAATCCTGCGCTGCCTGCAAGAGGAGGTGATTTTGCAAAACATGAAACGGGGGCCGATCCGCCGCCTGCGCTTCGCGATCGCGCCAATACCAAAGCGCACGCAAGACCGCCCCCGCGCGCGGCGAGAGCGTGCCCGCGCCGCTAATGCGCCAGGCTTCATCTTCGTCGCGCACGCGCTGGATCGCAGTCTGCGCCATCCCGCGTTCGCACGATTGTTCGAACCAATCGAAGCGTCCCTTCTCTTTCAGTTCTGCTTCCAGTTTTTCCGCCAGCGGCAACAAATAATGGGTATCGTTCATGGCGTAATCGGCCATGTGTTTCGGGAGCGGACGCTGGGCCCAATTCGCTTTCTGCGAACCTTTCGTGAGTGTGACTCCAAAGTAGCGTTCGACTAGAGCGGCCAGACTGAAAGCGCGAATTCCAAGAAGCCGCGCCGCCACCACGGTGTCAAAAACGCGCGTGGCGGTGAAACCGATACTGCGCTTCATCAACCGCAAATCGAAGTCCGCTCCCTGCAAAACCAGCTCCTTCCCGGAGAGCGCTTCACTCAGCGGCGCCAGGTCAAAACCAGCGAGCGGATCGACCAGGTAATCACATCCGCCGAAGCTCAACTGCACCAGACAAAGCTTTTCGAAATAACAGTGCAGACTGTCCGCTTCCGTATCGACCGCCACCCGATCGATCGGCCCCAATTGCGGAAGGATCTCCGCGAGTTCAGCGCTATTCGTGATCATCGCCGCGCTGAAGAACGAAATCCAAATGACGGATAAAGAAGGCTTCCGACAGAATTTGTCATTCTGAGCGCAGCGAAGAATCTCAGACTGTTTCCGATTAACCCGCCCTTGAATCCGGAAAGAGTCAGAGATCCTTCGCGACGCTCAGAATGACAGGCGTGTGGCGATTCGGGAAAACGAAAGCCTAATTCGGGCTTGTTCATCTCTTATCGCAGCCCCGCGAGCAGTAATTCCGCGTTGCTCTTCGTCGCTTGCAGATTGCCGATTAACATTTCCATCGCTTCGATCGGCGGCAGCTGCGCCATCGCTTTGCGCAGGATCTTAACCCGCTCCCACTCCTCCGGGTGATAGAGCAATTCCTCACGCCGCGTGGCCGACTGCTGGACATGGATCGCGGGATAAAGCCGCTTCTCGACTAACGAGCGATCGAGATGCAGCTCCATGTTTCCCGTGCCTTTGAATTCCTCGAAAATAACCTGGTCCATCTTGCTTCCGGTATCGACCAGCGCGGTCGCGAGAATGGTAAGACTGCCGCCCTCTTCCACATTGCGCGCCGAGCCGAAAAATTTCTTTGGCTTGAGCAGCGCTTTCGATTCCACCCCGCCGGACATGGTGCGGCCGCGGTTTCCTTGCAGTGAATTATAGCCGCGGGCCAGCCGCGTAATGCTGTCGAGCAGGACGAAGACATCTTTCTTCTGCTCGACCAATCGTTTGGCTCGCTCCAAGACCAGCTCCGCCACCTGCACGTGCCGCTGTGAGTTTTCGTCAAAGGTGGAGTTGTAGATCTCGCAATCGACTTCGCGCTGCAGGTCCGTCACTTCCTCCGGCCGTTCGTCGACCAAGAGAATGATGAGGATGATTTCGGGATGATTCACCCGCACAGCCTTTGCGATTTCCTTGAGCAAAATCGTTTTGCCGACGCGCGGCGCGGCCACGATCAACCCGCGCTGCCCTTTGCCCAGTGGCGTGAGCAAATCGACCGCGCGCGCGCTGATCGAGTTCGTTTTCGTGTTCTCCAGAATGATCCGGCCTTCGGGAAAAAGCGGCGTCAGATTATCGAATGCGACCGGCTCCTGCCATTCCTCCGCCGGCATCCCCTCGATCGCGGTGACCCGATCGAGCATGATGGATTTTTCGCGATCGCGCGGCAGGCGAATCATTCCGGCGATTTGTTGCCCCGGCCGAAATTTGAAGTGTTGCAACATCGCGCGCGGAATTCCGACATCTTCAGGCACGGGAAGGAAATTCAGGGCCGGACAACGCAGGAGCCCGAACGTCTCCGCGATTTGATCGAAGAAACCTTCCGTCGTCACCGGAATGTTCTGGCTCAGGGCGCACCGGACCAGATCGAGAATTTGGAAATGCCGCCCCCTGCCCGGATGAAAGCGCACATTCAATCTGCGGCAGAGATCGTCCACCTCCGCGGGAGCAAGCTTCTGCAAGACGTTGAGATCGAGAGACGCGGGCAAAGCGACTGTGGGGACCGCTGTTTCGGCCATCGCCTCGGCCGGCGCTCCACTTTCCGTCTGCGTTAGAACCTCTTCCTTCATCATCGCTCCCAGAGACCGCTGAGGATTTTCGCTTGCTCCGCGAGCGCGGACGGCGGGCCGTTATTCCAAACAACATGATCGGCGCGCGCGATCTTACCCAAGAGCGGCATTTGCGCGGAAATCATTTCCGCGGCGGCGGTAGTTGAAAGCGAAGAGCGAGTCATCAGGCGTTGCAATTGCATCTGCGGCGAGCAGGCCACCACGAGGACGCGATCGCACAACAATTCACCACCGGTTTCATAAAGAAGAGGGATATCAGCCAGGTAAAGTTCGGTGGAGCCTCGCCGGCTTTCGGCTTCACTGGTCCACTGACGCCGGATGCGCGGATGCAGAATCTGCTCGAGCGCGCGTCTTTTTCCCGGGTCGGCAAATACTATGGCGCGAAGCTGGGTGCGGTTCAAGTCACCTGCCCCGGAATAAATCCCGGCGCCAAAGGCCTGAATGATTTCGCTGCGGACCTCGGCATCGCGATTGGTGAAATCACGCGCCGTTTGGTCGGCGTCGAAAGACGTCGCGCCCGGCAGCAGTTCGCGAAGCTGCGAAACAAAGGCCGATTTTCCCGTGGCGATACCGCCGGTTACTCCGATGACGGGCATGATTGCACGACTGGCGGTGTTGCCTTTCCCTACGGGTGCAAACGCTGGAATATTTCGCGCTCGTCTTGCCGCAAATCCAGAATCGCTATCACTAAAACCCGCGTCGGCGTCGCATCGTAGAAAATTCCGTATGGCAAAGTTTGCATGATTTGCCGCCGGACTTGGCCGAGATACTTGGGAGCGATATGTGGAAACGCACTGATGCGCGTCAGATAGGCGTCAACCAGAATCAAAAATTCAACACCGAAACCTTCGCGGCGTTCTTCAAACCGCACGAAGAGTTCCTGTAGGTCCGCGTCCGCTCCGAAAAGGAACTCGATCGGCAGACTCACCGAGGGGCGAGGATCCGCGCCTTAAGATCTTCCCAGGCCACTACATCGTTCGGACGCTGCTTAAAATTTTCCAACCGCTCTCGCAAGATCGCGATGTGATCTTCGCGCGCGGGAAATGCGTTCGCGTCCTCCGACACCTCGTTCCAAAGCTCGCCCGCGAGCGCCAGCTTTTCTTCCGCGGAGAGTTGGCGAAGCTGGGGAATACGATCCGCTATCATTTTGATATCTTGCTGAAATCGGACGGTTGCTCAAGAGCCACTGACGGCCCCTACCCTACTTCTTATACATCGGCACCGGCGGCAGCTGCGGTGGCTCGACCGCATCCTCAGTTTCTTCCTGCTCTTCTGTTTGATTCACCAATTGGCCGCCGGGATTAATCAACCGCGCAGTCACGAAGATAACCAAATTCCGCTTCAGATGTTGCTCGGCATTGGTGCGGAATAATCGGCCGACGAGCGGGATATCACCGAGAATCGGCGTGCGATCTTCGGTCTTCTGAACATCTTCGCGCATCAATCCGCCGAGGACGACGGTCTGCCCATCCCACACACTCACACTGGTCGTTACTTTGCGGGTACTAAAGACAGGTTGATTGATAATGTTCGGGGTGAGGACATTCACCTGCGTGACGCCGAGGATGTTGGTCGAGGTCGTCTGAATCGGGCTGCCGTAGTTGATGAATCCCTCAAACTCCACGACCTGCGGAACCAGGTTGAGATCGATCGTGATCCCATCGGGCCCGACAACCGGTTCAACTTCCAAGGTCACGCCGGTATTGCGCGTTTCAAATGCGGTCGGCGTCGTCGGCGTAACCGGAAATGAACCGTTCGACGCGCTGCCGCCGGTTAAGGCTCCAGTTAAGGGATTGAACGTGCTCGTATTGGTGTCGCCACCGCGAAAGTTTTGCGGAATTTGCGGCGGCTCGAATTGCGTCGGGTAACGGAACTCGCGCACGATTTCGATCACGGCCCGCTGGCCGCTCTTCGTCGTCACGCGCGGGGCGGAGAGTAGATCAACTCCCTTTTTCTGGTTCAAGGCGCGGATCACGAGTTGAAATTGCGGATCGGTGAAGACGCCGCTCAATCCGAAAATCCCCGGCGCGAGCGAACTGGCGCCCGGCACACCAAAAAGGAGGGAATCAATCGCGTTCGCGCTAATCGCGAGACTGCCGCTGCGATTTCCTGCGGTGACCGGGAACTGGCCGACCGGCTGTCCTCCAGGCTGCGTGAACGGAAAGTCAGATCCGTTCAAGGGTGGAGAAGTCCCTTGCGTCCCGCCGCCTCCGAAGACTCGCTCATTGCCGATGTTGAATTGCCCGAGCAGCCAATCGAACCCGAGCTCCTTCAAGTTATTTTGCGTGATCTCGACAAATTTTGCTTCGATCTCGACCTGCTTCGGACCGGAGACAGTCGCTTGTTCTACAATCGCATCGACCAGCTCCAAATTATCCGGCGTGTTCCGCACAACGAGGCGGCTGCTTTGCGGCATGAAGTTCGCGCTCGCTCCCGGAATGGCTTGGAACGGAACGCCCTGGCTTTCGAGATATTCGCGCGCGCCTTCCCGCTTCACCAGTTGTGATCCGCCAGTTGATTCGACTGTTCCCACCGCCGTTCCCCCTTTTCCGGCCGCGGTCGCTGGTTGACTCAAGGCAGAACCTCCACCGCTCAAAGTGCTGGAGATAAAGCCGGGCGGGACACGATATTCCTTCGTGATCAACTCCTGGCTCTGCTCGCTCAGAGGAATGATCGAGACCGCATACGGTTCCACTTTTACTTTCAATCCCGCCTGGCTCGCGATGTAACGGAGCGCTTCGCCGAGAGGGATTTGATTGAGCGTGATCGTGATCCGCGCGTCGGTCGGAGAAATCGCAGGCGCCAGCGGGGCGGAGAGCGGGAGCGGCGCCACGGCGGGCGCTTCCGCTCCACCGGCAGGAAGCGGCGCGAGCGGATCGGCCGCGGCCGGAGCCGCCCCGCGGGCGACGGGTTCCGCTCGACCGCTAAGTGCATTCAAACGCAACACAATATCGACGCCTCTTCGGCCTTCGGTGGAAGGATCATTCGAGGTCGCTTGTTGACGCAGAAAATCAATCGCTTCCCGAATGCTGGCGTCCCGAAATTCAATCCGCGGAATAATGATCGTGTTCAGCTTGTTCGAAATTCGCGCGGTCCCGGTGGCGTCCTTGGCGAAGGCATCCGTGATTGGACCCACGCTTGTCCCATATTGCCGGACTGGATTTTCCCAACCTTTCTGCACCTGCCAGAGAGAGCGCGAGCGCGTTTCGTTATACGCTTCTTCGCCGTAGTGCGTTTTCTGCAGGTTGATCCTTTCCTGCCCGCGGCGCGCGGCCGTGTTGTAAGGATCGAGATTGAGAATTTGTTCGTATTTTTTGAAAGCGAGATCGTAGCGGCCGCTGTTGTAATAGCCGTCCGCGTCGACCAGGAGCTTTCGCACTTCCTCGACCTTCCCGATGAATTTCGGACCCATCGTGCGATTGATCTGGCCAGGCTCCTTCAAGCTCGCGAGCAACCTCAGCGCGGGTTTGCAATCCGGATCGTAACGATCGCTCAAGAGCTCGCGGCAAATCGCCTCCGCTTCCGCATATTTCCCTTCCTGCACGCGGCGCTCCGCCATCTTGACCCCGCTCTCGCAAAAACCTTCGACCGCTTCCTCGTGCGATTTTCCGCTCACGACGGCATCCGGAAGGTACGCAACCGCGAGACGAAAATCATCATGCGCGCGCACCCAATCTTTCGCGTCCATCGCTTCTTTCGCGCGAGTCAACGCTTCCTCGCCCTGCGGCAATACTGCCTGCCGTCTCGCGATCTCGCGTTCCGCGGCGCGTTGCGCGTCCTGTGCGAAAAGGCACCTGCCATCAAGCGCGAAAGTGACGGCGAGCGCGGGGACGAGCAGGAAAGAAAACGAGCGCGTTGTTTTTATCATCCCAAAAGAATTCCGTTAGGGCGCGAGCGGACCCACTTCGATTCGCTCTTCAGGTTTTTGCGTGTTGACGATGACCGCTTTCTCGGGCTGAACGTCGATCAGCTTGTATCTGATTTCCGTCTGCGGCGGCAATGAAAATTCCTGGTCTTTTTTGATCACGAGCTCGCGCCGATCGCCCCAGGTATAGACGAAGGTCCCGACCGACTCCGGCGAAATCATAACCTTCTCTTTCACGAGCGTGAGCCGCTCTTTGTTTTCTTCGTTTTCGATCGTCAATTCGGAGACATCGTCTTCGCCGGAGGTAGCCGGATTGACCTGATGTTTTTCCGCGAAGGCGACGAGCTTGAATCGCGTCCCCGCAATCGTGTCGCCGATTTTGAGGAACTGTGTCGGCTCTTTGAGATCGGTGCTGTTAATTGTGAAATTGTCGCCCGCCCAGGACGCGAAGACGAGGCGGAAGGGCTCGCGCGTGAACGACTTCATCTTCAGCTTGGCGATGAAACCGGGGTGGGATGCTTTATCGGTCGGATTGGTGTGGCTCTGCCATTCTTCCAGGTTGTTGAAACCGTCGCTGTCCGCATCCTGCGTCAAGACATCCGCGTCCGCGATCGGCAGGCCGAATTGATCCAACCACTCGTTAGGCACCGGCGGATGGACCTCAGTTGTCTGTAAGGTCGCCGGCATTCCGTCGGGTCCGATGAAATGCTTCTCGGGCACGAACAAACCGGAGCGGCCACCGAAAATCCATTGCGGCGGTTGCGCTAATTTTTTCGCCGCGTCTTCCAACTCGAGCGCTTTCGCAGTGGGCGCGGCCGGTTTGATCGGTCCGGTCGACTGCAGAGTTCCGAAGTTTTCCTGAAAGCTGGAAGCGCTGCGCCAGATGAAAAATGCGCAGAGCAACAAAAACACAGCGCCTGCCAGGACGGCGACACGCTCGTAGTTGGCGCGAACCCAGTTCATGCGGCAGCGGCACCTCTTCGCCGGAAGTTTCCGCGGCGCCCCGGCATTGACGGGTCGTGGGCGTGAACATTCTCCTCGCCGCGAAAACGGGGAGCGAAAAGGAAGTCGTCGCCACGACTGAGTGTCGCCTTCATCATAAGATGAACCTCAACATCTCGACTCGCGCCGAAGTTTGGATTCGCTCGTTCCCGAGGATGAAATTGAGTGCGCTTGTCGATGGGGCCGCGCCGGTCGCATTCCCTGAGCTCGCGGGCGGCGTGCTCGCCCCTCCAGTGCCTTCGCGCGCTGGGCCTTTGTCCTTCTCGTTTAAAACATGCAGCGTTCGAACAACAAAGAACTGATTACTGAGCGTGGCGATTTGATTGAGAATTCGACGCGCCGAGCCCGGCGACGAAACGAACGAAACATCGATCACACTACGTTCGATCAATGGCGCGCTTGCGTTAGCCGGCACCGGCGGTTTGCGCGCTACGGTTGTGGGCGCCGCAGCCGGCGATAGTTCCGCTGCCGGCACGCGCCGGAAAGAAAGGACGGCATCGACCCGCGCATCGATCAGAATGCTAACCAGCGACTCGGCCTGCGCTAATTGTTGCCCGAGCAAAGGCGCCGCCGCGGTGTCGGGAAGGCCGGTGGCGAACTCATCGAAGCCGAGAAAAAAAGGCTCGGGCATTTTCACTTTATTGGAGCGCGCTTTTTCGCCTAACGAGACCACGGTCTGACGCAAACGCGCCTGAAACTCGTTAGGCGCCATCGGCGTCGCGGGAAGGACGTGCGCCTTCAATTCTTCCTTCAATTTACTTAGCTCCGCGCCGTAAACCTCCGCCTGCGTCTTCATCTTTTTCAGGTTCGGCTCGGATGGAAACGGCGTTAACCGTTGCAGGCGATTCAGCTCTGCGGCGTTCTGATCGAAGCGCGCCTTCGCATCGTCAAAGCCGGCTTTCGCCCGCCAGATGAAGATCAGCGCCGCTAGCGTCGCGACCGCGAGCACGGCGAGAAAAGTGCCGAGAAATCGATTCTGCTGAAACCACTTCATGGCAGCTTGACCGGCTTCTTCAAATCGAGCCGCAGCTCGTAGGGAAAGGCCCATTCCGTGTTGTTCGGCGTGGTGGGCCGGATCACTTTGGATTGATTATTCGGATCGATCGCGAAGTAAGGCGAGCCGATCAAATTGCGGAAATAATCGACCACGAGTTCCTGCTGCTTCGGGTTGAAGAGATAAAGTCCGCGCACAAAAATCCCATCGATCGACGGCTCGCTCGGAGCGGCGCGCGCCCCTGCTGCGGCCGGGGTGGGCGTCGCTGCAGGAAGCTGTGCGGTCTCTGGTCTCCCGGATTTTAAATCTCCAACTCCAATTTGTTTCCCACCGGAAAGCGCGACCAGCTCCGTGATCCAAATATTTTCTTTCGGCAAACGCGCATTCAGATCCTCGATGATCTCCGTCCAAAAGGTGCGGTCGTTTACCGCCGCAGTGAGCGGATTCGCTGCGCTTTCCAGCGTGTTGGTTTGTTTGCGCAAATTGTTCATCTGCGTTTCCAGCCGGCGCATGCCGTCCACCTTTTCCGTCAGACGTTCCGAGGCCTGCTCCTCCACTTTGGCCGCGCGTACGTAATAAAAACCCCACCCAACCAACCCGAGAATGAAGCAGGCCGCGGCCAGAATGAAAAACGGACGGCGTCGCGTCAGCTCATGCGCGCGCACCACACCCGCAGGCCGCAGATTCAATTCCATTGGACAAGTCACGGCGCTGCGCAGTGCCAGCCCAACCAATTCGCCTAACAAGTGGGCCGCGTTCGCCACCTCCGAAGTTTTCACCGTGTCGGAAACCGCGACGTTTTTGAGCGGATGGAAAAACTCAATCGGCAACTGCAATTTCTCGTGAAAAAATTCACGCATATAAGGCATGCTCGCGCTTCCGCCGCAGAGGAAGACCCGGGCCGGCGCACTGCCTTGTTGTTGCGCGCGATAGTGGCTGATTGAGCGCATCAACTCGGCGTGCAGGCGCGTCATCGTGCTCCGCACAATTTTCGAGACGCGCGCCACATCGGGATCGGCCGGCTCCGCATACGCGCCGCCCAGACTCACAAACCCATCACGCTTCTTTCGCTGCTCCGCCACCGCGACCGGCTCGTTGAATTCCTTCGCGAGCGCAGCCGAGATTGAGCTGCCGCCAATCGGGACGCTGCGCGAGAAAATCTTTCCCGGTTCGATGAACAGCAGGTTCGTGGTCCGCGCGCCGATATCGACCAGGAGCGAGCAATCGGTCAGGTCGCTGTAGTTGTAACGAAAAGCGTTGTAGAGCGCCATCGTCGCGACATCGACAATCGTGGTCTGCAAGCCGGTTTCCTCGACCGCGGCATTGATACCTTCGAGCAAATCGGACTTGATCGCGACCAGCGCGACCTGGATTTGTTCGTCCGCGCCCGCGCCGACAAGCTGATAATCCCAGACCACTTCCTCGATCGGAAAGGGCACATTTTGTTGCGCCTCGAACGCGATGATGCGCTCGATTTTTTCTTCTTCGACTGCCGGCAACTTCACGAAGCGCGCGAAGACCGCCTGCGCCGCGACACAGTAATTGACTACGCCATTTTTGATCGAGAGCTCGCGCATCATCTCGCGCAAGGCGTCCGCGATTTGCTGGTTGCGCGAAGTTTCGTTCCCCACTTCGGCCAGAATTTCCCGCAAGCGATGGCCGATTAAAATCAAGCCGCCATTCGGCTGGGTCCGGAATTCGGCCAGCCCGACGGTTTGCGAGCCGAGGTTGAGGCTGAAGATGCGCGTCGAGGCAGCCATGCGCAGAGATCAGCGCGCGGGCGCTTTGATTTGTTCGTACCGGTCCCAATAAAGAGGCGCGAAAGGCGTTTCGTTTTTATTCAGAACCAAACCCGCCACTTGCGGCATGCTCGCGAACCATTGCGCACCGCCGCTGCGCTCCAGACTCGATTCACTTTTGATCGCGCCTTGCTGCACGATTTGCACCGCCACGTTCTGAATCGCATTCGGCGTCACCGGCCGATTGCCCATCAAGCGCGCCAGCGTCCGCGGCGCGACATACATAACGGAGTGATTATCGCGACCGGCCGCGACGTTGGTATGCGTCACCTCGCCGGTCAGCAGTTTGCCATTAATCAGGATGTAATATTTGAACGACAGCTCGTCGGAATAATCAGGCACCGCGCTGAATTCGACGTCGATCTCGAGCCAACGATCGCGTTGGTTCGTCGTGTATTGCTGCGCGCCGGTGTAGCTGAACTGCGGGGCCGTGATCAGATTGCGCGAGATTTTTCCGATCTGAAATTCTGAGCCGCCGCGAGGAACCTGTGCGGAAGCAATAAGCGGCAGGAAGACCGAGAGGAAGATCGAAGCGGTAGTTTTCATTTTCAGGTGATTGCCATTCGTTCGCCGAAATGGCCGCGTTCCAGGCAGCCACGGAAATATTCGATCGTCTCCCGAATTCCCTGGTCAAACTCGACCCGCGGCTCCCATCCGAGAATCTTTTTCGCTCTCCCGATATCCGGCTGCCGCACTTTTGGGTCGTCCACCGGCAGCGGCTTATGCTCGATTTCTGCCTTCGTTCCCGTGATGCGGATAATTTCTTCGGCGAATTGCTTGATCGTCATCTCGCGCGGATTTCCAATGTTGACCGGCTCGTGGAAATCGCTCTGTGAGAGCTTAAAGATTCCATCGATCAAATCCGAGACATAACAGAACGAACGTGTCTGCGATCCGTCGCCAAAAATCGTCAGCGGCGTATCGCTCAGCGCCTGCCCGATGAAGGCCGGAACCACCCGCCCATCACGCAAACGCATCCGCGGCCCGTAGGTATTGAAGATGCGCACGATCTTCGTGTTCATCTTATGGAAGCGGTGATAAGCCATCGTCATCGCTTCCGCGAAACGCTTCGCCTCATCATAAACGCCGCGCGGCCCGATCGGATTCACGTTCCCCCAATAATCTTCCTTCTGCGGATGGACGAGCGGATCGCCGTAGCATTCCGAAGTCGAAGCCAGGAAAAACGCCGCGCCTTTCGCTTTCGCCAAACCGAGCGCGTTATGCGTCCCGAGAGCGCCGACTTTCAAAGTGGGGATCGGCAGCTCGAGATAATCAATTGGGCTGGCCGGCGAAGCGAAGTGGAAAACGTAATCGAGTTTGTCCTCCGGCAGGAAAATGAAATCGGAAACGTTATGCTTCACGAACCGGTAATCTTCGTTCCCGGCCAGGTGCTCGATGTTCGCGAGATTGCCGGTAACCAGATTGTCGATCGCGATCACTTTATGCCCTTCCGCCAACAGGCGATCGGTCAGGTGAGAACCAAGAAAGCCGGCGCCGCCCGTGACGACAGATATCGGTTGAGCGGAGCCAGACATGAGCGGTTCTACATAGTTTGTCCGTTATGGCATTGCGAGCAGAAATCCCGCGGCGGATTGACCTAATCGCTTTTGGCGCACAACTCGCCTAACGAGTCGTTCGACCGCATCGCGTCGAATTCAATCCCGATAGCGACTACGCCCGGAATTTGTCTTCATCCGGCTTGCGGTTGGGACAGTCTGTTGAACCTTCGCCTCCAGCCATGCGCATCCTTTCCGGCATTCAACCAAGCGGCGCTCTCCACATCGGAAATTATTTCGGCATGATGAAGCCGGCGATCGCGCTCCAGTCGAAGGGCGAGGCGTTTTATTTCATCGCCGATTATCACGCCCTCACCAGTCTGCGCGACCCAAAGGCGCTGCGGGAAAAGGGTCGCCGCGTCGCGCTCGATTTTCTGGCCTGTGGTCTTAATCCGGAAGGCGGTGCGCTCTTCCTCCAATCCGACGTGCCGCAAGTCACAGAGCTAGCCTGGATTCTTTCTACCGTCACGCCGATTTCGCGATTGGAGCTGGCGCATTCATACAAAGACAAAGTCGCGCACGGCGTGGCCGCGAACGCCGGACTGTTTACTTATCCGGTGTTAATGGCGGCAGACATTCTCCTCTACGACAGCGACGTGGTTCCGGTCGGGAAAGATCAGAAGCAACACATCGAGATCACCCGCGATATCGCGACGCGCATGAACGAAGCATTCGGTAGCTCCGCGCCGGACGGGCGGATTTTGAAATTACCAGAGCCGCACATTCAACCTGCGACCGAAACCATTCCCGGCCTCGATGGCCAGAAGATGAGCAAGAGCTACGGCAACACGATCGACATTTTCAGCGAGGAAAAAGAGATGCGGAAGCGAGTCATGAGCATCGTGACTGATTCCGCACCGGTCGAAGCGGTGAAAAACCCGGAGAGTTCGACCATCGTGCAGCTCTATTCGCTTTTCGCGAGCGGTGATGAAAGAGACGCGATGCGCGAGCAGTTCCAAAAAGGCGGGACAGGTTACGGTGAGTTTAAGAAACAATTATTCGCTAAGCTCTGGGAATATTTCGAGCCGATGCGAGAGCGGCGCGCGGAAATTCTGGCAGCGCCAGATTACATCGAGGAAGTATTGGCAACCGGCGCGAAGCGTGCCAACGAAGTGGCGGACGAAGTCATGACGCGCGTTCGGCGCGCCGTCGGCCTAACAAGTTAAAGTCGAAGCGCAGCGATTAGGAAATCGCTTTCAACGCTGCGGAAGAGTTGCGGTCGCTCGTCGTTTTTAACTCGGCAAAAATGAGCCGGCCCGCCGCGGTTTGTAACGCGCTCGAAATTACTACCCGCTTCGTGTTGCCAATATGGGGTCGCGCGTGATTTACCACGATCATGGTCCCGTCAGGCAAATAACCGACCGCCTGATGCGAGTCGCGTCCTTCTTTAATCAAGCTCAGCTCCAACTCATCGCCCGCCACCAGACTGGGCCGCAGGGCGCGGGCGAGGTCGGTCAGATTCAAGGCGCCGACTTTCTGCAAGCGTGACACCTGTCCGAGCGCGACATCGTTGGTGAGTAAGCGTGCCTGCAAGACTTTCGCCACCCGCACCAGACGCGCGTCAGTTTCGAGATCGGCATCGCCGTTCGATTCGTGGATAGTCAATTCCACTTCGCGCGAGCTCTGGAGTTGATTCAAAATCTCGAGGCCGCGCCGGCCACGCTCGCGTTTCAACTGATCGCGCGAATCAGCCAGCGTTTGCAATTCGCTCAAGACAAAACGCGGCACGATGAGCGTGCGGCTGAGAAACCCGGTTGCGCAAAGATCGGCGATGCGGCCATCGATGATGACGTTGCTATCGAGAACGATCGGCTCGCGCTGCGTCGGCTCGCGGGCGAATCGCACATACGGAATGATGAGCGAGAACTCATCGCGGTTGCTCCGAATCGCCAGCATCATGCCGAGATAACCAAAAGTGCAGTAAACGACGAGGCGGACCGCCCACTGCGTGGTCTCGGTTTGATAATGCAAAACGTCCGAAGCCATGAGGAGATTTGCGAACAACATCCCAAGCAGAAGTCCGAAGGTGGCGGAGGAAAATGCCCGAAGCGAAAGGCCTTTCAGAAGGCGATCGGCCAGGACGACGAGCAACCCGAAAATCAAGCCGAGCACGACGCCGGGCCAGGTTTTCTGTTGCAGCGCAAAGCCGGCGATCCCGCCGACGGTGGCGCAGAAGGTAACGAAAAGAACGCGCAGTAGATTAACGGTGAGGAGAGGCGTCATCGGAGGCTTCTTCGAAAGCAGAAAACCAGCCATGTTTGGGAATTGCCGCGCGGCCGCCCGCCGGGCCGCGGAGCCTACGCTCTATTCCTTCCGCCTAACGAGTAATCAACGTCCGCGTCGTCGCGCCGGCGCTTCTTCACTCCGGCTTTGTCCATTGCGTTCTTCCGCTTTCCGGGCGCTGTCGCGATAAAACAAAACGCCGTGATCGCGCAGATTACTGATCAAGGCCTGCAAATCTTTCGCCACTTCCTGGTTGTTCAAGAGGGTGGCGAGCAGCCCGTTGCCCGATTTCGCCTCGCGAAAAACATCGCCTGCGCTCTCAATCGTTTTACGCGCCTCCGCGATCGCAAGCTGCACATCGTCTGCCGCTTTCTTGGTCGATTCCATCGTCACTCCTGCTTTGGCGATGACCTCGCCAATCCGCTGCGACGACTCGGAAAGCGTGCCCGTGGTTTCATTCAAATGCGCGAGACTCGACTTGAGATTCTCCAGGTTGACCGGCGAAAGCGTTTGCTCGTTCAAACGCGTGATCGTGCCGTTGATGTTCTGCACCGTGTCGCGCAAATCCTTCACCAGGAAACCGCCTTCGCGCGTCAGATCATCCATCCCTGTTTCGCGCGTTCCGGAAACCTCGGCATCCTTGTGCAGGAAATTAGTGGGCTTGCCCTGCGGCGGTTGCACATCGACGAAGCGATCGCCGAGCAAGCCCGAGCTGCCGACGGTAAATTTGCTCTCCACCGGAATCTTGACGTAATCAAAAATGCGCAGCGGCACGGACACGCCTTCGCGCCCGGGGACGAGATGCGGGCCATTCGAGACACGCCCGATTTTCGCGCCCGCCAGCAGAATATCGGATCCTTTCAAGAGCCCGCTCGCGTTCGGGAATTGCACCGTGATCGTGTAGTAGGTCTTGAATCCCTCGCCCACGCGCCCGAATTGAACGACCAGCGCCGCCAGGACCGCCAGTCCGATAAAGACGAAGAGGCCGACTTTAAATTCCAAACCGCTGGCGCGCTCATTCATTGCAATCTGCGCGACGAATTAATCCGAAACGCGTCGGAGTTTAACACGCAAAAAGCGACGGTCTATGACCGGTAGTGGCTGTGGCTACAACGCGTCCGAACGACCGAGGAGGAAATCCTGCATGAGCGCATCTTGCGTCTGCTCAAGCTCAGCCGGCGTTCCGTAAAAATAAATCCGGCCCTCATGCAAATAGGCGATGTGATCGGCGATATGAAACGCGCTCTTCATATCGTGCGTCACGACGATGCTGGTGATGTGATAACGCTCCTGTAGACGCCGGATCAGTTGATTGATGCTGTCTGAAACAACCGGGTCGAGCCCGGCGGTCGGTTCGTCATACAAAATGCAGGAAGGCCTCCGAATGATGGAACGCGCCAGACCCACTCGCTTCTTCATTCCGCCGCTCAAATTGACCGGCATCTTGTCCTGCTGTCCTTCGAGTCCGATGACCTCGAGCATTTCGTTCACCTGTGCGCGAATCACGTTCGCGTCGCGCTCGCCCGCTTCCAGCAAGGGAAAAGAGATGTTCTCCTCCACCGTCATCGAATCGAAAAGCGCTCCGCCTTGAAACAAGATGCCGACCTTGCGGCGAATGGCGGCCAGTTTGCGCTCGCTCAAACTGGTGATGTTCTCGCCCTCGATCCAAATCTCGCCCGCGTCCGGTTGCATCAGTCCGACCAGGTGTTTCAAAAGCACGCTCTTCCCGCCGCCGGAGCGGCCGATGATGACGAGCGTCTCGCCTTTCGCGACATCGAGATCCACACCGCGCAAAATCTCCTGCGGCCCGATACTTCTGGTTAACCCGCGGACCGAGATCATGGGCGAAACGACGTCGTCGGTCGTGGTTGCGGCTGTCGTCGGTCGCGATGGCAAAGGCGCATGTTCCGTCATCAAGATTTCACCGGCCACAGGCGAAACCTTCCAATGCCAACATCCTGATTCAAACTCTAGCGGTGATTACAGTCTCCCTATCCCCTCACTGATACCCTGCCGGAAAAATGACGTTGAGCATCATCGTCAGGAAGAAATTAAAAATCAGGACAGCGAGCGAGGCGTTCACGACCGCTTCAGTCGTTGCGCGCCCCACCCCGACCGCGCCTTCACGTGTCGTGAGACCTTTATGGCAACTGATGAAGACGATCAGCAGCGCGAAGCAGAAGGCTTTTGTCAGGCCCATGATGATATCGCGCATTTGCGTCCAGCGGATCATGTTCGCCATGTAATAAGTGCCGTTTACTTCCAGCAACCCGATCGCGACCAAATAACCGGCGGCGATTCCAATGCCGATGCACTCGGCCACCAGCAGCGGCATCGAAACCATCATGGCCAGCGCGCGTGGCACCACCAGATAATCGATCGGATGGACTGCGAGCGCGCGCAGGGCGTCGATTTGTTCTGTAACTTTCATTGTTCCAATTTCGGCGGACATGGAGGCGCCAACCCGTCCGGTCACCATCAACGCCGTCAGGACCGGCCCGAGTTCCCGGCAAATCGCAACCGACACGACCGCGCCCACCGCCGAGCCCATCCCGAGCTTGTTGAATTGGAAAAAAGTCTGGGCGGCGAAGACGGCACCGGTGAATGCGCCGGTGATGACGACGACCGACTGCGAGCGCCAACCGATCTCGACGATCTGATTAAAAAAAAGCCGCCAGCGAACTTTGTGGAGGAAGAATGAAGCGAAGGTCTCGAAGGCAAGAACCACGATCTCACCGATGTAAGTAAAAAGCGAAATCACCCGCGCGCCGACTGCATTAAGGAGCAATCTCATCGTGATGCAGGCTCGACCGCGGGGCGCGGAGCTTTACGGGGTGAGCGGTTGGGTTTTTGTTTTCGGTCGCAGCTCGCTCGGGATGGATCCGACGAAACGCGGCTCGAGACCGAGCTTGCGAAAACGCGCGCGAATGTCGCGGAAAGTCACACTCGCTTCTTCCAGTTCCAGATAAACAAGGTCGTGGTTGCTATCGACCTTGTAACGAAGTCCCGCGATCGTCTCCAATTCGTGATCGAGTTCGAGAATCTTGTTTAGATCGCGAACACCGGCGGCATAGACTTCGAGTTCGAGCATCGGGGTAGATTAGAGTCGACCCGCGATCGCGCAAAGCGCGAATCAGGTTATTGGCACGGCTCCCAAGCCGCCCCGCCCACCCCGAGCTTGCACGGCAGCTTCTTGCGCGCTCTACGCCTCTGCGATAGAAGAGCGGTGTTAAATTATGAAACGCGCGCTTCGTTTTTTTCTTTGTGCACAATTGGCGGCGGCAGCGTTTGCCTTCAGCGGCTGTGAAACCGGCCCGTCGCAAGGCATCCAGCAGGCCCGGCTCGAGACCGCCGCGCGCATTCAAAGCGAACCGCCGGGCGATTACTTCATCGGCCGCCGTTACTACAAACGGAATTACAAATTCTGGGGCTACATCCGCCGGCCGGGCCAGCCCTGGACTGCTTCGAAGCTGGTGATGCTAAATGAAAAGCAAAAGCTCGCCCCCGATCGGGCGCAAAACACTTTCGGCAGCGACAACAATTTCGAATACAAACTCTACGGCGATTTCAGTGGCGAGACAGTCTACGAGCCGGCCAGCAACGGATTTTATCCCGAGTTCGTCCTGAAAAATTACGAAGTCGTTTCCACTAATCCGACGCCCATTTTCAAAAGCCAATTCAATGGCCGGGCGCAAGCCGCAGTGGGCACTTATACGATTGAGAAGCCCGAGTAAGGCAGAAGCTTCACCGCCGAGCGTCGATCCGCTCGCGGGAAAGTTTTTGCGTTATCTCGAAGTGGAACGGAATTCCGCGCCGCGCACTCTCGCGGTTTATCGCCAGGCGTTGACGGCCTTTCGCAGTACGCGGCCGGACCGCGATTGGAAAGCGTGCAACGCGGACGATTTCCGCGATTACCTCTTCGACGCGATGAAGAAGAAGCAGGCGCGCTCCTACATCCGCCTGCAATTTTCCGCTTTTCGCACCTTCTATCGATTCCTGGTCGAGCGCGAAGGACTGGCACGCGATCCGGTTCGGGAATTGGAACTGCCCAAGGCGGAGAAGCGGCTCCCGATTGTCCTGACCCGACAGCAAATTGACGACTTGTTAGGCGCGCCCTTGCGCGTGCCAAAAACCAAGAGCGCGCCCGGCTGGATGCCGCTGCGTGACGCGGCCATCATGGAAATGTTTTACAGCAGCGGCTTGCGTCTGGCCGAGCTCGCTTCGCTCAACGTTCCGGACGTCGATGTTTACACGGAATCGGTGCGTGTCCTCGGAAAAGGACGGAAGGAACGCGTCTGTCCGGTGGGCGCACCCGCGTTGGAAGGGTTATCGCGATATCGCTCAGCCGCGAATGTGCAAAGCGGGCCGCTCTTTCTCAACAAACAGCGCCGCCGCATCTCCGTGCGTTCGATCTGGTTAATCCTAAAACGCTACCTTCCTCACACCACCATCCCGGTCTCGATCAGCCCCCACAAACTGCGGCACAGTTTTGCTACACACATGCTCGACGGCGGAGCCGATTTGCGGAGCGTGCAAGCGCTCCTAGGTCACGCCAGTCTTTCGACGACGCAGATTTATACGCACGTCACCGTGGAAAGGCTAAAGCGCGCTTACAACGACGCGCACCCGCGCGCCTAAAAGTCTAACGGGACTCCGGCGTCTCGTCATCCCGAGGCCGGCAAAGCGCACCGAAGGCCTCCCAACGAAGCGAGCGATACCATCGCGTTGTCGCGGTCCTAACGGCTCAGGATTACAGGAGCTAAAACTGCCGATGAACTAGCTGGCGCTGGCCGCAGCGTCTGCGCTCTGCGGCTCGGCTACGTTGAACACGATCTTTCCTTCGACCGCTTCGACGTGGACCACGTCGCCCGCTTTCACATTTCCACGCAGCAACTCTTCCGCGAACGGATCTTCTAAATAACGTTCCACCGCGCGGCGCATTGGTCTCGCCCCATACTGCGGGTCGTAGCCTTTTTCGATTAGGAATTCCTTGGCGGATTTATCCAGGTCGATGTGCACTTCCTTCGCTTTGATTCGCACGAGGACTTTCGCCACTTCGAGATCGACGATCTGGTAAAGGTCGGCCTTGGAGAGCTGATGAAAGACAATGATGTCATCGAGCCGGTTAATAAATTCCGGCTTGAAGGCTTTCTTCGCCTCCTCCAACAGCTTATCGCGCATCACCTCATACTCATGCTCGCCAATCGGCTTTACCGCACCGAAGCCCATTGTCGTGTTCCGCTTCAACATCTCGGCGCCGACGTTCGAGGTCATGATGATGATCGTGTTCCGGAAATCGATCTTCCGGCCTAACGAGTCGGTCACTTTGCCGTCTTCGAGAATTTGCAGAAGCAAATGCATCACATCGGGATGCGCTTTTTCGATTTCGTCGAAAAGAACGACCGAATAAGGACGACGCCGCACCGCTTCGGAAAGCTGACCGCCTTCTTCGTAGCCCACGTAACCCGGAGGCGAACCGATCAGGCGCGAAGCAGTGAACTTTTCCATGTACTCCGACATGTCGATCTGAATAAGGGCGTCACGATCGCCGAACATGAATTCCGCCAGAGTCTGCGCGAGAAAGGTTTTCCCAACGCCGGTCGGCCCGAGGAAAATGAAGGAGCCAATCGGACGGCGCGGATCCTTCAAATCGGCGCGGCTGCGTCGCAGAGCTTTCGAGATTGCGACCACGGCTTCGTCCTGACCGATCACCTTGCCCTTCAGCTCGTCTTCCATTTTGAGGAGCTTTTCCGTTTCCTTTTGCTCCATCCGCTGCATCGGAACGCCAGTGACCTTCGAGATGATGTTCATCATGTCGTCGGCGGTGACGAGCACTTCCTTCTCTTCGCGCTCCTCACGCCATTTCGTCAGGATCGCTTCGAGTTTGTCCTTCGTCTGCTTCTCGCTATCGCGTAGCGCGGCCGCCTTCTCAAAGTCCTGTGCTTTGATTGCCGCTTCTTTCTCGATGTGAATTTGCTCGATGTCCTTCTCGATCTCTTTCACATCGGGCGGACGGGTCATGGCGTTGATCCGGGCGCGCGCGCCCGCTTCGTCCATGACGTCGATCGCCTTGTCCGGCAGAAAGCGCCCGGTGATGTAACGCTCGGAAAGTTTCACCGCCAGCTCGAGTGATTCGTCGGTCAGCTTCGCTTTGTGATGCGCCTCGTACTTCGGACGCAAGCCCTTCAAAATCAAAATTGCTTCGTCCACGGTCGGCGCTTCCACCTTCACGGTTTGGAAACGGCGTTCGAGCGCGGCATCCTTCTCGATATATTTGCGATATTCGTTCAAGGTCGTGGCGCCAACGCATTGCAGTTCACCGCGACTCAAGGCGGGCTTGATGATGTTGGATGCGTCCATCGCGCCTTCGGCCGAACCGGCGCCAACGATGGTGTGCAATTCGTCAATGAACAGGATCACGTTCTTGGAGCGGCGGATTTCATCCATGACCGCTTTGATCCGTTCCTCGAACTGGCCACGATACTTAGTTCCCGCGACCATGAGCGCGAGATCCAGCGTAATAACTTTTTTATCGCGCAATAATTCCGGCACGTTTCCACTCGCAATTTCCTGGGCGAGGCCTTCGGCGATCGCGGTTTTCCCGACACCAGCTTCGCCTAACAACACCGGATTATTCTTCGTGCGACGGCAAAGGACCTGGATAACGCGCTCGATTTCGTTGTGACGGCCGATGACCGGATCAAGCTCGCCCTTCTTGGCCAGCTCGGTCAGGTCGCGACCAAATGCACGCAAAGCCGGCGTCTTTACATCCTTCTTTCCGGAAGGCTCGCTCCCCCCATTCTCTTCTGAATCCGGCGGAGTAAAGTTTGGATCGAGCTCCTTTAAAATTTCATTTCGGGTTCGCTCGATATCAACCTCAAGACTCTTCAACACCCGTGCGGCCACGCCTTCGCCTTCGCGCAACAATCCAAGCAAAATATGCTCGGTGCCGACGTAGGAATGATTGAGCGCCTTCGCTTCTTTGCCTGCGAGCGCCAGCACCTTCTTCACCCGCGGGGTGTAGGGAATGTTCCCGACCATCTTCGTCTCCGGTCCGGAGCCAACCTGCTTCTCGACTTCCATCCGGACCGTTTCCAAGTCCATCCCCATTTTTTGCAGCACGTTGACGGCAACGCCCTGCCCCAATTTAATCAGGCCGAGCAAGAGATGCTCGGTCCCGACGTAGTTGTGATTGAAGCGGTCCGCTTCCTTTCGAGCGAGCGCCAACACTTGCTGGGCTCGTGGCGTGAAATTGTTCATTGGTTTGGCGGCTCGGGGTTCGTCCCATTCCCAGACTCCCGCGCCACTTTACTAATATCAGGTTTGGGAAAAACTCGCAAACGTTCGCGGATAATTTGCGCGCGCAGTTCGTCGCGTTCTTCCGCATTCAACTTCTGTTGCGAGCTTTTTTGTAAGTGCGCCGGCTGGGTGTCGATGAAGAGCTCGTCGATCGGCAAACGCCGATCTTCCGGAAAGGCGCCGAGATCGACGCCCAGCTTGATGATCGACAAAAGATTGAGCGCTTCCTTCGAGGTCATGGCGTGCGCATAAGTAAGCACGCCGTATGCGCGGCCGATCTGATCCCAGAGGGTGGTCGGCTTTTTTTGAATCAAAACCTGCCGCGCGTCGTGTTCCTTTTGAATGATCGTTTCGATCACTTTACTTAGACGGCTGATGATCTCGTCTTCTTTTTCGCCGAGCGTGGTCTGATTCGAGATCTGAAAGAGATTTCCCATCGCTTCCGTGCCTTCACCGTAGAGCCCCCGCACAGCCAATCCGATTTTGTTCACGGCCTGGATGACTTGATTGATCATCTCGCTCAGGACCAACCCGGGCAGATGCAACATCGCCGAAGCGCGCATGCCGGTGCCGACATTGGTCGGACACGCGGTTAGGTATCCGAGCTTCGAATCGTAAGCGAAATCGAGTTTTCCTTCCAGATTGCTGTCCACTTTATCAACGAGCTTGAAGGCGTTTTTCAGTTGCAAGCCAGAGCGAATCGATTGCATGCGCAAATGATCCTCTTCGTTAATCATGATGCTGAGGGTCTGCCGACGATTCATGACCACGGCACTGCCGATGCTCTTGGCCGCGTGTTCGCGGCTGATCAAGTGACGCTCGACCAACACCTGTTTTTCAAGCGCAGAAAGGTCCTGCAGTAATTCCGAAAACGAATCCTGCATTTCCGGTAATTCTTCCACGCGCGGCTTGAGCAACTCGAGCACCTGGGTGCGTTCGGCCTTCTTAGCCCAGCCGGGAAAAGCGCGCTGCCGAAGGTTGCGCGCCAGCCGCACGCGGCTGCTGACCACGATCTGATGATGCGGGCCTTCGCCGCGAAGCCACTCGCCTCCGCTCGCCATGACATTCGCGAATTTCATCTCCGGGCCTTCTCCTTTGTCATGTTGAGCGCAGCGAAACATCTCTGACTATTTCCGGGCATGCGGCGCGCGGAAATGTTCAGAGATCCTTCGCCTTGCTCAGGATGACAAAAGTAAACGAATGCTGCGCCCATCAGCTCGTCAGCTCCGTTTCGAGTTGTTTGATCTGATCGCGCAGAGCGGCCGCACTTTCGTAATTTTCTTCCGCCACCGCCTTCTGCAAATTGTCGTTCAGCGAACGCATCCGATCGCTGAGTTCTATCTCCCGATGCGCGCGCTGCGGAAGTTTACCCACATGCTCTGTCCCTTTATGCATGGCCTTGAGCAGACTCCCTAACCCTTCCGCGAAGGTCACGTAGCAACCGCTGCAACCGAGCCGGCCGGTCTTCTTGAAATCCGCCTGGGTGAATCCACAGACCTCGCACTTCTGCGTGGGCGCACCTTTCTCGATCTCTTCCGCGGCCCCGATGCCTAACAAGAGATCGGCCAGCGCGAAACCGGTAGGATCCTGCACGCCCTTTTCTTTCGAGCAGGCGTCGCAGAGATTCACCTTCTGCATTTTCCCTTCCAGGATCTGGGTCAGGAAAACAGTGGCATCATTGCATTTACAAACGTCGCACAACATCCCGCTAAATTAGACCGCAAAAGTCTCCGAACATTCAACGTTCATCACTGGCCTCAGTTTCGAGACCACGCCATTTAGGAATAAATGGGCGTTCCGGTGCTGCGCGTTAACTCGCGGAAACGCGCGATAATTTTCGCCGTCATCGGACCCGGCTTGCCGTTTCCAATCACGCGACCATCCGCCTTGATCACTGGTATTACTTCCGCTGCGGTGCCGGTGAGGAAGCATTCGTCGGCGACAAAAACATCATGACGCGTGATGTCCGTCTCCTTGATAGGAAAGCCAAGCTCGACCGCAGCGTCAAACGCGATCGAACGCGTAATTCCCCGTAACGCCCCAGCTGCAATCGGCGGGGTAAAAACGTGGCCTTTCTTAATTAGGAAAACATTATCGGCCGTGCACTCGGCGACATTGCCAGCTTCATTCAACATCAGCGCTTCATCCGCTCCGGCGAGATTTGCTTCGATCCTGGCCATGACATTGTTCAAGTAATTGAGCGACTTTACCGCCGGGTTGAGTTGGGCCGGGCCCGTCCGGCGCGTCGCGCAAGTCACCACCGTCAATCCGGTCCGATAAACTTCCTCCGGATATAACGCGATCGTGGTCGCAATGATGATCACGCTCGGACTCTTACATTGCATCGGATTGAGTCCGAGATTGCCCACACCGCGAGTGACGATCTGGCGAATGTAACCGTCGCGCAGTCCATTCTTCCGAATCGTCTCGAGCAACGCTTCGGTCATCGCCTCTTTGCTCATCGGAATTTCGAGGCAGATCGATCGCGCGGAATCCCATAGTCGATCGAGATGTTCCTCTAGCCGAAAAACGCGGCCGTTATAAAAGCGAATGCCTTCGAAAATCCCATCGCCATAGAGCAAGCCGTGATCGAAAACCGAGACCTTGGCTTCGGATTCAGGGAGAAATTTTCCGTCGAGAAAGATGGTCAATTCCTTCTTGGTCGACGCAGGCACACGGCTGGTTTCGTTCGCCGGTTTGATCGCATTCCCCGCCTGAGGTTCCTCCAGCACCATCGTGTCGCTTTCAATAGTTTTCATAGGCACGCAAAAACGTTCACCGTTCAAACCGCAATTCAAGCAGCAAATCTGCCAGCGCGAGAGCGATCGTGCAGAATAAAACAGTCATCGACCCAGCGCTCGCGGTCTGGATTCAGACAGAGCGCGTTGGATGCTCTCGCAGCTCCGAAGTCCCATGGGCAACGTGGCTTTGAAATGTGAACCTCTAACCGTCAGGCCAACAGTCCATCGACGATTCGCAACTCGCGGTCGCCGCGCGCGGCCAGGCGATTATCATGCGTGACAACGAGCAGAGTCTTCTTGCGGTCGCGGGCCAGACCTAACAAGAGATCGATGATCGTATCGCCGGTTTTCGAATCCAGATTCCCGGTCGGCTCATCGGCAAAGATGATGTCTGGATCATTCGTTAGGGCACGCGCGATGGCCACGCGTTGCTGCTCGCCACCCGAGAGTTCCGCGGGCAAATGCTGCATGCGCTCGGCCAACCCCACGTCGCGCAAACTCGATTGCGCGAGATCGTGGTTACGCTTGCCTCCGATTCGGCCCGGTAACTCTACGTTCTCGAGCGCGGTCAATTCCGGCAGCAAAAAATATCCTTGGAAGACAAAACCCATTTGCTCGTTGCGCAGCTTTGCCTGAGAGCCGGCGCTTCCTTCATAGAGACGCCGCCCTTCAAATTCCACCGTGCCGGCTTCAGGCCGTTCCAAACCGGCCAAAGTGTAAAGCAGAGTCGTCTTTCCAGCGCCGGAAGCGCCGCAAAGGAAAACCGCTTCACCTTGCGTCACCTCCAGCGAAATGCCGCGCAGCACTTCGATCCGGCGCGGACCGATCGTGAACGAACGGCGTAAATCGCGCGCCACCAATTGAGCTTCATTCATCAGCCGCTCAGCATCGCGTACTCGTCTGCCGACGCAACGCGCGGTCCGGCGTGCCCCACCGGAATGTCGCTACGCTTCTTTATTGCAAGCCCAAGGCGTCCAGCGTCGCTTCGTCGATCTCGCCCGACTCAGGCAAACCACTGTCCGCTTGGAAATTCAGCAGCGCGTTCCGTGTCGCCGGTCCGTAAGTGCCGTCGACTGCGCCGGGATTATATCCGCGCTGTGACAATTCGGATTGGACATTCGCGATCACTTGTCCGGGCTCCTGGTCGTTGTAGGCGTAGATCGGCGCGTCGTAAGAATAATTAGTGAAGTAAGGATCGTAGCCGTAAGCGGGATACCAGAAGCCGCTATTGTAGTAATAGTAGCCGCCACCGAAGAGGGCGAAACGGGTGTAACGATTCCTCCACCAGCCGCGATCATGGCGGCTGCGCTCAAAGTTCCGGAAATTGCTCCAGCGGCTGTGGTCGCCTCTCCGATTCTTCCAATTCGAATTGCCGTTCCCGTTATTCACGTTGCCATTGTTCGCGTTCCCGTATCCTGCATTGCCTCTCCAATTGTGCGAACTGCCAACGCGTGCGTCCGGGTAACCAAAATTATTCTGCGCATTCGCGGGATTATAAACTCGCGGCGTCCGGTTCACATTTAGTTGCCGGTTAATATTCGGATTGATCGTGGTTGCCCGCTGACTTTGTTGCGCGCGGAAATTAGTTTGAGGACCGGTGTTGAACTTGCGCTGAAAGTTCGGCTGCGAAGTGACCCGGCGCGAAATCTCGGCGTTGCGCGCGGCTTGGCCTGAGCCATTCCCGACGTGGCGGCGGACTCTCTGTTGTTGATTCTGCGGGGTCTCATCTTCCGCGAAGGAGAGATGAGCCGACGCGAAAATGGCGACAAAGGCAAAAGCGGCAAAGCGTTTCATAGTTAGTTAGACTTTCGGTGTTTCTGTTTATTCAACCCGCAGGAGTGGCGCGAGTTGCTCACACAAATCAATCGGATGTGGCTAGCTGGCGCGCCGCTTCGAAGAGCACGATCGCGACCGCGGTCGCGAGATTCAAACTTCGTGTCCCTTGCATCGGAATGGTCAGCAACCGTTCCGCGTTCGCATGGAGGAGCGGCTCGGGTAATCCTTTCGTTTCGCGACCGAACACGAGGAAATCAGCCGGTCGAAATTGGACGCCATGATACGGACGCAATGTCTTGGTGGTGAGAAAAAAATATCTCGCCTCGTCCCCTTGCGCTCGCCGCAGCTCTGCAAACGAGGGCCACAATCGCACGTCTACTTCCTTCCAATAATCGAGCCCGGCCCGTTGCAGTTGTCGGTCGTCAATCTCGAAGCCCAGCGGCTGCACCAAATGCAACCGCGAACCGGTCGCCAGGCAAAGCCGTCCGATATTGCCGGTATTCGGCGGAATCTCCGGCTCCACCAGGACAACGTTGAAACCGGAACTCATTCACAGATTCCGCGAATCGAGCGAACCAAAAAGAAATTTGCGCGAAATCGGTGAAGTCTGTAGCTACTTCTGAATCTTCGAAGCGACGAACTTCTCCAGCTTCACGATATCGGCCGCGAATTTCCGAATTCCTTCCGCCGTCTTTTCTGTCGCCATCGCGTCGTCGTTCACCAAATAGCGGAAGCTTTTCTCGTCCGTCGGCATCCGCTTTACGTCCGCCTGCTTCGCCCTCTCCGGACTTAACTTCCGCTCCAACGACTCGTTAGACTGCGCCAGTTTACCCATCAGCTCGGGACTGATTGTGAGTAGATCGCATCCCGCCAATTCGATGATCTCGCCCACATTGCGGAAGCTCGCTCCCATCACTTCCGTCTCGTGACCGAACTTCTTGTAGTAAGTGTAAATCTCCTGCACGGATTGTACTCCTGGATCTTCAGCGCCAGCGTAATCGCGCTTATTCGCCGCTTTGAACCAGTCGTAAATTCGGCCCACGAAGGGCGAGATCAGTTGCACCTTCGCTTCCGCGCAACGTGCCGCCTGCGCGAGAGAGAAGAGCAACGTCAGGTTGCATTTAATTCCTTCCTTTTGCAGTTGTTCCGCCGCCATGATTCCCTCCCAGGTCGAGGCAATCTTGATCAGGACGCGCTCACGCCCGATCCCCTTCGCTTCGTAAAGCTCGATTAAATGCCGCGCTTTTTTGATTGTGCCCTCCACATCGAAGGAAAGCCGCGCGTCCGTTTCGGTCGAAACGCGACCGGGCACGATCTTTAGAATCTGCGTGCCGTACGAGACTAACAAGTAATCGATGATGTCTTCGATCTGCGCATTGCTCGTTAGGCCGGAACTTTTTCGATCGCGCACAACCTCATCGAGCAAATGGCCGTATTGTTCTTTTTGCGTCGCGGCAAAAATGAGACTCGGGTTGGTGGTAGCATCCTGGGGTTTGTAATCGCGAATCGTCTCGAAGTCGCCCGTGTCGGCAACCACCTTGGTGAACTTTTTCAGCTGCTCGAGCTGGTTAAGTTGCGTCTTCGTTTCCTCTTCTAAAATTGCGCTCATAAGTGTGTTTCGCTTCCGGATTAGCCTAGGCCGCACGCGCTCCCGCACAAGCTCGACTCACTGCGGAAGTGGACGCTTGACGCGACTGCGCCTCTTTGGAACCATGGCCGCATGAGCACTGATATCCGCCGAATCTTGTCTATTTGCGTAGCGTTCCTCTCGCTCGCCGGCACGCAGCTCCACGCGGAGCCATTCTTCGCGAGCAACGGGATTTCGCTGGCCAGATTCGACAGCAACGCTCCCAGCATAGTCACGAGCTTCATGTTCTCGGGCTTACAATCCGGAGAGACAATTCTTGGCCTCGACCTCCGCCCCGCGAATGGATTGCTTTACGGTATCAGCAGCGCGAGTCGCCTTTATACCATCAACACGACGAATGGCGCGGTCACCCAGGTGACGGGAGGCGCAGCCTTTACTCTCAGTGGCAATAATTTCGGCATGGATTTCAATCCTCAGGTCGATCGCATTCGCGTTGTGAGCGACACTGAGCAAAACATTCGCCTAAACCCGAATGACGGTGGTCTGGCCGGCACCGACACTTCGCTCGCGCCAGCGGGTAACGTCGTGGCCGCAGCCTACGACCGGAACGACAACAATCCTGCCACCCTCACGACGCTCTACGGCATCGATTCTACTTCCGGACAGCTGGTTTTGATTGGTGGAATCGACGGGACCCCAAGTCCAAACGGCGGCGCCGTTACAAACGTCGGGTCCCTCCTCTTAGGCACTAACCTCGCACCGCAAATCGGATTTGATATCTCAGGGTTGACCGCAATTGCTTACGCAACCATCACCACGTTTGCACCCCCAGGACGTCTGGCAGGCATTATCGCCGGAGGCATTCCGACCATATCCCGCCTTTACACAATCAATCTCGCTACCGGAGCTGCGACCTTGGTAGGAACAATCGGGAACGGCACGACCGCTTACAGCAGTTTGACCTCCGCCACCGCCATCCCGGAACCGAGCAGCGTGATGCTGATCGGAGTTTCTGCTCTTCTCCTCGGCCTCGGCTATCGCGCGCGGCGCGCCAAAGTCTAACAACGTTTGCGCAGCGGCCGGCGACAAATGGGAGCCGCTCTTTAGAGGCCAGGCATGGCCGAACCGACGCCTAACGAGCAATCCGGCGAGCCGCATGCTTCCGCGGCCGGCGAAAAGCCCCGTCGCCGCCCGCTCACGCCGGAGCAGCGGCGTTTGCTCAATACTCCGCGCACTTTTCCGCCTAACGAGTCGCGCGTGTCACCGACTCCGGAACGCGAGAAGCCGTCCGTCGATGATATTCCGGAACCTGCCGCTCCATCCTCGGAAAAACAGGAAGCGCTCGCGGCCGATCCACCGCCGGAAAGAAGGCAAGGCTCGGCCCGCATGGCCAATGTGGTTGAGCAGTCGAAAGCATCGCGCGCCCTCGAGATGCGGCACGCCATCGTTGTCATTAGCGCGCTTATCCTTCTCGCCGCGATTTTTTTCGCCGGCCGAAAATTCGACGCGATCAAATACCATCTCATGACCCGGTTAAAGGCGCCTGAGATCGAAGAAGGCGTAAAGAAATTCCCTGGGCTCTCCGCCGATGAGCTAATCGAATCCGCACTGGCTGCAGAAAAGCGCGGCGACTGGCAGGAAGCCGCCGACCGTTTCCTTGCCGCTAAAATTCAAAACCGCGCCATTCCCGGAATTCTGTTTCGGATCGGCAAGGGCGCTTACGATCGTAATGATTTTGCGGCGGCCGATCCTGCCTTCGATCATGCCATCCGTTTCGGAGAAAATATTCCGACCTCGAACTATTATCGCGGTCTCATCGCAACCCGACGGCACGACCTTCCCGCCGCGACGCGTTTCTTCGAAGCGGCTGCGAATGCCGAGCCGTTTGCAGCCGATTTTTTTTATTTCTGGGGTGAGGCGCTCCGGCTTGATCATCACCCGCGCGAGGCGATCAAACGTTTCGAACAAGCCTTTAAACGCACGCCCAACCCAACCGACGCCATCTTATGTCAGTTCAAGATACGTCTCGCCCGGATCGAAGCGGTCGAAGGCACGAAAGTGAATGAGGAGCTGGATGAAATGCGCAAGACCGGTCCGCTTCCGGTTGATTGGATCATGACCGAGGCCGCGCTTCAGTTACAGGCAGGAAACATCCCGCAAGTCGTGCAGCTCATCTCGCAAGCGAAGGAGAAAGGCGTCACCGGGTTATTCGTCACTTGCGCGGGCGACACCGTTTTCCTTCAAGCCGCCGCGGCCCATCCGGAAATCGCCGAGCTCATCGCCACCTCCACGAAGCCGGTGGAATAAATCGCGCCTTGCGTGAAGCGACGACAATCTGCGCCCGCCTGGAATCGCGCGGCGGAATTTTCCTTAACGATTCCGCTTAGACGCTTCCCGCCACCGGATTCGAAGCCGCCGCATCAATCTCATCCCCGCGCAGGATGCGATCGATCCGCTGGAATTCATCCTCACTGAATTCACCCTTTTCCAACGCCCCGGCATTCTCTTCGATTTGCTCGAAGTCGGACGCGCCAATCAAGGCCGAAGTAACTTCGGGACAACGCAAAATCCACGCGAGCGCCATTTGTGGAAGCGTTTGTCCGCGCACCTGCGCGAGTTCGTTTAACTGTCGAATCTTCTCCCGCTCGCGGTCGAGCGTTTCGCGCTGGGCCGGACTCCAGCTCCGCGCCACGCGCGAGCCTTCCGGAATTCCGTCTAAATATTTCGCACTCAGGAGACCTTGCGCGAGGGGCGAGAAAGCGACCACACCCACACCGGTCTCACGCGTCGCCGGCAACAACTCCCGCTCGATCTCGCGGCGCAACATGCTGTAGTTAACTTGCGCGGCAATGATCGGGCTCAGGTTCATCTCGCGCGTCAGCCGGCAGGCCTCGCGCAGGGTCGCCGCGGGATAGTTACTCAATCCGATGTAGAGCGCTTTTCCCTGCCGCACGATCTGATCGAGCGCACGCAGAGTTTCCTCCAAAGGCGTGCTCGCGTCAGGCCGGTGCGAATAAAAAATATCCACGTAATCGAGCCCAAGCCGGTGCAATGATTGATCGATGTTGGCAGCTAATGATTTGCGCGAACCGCCTTCGCCATAGGGACCCGGCCACATCGGGAAGCCCGCTTTGGTCGCAATGATCAACTCGTGCCGCGGCATTTCGCGCAGCACGCGGCCGACCATGATTTCGGCGCGACCGATCGGTGTGCCGTAAGTATTAGCCAGGTCGAAGTGCGTGATGCCGAGATTGAAGGCGCGGAAAATGCAGGCCCGCGCCTGCTCCGGCCCGACGTATCCGCCGAAAGTTTCCCACGCGCCTAACGAAATCGACGAGAGCCAGAGTCCCGAATTTCCGCAGCGGCGAAACGCCATTTTCGAATAGCGCTCCGCTTCTGCGCTGAATTGGTGCCAGCTCAACCGATCCCGCTGCACCGGACGGCCGGAGGGCGCGATGGCTTGTCGCTGAACCGGTCTCACGCCCGGCGGAGTGCGTTTCTTGATTTCGGGAGGACCCAAATTACCGCTGCTCATTATTCGTTAGGTAAATTCGGCTCTTCGCGTCGTTCTAAATGACAAAAGAGTAGTGGCCCTCACGCCGGCACGCTGCTCGAAGCGTTTACCCCTTTTTTGGATCGCAGCGCGTGCCGCACAAAATTCTGCCCGATCTCCCACATCGGACCCGGGAACTTGCGGCATTCGGTCAGGACCGCATCGAGCGCATTCACAAACCGCTCGACCTCGCGTTCGCCAATGATGAGCGGCGGCAAAATCTTAACGACGTCCATGGCGTGTCCCGCCACTTGAGTGAGGATGCGATGCTTGCTCAACATCTGCGTCACGACCATTTGCGCGAAAAGAACCTTGTCCACCTTGTGCAGGAGCTTCCACCCCATCTTCAGCTTCAGCTCGCCCGGCTCCTGGAATTCGATCGCAATGATCAGGCCTTTCCCGCGCACTTCCTTGATAAAGGAATGTTTCGCGCGCAAAGCATCGATGCGTTGCATGAGCAGCTCACCCATCCGCGCAGAGTTTTCGACCAGCCTCTCGTCATCCAAAACTTCCAACGCCGCGAGTCCACAAGCCATCGCGAGATTGTTCCGGCCAAAAGTGGTCGAGTGGACCACACATCGATCCATCCGGCTGAAGGTCTTCTGATAAATCTCACGCCGCGCCACGATCGCGCCGCAAGGCACGTAGCCACCGCTCAAACTTTTCGCGAGCGTGATGATATCCGGCTCGAGATTCCAATGCTGGAATCCGAACATTTTTCCGGTGCGTCCGAGGCCGGTCTGGATTTCATCCGCGATGAAAAGCGTGCCGTGCTTCCGACAAAGCTCCTGCGCTCTATTATAGAAGTCGGTCTTGGGCGACTTGCAGCCTTTGCCTTGCACCGGCTCGAAGACGAAAGCGGCCACATCGCGTTTTGCCAGCTCACGTTCCAGCGATGCGATATCGTCGAGCGCGATGCGAGTATCCCATTGATCCATCAATGGCCCGAACCCTTCCGTGAAACTGTCGCATCCCATGAGGGACAACGAACCCAGACTCAGTCCGTGAAACGCGCTCTCCAGGGAAATAACGCGCTTCCGACCGGTCGCGGCACGCGCAAATTTCAGCGCGCCTTCCATCGCTTCGGTGCCGGAGTTGCAAAAGAAAACAGCGTCGAGATATGGCGGGGTTCGTTTCGTGAGCGCTTCCGCGAGCAGGCCGCTCAAGAGTGAGCAATCCATCTGCACCATGTTCGGCAGATCGAGCTCGAGCACGTCGCGGATCGCTTTCTGCACCACCGGATGATTTCGGCCGATGTTGTAAACGCTGTAGCCGCTCAGAAAATCGAGATACTCGGCATTATCCATGTCGTAGAGATAAGCGCCTTCGGCCCGGGCATAGACCTTGTCGAAACCGATCACCCGCTGTGCCGCCACGAGGGTCCGATTCAGATGCCGCTCATGCAGTTCGTAGTTCTCGCCCAGCCGAGTCGCCACCATCTCTTTCAGATCGAAACTCATCCTTCCGTGTAGGCGATTTGCCCCTCGAAAGCAACTCGCCGCCGCAGCCAGAGAGGAGCGGAGAATAATGGCGAAACCGATTCGCTCTCGGTTTTTCGTGTTCGCATTAAGCATAGCGAGAAGTCACCGATGTGTAACAGTCGTTACATGCCAGCGCGACAGCAATTGCTCGAAAAGTGTCTCAAGCATCTTCTGCGGCATGGCGTCGCCAATCTCTCGCTCCGCCCCCTCGCGGCTGCAGCCGGCACCAGCGCACGCATGCTCGTGCATCATTTCGGGTCGAAAGAAAAATTGATCGCGGCGGTGATGGAAAAAGTGCACGTCCGATTTCAGGCCTCGCTGCAAGCGAACTTGCGTCAGGCGGCCAATGCTAGTGCGGGCACGGCAATGCTGGATTTTTGGAAGTTCATCTCCGCCCCCGCCAATCTTGGCTACATGCGGCTTCTCTTCGAAGTCCAGATGTTGGCGATCCAAAACCCGCGTCGCTACGTCCGTTATCTCGCTCACACTTCGAGTAGCTGGCTGCGACTTATCCTTACGGCTCTGCCGGGCAGGAAAGATCGCAGAGCAAGAGCCACCTTGTTCGCCGCTGTCGTCGATGGCCTCATGCTAGAGCTCCTCGCCACGGGCGATATTCGCCGCACAACGAGGGCCCTCCGTCTTTTCGTGAAACAAAAGGACAACTCGCGTTCATGAATGCTTCTTTGGAATCGAGAAAACCCGGCAACGCCGCCGGTCCTTCTGCGGAGCAAATGCCGTCGCCACTCGCCTCCGTACGTCACACCAGCAGGCTGGTTCTCATTGTCTGCGGTGTGGCGCTCATCGGATACCTGCAGCATCAACGAACCGCACCGCTCGCGCTTGGCTCACGCCTTCCGCTCTATCTTTCAGTCGTAGCGCTGCAACTGCTCTTCGTCTGGTTCGTTCGCAAAGGCATCCGCGCCTTTGGCTACTCGCTCTGCGATCTTCTCGGCCGAACTTGGCGCGCACCGATTGATCCACTTCGCGACCTAATCCTCGCGGCATTTTTTGTAATCGGTCTGCACTTTTGCGCCGTCGTTTTGCACCGAATCCTGGGACCGTCGATCAGCGGCGCGGCTTTTCTTCTGCCGCGACTGTCAGAAGATATCGTGGCCTGGGTCTTCGTCGCTCTCGTTGCGGGATTGAGCGAAGAGATCGTCTATCGCGGATATCTTCAAGCGCAGGTGCACGCGCTCACCGGAAGCCTTACGGGCGCAATTGGGTCACAGGCGATCGTATTTGCTTTAGCCCATCTCTACCAAGGCTGGCGGTCAGTCCTCATCACCTTTGTATATGGTCTGGCATTTGGGATTCTCGCCGCGTGTCGCAAGAGCATTATCCCCGGAGCGATCGCTCATACGACGATCGATCTCGTCGGCGGGCTATTCCCGCATTGAATATAGCGAGGGCCCAAACACGATCGGCCTAACAAATCGGAAAGTCCTCACGGCTTCCAATCTCGAAAGGCGTGTTGCGCTCCGGTCGTGAGGTCCGTCTTTCCGGATCCGTTACGCTCGATTTGTTCCGCCAGCCATTGGAACCACTCCCAGTTTTTATCCGAGCCGCTCTTCTCCCGTTCGCTTTCCACGTACGGCCGCAGATTTCTCCAAGCCACGCGCACCACTCCGCCAAGAAGATCTTCCACCACGCGGAGCGGAATGATCCGCTCATAAACCGAGTAGCCCAGCCCTTCCAGGATCACACTTACGGCTTCGACAGCTTGCAGGACTCGTTCGTTATTCTCGATGTAGGAAACGGGCGAGCCCTGCGGAATTCCCTGCACCAGAGCGGCTGAGCGAATCCACTCCGGCGTGAACATTGCCTGCACCGTAGTGAAGGCGGCGCGCTCTTCGCGATCGCGTCGCGCGCGGCGCATTTCGATCAAACCGAAGACCACACCGGTTAAAACGGTGAGGGCGGTAGCGATGTTCGCGATGGTGGAAAGATCCACCCGCTCAGATTATTCGGGAGACGGCGAACTGCAATTCAAGCTGACGAATTGTGCAACAGAATCGCCTCGGCTACTGTCGCCGCGATGTCCGCTCAAGACCCCGAGGTAACGCCGGAAGTCGTGGCAAAACATGGCCTGCTCCCGGAAGAATTCGAGCGCATCAAAGTGATCCTCGGCCGCGATCCGAACTTCACCGAGCTCGGCATCTTCTCCGTCATGTGGAGCGAGCATTGCTCCTATAAAAATTCGCGGCGCGAGCTGAAGAAATTTCCCACCAGCGGCCCGAACATTCTGGTCAAAGCCGGCGAAGAAAACGCCGGCGTGGTCGACATTGGCGACGGATGGGCGATTGCATTTAAGATCGAATCGCACAATCACCCGAGCGCGATCGAGCCTTTCCAAGGCGCGGCCACCGGTGTCGGCGGGATCATCCGCGACATTTTTACGATGGGCGCGCGGCCGGAGTTTCTCATGAACTCCTTGCGCTTCGGGCCCATCACGGAACCGGCCGTGACGCCGACTCACAACATGCCGCGAGCCGACAACATGCCGCAAGCTAACAGTGTGGCGCGAGCTGACAGTGTGGCGCGAGCTTCTAGCTTGCGTGTTTCTTCTGATACCGACTCGCCAGCATCAGAACCTCGCAAGCTGGAAGCTCGCGCCACGATAGGACCCGACGCCAACCTATTCGATCAGTTCGCAGAGATCGACATAAGCCGCCGCAATCTCCCGCACTGGAAACAGACCGGGGCCACCTATTTCGTCACCTTCCGCCTGGCCGACGCTTTACCCGAGAGCCGCCTCGCAGAGTTGGAAGAAGAACGACAGCATTGGCTCAAGTTTCATCCACAACCTTGGTCGGCGGAAGACCGGCAGGAATACGGAGAGCGCTTCGCCGAAGAGGTGGAGAACTGGCTCGATGCAGGGGAAGGTTCATGCGCCCTGGCCGACCCCAAAGCCGCCGAGATCGTCGCTGGCGCGCTCCAGCATTTCGACCGTGACCGTTACCATCTCGGCCCTTGGGTGGTAATGCCGAATCACGTTCATGTGTTAGTGAAACCAATCGAAGATCACGGCCTGAGCGACATCCTTCATTCCTGGAAATCGTTCACGTCGAATCGGATCAATCAGCTACTCGGTCGAACAGGCGGCCTTTGGCAGCGCGAGTCCTACGATCACATCGTGCGGGATGAAGCGGCATTCGCCCGGATCACGGACTACATTTTGCGCAATCCCGGAAAAGCGGGAGTCGTGGCGCGAGCTTCCCGCTTGCGTGTTTCTTCCGGTCTCGAGGCAAAGCCGAACGAATCCGTTCCAGAAACACGCAAGCTGGAAGCTCGCGCCACGCTGAACGCTCGCGCCGCGCAGCTCGCGACCAATCAACGCCTCTTCACCGGCGTGGTCAGTGGCATCGCGCACTACGGAAATTGCATCGGCGTCCCGACCATCGGCGGTGAAATTTATTTCGATAAGAGCTTCGAAGGAAATCCGCTCGTAAATGTTTTCTGTCTCGGCGCCCTTCGACATGAACAACTCGCGCGCGGCGCCGCCAGCGGCGTGGGAAATCCCGTTTTCTACGTCGGCGCGGAAACCGGGCGCGATGGTTTAGCCGGCGCAGCTTTTGCCTCACGCGAGCTGACTGAAGAATCGAAACAGGACCGACCAGCGGTCCAGGTGGGCGATCCATTCAAGGAAAAACTCTTGCTTGAAGCTTGTCTCGAATTGCTGGCCACGGATGCCGTCGCTGGCATTCAAGATATGGGCGCAGCGGGTTTGACCTGCTCGACCTGCGAGACCGCCAGCCGCGGTGGCACAGGAGTTGAGATCGATCTGGCGAAAGTTCCGAAACGCGAACCAGGCATGACCCCCTATGAGACGCTCTTGAGCGAATCACAGGAGCGCATGCTTATCATCGCGAACCGCGGCCAGGAAGATGTGGTTAGGCGAATATTCGAAAAATGGGACGTGCCTTGTGCCGAGATCGGCCGCGTGACCGATGACGGAATGATGCGCGTCCGCAACAACGGAACGATCGCCGCGGAAATTCCCGCCAAGCCGCTCGCGGACGACGCTCCGCTTTATTCGCGGGAAGCAAAAGCGCCGCCCAGAACGCCACCGCTCGATCTGGCCAGCGTTCGGGAAATCGATCCGCAGACCGCACTGTCCCGCTTGCTCTGCGCGCCCACGATTGCATCCAAGAACTGGGTTTACCGGCAGTTCGACCACATGGTGCGGACCGGAACACTCGTTAGGCCCGGCTCGGACGCCGCGGTGTTTCGTCTACGTGAAGCGAACAAAATTCTCGCCGCTACCACCGACTGCAATCCTCTCTTTTGTCTGCTCGATCCGCGGGAAGGCGGACGCATCGCCGTCGCGGAAGCGGCCCGAAATCTCACTTGTTCCGGTGCGCAGCCGCTGGCGGTGACCGACAATTTGAACTTCGGCAATCCCTACAAACCGGAAATTTTCTGGCAATTGCGCGAAGCAGTCGAAGGCGAAGCGGAAGCCTGCCGCGTCTTCGGCACACCGGTTACCGGCGGCAACGTCTCTTTATATAATGAAAGCCCGGCCGGTGCGGTCGATCCGACACCGACGATCGCGATGGTCGGCTTGATCGAAGACGAGCGGCATATTACTACGCAGTTTTTCAAGCAGCCCGGGGACATCATTCTCTTGTTAGGCGATATCGGCCAGGAGCTGGGCGCGTCCCATTTTCTAAAGATTTGCCACGGGCGGAAAGAGGGTTTGCCGCCGCGACTGGATTTCGGACGTGAGCTCGCGCTGCAGAAAACGCTGCGCGAATTAATTCGCGGCGGCTTCATCCGCAGCGCGCACGATTGCTCGGAAGGAGGACTGGCGGTGGCGCTCGCGGAATGCTGTTTCAATCCGGATCACTTGTTAGGCGCAGAGATCGATCTGTCTTCTGCCTCGGCAAAGCGCGCGGATCAAGTTTTGTTCAACGAAGATCAATCGCGCATCGTCATTTCCGCAGAAGCAAAAAGCGTGGATGCGATTCTCGCCGCCTTGCGCGCGAGCGAAGTTCCCGCGACCAATCTCGGAAAAGTCGGCGGCGGAGATCTGCGCATCAAATTGCAGGAACACGCCTATTGCTGGCCGATCGCAGAACTGCACGATGGCTGGTTTCACGCCATCGCGCGCGCCGTGGACGGTGACTCCCGTGAGGGAATCCCGAGCCGCTAGTGTTCTCGGCCCGCCCATTTGTCTTGTCGAGCGAAGCGAAACATCTCTGACTATTTCGGTACCCACATCGCGCCGAAATACCCAGAGATCCTCCGCTCTGCTCAGAATGACACTACGTCCTGGCCTGTCCCCAAATCCCGCAAGCATTCATTGAACGGCGCGCCCGATGATGGAGTATTGCGATGCGATGTCGGAAGACTCCCCAAGCATGGTTGAGCGGCCGGAAGCAGAGATGTTTCCGCAACACGAGTGCGGAATTTTCGCGGTCTTCGGTCATCCAAATGCCGCCGTTCTGACCTATTACGGGCTTTTCGCGCTCCAGCATCGCGGGCAGGAAAGCGCGGGCATTGTGACGTCAAATGGAACTGGCTCCACCTTCCATTTGCATCGTGAAATGGGGCTGGTCTCGCAGGTTTTCGGCGCGGACGAGCTGGAGCGATTGAAAGGAACTCGCGCGGTCGGACACGCACGTTATTCGACCACGGGCTCGAGTACGCTAAAAAACGCGCAGCCTTTCGTGGTCGATTGTTTTCGCGGCCAGATCGCGGTCGCACACAATGGAAACTTAATTAACGCCGCCGTCCTGCGCGATGAGCTGGAGCGGAAGGGTTCCATTTTCCAGACCACCGCCGATAGCGAGATCATTCCCCATTTGCTCGCGCAACCGATGAACAACGGCGGCACACCGCTCAGCGTGCTGCGCAGATTGGAAGGCGCCTTCAGCGTCATCATTATGAGCGAAAGTGAAATCGTGGCGGTACGCGATCCATTTGGCTTTCGCCCGCTCGCCCTTGGCAAGCTCGATGGCGCTTACGTCCTCGCTTCGGAAACGTGCGCCTTTGATTTAATCCACGCGGAATTCCTGCGCGAAATCGAACCGGGTGAAGTCCTCATCATCAGCGAAGACGGCATCCGCTCGGAGTGGCCTTTTCGCGACGAGCAACGCGCGTTTTGCATGTTCGAATACGTTTATTTTTCGCGTCCGGATAGCATCATCGGTGGGGTCAACGTCGCCAAAGTGCGGACCGAGATGGGGCGCGAATTGGCGCGGCGTTTTCCAGCGGCAGCCGACATCGTCGTGCCAGTGCCGGACTCGGGAAACTACGCCGCTCTCGGTTTCGCAGAAGAGCTGAAAATTCCGTTCGAGCACGCCTTTGTTCGCAATCACTACATCGGCCGCACTTTCCTCCAACCGAGTCAGCTCATCCGCGATTTTGACGTGCGGGTGAAATTAAATCTGATCAAGGAAGCGGTCGCTGGAAAACGTGTCGTGGTGGTGGACGATTCCATTGTGCGCGGGACCACCGCGCGCGCCCGCGTCACGAATCTGCGCGAGGCCGGCGCGAAAGAAGTGCACATGCGCGTGAGCTGTCCGCCGCATCGATTCGCCTGTCATTACGGGATCGATTTTCCCGATCCTGAAAAGCTGATCGCGAACCAGCTCTCAATGGAAAAAATCTGCGAGTATTTGAATGTGGATAGCCTCGGCTATCTCGACGTCGAAGGAATGGTGCGCGCTACCGGCAAGCCGGTGAATGAATTTTGTCTCGCCTGTTTCACCGGGAATTATCCCCTGCCGGTCGATCCGGAGCTGGACAAGTTCATCATGGAAAAACGCGAAGGCCGTTCGAAAGCGCTCGCCGCGGAAGAAGCGCATCCGAGTCTGTTTGCGGATTTGAAGTGAACCGCAGATGACGCGGACTTAGACGGATGCCTTCTTCCTTATCCGCGTCGTCCGCGAAACCCGCGGGTAAAAAAACGAAGGCCTACGCGCGGGCCGGAGTCGATGTCGACCTCGGGAATTTGGTGAAGCGCAAGATCCAATCGCGGGTCAAGAGCACGCACGGTCCTGAAGTCCTCGGAAAAATTGGCGGCTTCGGTGGTTTATTCGCGCCGAATTTTTCTGGGATGCGCGAGCCCGTTCTGGTCGCGAGCGTGGATGGTGTCGGCACCAAACTAAAAATCGCATTCGCGATGAATCGCCACGACACGGTCGGCGCCGACCTGGTCAATCATTGCATCAACGACATTGCGGTCCTGGGCGCGCGACCGCTTTTCTTTCTCGATTACATCGGCGCGGAACGGCTCGAGCCGCGCGTCTTCGCTCAAATCCTCGCGGGTTTCACCAAAGCTTGTCGCACGGGCGGTTGCGCGCTCATCGGCGGCGAGACCGCGCAGATGCCCGGGATGTATCGTAAAGGCGAATACGATCTCGCGGGTTGCATTGTCGGCGTGGTCGATCGCGCGAAGATGATTGATGGCAGCCGCATCCGCACGGGCGACGTAATTCTCGGCCTGGCTTCAAATGGTCTGCACACGAACGGCTACTCGCTCGCGCGCAAAATTCTCTTCGAACAGATGCGCCTGAAACCGAACGCGCAGTTGCCGGGTTTGAAGCACTCGTTAGGCGAAGAATTGCTCCGGACGCACAAAAATTATCAGCCGATCCTCGCGCGCGTTCCGATGAAGCAGTTGCACGGCCTCGCGCACATCACCGGAGGCGGACTCATCGATAATCTTCCGAGGATCCTGCCGAAACACTGCGATGCGGTAATCGAGACCAGCTGTTGGGAAGTTCCTCCTATTTTCGAAATCCTGGGTGAAAACGGAAAAGTTCCGCGCGCAGAGATGTATCAGGTCTTCAATATGGGAATCGGCATGGTCGCCATCGTCGGCCAAAACCATGCAGCGCAAATACGAGCAGCTTTACGAGCGAAAATCATTGGCCGGATCGAGCGAGGAAGCGGCCGGACGCGGTTGATTCTCTAACGAACTTCAGAGCCGTTCTTCTAACTTTGGTCTTCGCAAGCGGGACCTATGCGTTACGTTCGCGCGATGCTAATCGAAACGCATGCGCACCTCGATTACCCGGATTTCGCGGCGGACTTTGCCGAAGTGCTGCAACGCGCGGCTGATGCCGGCGTTAATCGCATCATCACCATCGGGACATCTCTCGCGAGCAGCGCGCGCGCCGTTGAGCTGGCCGAAAAGCACGACAACATTTACGCGGTCATCGGAGTTCATCCGACGTGCGATGATGATGCGGTCGACGATGTGATGACTTCATTGCGTGCCCTCGCGCAAAGCCCGCGGGTGGTGGCGATCGGCGAGACGGGTCTGGATTATCACCGGCTTCCGAGCATGGCCGTCGCGAAGGAGAAACAGGTGCAGGTCTTCAGCAGCGCGCTGCAGGGCGAGACCGAGGAGGAAGTCGAAGCTGGTATTCATGATGGCGCCTACAAGTCGAGGCAGGCGAGTTTGTTCGAGCAACAGCTCGATCTTGCCGCAGAGCTCGGACTTAATGTTGTCATCCACCAGCGCGACGCGTGGGACGACACGCTGGAAATTCTCGCACCCTATGAAGATAAACTGCGCGGCGTGTTTCATTGTTTCGGCGGTTCGATGGATGAGGCCGACGACGTGCTGGCGAGAGGCCATCTCGTTTCCTTCACTGGCATCGTCACTTTCAAAAACGGCGCGGCGGTCCGTGAAATCGCGGCCCAATTGGCTCTGAATAAATTCATGGTCGAAACCGATTGCCCGTATCTCGCGCCGGTGCCTTTTCGCGGAAAACGCTGCGAGCCCGCCCACACGCGGCTCGTGGCGGAATCGATCGCCGAGGCGCGCGAGATCTCATTCGAAGAATTAGCGAGCGCCACGACCGACACCGCGGAAAATTTCTTCAAATTCCACCGCTCGTGAAATCCTTCGTAAAAGCATTCGTTAGTCTGGGACTGTTGTTTTATCTGAGCGCATGCACGACACCGGACACGCGGCATCGCGTGGTCGTGAGCGTGCCGGAACAAAAGTTGGTATTGCTGGAAGACGGCAGACCTGTTGCAACCTATCCAGTTTCAACGTCGAAATTCGCCATTGGCGATTGGCCAGGCAGCCGCGGCACGCCGCTGGGTGAAATGGAGATCGCGAAGAAGATCGGGAGCGAGGCTCCTCTCGGTGCCGTTTTCAAGGATCGACGGCGCACTGGAGAGGTCATTGTGCCCGATGCGCCGGGACGCGATCCGATCGTGACTCGCATTCTCTGGCTGCGCGGTCGCGAAGCGCAAAATCGCAATGCCTACGGCCGCTATATTTACATTCACGGCACGCCGGAAGAACGGAACATCGGCCAGCCCGCCAGCTACGGCTGTGTCCGGATGAAATCGCGCGATGTCATCAGCCTCTACAACGTGGTCGGCGAAGGCGCGCGAGTTAGCATCATCAATGCGCCGCTGGCCACAGCCGTTCCACCCCCGCCGGCCCGCGCCGAAGTCGCAACGACTCGTTAGGTGAAATTAAAGTTTTTCCAACTCTCTCGCGACTTCCTCTGGTTTGGTTGCATCCGCGGGAAGAACGATGCCCTTCTCGCGAAGCTCGGACCAGATCTCGTGACTCTTCCCCAGACGCACCCTCGTTTCGTCGGTATCACCTGCAGCTAATGCGGCGCGTCCGGCTTCGGCATAGGCGTGAGCGAGATGAGCGCGTAAGCGCGCGCTGGTCGGCGCTTGGGCTGAAATCATTTCCGCCAGCGGCAGCGCTTTGCGGAATGCCTCCTCAGCGCCGGCAAAGTCTTTCGTGGCCGCAAGCGCTCTTCCCAGATCGACATAAATGGAAGCGACGTCGTCGCGGGCACGACTGTTCGCGGAGTCACTGGCGATGACCGGCTCCCGCAAAGCCAAGGCCTTTCGGTAATATTCGATCGCTGCGGTCTGGTCGCTTCCGACTGCGTGCGCGCGCCCGGTGCGCCAGGTGGAAAGCGCAATATCCGCTTTGAATTCTCCCAGGCCGTTCTCGTTCGCCAACTGCTCGAAGGAAGCCAGCGCCTCGCGGTGGGCCTCAAGCGCGCCCCCATGGTCGCCGGTAACGAGAAGTTGTTTGCCGAGAGCGTCACGCGCGACCGCGAGATTGCGCCGAACCTGAATATTCTTCGGATCGCCTTGGGACAGGCGTTGTAAATCGTCCACCACCTGTCGCGAAATGGCGATGGCTTCGTCGGTCTTGCCGTGGTCTTCGAGGGCCAAACGCAGCCAGTGTTTGGCCACAAGCACAGACATCTCGAAGCTCTGGCTGTTTGGATTAGTGGCCGCCAGTTTCTCGACTAGCTCCAGCGCGCGCCGCTCCATGGCGAGCCCGCTGGCGGCATCGCCGGCCGTGCAGGCAAGCATGCCGGCGTGAGTGAGCGCATTGGCGAGCTGGTCGTTTACATCGGAGTTTTCCGGATGATCGCGCTGCAAGCGCTCCAAAATTTCCAGCGCCTGTCGCAGGCTGGCCAAGGCGCCGGCGGTGTCACCGAGGTTGGCATATTGCTCCATCCCTTTGACGTCGCCAATGCGGCTATACAGGACGACAAGTTCAAGCTGGTAGGGGAGGATGTCGTCCCCGGCGGCGCGCAGACCTGCCAGCCGCACCTCCACCCCCTTCTCGTAACTGGCGAGTGCGCCACGCAAATCATCCTTGGAATAGAGAACGTCGCCGACTCCGGCATAGCTTTTAGCCACTTCGTCCTGCAGTTCGTGGTCGTGCGGAGCGCGCGCCAGGAGTCGCTCGCGAAGCTCGAGCGAACGGCGGTAACTGCGCAGCGCGCCTTCCGTATCGCCGAGATTAGGGAAGTAAGAATTGCCCTGCACGCGTCCGACCTTGTCGTAGGCGGTCGCCATTTCCCGAAGCAGACCGCGATCGGCGCCAGCTTCGCGCGAAAGATTATCTAAATACTCGATCGCGTCCTTGACCAGACGCTCGCGCACCGGCGTCGCCCCGCGTAACGGCGCGACCAAGTCGTGGTAATCGAAGACCACGGCGTGGGCGAGTTTGCGCACGTCATTGAAGCGACGCTGCGCGATCGCAGCCTGCCGCGCCGTCGCTGCCATACCGCCCAGCAAAGTAAGAAGGAGAAGAATCGCCGCAGCCACGCCGAGTTTATTGCGCGCGATGAACTTCGACGCGCGATAAGCCAGCGTCGACGGCCGCGCCTGCACTGGTCGTCCTTCAAGATAACGGCGCAGGTCGTCGCTGAATGCGGTCACCCCGGAGTAGCGGCGTTCGGGTTCCTTGCGCAAAGCGGTGCGCAGGATGTTGTCGAGATCGCTCGTCAAATTGGTGCGTGAAATTTCCTGCTCCGCGATGACGCGCTGCAATTCCGTCGGCGAAGGCGTGGCGGTCGCGAACCGATGCGGCGACTTTCCGGTTAGCAATTCGTGCAGCAATGCGCCTAACGAGTAAACATCGCTCACGGTAGTGATCGCTTCGCCGCGCACCTGTTCGGGCGAAGCGTAACCCGGCGTGAGCCGCTGACGATTCTCGATCGTCACCAAGACCGTCTCGCCTTCCGCTTCGAGCAATTTAGCGATGCCGAAATCGAGCAGCTTCGGCTGGCCTTCCGCGGTCATGAGAATGTTCCCCGGCTTGATGTCGCGATGCACGATCAGATTGCGGTGTGCGAACTGGATCGCGTCGCAGACCTGAAGGAAAAGCCGGACGCGCTCGTCGTTCTTAAGGCCACGCGAATTGTAGAAGTCCGTGATCGGAACGCCCTCGATGCGCTCCATGACGAAGTACGGCAAGCCATCTTCCGTGGTGCCCGCATCGAGCAAACGCGCGATGTTTGGATGTTCAAGCCGCGCGAGAATTTGCCGCTCCGCGCGAAAACGCCGCAGCACTTCGTCGGTGTCGGTCCCGCGCTTGAGAATCTTGATCGCGACCTGCTTCTCGAACGTCTCATCCGCGCGGCGCGCCAGATAAACTACGCCCATTCCCCCGCGCCCCAGCTCCCGCACAATCTCGTAAGCGCCCAGCCGCTCGTTCGCGCGCGCGGAAGCTTCCGCGCCGACGAGCGTCGAGCTCAAATCGTCCGCGAAATTTTCGACCCGCTCGCCTGATTTCTCTAGCAGCGAGTCCGCCTCGCGCAAGAGGATGGCGTCGTCGCCGCTCGCGCGCCTAACGAATGCTTTCCGTTCCGTTTCCGGCAGTTCGAGCGCATCCGCGACAATGCTCTTCACCCGCTGCCAGGATCGAAGATTCACGCCACTTCTCTTCCTTCTGCTACCTGTCCCAAACGCAGAAACGTCCGGACAAGCTCACCCTCTCCGCACACGATCATTCCCGGAAAACGCTTGAACCATTTGCTGCTTGGAACCTCGGGGTTCGTTTCGACCCAATCCCAGAGAAGACCGATCTGTTCTTCAGAAATCTCGCGTTCTCGGATGCGGTCGAGGAGGTGGCGGAGGAGCGCCGGCGGAATTCCTTGCCGGCGAATCTTAGGCATCGACCCTGGCGCCGTAGAATCCGCGAATCATCTGCTCGCGAATTTCGAGCGCCTCGGCTGGATCAGCGGCTGCGACCATCTTCTTTGCTAGTGTCACCAGTTCCTTCCCACTCAACATCCGCTCGGAATCGAGCCGGTAGGCGAATTGAATCACCTCAACCTGCTCCGCCAACGGCAAACGTTGGATTTCACCGATGATTTCACGCGCGCTCATGGACGAATTCTAAACCCCACCCACCTTTTTCCACAACTGCTTAACGGCTGGTGGTCAACTCCCGCTCAAGCCATAACTTGGCCACGCTCCACTCGCGTTTGACCGTGGCAGGCGAGATGCCGAGCACTTCGCCGATTTCTTGATTCGTTAGGCCGCCGAAAAAACGCAGCTCTACCACCTGGGCCTGGCGCGGGTCGAGCGCTTCCAGTTCCTGCAGTGCTTCGTTCAGGGCGACGGCGGAAATCTCCTGGCGCTCAAAGACGTCGGTCGCTGCGTCTAGATCGACATGCACCGCGCCGCCGCCGCGTTTAGCCGCACGGTGGGCAGTGGCGTAATCGAGCAAAATCCGGCGCATCAATTTGGCCGCCATGGCCATGAATTGCGCGCGATTCCCCCAATCGACATTCCGCTGCTGGTTGAGTTTCAGATAAGCTTCGTGCACAAGGGCGGTCGGCTGGAGCGTGTGATCGATTCGCTCGCCGCGGAGGTAACTTCCGGCCAGCCGCCGCAATTCTCCGTAGAGCTCGGGCAGCGCTTCGCCGAGCGAAGCTTCGGACCTTTCGTTTAGCCATTGCGCCGTTTTTTCAAGGAATTCGGATTCGCTCAGAGTCTGGCTCGGTCGGGACATCGGGCTGGAATCGTAGCGTTTTTACGTCGGTTTCGTCACTGGCGAAAAAAATCCGTATGCCGCGTGAGCCATTTTTCCCGGCGTTTCCGCGTAATGGCCAACAGACCTTCTTCGCCATGCGCATTCATATCTTTTCCCTTCTGACAATCCTGGTTGCGAGCACTGCGGCACAGGCGCAAACGCCTTACACTTGGAACGGCGGCGCTGGCCGCTGGCTCGACGCGCCCAACTGGTCGCCTAGCGAGGTGCCGAATTCCCCTTCCGCCGACGTGCTCGTGGATGGTGCCCCCGGCACCGCCTCCGTGGTCACGCTCGGCTATACCACCGGCAGCGCCGGCGTGGATTTTACCGTCGGCCGTCTGCGGATCGACACGGGCGACCGCGTGGAATTCAGCTCCCTCTCCAACCGGCTGACCTTCGCCGACACCGCCTTCACCGGCGCGGGTGCGCTGATTCTCGATGGCACCCTCGCGTTGCCCTACTCCAGCGACATCCTCTCCGGCCCCAAGACCATCTCCGGCGCGGGCCGCCTCGTTCTCGGCGGGCCGGGTCAGCGGCCCGAGGTCACCGACCGCACCGTCAACTCCGCCATCATCGAGGGTTCGGCCGCCTTCGGCCGCGCCAACGCCAGCAATTTCACCGTCCTCAACTCCGGTCTGATCGACGCCAACATCGCCGGCCAGGACCTGGACTTCCACGGCCTCAGCGGCGCCAACCGCAGTGTGAACACCGGCACGATGCGCGCCACCAACGGCGGTAAGCTCCTCTTTGGCCAGGGCGAATGGCTCAACACCGGCGCTACGGTCCTGTCCGACGGGGCCAACTCGCTGGCGCAATTCTATCGCGGTGGATTGATGGAAGGCGGAACGATTAACGCCGACGGCGGCGGCAAGGTTCAAATTGATGCTTTAAACGAATACACCTTTAAGAACATCACCTTCTCCGGGTCGGTTTCCGTCGCGGGCCGCATGTTAATGGACGGCACGATCACCAACAACGGCAGCTTCTCGGTGCCGGCAGGCGGGATCATCGATATGGCTCCCGGCGTCAGCGCCGTTACGCTCAATGGCTCCGGCGAGATCGTGCTCGACGCCCCGTTTAGCAACCGGCCGCAACTGATCGATCAGGGCGCCCAGCAATGGACCTTCCAGAACGTGACCGTGCGCGGCCGCGGCAACGTCGGCTACATCGACTCGAACGGCAGCATCGACAACGTCACGGTCTTCAATCGCGGCAGCTTCATCGCCGATCGGCCTAACGAGCGGTTGCACATCGACGTGCACGAATTGGATAATCAAAACAACGGCGTCCTCCGCGCCGATGGCGGCACCCTCAGTTTGGCCGTCAGCCCAATCAGAAACACCGGCGGCCTGATCGAGGCCATTAATGGCGGAAAGGTGCAGGCGGATCTTGCGCGGATCGAAGGCGGCACGATTCGGAATGGCCGGCCGGCGGCGGTTCCTCCCGTTCCTGGCGGCACGCTTCCGCTCACGAACATGACGATAGTGAATCCAACCGGCCCAGGGACCGATCCGGCCGTCCCGCTCAATCCTGACGGCATGATTTTGGAAGGCAACCTGACGCTCGGCGCGCCGAACTCCAATCAGGAAGCGCGGTTGATCGGCGAGATCAAAAATCTTGGGACGCTTCGGATCGCGGCCTACGGAGGAAACTCAACCAGCCTGCGTCTGGCGGAAGCGGCCCGCCCGGCGGTTTCCCTCACTGGTGGAGGAGAAGTGATTCTGGGTGACGCGAACGGAGGGAACGATAACGCGCGCCTGTTCGAGTACGTCAGCGACGGCTTCGGCGAACGCATTCTGAACAACGCGAACAATACCATTCACGGGTTCGGCGCGGTCGGAGGCGATCCGAGTTACGGCTATTACCTGACCCTGAATAACAGCAGTACGATCGCGGCCGATGTTGCGGACAAGACTTTATTCGTCGGCTTCAATGGCGGAACGAACCCCGGCATCATTCGCTCCAGCAATGGCGGGACGCTGAATCTGCGCACGACCTCGCTCAACAACGCCGGCGGATTTCTCGAGTCGCTTAACACCAGCCCGTTCAAATTCACCGGGCCGACCCAGATCACTGGCGGAACACTGCGCAACGTCGGCGCCGTCGCGAACGCGGTGAACTTCGATCTCGGTAACGCGACCGTCGTCAATCCTCTCGTCCTGCAAGGCCCGATTGTGATCGAGCACGCCAAGCAAACCGGATTCATCGGCACGATCAAGAACGAAGGCTCGGTCCGGTTGCTTAACACCGGCGGCACGCGCACGCGTCTGGCCATCGGATCGAGCGCGGCGCCCAATGTCTTCCTCACCGGCGGAGGCCAGCTCATTCTCGAGAACGACGCCATGATCAATGCCGCGGATGGAGTGAACAACGCGGTGCTTTCTCTCGATAATCAAAAGCTCAGCGGAGCCGGCTGGATCGGCGCGGAGAATGGCTACACGCGTTACCTCACCGCGATCAATAATTCGGCGGTGGAAGCCGATCAGGCGGGAAAGGAACTTCGTTTCACCACCGCCAGCCTAACGAATTCTCCCGGCAAAACGATGAAGGCGCTCAACGGTGGAACTCTGGCTCTCTGGAGTTCGAACCTAACTAACACTGGCGCCTCCATTCTCGCGACTAACGCTTCAACGGTGGAGTTAGGCTTCGATGGGCCAGTTACTGGTGGCTTGGTTAGCTCAGACGTAGGCGGCAGGATTCGCGTGCCGCATAATGCGACCGCGAACGGCGGCGTGGTGTTCACTAACGCCGGAACGATGGAGTTCGGCGCTCTCGGCGGAGATACTTTTAACGGGCTCAACAACGGCGGCTCATCGATCGTTAGCTCCGGCACAATCAAGAAAGTCGGCGGCTCGGATTACTCCATCTTCAGCCCTCTCAACAACACCGGTGTAATCGACGTTCAAAGCGGAATCCTTCGTTGGAAAGGCGGAGGCATCGTCTCGAATTCCTCACTTGCCGCGGCCCCAAACACCTACCTTCTTTTTCAGGACACACCGTTCACTTTCTCCGGAACGAACAATCTTTCCGGCGCAGGACGGCATGGGTTCGCAAACACCACCGTCACATTGGCCGACGCCACCATTCTTAACGCAACGATTTTCGAGTTCGGCAATCTCGGCACTACTATCTTGAGCGGTCCCGGGACTCTGAACGTAAGCGGCGGCCTCTCCATTCTTCCGGGACCGACCACCTTCTCCGGCGCGAAGTTGATCACCCTGGCAGGATCGAGCAGCTCGATTAACAAGCAGGGTTCGCCGCTCCAGTTTACCAACGGCGCGACCTGGAAAAATTACGGCACCATCTCGATGGGCGGCTACATCAACGTCCTCGGCGGCGAGAGCAGCTCGCTCTTTACCAACATGCCGGGCGGCATTTTTCGCACAACCAGCGCGCAGGAGAACCGCCTGGAGATGCCTTATCGGAACTCGGGCGAATTCAATGCCGACACTGGCTCGCTTCTGATCACCTCCAGCGGAACTTTCAACAAAGGCTCGACCAAAGTGGCTGAAGGCTTCGGCATATATCCTACCAGCGGCACCACGGTCACCTTTGAAGGCGATGCAAACACATCCATTGGCAACGGCTTCTTCGGTCCAGCCGATGCGAGTTTCGCCTTTAACTCCGGCGCGAAACTCACCGGTGAGAACATCGGCCTCTATTTTGCCAGCGGGGTGAGCGGCGCGGGCACGCTCGAAGTCACCAAAAACCTGCACATCGGCAAAACCTACGAGTCTCCATTCGCGCCCAACCACAACATCACGGTCTCGAACACGCTCCTGCGCATTGCGCCCACCGGCACCGCCACCTTCGGAATCAATAACGGCGGCGGAGGCCAGTTCCATCTCGTCAACGGCGCCGTGTTCGAGAACGCCGGCCGGATGAACCACTATTATTCTTCATCGATCGACAGCGATGGGACCGGAAGCTTTCGCGCTCTCGAAAACTCCACGACTTATTTCTACGCCACGGGGTTGAACGGCTATTACTACGGGCCGATGACGTTCGGCACGCCTTTCGATGTCGCCGGCCAGGTTTGGGCGGAGCAGGGCAAACTGGTCACATTCAATCAAGGCGGCTTATTCAACGAGACCGCGAAGTTCTCGCCGAATCATCCGTCGTCAGAGATCACCTTCACCGGCGCGGACAAGGTTTACCGCGCCCGCGGCCGTGCCAACGAGTTCAACGGCACCGGCTACATCAACTTCGTCGGCACAACGCTCGAGTTCCTGCCCAGCACCTTGTCCACGACCGGGAACGGCCAGCTGGACGAGACCTGGATCAGCGCCGGCGCTCGTGTCGCCTTCCACGGCGACAACACGATCAAGAGCAGCCAGGCGCTGATCGATCTCGGCCGACAAGGCATGCTCAGCAGCACCGGTCTCGTCTTTCAAAACGGAGACCAAATCGTCGATAACGCCATCCTGAAAACTTCGGGCGGAGATGTCTCGGTTTGGAATGCCACCGGCAAAAAGCTCGTCCTGCAAAACGGCGCTCGCTTTGAGAATGGCGGACGATTCGTTCTGCAGTCGCGCGTCGGCGGCCAGGACAATCCCGGCATCACCGGCGATAGCACCACGCTCTTTCATAACGCCATCACCGGCCGCCTGATTCACGACACCAACTCGCAGACCGACCTGAACATCGATTTCCAAAACGACGGCGTGCTCGAGTTTCGCGCGGGCACCTTTAATTTCCTGAAAAAATTCAGCGGCAACGGCGGGCTCGCCGCTTCCAACGGCGCTAAAGTGAACCTCTCGTTAGTCGGGATCGCAGAGAGTCAGCATCCAAACCTCCTCGAGACCACCGGCGTCGGATCGCAAATCAACGTCAGCCTGAGCGGCGGCCAAACTCTCTCCCTCAATATCAACGTGAATGGCGGTTCGATCGTCGCGGCCGGCGGATTGAACATGGTCGCGGCTGGCGGCCTGAATATGGTCGCAGCCGGCGGAGGCAACATGGTTGCAGCTGGCGGGATGAACATGGTTGCGGCGGGCGGCGGCAACATCACTGGCATCGGCGCGGGCACGCTAATTACCACCCAGGGTGGCGATATGATCGGCGCGGACGGCGGCACCCTGATCGGTAACGACGGCAGCACCCTCGCCGCAACACAGGGTGGCGATATGATCGGCAACGACGGCAGTACCTTCGTCGGTAACGATGGCAGCACCTTCAAGGTCGAGGGAGGCGGAAATCTGATCGGGAATGATGGGAGCACGTTCATCGGAAATGACGGCAGCACCTTCGTCGGTTTGGATGGTGGCAGCCTCATTGGCATTGATGGCAGCACCCTGATCGGTAATGACGGCAGTACTCTCGTCGCGGCGGGAGGCGGTAACATCGCGATTGGCAGCGGCACGGGCGGGCGATCCAGCAAGACGGCGAATACTCGTCTGCGTGAGGGCGTGGCGGTGAACGAATCCAAAGCACTGCTCAAGACCAGCGTCGGAGCCAACGTCAAGGCCTTGAGCGGAGGAAGCATTATCGCCCGCGCGAACGGCGTGATCATGGGCAGCGGAACCTTCACCGGTCCGGGCCTGATCAAGAACGGGGGTGCGCTCGTGCCCGGCAACAGCGCTGGCACGCTGACCTGGAACGGTAATCTCACCGTCGAGAGCGGTGGCTTACTTAAGATTGAGATTGGTGGCGTCACGCCGGGGACCGAGCACGACCGCGTGAACGTGAGCGGCGCTTTCAGCATCAACGGCTCGTTAGGCGTGGCGCTAATTAACGGCTTCGGCAGCAGCGTGCAGGCGGCGCAGACGTTCGACATTGTCACGTCTGGTTCGGCCATCACCACGAACCTCGCCGGCACTCGCGTCTCAGCCGCCGGCACCAGCGGCACCTTCGAAGTTCAATTGGTCAATGGCGGCAAAACCTTACGCCTAACGAATTATCAAGCCGGTCCAGTCACGTTCAGCGATTGGGTCAGCCGTTACAATTTGAGCGGCGCGAATGCGAGCATGACGGCCGATCCAAACAACAACGGGCTCTCCAATTTGCTCGAATACGCCCTCGGCCTCGACCCAACCGCGATCGGTGGCACCCGAGGCACCAGCGTCGGCACAGTCAGCGAAGGTGGACAAAAATATCTGAGCCTTTCCTACACCCGGCCCACCGGAATCAACGCGCCCACCGACATTACCTACGTGCCAGAGTTAGCCACGGCCTTGAGCCCACCAAATTGGTCGTCATCCGCCGTCGACATTGCGACCTATTCGATTGTCCCAGGTCCCGGAACTCTCGAAACGGTGACTGTGCGTTCGACTCATCCGATTTCCGGGGGCGCAAAGGAATTCCTCCATCTCAAAGTGACGCTAAGCCAGTGATCGAAGCCTGTACTTTCGTCGGCGATCACTAAGCGCAAGCCACAGCGACACAGCAGACCTTCCAAGACACCATCGCGTGAAATCCGCGCTTACGGCATTTTGCCCAAATGCTTTTGCGCCGACTGCCGGCTGAGCGCATCCACGTCTGCGTTGACCATGATCTGGACCAGCTCGGCGAAGCGAACCTTCGGCTCCCAATCGAGAACGCGTTTGGCTTTGGCCGGATCGCCGATGAGCAGATCGACTTCAGCCGGACGCTCATAACGCGCGTCGTGTTTCACGTAATCTTTCCAATCCAGATCGACGTGACCAAATGCCGTCCGGACGAATTCCTCGACGGTGTGCGTTTCGTTGGTCGCGAGGACGAAATCGTCCGGCTCGTCGTGCTGCACGATGCGCCACATCCCCTCGACATATTCCGGCGCGTAACCCCAGTCGCGTTTCGCGTCTAAGTTACCCAGAAACAATTCCTTTTGCAGGCCGAGCTTAATCGCGGCGACTGCGCGGGTGATTTTGCGCGTGACGAATGTCTCCCCGCGGCGCGGGCTTTCGTGATTGAAGAGGATGCCGTTGCTCGCGTGCAGGCCGTAGCTTTCGCGATAATTCACCGTCGCCCAATAGGCGAAAAGTTTGGCCACACCATATGGACTTCGCGGCCAGAAGGGCGTGGTCTCGATTTGCGGAACGGCCTGCACTTTCCCGAACATTTCGCTCGATGAAGCCTGATAAAACCGCGGCTTAGCGCCGCTTTCGCGCATTGCTTCCAGAATGCGAATTGTTCCAACGCCAGTTACATCGGAGGTGTATTCCGGAATGTCGTAGCTGACACGAACGTGGCTCTGCGCCGCGAGATGATAAACTTCGTCCGGCTTCAAATCATAGAGCAGCTTGACCAGATTGACCGAGTCGCTCAGGTCGCCGTAATGAAGGAAGAGCTTGACGCCGTTGATGTGCGGATCCGCGTAAAGGTGATCGATGCGTGAAGTGTTGAAGGTGCTGGCCCGCCGAATAATGCCGTGAACTTCGTAGCCTTTTTCGAGTAACAAATCGGCGAGGTAACTGCCGTCTTGCCCCGTGATCCCGGTGATTAATGCTTTCTTCATCAGGTAACTTTTTAAGAGGTTGGAGCTGAAGAAGAATTTGCCAGACTCGCCAAAACCTGGCGCTGCGCCGCGATCAACTCCGCAATTCCTTTTCCGACAAGCAGGAGCATCTCGTCAAGCTGCGCGCGCGAAAAGGTGCTTTCCTCGCCCGAACCCTGGATCTCGACGAATTCGCCGTGTTCCGTCGCAACCAGATTGAAATCAACCGAGACCTCTCTGTCCTCAAGGTAATTCAGATCGACGATTGAGGTCCCGTTCAGCACGCCGGCGCTGATCGCTGCGACCAAGTTTCGAATCGGCGATTGCGTGAGCTCCCCTGCCTCGACCAGATTTCGACACGCGATCGCGACCGCCAGACTCGCGCCCGTAATCGCCGCGGTCCGCGTCCCGCCGTCGGCTTGCAGGACATCGCAATCCACCCAGATGGTGCGCGGGCCGAGCTTTTCCAAATCGACCACAGCACGCAACGAGCGGCCGATCAGTCGCTGAATTTCGCTGCTGCGGCCATCCAGTTTCCCTTTTGCGATATCGCGCGGCTTTCGCGACTGAGTCGAATACGGCAGCATCGAATACTCCGCCGTCAGCCAGCCGCCAGTGACCTGCTGTTCTTTCATCCAACGCGGCACGCCGTCCTCGATCATAACCGCGCAAATGACGCGGGTGTTTCCCATCGCGACCAGCACCGAACCGCTCGCGTGCGGCGCAATGCCGAGCTCGAAACTGACTGGACGAATTTGATCAGGCGCGCGGCCGTCGAGGCGATTCACGCGCACATCGTAGCGCATGCTTCCAGCTTGCGCCGTTAGATATTCCGCTCGCTGGACGCTTCCGCTAAGTTTGCCGCGATGCGACTCATCGCGATTGCGCTTTGCCTGCTGGCTTTGACCGCGAGTCTCCGGGCAGAGGTGTCTCCGCCGCGCAAGGTCTTCGGCATCTATCAGCAAACCGTCTGGCGCGACACCGACGGCCTGCCGCACAATAGCGTCTATGCGATCAGTCAAACGCCCGAGGGCTATCTCTGGTTAGGCACGGCGGAAGGGCTGGTCCGTTTCGATGGCGTGCGCTTCACGGTTTTCGATCGAACGAATACGCCGGACCTCGTGGATGCGCAGATCCTCACCTTGTTTACCGATCGCGAGGGCAATCTCTGGATCGGCACGGGCCGCGGCGTGGTGCGTTACCGCGATGGCCGTTTCACGCGCTTCGATACCCGCGATGGCCTAACGAATGATTACGTGATGGCTCTCGTGCAGGACGGGGCAGGCGCGCTTTGGATCGGCACGGATGGCGGCGGCATCAGCATGTGGGACGGCAAAAGCTTCCGCACCTACGGCGCAACGGAAGGCCTCCCGGATCTACATGTCTGGACGCTGGCGCTGAGCGCGGACGGAAATGTCTGCGCTGGAACAAACGCAGGTTTGGCCGAGCTGCACGACGGCCATTTTTCCGTGCGGACGACGCAGGACGGTTTGCCGGCTGACCAGGTGCACGCACTCTATCTCGACCGCGCGGGCGGTTTCTGGATCGGCACGGAAGAAGGCTTATGCGTCTTGCGCGAGGGCCGCATTGAAAACGCGCTTCCGCAAACGCGCGTCCGCACGATCGCGGAAGACGCGGAAGGAAATCTGTGGGCCGGTACGCTCGGGAATGGACTCGTTAGGCAAACCGGAGACCGTTTTATTCCCTACCGCACGGAGGACGGCCTAACGAGTGATGAGGTCCACGCCCTCCATGCCGATCAAACCGGTGGCCTCTGGATCGGGACGAATGGCGGCGGACTCTGCCGTCTAAAGCGCCCGCGGATCGAGACGATCACGATGGCAGATGGCCTAACGAACAATGGAGCGCGTTCCCTCCTTCAGGATACACACCGCAACATGTGGGTCGGAACGGACGAAGGCCTCAACCTTTTTCGCGATGGCCGGAGTGTCGCGATCGCGGATGAGGCGGTGACGAAGGGAAAGACTCGCTGCACTGCCGAAGACCGCGATGGGAATGTCTGGTTCGCGATAGATGCCACCCATGGCGCCGCCTGGAATCTCTATCGCGCAACGGAAAGCGGCTTCACGCCGCAGACCCTCGGCGGCAGTGCGCGCGATCACCTGATCTGGTGCACGCTCGGCGCGCGCGAGGGTGGGCTTTGGATCGGCACGCGGAACGGCGGGTTGAACCTCTTCCGCGAGGGAAATTGGACGACTTACCGGAAGACCGACGGGCTA
>CAXSFN010000018.1:0-75922 GCA_964236815.1 uncultured Chthoniobacterales bacterium
AAATGCCTAACGAGGCCATCTGCGCCATCGCGATGTCGATGAAGATGATGCCGCGTTGCACGACATGCAGCCCGAGATAAACCAGCAGCCACGGCAGCAATACGCACGCGACGATCGGCCAGAACATTACTTCCCACATGATTTTGTTTCCCTTGCCTAACGAGTTATTTGAGCGCTGCGGACAGACGCGAAACCAGCGCATCGATTAACTTGACGTAACTGTCCGTGTTCGGAAGCGCGCCGGGATATTGCGCGAAGTCCACCACTTTCGCGCCGGTCGCGCTCGCCACCTTCTCGGCGATTTTTCGATCGTGAAATGGCTCGACGATGATCGCTTTGATCTTCTGCGCTTTGATCTGCTCGATCACTTCCGCGAGGTGAGAAGGCGAGGGCGGAATGCCTGGTTTCGGCTCGAGGAAAACATCGATTTCCAGTCCGAAGCGATGGCCGAAATACGGCCATGAATCGTGATAGGCGACGACATGTTGTCCTTTGAAGGGGAGCATGGCCGTGCCCCATTCCTGGAGCTTGGCGTTGATCGTCGCTTCGAATTTTTTCTCGTTCGCGTCGTAGCTGGCGGCGTTCGCTGCATCAAGGGCGGAGAAGGATTGCGTGATGTGTTGCGCGACTGTCTTGGCGATGATCGGATCGACCATGAAATGCGGATTGCCGAGCGCGTGCACGTCGCCAGCTGCGCGAGTCACGTTAGTCGGCACATTCATCAAGCGCACGCCTTGCGAAGCCTGAACGCGACCCGGTTTGCCGACTTCGATTTTGGGATTGCGCGCGTTTTGTAGCAGCGGCGGTAGCCAGCCGATCTCGAGTTCGGCGCCGCCCTCGATCAGGACGTCGGCGTTGCGCAATTGCACTACGAAGCTGGGACGCGCATCGACGAAATGCGAATCCTCCGTCGGTTTCGCCATGATGGTGACATCGACTTTGTCACCGCCGATATCACGCGCGAGCGAAGCGAGATCCGGCAAAGTGGTGACGACGTTGAGCTTGGCTTCCGCTGCAGAAAAAGCAGACAGGATTAACAGGATGGACAGGATTTTTTTCATAAAAGAGAGCGCTCGGATAATTGTCATTCTGAGACTGGCAAAGCGCGTCGAAGAATCTCTCACTTGCCAGCCCGCGTTCCTCGGCAACAAGACGCTTGAATTGCAATTGCGAGATCCTTCGCCGTCTTCGCGGCTCAGGATGACAACTCTAAAGAACGGGAAGGGCATCAGAATTTGTGCGCGCCGTGCGCGCCGAGGATGAATTCGAATTGGAGGAAGACGGAGTCGTTCTGGCGGCCGGCGAGGAACTCGTTTTCCTCCAGGAAATCGTGATTGTATTGCAGCCGCAGGCGCGAGAATTCAGTCGGGAGAAATGTCAGATTGGCCGAGACGCGCGAGCGCGTCTGTCGCGTGTCGTCATCCGTGAAATCGGAATCCTGCATGTGCAGATGCTCGCCGCGAATGCCGGCGATCCAGCCTTTCTTGAATCCCCACAGCACCTGCGAGTAGATGCCCCAATCGTGAAATGTTTCCGCCACCGGAAAAGTTTCATCGATGCCGCGGCCGGCTTCGAAGCGGCGATACATCGCTTCGGTTTGCCATTTCACGAATGGAAACCCGCCTTCCGCACGCGCGCTTTTCCATTTGTAGAGAAGGTCGACGCCGTAAATCTGGGTACGCTCTTCCGCGCCGGTTTCGTTCGAACCAAAGGCGCTCGAAACGCCGGCGAGCACGGTCTGGGTCGCGCTCGGGTTGAAGGAACTCTCAAAGCGCGGCAGCCAGACGAAATCGCGCAAGCCGCGCGCTTCGCGATCACTCGTTAGGCGGCCGTAGAAAATTCCGTCCTCGCCCGGATTGCGAAAAGAATAGCCGGTGTCGCCGCGGCCGTTTTGCACGCCGAGATAAAGCTGGGAGTACCATGGCGTCGGCAGCGTCCAGGAAAGTTGCGCGCCGACTCCACGCAGGCCATCCGGCCCGAGCAATCGGCCCATCACCAGGGGCGCGTCGGTAAAATCCCAAGTGTGCGGATGGGTCGGATTGAGCCGGCCGAAGGCGGCAAAAAATTGTCCGGCCTTCAATTGCAAACCGAAAGGCAAGTTGGTGGTTTGCAGGAACGCTTCCTCCAGTTCGATCTCGGTTTCGTTATCGTTGTCGAGCTTGAGGACGATGTTGGCGAAGCCTTCGAAATAAGGATCGACCGCGCCGTCGAGCGCGATCTCGGAATTGCGGGCGTTGAAGCCGCGCTGTTGCGGATCGTGATCGCCGACTTCGATGCGACTGAGATCGCGCTTGGTCGAGCCTGCGACGGTGAAGAGTCCGTCGAAGGAAATGTTCATATAAGTTTTGCCGCCGCCGCCGATAATGGGAATCGATTGAGTGAGCGAAGAGCTGCCGCTAGTCGAAGCCTCAGGCGTATTGGTGACCGACGAATCGCTGGTCGGAAATGCGGTGCCGTTCGCGTTGACGGTTGATGTCGCGGAAGTGGTCGCGACCACGGTGTTGTCGCTGGTGGGGAAGGACGTAGCAGGAGTTGGTGCTGCGCCAGGGAGCGGGGGCGGCTCGGGATTTTGCGGCAACGGCGAACCACCGCTCGATTGCTCGACGGAGGCCTGCTGATCTTTCACCTGCTGCTGCAGAGTCTTGACCATTTCGGTCAGCGCCTGCACTTGCTGGCGCAGTTCGCTCACTTCCGCGCTGGTCGCCGCAGGCGAATTTTCCTGAGCCAAAATTATTCCCGTCATCGATGACCAGAGCATCATCGCGGCGAGCATTTTCGTTTTCATTTCCGTCATCTCTCAGAGCAGGGCGCGACTGGCGCGCCTAACGAGTCCAAACAGTTGTGTCCGGCGCACATTGGATCAGCGGCGAGCGAGAACGCGCGCGCGCCGCGGCCGCCGGAAGCGGCTCAAGCCAATGCGTCAGTGCGCAGTTGGCGGAGCGTGCTCGAGACGCGCGAACTCGAAGGAAGCGAGCACGCGGGCAAACGGTTGCGGACGGAAAGCGGGCACGCTCGGAGCGGGCCGTGGCTTGACCGAAGCTGGCTCGCAGGCGGAGTGTTCGACGTTACCGGATGAGAGCAACGTCGCGGCGCATTCGTGATTGCTGCTGTCGCCGAAGTTGTGCAGCCACTCATGCAATTGCGGCGTGACCGCGAGCGTGGCTGCGAGCGCCACGGCGAGGAGGAGGAATGCGGCGAATAGGCGCGGCCTCATTAGGGCACGCAGTGTGCCGTCGATCGCCACCCGGCGCAATCGCGTTCTCACCCGAGGAGAGACGGCGATCGAGCCGCCTCTCCTTTAATCTCGCGAACGCTAGAACTGCGTATGCATGCCGACCAGCACTCCACGACCCGCCAGCGGCAACACTTCTTTCAAGAACGAAGTGTGATCGCGTGCTTCTTCGTTGGTCAGGTTGGTGCCGCGCAGATAGACGTTGTTTTGCGTCGGGCCGATTTTGAATTTGTAGCCGATGCTCGCGTTCAGAAACGTGTAGCCGGGCGTTTCGGTTTCGAATTGCGCGACCCGATCCTGCCGCGAGACGCGCTGGCCTTCGATCATCGCGGTCCAGCTCGGACTGTCGTAATTCAACGACGCGCTATAACGAAACGGCGTGATGCGCGGGAGCGGTTCGCCGGTGTTGCTATCTTCCGCGTGGACGTAATCGCCCTGCAGGCGCAGGAAGAGATCGTTCGGATTTTTCTCCGGCTCGGCGACGTTTTTGGTGATCCGGCTCTTGATCGATTTCGGATCTTCCGCGGCGCGGATGCGCGTGAGCTCAAGCGGCAGGAGATGAAAATCGACCTGCGCTTCGCCGCCGTAAAACTCCGCGTTCTTCGGCGTGTAAACGAAAACGCGCAGGCCGTCTTCGAAGTCGCCGGTCGGGGTGAAGTCGATGTAATCGGTGAAGTTATTATAGAAGCCGCTCAACGTTCCGGTGACGTGGCCGGCGCGTTTGCGCAGACTAACGTCGACGCCGCGACTCGATTCCACATCGAGATTCGGATCGCCGATAATGAACTGAAAAGTCGCGTCGTGTCCGCCGCGCGCGAAAAGTTCTTCCGCGGTCGGAGCGCGTTGCGAGTAAGTGGCGTTGATCGCGAATTCCCAGTCCGTCGCGAAATGATAGATGAGCCCGACCGCGCCGCTGAGCGGAGTGAAGTCCTGCTCTTTCTGGTTCGGTGAGGTGAGGGAAGTGAGATCGGGATCGTCGCTCTCGATCTCAAGATTATCCCGCTCGACCCGGCCGCCGAATTGCAGCGTGACCGGACCGAATTTCGTTTCCTCGAAAATAAAGGTCGCGCCTTGAATGGTGCGCGTCGGTTGCAGGAAGGCGTCCTCGCCCAGGATGGACAAGTCTTTCAGGAAAAATTGTCCACCGATGGAGCCGTTGAAAATGCCGATCGGTTTGTGGACGAACTCGAGCCGCGAATCGACGCCGCTGGTGTCGAAGGTCGAACCGATCTCGCCGTCTTCGATCTCAAGATGTTCGTAATCGGTGTAAACGAACTTGAAGTTCATCGTGCTCACGCCCGGAAATGGATCCACGATCGAGGCGCGGACGTTGCCCTGTTTCTTGTTCACTTCGAGGTGGACGCGCGGCGCTGGCTCGGCCGGATCATCCACTTCCGGATCGTCCGGCACGCCGTAGCTCGACCAGAATTCGCTGTAGGACGCGCCGATGTAACCCTTGTCCCAAATGTAGGAGAGACCGACGCCGAAATCCTGCGTCTCGACGTAAGTGTTCGGCACGGTGCCGCGCGGATTTTCGCCGAAGCCGCGACCGGCGAGCTGAGCGGGCGTAAGCAAATCACGAATGCGTTGATCGAGGGCGAAACCGGGAACATCGCGATCGTCGGTGTATTGCAACGAGCCATCGATGTGAAAGACGAGATGATTCGTTAGGGCGAATTCGAGCGCACCCGCGCCGCTGCGTTCGTTGTCCGCGCTCGCGTAACGTCCGGCAAATTCGCCGCTGATTTTGTTGGGCGGAACGTCGATCGGGATGCGGTTATCGACTACGTTGACCACACCGCCGATCGCGCCCGAGCCGAACAAAATAGTCGCGGGCCCGCGCACCACTTCCACGCTTTGACTGAGCAAAGTGGAAACGCTCGGCGCGTGATCCGGACTCAAATTCGAGACGTCAAAAACTTCGGTGCCGTTGTTGAGGACACGGACGCGATTGTTGTCGAGCCCGCGAATGATAGGCCGGCTCGCGCCCGGCGTGAAGCCGCTCCCGGCCACGCCCGGCGTATCGCGCAAGGTGTCGCCCAGCGTGACGTCGGCTCGTTGTTTCAAAGCATCGCCATTCAGAACCGTGACCGCTTGTGCGGTATCGGAGGAACTGCGTTCGATTTCGCCGCCGGTGACGACGACACGTTCGGTCTCGGCGGTTTTACCGGCCGGGGACGGACTGGGTGCGGGTGAGACTGCTTCTTGAGCGCTCGTTAGGCGCGCAGCCATGACCATGGCGAGTGCGCAAAATATTAAATTTTTCATCTGATTCTCCTAAGTTGAAATTCATCTGCATGATGGGGACACGGCGCTGCACGACAGGTGCAGGCCGCAGGGCAAATGCGTGCGCAGACGAAGCCGCGAGTGAGGCGATTACCGCATCAAGGCGGCGACGATGCGCTTAGGAGTGCGCGGGCGGTGCGTGCTCGAGCCGAGTGAACTCAAGGGACGCTAGGACGCGCGCGACGTGCTGCGTCCGAAGAAGTGGAGTGCCGGGAACTTTGCACGGCTGAACGGGCGGGGGTTCGCAAGCGGAATGCTCCACGCTGCCCGAAGAAATGAGGGTGGCGGCGCACTCATGTTTGGCGGAGTCGCTGTCCTTATGCAGCCGCGCGTGCAGTTGCGGTGAAACCGAAAGAGCGACGGCAAAGGCGACGGCGCAGACGAGGAACGCGGCGATGATGCGTGACCTCATGAGCAGGATTGTGCGTCAGGCGTTTGTCGCGCGCAACCTTGATTCTGTGCTTCGGCTTCTGGGGAGCGCACGCTTGTAGCGTGCTGGTGATCGCATTCTGCGATCACGAACTTTGCATGCTGGGTGAGCGCTTTAGAAATTCTGCCTCGAGGAAAGTTCGTTTCGGCAGAATGCCGAAATCAGCACGCTACAAGCGTGCGCTCCCCAGAATTCCTAAGCTACGTTCCAGTAGTGATGATCCTGGCGCGAGAGCCACCAGTTCGGATTTTGCCTAACGAATGCAAGGCAGGTGCGCAGGCTCTCTGGGTCTTCGCCTCCGCCGAGGGTGAGAGGCTGGACGTAGCGATATTGGAAATCGGTTTGATCGTCCGGATGCGCGGAGCGGAAGTCGTCGATCGCAAATCCATTCAGACCGGGCACGATCTTCATTTCGCTTCCGCGCGTTTGCATCCACTTGGCTGGATCATGCGGCGAAACGGAAAGCCAATCGACCTCTGCCACGACCTGCCGGTGACCGCTGGAAGCGAGCGCGATGGAGAAATTTTTCTCGCGCAAGGCGCGGATCAGCGGCCCCAACTCGTGATCCGTCGGTTCGCCGCCGGTTAACCAGATCCAGCGATCCCGCGCGCCCGTCGGTGTGATTCTGTCGGCGCGCTGAGCGATTTCCTCCTCGGTTGCCATTTCCTTTTTCGCGTAATCGGTATCGCAATGCTCGCAGCCAACGGAACAGCCCGCCAGACGAACGAAACACATTTGGAATCCGCGCATCTGCCCTTCTCCCTGGATGGTCCAGAAGATTGGATTGCTCGTTAGGGGATATCTCAACTGCTCGCTCTCCTGCCCGCGCTCACGATCGAATTCACTTCCCGTGCTCCTTTGGGTGATAAAAGAAATGCTCGTAGGAAGCGTAGAGAAAGAAGCCGAAATCGGGCGCGTCCCTCGTCAGGCCGATCGGCACAGCAAAACCGAGAACGGTTTGCGCTTTGTTCGAGTGGTTGATCGCAAAACGAAAACCGGGCGAGATAAAGGCGGAGAAGGTGTCGTCCTTTCGACCGGTCTCGTCCACCTCCTGTTCCCAATTCGCGATCGCTTCGAGCATGAGATTGAAGGTAGGCGTAACCGCGTAGATGGCGCTGGCTCCGAGATTTTGATTGAAGAGATCGTGCCCTCCTCGCGCATCCGGAAAAACAGTCGCGCCGGCATTGCCATGCAGCGTCCAGCGATCACTCACGATTTTGCTCACGGGCAGGTTGATTTGATAACCGACCGCGTCGTTACCGAAACCTTCCCGCGCATCGCCGGTCGGCAGGATTAAAGTGAAGCGCGGAGCGAAGGCGGGATGCGTCTCGGATTCCATCAAGACCTGCACGCGATAGTTGAGACTGACATCCTCGAAGCCATTATCGGAGGCGCCTTCGTCGTTCAAATAAGTGTAGGGCACGGTGTAGGAGAGCTGGTGCGTCTGCGTCACAACCGGCCACTCCTGAGTGAAAACGAAAGAGAGCTGGCGTTCTTCGCCGCCGCCGGAATGCCGGGTCACCGTGTAAAGCGCGCTTGAGATGTGTTGCACCACGCCCGGCTCCTGATTGTAGGCTTCCTCGACGAAGAATGAATTGTCCTGCACCACTTCGGCCGGCCGCTTCGCCGCATCCTGAGCGGAGCAAATCCCGAGAGAAAAAACCGCCGCGGCGGCGCAGGTAAGCGATTTGTGCAGGAGATAGAATCTTTCTGAGTTCACGGCGGCGATGGTATCGAACTTCGGTCGCGGCGCGAGCGCGTTTCTGTTCGAAGGAAGAGGAGATTCATGAATACAATGCCGGTCGTGAAGCAATCAACACTCCGCCACGGGCGCCAGCGAGGCGCGATTTGCGCCTCCGCGTTTGCGTTCTGTTCGTTCTACGCATCCGCTTTTGCACTCGATTTTGCCGGCGCTCCGATGAAGCCGGGCGGAACCGCGCGTGCCTCCGTTCCGATTAGCGCGCAGGAAAAAATATATCTGTCCGAGGGAGGAAACACTGCGCCGGATCACGCGATCGCGGTTCTGGCCGTGCCCGCGAATTTCGATCCGCAAAAAAGCTGGCCGGTCCTGGTCTGTCTTTCGACGAGCGATTTCCAGCGCAAGAATCGCGATGACCTGGAGGATTTTTATCGCGAGTCCGCCCTGAATGAAGGCTGGCTCGTTCTCGCGGGAGACGGCGAAGGCAACCCTTCCCGCGATAGCGCCGGCTGGCGCGCGGGCATGACGTTGGCCGCACTGGACGCGCTGCATCGCAGTTTCCCGAGCTCGAAAAGCTGGCCGATCGCGGTCGCCGGTTTTTCCGGCGGGGCCAAGCGCGCCGGCAATCTCGCTCCGCTTCTCGCGCTCGCGGGCAATCACGTCATCGGAATTTTTCTCACCGGGATCAACGAAGACCGCTTGAGCGAAGGCTACCGAAAATTCCAACCCGGCGCGGCTTTCCTGCGCACGGCGGTTTATCTGAGCAGCGGACAGGAAGACATCATCGCGCGGCCAGCCCAGCAGCAACAAGTCAAGCGCGCGATGGAACGAACCGGCTTCACCCGCGTGCGTCAGGAGATGATGCCGCACGGTCACGCGGTCAGCCGGAGCGCGGTGCGCGAAGCGTTGCGCTGGTTTTCGGCAAATTGGCGCGTAGTCTCGCGTGAGATCGCGCTCATTGAAGTGAAATGCTGATCCGCGTGCGAAAGTGGACAGCCGTGCGCCTTTGGCGTACCGATGCCGCATGATCGGTCCCGCAAAAATTTACTTTATCATTTTTGGTCTGCTCACGATCGCGGGCGGAATCATGGGTTATGTAAAAGCGGGCAGCACCGCCTCCATTATCGCCGGTTCCCTTTCCGGAATTCTGCTTTTGCTCGCAGCTTTTCTCCTGCCGAATTATTTCGCCTTCGGTCTCGGCCTGGCCGCGTTGGTTTCCCTTCTGCTCGCTGGCCGATTCGTGCCTGCCTTCATCAAGACTAGCAGCTTCATGCCGGCAGGATTGATGTCCGTCCTAAGTGTGATCGGCTTGATCGTGGCCATCCTCGCCTGGATAAAAAAATAAATCGCGCGTGCGCAGATTTCGCCTGAGCACGTTGCGGCGGCTCGCACTGCTGCTTTTCTTCGCCGTTCTGATCGCGATCGTGCTGCGCTGGATTTCGCTCGAGCGCTGGCGCTGGAATCTGCTCAACACCGAAGCTTCTCCGCCGGAAATTCTCGAGACTTCACCGACCCCGGAGCCTCCGCCGCGTCCGCGTCTCCCGCCGGTCATCGCCGGCAAGCTCGAAACCGCACGCCTCTTCAACGGAATTACGCTGCGTCCGGTGGTCGAACCGACGACTGGCGGCGCGGCCTCGGATGAACGCGTCGATCCGCAGAGTTACGTGCTCGATTTGAAACTGCAGGTGCGCGTCCCGACCCCGAACCGCACGATCGAAGATTTGGCCAAAGTGAACCCGGAACTCCCGCGCGTTTTGCCCGGCCTTGCGGCCCTGATCAATCCCGATTCCGTCTCGCCCTACTTCGCCGAATTTTACGAAACGAAAATCAAAACACTGCGCGCGACTCTCGGCCGGCTCGATCAATTGCTCTCACGCCACAACTTCTACGATTGCCAAACCGTGCTCGCACTGAAGCATCCGGAAACGAAACGAAAAGCGGTCCTGATGCAGGCGGAGATGGACGTGGACGCCGATGGCTCTGATTCCGATCGCGTGCCGACTGGGAGCAGTTTCGCCTCCTCCACCTTCCAGCCGTTCACCAGTTATCGCTGGCCCAAGAAAACGAAAAATCCGAGCGCCTATCTCGAGCTCTTGGAAGAGAAGGCGCGAAAATTCGAAGCGGAAGCTGCGCTCAAAAGCTCGAGCGCTGATCGCAAGCGCGAGCTGAAGAGCGCCGTCGCGCGGACGCGCGATGAAATCGCAACCCTCAAGCAATTCAGTTTTCTGATCGGCGCGACCGACCCGTTCATTGTCATCCCCGGTGGCTTTACCCGCGCGGAAGGAGCGAAAGTCGGCGATTACGCAGTCGTGATTTCCGGCGAGAAAATCTTCCCAGCCATTGTCGGCGATGTCGGGCCGGCGGACAAAGCGGGCGAAGCTTCCTTGCGCATCGCGAAGGAAATCAGCGCGGCTGCTTCCGCCATGAACCGCCCGGTCAACGATCTGAAAGTGAGCTACATCATTTTCCCGGGGACGGCCGAGACGGTGTTCGGTCCGCCGGATTACGAAAAGCTAAACACGCGTTGCGAAACGCTGGTTGGCGAGATTGGTGGGGCTGGCGTGCCTTTGCACAAGTGGGTCAACATCATTCCGCCGCCCCCCACACCCACGCCCACACCAAGTCCGACACCCACTCCATCCCCGACGCCTTCACCATCGGCATCCCCGGGAGTCTCACCCGCGCCAACGTTCGCCTTCCCGCTCGCGTCCCCAAGCGCGTCGCCCTAACCTGCGATTACTCGTTAGGCAAAAAGGCTTCGTCTGCAGACACGACCACTTTCGCCTCGCGCTTCGTTCAAGTTTTGAACACGCCGGGGTTCCTCTCCGTCCTATTCCTCTCGAAATGAAACCAATTCATCACAGCAAACTTCTTTGGCTGGTGGTCGTGCTTGTGATCGCCGCCATCATCGTGCGCATCATGCTGCCGTTCTGGGTGCGCGATTACGTCAACCAGAAGCTTTCCGAAATCGATGGCTACCGCGGTCACGTCGAGGACGTGGACATTCATCTCTGGCGCGGCGCCTATTCAGTCCATGTGGTCGAGGTCAAAAAAACGGACGGCCATGTGCCGGTGCCGTTTTTTTCCGCGCCGTCGATCGATCTCTCGATCCAATGGGGCGAGCTATTCCACGGCGCGCTCGTAGGCGAAATCAACTTCGAGCAACCGAAGCTAAACTTCGTCAACTCGAAGAACGCAGCCAACACTCAGGTCGGCGTGGATAAGCCGTGGACGGAAACGATCAAGGAACTTTTCCCGGTGAAATTCAATCGCTTCACGGTCAACAACGGCGAAGTGCATTACCGCGATTACAGCCGCAAACCACAGGTCGACGTCGTGATCGACCGGGTCGACATGGTGGCGAGCAACCTGACCAACAGTCTCAAGCTCTCGAAGACTTTGCATTCCGACATCGCGATCAAAGGCCGCCCACTGCGCGAAGGTTCGCTCGCGACCAATATCAATCTCGATCCTTACGCGACCAAGCCGACCTTTACGATGAAGACCGAAATCGATGGCATGCCGCTGGTGAAGCTAAACGATTTTGCGAAGGCCTACGCCAGCATCACCTTTGAGGGCGGCACCCTTCGCGTCGCCACGGAGGTGAATTCCAAAGATGGAGCGTTCCGCGGTTACATCGAGCCGGTCTTCGATCATATGTCGATCTTCGATCCGGGACACGACAGCGATAACCCGATCGATTTTATCTGGCAGGGCATCGTCGGCGGATTGACCCGCATTATTCGCAATCAACCTAAAGATCGTTTCGGCACGCGTGTCCCGCTCGCGGGCACTTTCGAAGATCCAGCGCCGGCGATTCTCGATACCGTTTTCAATGTCCTGAAGAACGCTTTCGTCAAAGCGTTCGAAGGAAAGCTCGGGAACGAAGACATCGATCTCGAGAAGGTGAAGCAGGACCCGGACGTGAAGGACAAGAAGTAGCCACGCGTGGCTCCGTTTGGTTTCGTTCGCGCCGCCTTAACGGTTGCTTTCCCAAACCCGGAAGCTCGGACTGATAGGCCAGCGTCAGCACTCTTGGAAACGTCGCTATGATTGCGAGACTCTTCGCCGTCTGCGCGGCTCAGAATGACACCATGAGCGTGTGCAAGGCCGGACACTAACTCAGCAATTCCTCAAGATCTTTACTCGTTAGACCGCTCATCAACGGTTCTTCGCTTCCGATCAATCCCTCGCTCGCGCTTCGTTTCCGCGCCTGCAGCTTGACGATTTTTTCTTCGACCGTGTTGCGCGCGATTAATTTGTAGGCCGTCACAACTCGGGCCTGGCCGATGCGATGCGCGCGATCTGTCGCCTGCGCTTCCGCAGCGTAATTCCACCACGGATCGAAATGGATCACGGTGTCGGCGGCGGAAAGATTCAATCCCACACCGCCGGCTTTCAGGCTCATCAAAAACACCGGAATGCCGTTGTCGTTTTGAAATTGATCCACCACCGCCTGTCGTTCCTTGGTCTGACCATCGAGATAGGAGAAGCGAACATTCCGCGTTTCGAGCCGTACGCGAATGAGCGAGAGCATCGCCACGAACTGACTGAAAACGAGAACGCGATGTCCTCCAGCGATCGCTTCCTCGAGCAGTTCGTCGAGCAATTCCAGCTTCGCGGAATCGTTCTTTTCCGCCGCTTTTTCTGCCTGGGGAGCACAGGCGACCCGCCTGTCCGTGGCTGCGACCCGCGGCCACGCTTCGGCGCGCGATGCCACTCCGCTCCCCGATGTGTCCCGCGAGTCGCGTGACACGGCAGGCGCGTCGCCTGCGTTCCCCAGCAATCGCAGATCGCAGCAGACCTGCCGCAGGCGGAGCAAGCCTAACAGCATCTTCATTCGAACCGCGCCGGCGTTCGCTTTACCATCACTCGTTAGGCCAATTTGGATTTCGCGCAGGAGCCCGTCGTAGGCCGAGCGCTGGGCGCCGCTCAGATCGCAAAGGACCTGCTGTTCGATTTTCTCCGGCAACTCCTTCGCTACTTCGCGCTTCAATCGCCGGAGTAGAAAAGGACGCATCCGCCGCGCGAGCCGGCCTTGCACTTCTGGCGCGGATCCACGCGTCAACGGCTGCTCGTAACGTTCGCGAAAATCCGACCGGCTCCCGAGATATCCGGGCAAAGTAAAATTCATCAGCGACCAAAGATCGCGCACTGAATTTTCCATTGGCGTCCCGGTGAGGACAAAGCGATGTCGCGCCCGCAAAGCGAAAGCGGCGCGTGCGTTTTGCGTGTCCGGATTCTTGATCTGTTGCGCTTCATCCAGGATCGCGCTTGAGAACTGCGTCGACTTGTATTTCTCCACATCGCGCTGCAGCAGCGCGTAACTCGTCAGCACGATGTCATACGATGTTAACTTATCGAAATGCTGGTGACGTTCCGGTCCGTCGAGAACCAGGACTCGCAGCTCCGGCGTCCAGCGTTTCGCTTCATTTCGCCAATTGGCCAGGAGTGAAGTCGGGCACACAATCAGCGCCGGCTCGGGGCTGCGTTGCGCGAGCAGGAAGGCGAGGGCCTGCACGGTTTTGCCCAGGCCCATCTCGTCGGCCAGGATTCCACCGAGGTTACTTCGAGCCAGACGTGAAAGCCATGAGACACCTTGCCGCTGATACTCGCGCAACTTTTCGCCGATTGGTCCGAGCGGCGGAGCGGGTCCTTTATCACTCGTTAGGCTACGAAGCGCGTTGCCCAAATCCAGAATCGCCGCGCCCGAATCCTCAACCGTCGCCGCCAAAAAATCCGCGTGCGCCCGACCGATTCGATAGGTGCCGGGTTGTTTCTGATCCGGCTCGCAATCGCGCAGGACTTCCTCGAACTCCGCGATCGCTTCCGGGTCGAAAACGCCGATTCGTCCATCGCGCAAACGCGTCTTGCTTTGGCCGGAACGGAGCAGCCGCTGCAGCTCGACCGCGGAAAATGCCTCCCCGCCGGGGGTGCCTAACGAGTAGCGAAGCTCGAACCAATTCACACCCGAGGCAACGACATCGATCTTCGGCGCGAGCGGCTCGAGCTGGCTGCCGACCTTGGATGCCTGGGCGGAGAGATGGACATCCCACTCCTTCTGCAGTCGCGGAAATCCAAAGGCAAAGAAGCGCGCGATCGCGTTTTCGTTCGCGAGCACAAACTGCCGGCCTCTGCGAGCGAAGCCAAGTTGTTCGAGACGATGTTCCGCGGCCTTTTCCGCTTCCGGGTCGCGCAACAAAATCCCGCCTGCGGTCTCGCTAACGGTTCCGGGCAGGAACGCCTGTTCGGAATGAGAAGCGGAACTCAGCGGCGTGACATTGCCACCGTATCGCACGCGCAAATTCGCCCGCAGTTCCCGTAACGATCCCTCCACGTCCAGGACGAACTTTGCTTCCGCTCGTCGCACCTCGGGCAGCACCCAATCACCCGCCGTCTTTACCTCGAACCATTCGCCCAGCCGCGGCAGTTCGAAGGCGAGCAGACGTTGCGCGCGCTCACCACGCAGGATGAGCGCACCGTCGGCGAGCGCTCGCCACTCCGTCGGCAATTCCGAGACGAGCGGCCGAAAGCGAGCTCCCGCAAAAACCCAGGCTTCTTCGCCCGCCGCCAGCAAGGACTCGTTAGGCGCCAAATCCATTTCGATTTTCACCGAAGCATCTCCGGCCTGGGACAAAAGAATCGTGGGGCGATAAATTTTCGCGGAAATCTCGACCGCGCTCGACTTGCCTGACGTGACCCGCGGGTGATCGCGCAACGACGGCAAGAGCCGGAGAAATTCTTCGCGCGATAACATCCGCATTCCGGTCAGTGCGCCGAATTGCCCGAGCCCATCGAGCGCGGAGAGATCGAACGTATCGCAACCGTATTGCTCGTTAGGCAAAAGAACGCCCGGCATGGCCCGACTGCCGTTCGACTCGACCTCAGTCACGAGCATGACCTGGCCTTTCGCCCAGGCCGCGGCAAAGTTTGGCGGAAGAATAAAGTGGAGCGCAATCGCTGCGGCGGTCGCGGACCCGAGCTCGATAAACTTTGGCCCGACCGGACGCTCCTCGACAATGGAGCTGCTCCTGGCCGGCGGCACCTTCGCCGGAGCTTGCGCTTTTTCCAGAAAAGCCAGGCCAACCGCGAGCGCATGCGGACAAATTTTTCCCCACTCGCGCGATTCGCGACAGGTGCAGAGATTCTCGACATCGGATTCGGTCTTGACCCGCAAGCCGGAACGCAGATTGCGATTGCCCTCCCGCACCATTCCGGAAAGCAGCGGCGGTTCGTATTGCGCCTCCGTCACCCGACCAGCCGCCTGTAATTGTTCGGCCTGCTTCATCGCCGGCCAGCCGCCCGCATTGATCAGAAGCTTTTTCGTAATGAGCGGCGCATTCTCCGGCACGCGCACACTGTAGTCGCCGAGCGTTTCCTCGCTACGTCGCAGTGATGGCGAGCCCGCACGCCGGACTGGAGGATTGCAAAGTGCCCGCCAAGTTGGCAGAGAACACGGAACTTTTATGACAACAACACGCCGCAGATTCATTCAAGTATCGGCTATGACAGGTGGAGCTATTAGTGCCGGGATGTATGCGAAGCGCGCCGGCGCGGCTGAAGAAAAATCGGCAAAACCCATGCGCATTCTCATTCTCGGCGGGACCGGATTTACCGGACCATTCCAGGTGAAATACGCGATGGAGCGCGGGCATAAAGTTACCGTCTTCAATCGCGGCAAGTCGCATCTAGGCGAACTGCCGGACGGCGTCGAGCAGCTGATCGGCGATCGGAACGGCCAGCTCGAGGCGTTGAAGGATCGCACGTGGGATGTGGCGATCGATAACCCAACCAGCGTGCCGGTCTGGGTGCGTGACGCGGCCCAGATTTTGAAAGGAAATGTCGAGCGCTACGTCTTTACTTCGACCATTTCGGTTTACGCGGACAACAGCAAGCCTAACGAGGAATCCGCGGCACTGGCGAAATACGAAGGCGCCGATGCGATGAAGGAAACGCGGGAGAGCATCGTCGCCTCCCAGTTCAAACTCTACGGACCGCTCAAAGCGCTAGCCGAGCAGGAAGCGGAAAAATGGTTCCCGAAAAAAACGCTCGTCATCCGACCGGGCCTGATTGTCGGACCGGGCGATCAAACGGATCGGTTTACCTATTGGCCGGTGCGGATCGATCGCGGCGGCGAAGTGCTGGCGCCGGGAAATCCGACCGACCCGGTGCAATTTATCGACGCGCGGGATCTGGCGGAATGGACCATTCGGATGGTGGAAAAGCGCGCTACTGGAATTTACAACGCGACCGGACCGGCGAAGGCGTTGCCGGTCGGCGAGATGTTAGGCGGAATCAAAACGGCACTGAAGTCAGAGGCTAAATTCACCTGGGCGGACGCTGATTTTCTTGAAGCGCAAAAGGTCGCGCCGTGGTCGGACATGCCGGTGTGGGTGCCGCCACGGGGCGAAGACGGCGGGATGGGACGCACCAGTATCAAGAAAGCGCTGGCCGAAGGATTAACATTCCGCCCGCTCGAGCTGACTTCGCGCGACACGCTCGCCTGGTTCAAGACCCAGCCAGCAGATCGCCAGGCGCAACTCAAAGCCGGGATCACGCCGGAGCGCGAAAAAGAAGTGTTGGCCGAGTGGCACAAAGAGCACGCCTAACGAGTGCTAAAAATAATTCGTCGCGTCGTCGACGTTCGGCCTAACGAGTGGCGAGCGGTCTGGCTCGCGTTCGTTTTCCATTTCGTCGTCCTCGCCGGCTATTACGTCATCCGGCCGATCCGCGATGAGATCGGCGCCGATCGCGGGGTCGAGAATTTGCCTTGGATGTATACCGGCACGCTCGTCGGCATGCTGATCGCGAACGCGCTCTACGGCACAATCGTCGCGCGAATGCCGCGGCGGCGCTTCATCCCGATCGCCTATCGATTTGCGATCGCTAACCTCTTCATCTTCTTCCTGCTCATGCGCGTCGTGCCGGTCGCGCAGGGCCGTTCGATTCTTGCGCCGATCTTTTTTGTCTGGGTCAGCGTCTTCAATCTTTTCGCGACCACGATGTTTTGGTCGTTCATGGCCGACCTTTTCACGCCCGAGCAGGGCAAGCGGCTCTTCGGTTTCATCGCGGTCGCTGGTTCGTTAGGCGGAATCGCCGGCGGCTTCGTCACCAGCTTGCTCGCTTCCAAACTGAGCACGGCAATTTTTCTTCTCATCACCGCGGGCATGCTGGAAATCGCCGCGCAGTGCGTGCGATTTTTTCCCTCCGATTTCCGGAAGGACGATGAGAACGCCACGGCGGAGAAACCCATCGGCGGCAAATTCTGGGAAGGCGCCACGCATATCGCCCGCTCGCCTTATCTGATCGGCCTGGTCGCCTTCATCATGATCTACACGATCACAAATACGTGGGCCTATTTTCAACAAGCCGATCTCACGCGCGAGCAATTAACGGATCGCGCTGCGCGCACTTCGTTCCTGGCCAACATCGACATCGCGGTCAACACCATCACGGTCGTGATCCAGCTGTTCCTCACCAGCCGGCTGATGAAATGGCTCGGCGTCGGACTCACTCTGGTCCTCATGCCGATTTTGAGCGGATTTGGCTTTCTTGCGATCGGTTTTGCGCCCGTGCTGGCAGTACTGGCGGCTTTCCAAGTCCTGCGCCGCGCCGCCGGTTTCGCGCTCCTTCGACCGGCGCGCGAAGTCCTCTTCACGGTTTTGCGGCGGGAAGATAAATACAAAGCGAAGAGTCTGATCGACACTTTCGGTTATCGCTTTGGCGACCAGATCGGCGCCTGGTCCTACAAAGGTCTGCACGACTTCGGACTCGATATTCGTGCGACCAGTTTCATTGCCGCGCCGATCGTGGCCGGTTGGTGCGTGCTTAGTCTTTGGCTGGGTCGGAAGCAATCTGTGCTCGCGCGAGACAAGCCGTGAGTTTTCCGGCGAGCACTGCGACATGCGGCTCGCGCATATAATCACCATGCCGTCCCGGCAATTCGTGCAGCGTTATTCCTTGCGCGGCCATTCCGCTCCAGCCGAGAAACGGATCGGTCTCGTAAACTTCGGCTGGAGGTTGATCGTCCGTGCGGAAGAGATCGATCCGTCCACCAAATGGTCGCAGTGCATAGCGCCGCCGCGCGATCCCGCAAAGTTTACGCGCGCAGAGAATCCGCGATTCGTAATCACGCGCGAAAAGACTGAAGCGGAGCGCGACGTCGATTTCTAACAAACTGATTCGCGCTGCCGGTTCCGGAATCGCGATGCGCGCTTTCGGGTAATTGCCGCCATAGGAATCAAAGAGTCCGAGAAATGCGACCTCTTCGCCAGCGGCCGCAAGGCGTCTCGCCATTTCGAACGCGACCACGCCGCCAAACGAACTTCCGCAAAGATAATACGGACCGCGCGGCTGATGGATTCGCATATCGGCGAGATAAGCGCGCGCCATTTTCGTGACGGAACTGTGATAGCGCGAACGACGGTCGAGACCGCGCGGTTGGAACGCGACGACTGGTTGATCAGCCGCGAGATACGTGGCCAACGCTTCCAACTCGAAGCCTTCGCTCCCGGCCCCCGGCACATAAAAGAGGGCTGGTTTTTGTCCCGTGAGGCGGTGCGCGATTAAGCGAAAGCGATCCGCTTTTCGGCTGCTCTTCCTGATAACCTCCGCGAGTTTTTCGATGGTCGACGCATCGACCAACGTCGACGCCGGAAGGCGCACGCGAAAGAACTTTTCCACCGCGGCCATCACGGTGATAGCAGCAAGCGAGTCGCCGCCCAAAGTAACGAAATCCTCTTTGGTCAAGATGTCGTTCGTTCCCAGAACCTGCTCCCATATCCGCAACAGCTGGCCGACAACGGGATCGACAGTGTGGCGTTCGACGCTTGGAACTTTTTGTAACGATCTTTCGGCCTGGTCCGAAAGCATCCGTCGATTGATTTTGCCATTCGGCAAAACCGGCAACGTTGGTTCGTAAAAAAGATAACCGGGTAACGCGTGCGTCGGCAGTTTACCGGCCAGAATTTGTCGAACTTTTCGCTCCGCAATCGGCGTGCCTTTCCAAGCGACGAAGGCTGCGATCCGCTTTTCATGTCCCGCGTGTGCAACCGGAATCGCAGCGGCCCCTCGCACGCCAGGAAACTTCAAGAGCGCTGCTTCCACTTCATTCAGGTTCACCCATTGGCCGCGTCGCTTCAGTTGATCGTCTTTGCGGCCAAGATGTTCGAGAAGGCCATCTTCGGTTTTTCGTCCAATATCACCGGTGCGAAACCATCCATCGGGCTCGAGTCCGTAGAATTGCACTGCCGCGCCGGTCCAGAATCCCGGCGCGATAAATTTTCCCCGGATAGTAATCTCACCAACTTCGCGCTCGTCTCGATCGCACAGCGTGAGTTCGATTCCATCGAGCGCGCGACCGACCGGAACAACGGTGCCATCGAGTTCGCTTTGCGGCGTCACGCGAAAATGACAAACATTGCCGTTCGCTTCAGTCATGCCGAGGCCGTTGATCAGGATCGCATCGTCGGGAAAATGCCGGCGAAATAACTCCACATCGGAAGCGAAGAGAGGTTCGCCGCCCAACTTCACAGAGCGGACGGATCGCAGCACTTCATCGGACCCGAGGGCCTGCACGACACGGCGAAAGAGACTCGGAACGGAATGATAAATCGTGAGCTGTTCTCGCTCGATCCATTTCCCGATCGCGCGCAAGCCTTCTCGCATTGGATCGAACGGATGCACGCTCGCACCATTTAGGAGCGCGCCGAAAAGTCCGGAGACCGAAGCGGCCGCCGAGCAGGGAGAAAGCAAAGTCAGGCGGTCGTCCGAGCAGATGCCTAACGAGTGAGCGTAATTGGTCACGTTATGAAAGGTGGCGGCGTGGGTGTAAACAATCGGCTTCGGTTTTTGCAAAGAGCCCGAAGTGTAGAAGAGCGCGCAAGGCGAAGTGGGCGTCGGCGTGGATCTTGAAAAGGACGGCGAATGCGCGCTGAGTTCGTCGAAGAGAAAAACTCGCGGCTGCCCGAGACCGCGCGTGATCTGCAGGTGTTCCGCATCCGTGATGATGGCGCTCGGGCGAACCTCTGCGCAAATTTCCTGGAGCCGCTCGATTGGATTCGTCGGATTGAGCGCGAGATAAAATCCACCGCTGCGCAACACTCCCACGAGCGCGGCCAGCAGGGGCGCATCGTGTGTCATCAAAACGGCAATAGGCGCGAACTCATTTCCGATTTGCTCTTGTAGAACCGCGGCGCAACCAGCGGAGAGCACATCCAACTGCGTGTAACTCAGAGTGGCGCTCGCACCGACGACCGCGCGATTGCTCGCGTGCGTTTTGAGCTTCTCCTCCAACGCCGCCAACATGTCGTTAGGCCGGAAAGTAGATCGCCTGAAAGCGGGTGAAGAACTCGTGATTGGCCGGATAATGTTCGGGCGGTCCGATGCCCGAAGCTTTCCATCCACCAAAAGGAAGATCGACCGCCGCATCCGCGGTCGAGCTGTCGATTTTCAAAATGCCGGCCTGAACGCGGCGAAGAAAATCGTCGATCAATTGCGGCGAGGTCGAGAAAAGCGCCGCGGCCAAACCTTGTTTCACACCATTGCAAAGCGCGATGGCCTCATCCCAATCTTTCGCGCGCTGCACAACCAGGACCGGTCCGAAGGTTTCTTCCTGCACGATCTCAGCGCTCCCATCGTCACAACAAATAATCGTGGGGGCGACCCATTGAGCGTCGGCGTTTTCGATCGCGGTGATGACGCGGTGTGACGCGGCGCGCGCCCGTTCGATAATCGCGCGAACGCGCCTGCCCGACGCCGCAGAAATCAGCGGACCGAGGTGCGTGTTTTCGTCGCGTGGATCTCCGCAAACCAGTGCGCGCGACGCCGCGATTAGCTCTTCCAGAAACGCGTCGTAAATTTTCGCGCTCACAATTGCACGCCGATTGGCCGTGCAACGCTGACCGGCAAATACGAAAGCGCCTTCCGCGATCGCTCTGGCCGCAGCCGGCAAATCCGCATCGTCCCAGACGATGCTGGCATTGTTTCCGCCGAGCTCTGCCTGCAGCGGTATGGAATTGCGCGCACAAATTTCGCGCGCGGCATACCCGGCTTTCAGCGAACCCGAAATCGTGACCGCATCGCACGCTTCCATGACTGCGCGAGCGGTCTCTTCGCTGCCATTTATCATTTGCAGCAAATCCGATCGATCCGTCGCGCGCGCGAAAATCTCAGTGGTTAGCTTCGCGATTCGAGAACCAGGAATCGCCGGTTTCCAAATCACGACATTTCCAAAAAGTAGCGCCGGCACGATTTTGCCGATTGGGATTGCGAGCGGATTATTGAATGGACTGATTAGCGCGACGAGACCGAGCGGTTCGCGCCGATATCCGGTGTGACGATCGGTCGCCGGCAAGAGTTGTTTGTCCCCGGCCGCGATCAAGGCGAGAGCGCGGCCGACTTCTGCGCGAGCGTAACGAATTGGTTTTCCAATATCGCTGATCAGGAGTTCGACCAATTCCTCTGTGCGCTGCTCTAGTGATCGCGCAAAGAGATGAAGGATTTTCAGCCGCTCCGCCGCAGGAGTTTCGCGCCAATTAATGAGTGTCTTCCTGGCTCTCTGGCATGCACTGGCGATCTCCGATTTTTTTGCTTCAGGTGATGCGGTGAAGAATTGCTCGATCTTTTCTGACGTTGTCTCAATCGCAGCCACGATTTCTTCCGAGCCGCGAAAAGCGATCGATCGATCCTGCAAATATCTTTTTGTGATCGCGGCGTGCAGCGGATCATCGCTCGCGCTGCCGTCCTCGACGGCGAGAACGCGATAGCCTTCGGCGTAAGCATCAAGCGCGGTGGCGCGGAGGCAGGCATGCAAATGCACGCCGGCGAGGATGACGAGATCGGCCTTCAACCCGCGCAAAGCGGCACCGAGTTCACCAGTCGAGAAGGCGCTGAAGAAATTCTTCTGAACGATTAGCTCGCCCGCGCGCGGCTGCAAAACATCGGGACAGGCATGCCCCGGCGTTCCTTCGACGCAACTCCATTCACCACTGCGCTTGCGATGCGGCATGCGGTTATCGGGCGCGCGGCTGACCGTAGTCCAAACATGAATCACCGGAATGTCGGTCGCGCGACAAGCATGCAGGACGCGCTCCGCCGCAGCAACGACACTCGCCGGATGAGGCTCGAGGCGCGGCCCCAGCAGAAAATCGTTCTGCAGATCAACCAGCAGCAGAACAGGCTTCACGATGAGGAACCGCCGCGCGGCAAATTTCGGCTGCGACCAGTTGGGCAAATTCCTGAGTGCCGGCAATGCGGCATCCTCGCTCCGCCAGATCCGCCGTCCGCCAGTTGGCGCGCCAAACCGCCCGGACCGCGTCTTCAATCCACTGCGCTTCGTCGTCCAAATAAAAACTCTCACGCAACATCATGGCCGCAGAAAAAATCTGTCCCACGGGATTGGCCGTATCGGTTCGCGCCAGATCGTGCGCCGCGCCGTGATTCGTCTGATAAACCGCCGCGCCCTCGGTGGAATAGCTCGCGCCGAAAGTTAAACCGCGTGCGCCGGCGAGAATTCCACCCAGATCGGAAAGAATATCGCCGAAGCAATTCGGGGCGACAATGACATCGAACGATTCGGGTTCCTGCAGCAATTTGTAAGCAGCGTAATCGATGTCGAGGAAACGGACTTCAACTCCGAGCGCTTCGCTGATTTCGAGCGCGTTCTGGCTCCAAAGTGAGTGGATCCGCGGAAGCCCGGATTGCTTTCCCACCACGGCGAGCGACCCCCGCCGGCTCCGCGCCACTTTCGCAGCCACTTGCAAAACAGCGCGCACCTGATCTTCGCGTTGCACAAAGATGTGCGAAATTTCCCGCCCATCGCTCGCGAAATTATCGACTGACTCACCCTGATAAATTCCGCCGAGATTCTCGCGCACGACCAGGATATCGATCGGCTGGTCGCGCATCTTCAGACGGCACGCGCCGGTCAATTCTGGAAAAGAACGCAGCGGATTCAGCTTGTAGTAAAGCTGGAAGCGGCGGCGCATATCGTAAACGAAGCGGCCGCCAACCGCGCCGGCCATGATCGCGCCGCCTCGCGCGAAAATATCTTCGCAAAACTCGGCTGCCGGCTCGGATAATTGGGTGCTCGCTTCCCTTACAATTTGCAATACGAGACCGGATCGCTCGGCGACCGTTTCAAGGATGCAACAAGCCGCCTCGATGACTTCCGGGCCGCTTCCTTCGCCGCGAAAAATTCCAACGAGCCGCGGCGAAGCGAGATTTGGATTTTGAGAACTCAAAGCGCGTGATGCTAACAAATGCCGCGCGGGCGACAAGCGCCACAACCTAATCGTGCAGTTCGGCCAGCAGTTTTTCCATCGCAGCGACCGCTTCTTCCGCGTCAACACCGTGCGCTTCCAGCGTCAGCCTCGCGCCGCGCGCCAAATTCGCGCGCATAATATCGATCACACTGGTGGCGGCGAAGCTTTCGCCGTTGCAGGTCAGTTTGATCTCGGAACGAAAGCTATTCGCCTTCCGCGCAAATTCCGCCGCAGGGCGCGCGTGCATGCCGAGCTCATTCGAGACCGTGACTTCGCGCGTGACCGTGACTGGCTCCCGCTTTTTTTGTCGCCATCCCAGCATGTTATTGGCTCAACCCCCAACGGCGATGCATGAAGCTTTCAATCGGTGAGAAGAAAATTTTATCAGCCAATAATCCAATTGCGACGATAACAAACATGACGCCGATGACCTGCTCCATCGAGCTTAGTTCGCGCCCGAAGTGCAGCAATTGTCCGAGTCCGAATCCAGTCAGAACGGTGACGAAAATCTCGGCCGCCATGAGCGAGCGCCACGCGAAAGCCCAGCCTTGTTTCATTCCGCTAACGATGAAAGGCAGCGACGCGGGCAGGATGACCTTGAACCAAATGTGCAAACCTTTCGAACCCATGGTCAGCGCGGCGCGACGATAGATCGGCGGCACATTGCGCACGCCGGTATCGGTCGCGATCACGATGGACCAAAGCGTTCCCATCACGACGACGAATAACAGCGCACCTTCAGATTGATGAAACCAAAGGAGCGCGAGCGGCACCCAGCAAACGCTGGGCAAGGTCTGCAACCCGAGAGCCGCGGTCCCGACCGTGTCACGTAATAAATTCCAGCGCGCGGTAAGAAGCCCGAGTGGTAGACCGCCGATAAGTCCGATGCCGTAGCCGAGCAACAACCGGCGCATCGTGATCAGTGTTCCGTGCCAGAGAGAGCCATCCTCAGCCGCGCCTTTCAGATAAACCGCGACTTGCAGCGGCGAGGGCAACAAAACCGGCGACCAGCGTTTGCTGATGTAAGCAAGGTGCCAAAGGAGCAGGAGAAAAGCGAAGAAGAGCGCGGCGAACAAAAAACGTTTCATCGCGCAGCCTCCATTTTTTCCATTCCGACCTGCTTGAGCGAGCGCATAATCTTCGAGGCCGTGTTGGCAAGGCCAGCGCTGTTCAGATCGCGCGGGCGATCGAGATCAACCACGAACTCTTCCTGGACACGGCCAGGATGAGGCGAAAAAAGAATGACGCGATCGCCCAGGCAAGCTGCTTCCCGCACATTGTGCGTGACGAAGACAATCGTCTTGTTTCGCGCCTTCCAAATGCGCTGGATGTCGCCGTAAAGTTGTTCGCGGGTGAGCGCATCGAGCGCGGCGAATGGCTCGTCCATCAGGAGCACACGCGGATTGGGCGCGAGCGCCCGAGCAAGGGCGACGCGCTGTTTCATCCCACCGGAAAGCTCGTGAATATTAGCGCGCTCGAAGCGAGTCAGCCCCACAAGCTCGAGATAATATTTCGCGACATCGACGCGATCTTTATTCGTTAGGTTCGGTTTGAGTTTGAGGCCAAAGAGCACGTTGCCCATGACATCGAGCCACGGAAAAAGCGCAGCCTCCTGGAACATCACGAGCCGCTCACGTCCGGGACCACTGATCGGTTTGCCATCGGCGAGAACCGTTCCGCTGTCCGGTTTCTCCAGCCCGGCGATGATGTTGAGCAAAGTCGATTTGCCACAGCCGCTCGCGCCGACTAGGCAAACAAACTCGCCTTCACTGACGGACAAGCTCACGTTCTCGAGCGCCTGCACGCGTCCTGCCGCGGCCTGGAAACTCTTCGAGACATTCTCGATCGCGAGCTTGCTCGGCGTTAGGATTTCGAGTTCTTCGGAAACCGAAGAACGATGGCGCACACGTCGCATGCGAATTAGGGAGCGTTCTCGCTAAATGTCATTTTGAGGCTGGCGAAGCGCGCCAAAGAATCTCGCACAGACTGCGTTGACCTACCCACGAGCAAGACGCGCGGATTGCAGCAGCGAGACCCTTCGCCGTCTGCGCGGCTCAGGATGACAACCTTGAACGGTAAATGGCCTAACGAGTGATTCACCCTGACCGTCCGGTTACGGAGTTACGACTAATTTCGACGTGTCGGTCGCGCCTTTCAGGAAACCGGCGTCTTTGCCATCCTGCACCGCTTTCGCGATCAACTCTGGCGCCACTTCGGTGGTGAACTTGATCCGTTTCCACGCCTGCGCCGCTGCTTCAGCATCGAAGGTCGCTTTCGTTTCTTCTTTCAATTCCGCAATCAACAATTTCTGCGCCTCTTCCGGTTTCGACTGAATCCATTGCGTCAGCTCCGCGTTCGCGGCCACGATTTTTTTGGCAAGCTCGCGATTGCCGTTGAGAAACTTCGCGCTCGAGACCAGCCAGGTAGTGAGGACCTGCGTGTCCTCCACTAACACTTTGCCGCCCGCGTCACGCTCGAGCCGCGTCACCCAGGGCTCCACCGTCCAAACTCCGGCGACATCGCCATTTTGGAACGCGGCCAGTTGATCCGGGTTCGCGGTCGGCAACACCGTGACGTCGCCACCCATTTGCGTGACCTTGAAACCTTGCGCCTTCAACCACGCGCGGCAGGAAATGTCCTGCGTGTTGCCGAGTTGCGGGGTGGCGATTTTCTTGCCGCGAAAATCAGCCGGAGTTTTGATCGGGCCATCGGGTTTGATCACCAACGCGGCACCGGCATTGGCCGCTCCCGCGATTACGCGAATCTCTTCGCCTAACGACTTGAAATGCGCATTGAGCGCGGGGCCCTGTCCGACATATGTGAGATCGAGCGAGCCGGCGAACATCGCCTCCATCGCGGACGGTCCGGCATTGTAAGTGAACCACTGGATCTCGATATTCGGACCGAGCCGTTCTTCGAACCAGCCTTTGCCTTGCCGGGAAAGCGCATGCGCGATCACGCCCTGGGCATGCGTGATATTCGGGAAATGTCCGAAGCGGATAACGGTTTTTTGTTGCGCGAAAACCGCGCCGATCTGAAAAGCAAAAAGTGATGCGATGAGGGCGAATTTTTTCATGAGTAATCGAGAGCGAATAAGGTCTCGGAGCGCGCGGTATTGTGGCGTGGAATATATGTGAACGCCACTGCGGGCCAGCTCCAGCGACTATTCGTCCGGCGGGAGCGCCGGCAGAACGGGAAGCTCTTTCACCGGACGCGCAGCGTGTCGCGAGCGGCGTCGTTCTTCGCGCGACAAGGGCGGAGGCGATGGCGCATAAATGCGCTCGTTAGGCGCGAGACCAAAGAGAAGATTTCCTTCCGCGGTCCGGCCGAGATATTTCATCCGTTCAGCGGAAGGCTGCTCTTTTTTTATCGCACGCTTTGCGATCGTGACTGGCGTCGCGCTTTTTTCGGGGGCGGGGGCAACGGTCGGAATTGGCGCCAGCGGCTCTCCGGTTTCCGTTTTCGCTGCTACCACCGGGGGAGCGACTTCGACCGGCGTTGGAGAGCGCGGCGCAATTTCGTCGTCCGGTCCTTCTGTGGGCGGCGCGGGTTCGGGTTCCGACGGAGTTTCCGCGTCATTTTCAGCAACCAGCGGCGGTGAAAGTTCCGGCGCGGGCGGTTCGTTCGCGACGACCTCCTGCTCTGCCTCCGCGGTTTCGGCATCGGACGGCAACGCACTCGTCTCTTCTTCCGAAGCGACCGCGGTGGAAGTGAGCACCGGTGGATCCGATGCTTCGATCGCGGGGTTTACTGATTCAATCTGCGCGGGCGGCGCTGATGCTTCGGGTATGCCAACGGGAACTCCAAGGGCTTGACGTTGCGGCGCCCGTTGGAGAAAGACGACCGCAGCCACCGCCGCCAAGGCGACAAAAATCGCGGCGAGGGCGACCGACTTCCACGGCCCCGACGATCGAGGTATTGCCTCAACAGCGAGCTCGGGAGCCGGCGCGATCGAAACAGCTCCCGCACTGATTCGGCTCGCCCCTGAATCTCTTCGCTCGAGTTGTGCCAGGCACTCCTGAATCTGCTGTCCAAAGACGAGTGGATCCGCCGGACGCTCATCCGGATCATTCGCCAACATCGTTCGCAGCAACCGCCGAAGCGGCACTGCTAATCCGGCCGCTTCAATCCCACCGCTCGAAGGCTTCAACGGCGGCGTCCCTGTGAGTAAAAACAATAACGTGCCGCCTAACGAGTAGATCTGGCTGCGAAAATCGACCGCATCTTTTTCGATCTGCTCCGGGCTGGCAAAAGTCAGCGCGGAAGGCGAAGGCGTCACGGCCAGGAAATTAAGCAGCTTGATCAACGGCCATTCACCCTCCGGCGTTTCGCCCGGAACTAGCATGATATTTCCCGGACAAATCGCGTGATGCACCACGCCGTGAAAGATGGCTGCGCCGAGCGCGCTCACCGCTTGCGCCGCGATGCGCAGGGCCACGCTCGCCGGCATCGGTCCTTTCGTTTTCACCCAATCCTCCGCGGTCGTGCCGTCGAAATATTCCGTTACGCAGACAAGCTGGTCGCCCTCGAATCCAAAATCGCGCAAGACCGGCACGTTAATGTGATTGATCTCGCGTGCGGCTTCAGCTTCGCGCTCAAGTTGCTCGCGGTCCGAGGTGCGCCAGACCGCTGCCGGCATTATTTGCACCGCGATTTGTTCGCCCGATTTTAGGTCGTCGCCCTGAAAGGTCGCTTCATTCGCGCTTCGCCGAATGACAAACGGAAGCCCGACTGGATCAACCCGAAGTCGATATCGTTTGAGGTAAATTTTTCCCTTCATACGCAGCCGAACCTCCCTTATCAGATTCGCGCAGGAAGGCCGGGTCGAGCGCAAAGATTGGGTTTCGCTCGACAAAAGATTGCGCGCTGTTTTTGTGTTCGTGGCTTCGCACCAGTTTAGGCCGCGCGACTGCGATGAAGAAATTCAAACCATCCCTCGACTGGCTGCTCGTTTTCATTCCGATCGCGATCGCGCTCCGCTTTTGGCCCGGCGGGAGTAATCCGACCGCGCTCTTCGTATGCTCCGCCGTCGGCATTATTCCCGCGGCCGGTTGGATCGGCCGCGCCACCGAAGCGCTCGCGCTCAAAACGGGCGCAGGGATTGGAGGATTGCTCAACGCCACCTTCGGAAATGCAGCCGAGTTGATCATCGCGGGCATCGCTCTTTCTCGAGGTCTAACGAGTGTTGTGAAGGCCTCGATCACCGGCTCGATCATTGGCAACATTCTGCTCGTCTTCGGGCTTTCCGTGCTTGCCGGAGGAACGAAATACAAAGAGCAGCGCTTCAATCGCACCGCCGCGCGCACCTCGATCATTTCGCTCTCGCTCGCCGCTATCGGCCTCATCATCCCTACGATTTTTCACTTCGCGGCCAACGCCAGCCCGGCCGGCTGGAGTCCGCAAATGGAACAAAAGCTCTCGTTAGCCATCGCGATTATTTTGTTCCTTACCTATTGCTGCATGCTCCAATTTGCCCTCAGAACGCACCGCCATTTTTATCAGGGCGGGAACAGCGCGCATCAGGAGGAGAAAGGCGATCACTGGGGACGACGGAAATCGATCCTGATTCTGTTCATCGCCACCGCTTTCGTCGCGCTCCTTTCGGAATTCCTTGTCGGCACGATTGAAAGCGTGCGGGCCGCCGTTGGCATCACCGAAGTTTTCGTCGGCGTGATTGTCGTCGCGATCGTCGGCAATGCGGCCGAACACACCACCGCCATCGCCATGGCCGTGAAAAATAAAATGGATTTGAGCGTTGGGATCGCGATCGGCTCCAGCTTGCAGGTCGCGCTGTTCGTCGCGCCCGTGCTCGTATTCCTCTCCTACTTTTTCGGCCGGCCGATGGATTTGGAATTTACCCTGCCGGAAATTTTCGCGGTCGCGGCTTCGATCTATGTCCTCTTTCAGATCAGCGGGGATGGAGAGACGAACTGGATCGAGGGCATCCAGTTGCTCTCGCTTTATCTCATCCTCGCGGTGCTTTTCTTTTATCTCCCCAATCCGCATCCGCCGGGGCACTAGCCTTCACGCCCCGCTGTCGCGGCGTTCGTCGCAACTCCCGCATCGCGTTTCGCGATTCGTTTCGCCAGGGACACGCCCGCGTTCAGCGCACCTTCCATGTAACCGACGAATTTGTAACACGTGTGCTCACCCGCGAAATGCAGCCTCCCCAAACCCGCGCGCAGGATTGGCCCCACCGTCGTAACCTGTCCCGGCGCCGGAAACGAATAGCCGGCCGCGGTCCACATTTCGCTCGGCCAATCCATGAAACGCCCGCGCACGAAATTCTCTGCGAACTCCGGATAGGTGTTGTTCAGTGTTTCCACCAAACGCGCATCCTTTCCTCCGCGCCAGCTGCGACGCGCGCGTTCCGCCGCCGGTCCTCCGGAAAATCCAGTCAGGACCGCGCCGTTCGCATCGCTGCCCTGATTATCGGTGCCTTCCCAGGTCATGCTCACGATCCCATCGGCGGTCGAATCCGGCGCCATTTTGTGTTTCAACCAAAACCGCCGTTTCACCATCGCGAGAAATTTCACATTCGTCCCCATTTGCGGCCGCAAGATCTGCGGCAAGCGGGGCGAAAATCGGATGTTGTGCCACGTGGTCGGCGGCGCAGCCAGGACGACGTCGTCGGCTTCGAGCACTTCTCCGGCAACAAGCCGCACTGTTACCTTGTCGGCCGCGACGCGCACTTCGCGGACAGGAACGCCGAGACGCAAACGACGATCGCCGATCGTACCCGCGAGTTTTCGCGCCAGGCTGGAATTGCCGCCGCGGCAACGATAGACCTCGCTGTTCGTCCAATATTTCTCCAGCCCGCCGCCCTTCACCTGTGTGAGATTGCCGAGATAACTCTGCCGCGAAGTAGCGTTCCCATTGTCCGCCGCAAGCTCGACCGTCATGGTCCGTTTACAGAAATCGGATAGCGGTAGCGCACTGATCCATTGCGCGGCGGAACGCGCATCGAATCGTTGCGCATTCGGACTCGCCCACGGCTCGTCGGCATTGATCCCGGCCGCGTCGCGATTCATCAAGCTATAAGCCAGATCCATTTCCTTCCAGAGCGCTTTCGATTCCGTTTGCGTCAAACGTTTGCCGCCAAGGACGACCGGCGCATCAAGCGATTCATCTTGGGTTACGTCATTAAAATGGAGCGCGAATTTTTTCGCGTACGCAATCCAGGTGGGATGATTCGAACCGATCAATTCGCCACCGCCCTCCACGAATTTCCCGGGAACCAAATCGCCGAAACTGAGAACGCGGCCGCCGATGCGATCGCGCGCCTCGAGCACAGTCACATCGTAACCGGCGCTGAGGAGCTCATGCGCGCAAGCCAGTCCGCTGAAACCCGCGCCGATCACGATCACCCTGCGCCCGCGGCCGATGCGAAGCGTTGGCGTTCGCCCAAAACTCGAAGTCGAGCTAACGAGATATCCCGCTGAGGCAGCGAGCGCGAGGCGAAGAAATTCGCGGCGGTCCAGCGCCGTCGGCTGCGGCCGATAACGGCGCGTCAGTCGACCATAAAGTGAGCGCGGCATGATCGGGCGAGCACAACAACAAAGCGCGGCGCCGTCAAACCTCTAGCGGCGGTTTCGCGACCGCCCGGGACGTTGCCTAACGAGTGATATCCCCGTCCGCGATCACGGCTGCGCGTCGGCTCTGGCGAAAGGAATGCACCATGAAACAAATAACCGACACGCAGATGCAGGCGTCGGCCACATTGAAAGCGGGCCAGGGATGGGCGAACGGAACATGCAAATCGAAGAGGATAAAATCGATCACGTGACCATGCAGGAAACGATCGGTCAGATTTCCCATGATGCCGGCGAGCAGGAGCGAAAGGGAAAGATCGCGCCAGAAATCGGCCGCGTGTGTGCGGAGGAGGAGGACGAGAACAAAGACGAGCGCCGCGCAGGAGAGGACGATGAAAAAGAGATTGTTGTTTCGGAAAGAACCGAACGCGGCGCCGTCGTTGGTAATGAAAACGAGCGCGAAAAATTCCGGGATGATGACGCGTAGCTCGTCCGGCGCGATGCGATGCAAAGCCCACCATTTGGTCACCTGATCGAGCGCGTAAAGCGGAAGCGAAAACAAGAGAAGGTATCTCATGGCGAAGGCGCCAAAGCCGGAGCGCGAATATCGTAAAGGCGCAAAACCGGATTCAGCACTCCCACAGTGCCCGCCTCACGCGACCAGACAAGCCTGCCTTCCGCGAAAAGCCGGCGATAAAAAGTGCGGCGCGTTTCAAAGAGCGTCTCCGAACCGCGCCGGGCCGATCGTCCATTTTCGAAAAAAAGGTAATAGCGGCCTTCGCTGACTGCGAGATGCGTGACGCCCCGGGCACGCATCTCATCGAATGAGCCCAGATCGGATGCGAACGTAGCGGTGAGAAGTTTTTGCGGGAGCGGCGACGGCAATTCACAAAAACGCTGAGGCCGGTCCGCTGGGATTTTCGCAGGAATTCCGACGCGCTCTTCCACCGCCACGATCGCATCTGGCGGGACGTTTTCTTTGATCCATTGCACCAACTCGGCGCGATGATCGCGTCGAAATCCGCGGGCCAGCCGCACCGTACGGCCAAGATCGTAAAGAGCGGAGCAGAGCAGCAAGACCGCGACTAATCGAGAACTCAAAAGCCAACCGCGCGATTGCCATTCCTTCCAAAGATGGAGCGCGCCGAACGTTCCGAGCAAGGCCGCCACTTCCGTCACCGGGAGCATGTAACGCCCGCCCTGTTTGACGGAAAAGGAGAGGAGCAATCCAAAGGCAAAGGGGAACGCTGCAAGCAGGAGATCCGGTAAGGGCTTGCGGCGAAAACGAGCGAAGGCGTGGCCTACATAAGCCAGCATGAAAAGGAGAAGTGCCAGCGAGGTTTCGAGAAAATAGCGGACCCAGCCAAAGGCGGAATATTGCGCCTCGACTCCGAAGCGCGTGTTGAGATGCGTGATCTCGTCGATCACGCCCGCCGTCAATGCGCTCGGATGAAGAACGGCGGGAAAATTGATCGCCGCTGCGACGAGTAGAAAGGCGAGAACGAAAGCACTCAACGCGCGCGTGATGGGAAGCGCGTCACGCCGCGCTGTCACGACCGCCAGCGCGGGCAAGAGCATGAAGAGTCCAATATATTTGCCAGAAGCCGCAAGCGCCGTCGCAGCTCCAAGCAAGAAAGCGCGCAGCATGGAGGGCCGCCGCCAGAACGCATCGATCGCGACCAAGCCGAGCGCGATTCCTGCGAGCAAAGCGCAATCTTCTTTCATGAAATGCGAAAGCTCATAGGGCCGCCTTTGCAGAAGCATGATCAGGCCTGCTGCAATTCCTCCTCGCAAACCGAAGCGGTTGAAGCCGAGCCAGGAGAAAGCCGCCACGGCTGTCGCCGCGAAAATTGCCGACCACCAGCGCCCGACCTGCACCACTTCCTGACAGCTGAGATTTGCGTTCGTGAAGCGCCTGGTCAGATCGGTCGCGGTAAGAAGGAGCAGCGGATGATGAAAGTTGCGCGAGCCATCCTGGATTTGCGCCACCTTGCTCGGCTCATCGGGATGATAGTAAAAAGGAAAGTTGTTTTGGCGCGTGTAGAGCCAAAGCGCAGTGACGAAAAGCGCGCAGGCGAAGAATCCCTGCCGCGCGATTTCGCCGCGCGCGGTCACCGCGCTGCAGCAGAAACGGCCGGCAAATTCTCGACCACCTCCGCGCAACGATCGCAGAGATCCGGGTGCGCTGCGATCTGGCCAACGGCTTCGCGATGCCGCCAGCAACGCGCGCATTTTTGGTACCGCGTCTTCGCGATCGCAGCTTCAACCGTTTCAGATTGCTCGATCTGCAGATCGCTCAGGATAAAGAATTCCTCGAGCTCTTCCTTTTCGATTCCGGAAATCCTGGCCGCGTCACACCGCAGGACGACGCGCGCTTCCAGCGCATTGCCGATCAGTTTTTCCTGACGTGCCTGCTCGACCGCCTGGCCGATAACCGCGCGCAATTTCAAGAGATCATCGACCAGCTGCCCGGCAGGCTTGTCCTCGCTGGACTCGTTAGGCGAGGGAAATTCCTGCAAGTGGATCGACCCGCCTCGGCCGAGATAACCCCACGCTTCTTCCGCGGTGAAAACAAGAATCGGCGCGAGCAGTTTTGTCATCGCTTCCAGGACTTCGCGCATCGCGATTTGCGTGGCGCGGCGGCGCGCCGAATTCATCGCGTCGCAATACATGCGGTCTTTCGTGATATCGACGTAGAGACTGCTGAGATCGACTGCACAGAATTGATTGAGGGTGTGATAGACGCGGTGGAATTCGTAGGCCGCATAAGCCTCACGGCATTCCGCCACGACCTGTTGCAGGCGATGGAGGATCCAGCGATCGACCAGCGGTGCCGCTGTTGTGTTCGTTGACCCCGACGGCTCCCGATCATGGCTGGGCTCGGAACCGATATTGCCCAACAAGATACGCAGGGTGTTTCGAATGCGCCGGTAGGTGTCGCCGAGACGCGTGAACATCTCTTCCGAGAACGGAACATCGTCGGTGTAATTCACGCTGCTGACCCAGAGCCGCACGATATCGGCGCCATGCTTGCCGACGAAATGACCCGCATCCATCGGCTTGCTGTAACTGCTCGATTTGGAAATTTTCTTGCCGTCCACATCGACGACGAAGCCATGTGTGACGCAGGTTTTGTAAGGCGCGCGATTGTGCAGCGCCACGCTGGTGAGGAGGGAGGATTGAAACCAACCGCGGTGCTGGTCGGTTGCTTCCAAATACATATCGGCCGGATCGCGCAGCGCTGGATTTTTCGCGAGGACCGCCGCGTGCGAAACGCCGGAATCAATCCAGACATCGATCGTGTCATTGCGATGCCGCGTGCCTTCCGGCAACCCGAGCTCGCGCGCGAGCGCCACATCATCGAGCTCAAACCAAACGTTGGAGCCGCGTTGCCTAACGAGTTCTGCCAGCTTGCGAATCCAATCGGCATCCAAGACTGCTTCGCCTTCGCTAGAATAGAAAACCGGCAATGGAACACCCCAGCTGCGCTGCCGCGAGATGACCCAATCGGGCCGCGATTCAACCGTGCCGGAAATGCGCGCTTCGCCCCACGGCGGAAGCCACGTCACGTCCTTGATCGCGTCGAGCGCCCGTCCGCGCAGCTCCTCAATGCGGATGAAAAATTGCTCAACCGCACGGAAGATGATCGGCGTTTTCGAACGCCAGCAATACGGATAGGAATGCGGATAATTTTCCTCCGCGATCAGCATGCCGCGCTCGCGCAGGAGCGCTACGATATCCGCGTTGGCGTCGAAAACATATTTGCCGGTCAGATCGGGCAATTCGGCTTCGGCGGTGAAACGTCCGTGATCGTCGACCGGCGACAAAATGGGCAGGCCGTTTTTTTTGCCTAACGAGTAATCGTCTTCGCCATGTCCAGGCGCGATGTGAACCGCGCCCGTCCCGGTGTCCATCGTGACGAAATCCGCGGTCAGGACAATTGCGGTGCGCGGTAAAAATGGATGTTGCGCGCCCACGCCTTCGAGCTTGCTGCCGGGAAAGGTTTGGACCGGTTCGCCCACCGGATCCCACCCCGTGGCCCCGCTGAATTTCTCCACGAGCGAGGCCGCGAGGATGAGGTCCTCGGAGGCGCCTTCCTTCCGAAACTCGCGCACGACATAGAGCTCCTTCGGATGGACGGCGATCGCGAGATTGGCGGGCAAAGTCCATGGCGTGGTCGTCCAAATGACGATGCTGGCTTTGTCTTTTAGCGCGCCGGTGACGATGGGAAATTTCACATACGCGGCGGTATCGTGGCGGTCGTTGTATTCAACCTCGGCCACGGCGAGCGCGGTCTGCGCGCCGGTGCTCCAGAAGACCGGTTTCTTCGATTGATAAACGAGGCCTTTATCCACGAAGACGGCAAAGGCGCGCAGGATCTCCGCTTCGTATTCCGGCGCGAGCGTGAGGTAGGGACGTTCCCAATCGCCGAGGACGCCGAGGCGTTTGAACTGGGTGCGTTGCAGATCGACAAATTTACGCGCGAATTCTTCCGAGCGTTTGCGCACTTCCAGCGGCAAAAGTTTTCCCGACTCCTTCATCACTTTGTATTCGATCGGCAAACCGTGGCAGTCCCAACCCGGAACATAAGGCGCGCGGAAACCGGCCATGGTTTTCGATTTCACGACCAGATCTTTCAGGATCTTGTTCAGCGCCGTGCCCATGTGGACGTCGCCGTTGGCGAACGGCGGACCGTCATGCAGCACGAAAAGCTCACGGCCTTCGCGCGACTTTTGGATCTGTTCGTAAAGACGCGTTTCTTCCCACGTCTTCAAGATTTCCGGCTCGCGAGTCGTCAGACTCGCCTTCATCGGAAACTCCGTTTTCGGGAGGTTGAGCGTCTCTTTATAATTCGCAGCCATCGCGGAGCGGCGAGGCTAACATCGAAAGCAGAAAGCGGAAAGTGGGCCGCAACCCGCGATTACAAGATCCCGCTAAACGTTCAGCGGCGCCTCTGCCCTTTGCAGCCGCGCGATCGTCTCGCGCAATTCTTCAGTGCGTTCGCGCACGACATCTTCGAGCGCGGCACGCTGGTTATCGAGGAGAAGATGAGCACGCCGGCTCTGTAGTAAATTTCGAATGCGCAGGAGTACTTCGGTTTGATCGAAGGGCTTGAGCAGAAAATCAGTCGCCCCGGCGGTCAGTGCGCGGCGTTTGGTTTCGAGAGTGACGTCGGCAGTCAGGACGAGAACCGGAAGAAAAATTCCGCTGGTTGCTCCCTGCAGCAAGTCGAGGATCGCGATGCCGTCGAGATGCGGCATCATTAAATCGAGCAGAATAAGATCGGGCTCGAACTCCGCGCAGGTCGCGAGCGTCGGGCGCGAATCGTTCAACGCGCGAAGACGCGAAAAGCCGTGTTCGCCCAGCATATGTTCGAGCAGGACGACGTTGCTCGGCTCGTCATCGACGATCAGGATTTTCATCCGCTGTAGGTGTGGATCGATTGTCATGAAGTAGAATTGGCGGGCGCAGACAGCTGTTCGTCGATGACTTGGAAAAAACGATTTACGTCGATCGGTTTGGTCAAATAATCAGCCGCACCGGCGGCTCTGAGACGATCGATTTGCGGACGCGTAGCATCGGCGCTCAAGACGACTACCGGAAGGTCGCTGGTGCGCTCGCCGGATTTCAATCGCTTGAGGACTTCGTGGCCATCGATGTCTGGCAGGTGAACATCGAGCAGGATGAGATCCGGCCGATGGCGCGCGGCCAGTTCGAGGCCGAGCAATCCTTGCATGGTGGTGATGAGCTTGGTGCCCGGTTGATCGCTCAGCAGATGTTCGATCAAGGTAACGTTGGAAAGATTGTCTTCGATGTAGAGCAGCGTGCGGTCGTAGGAAACGGGCGTAACTCGCGGAAGAACAGTTTCTATTACTCCTAATCCTTCCGCGCGCGGCATATCCGAGAGCGGAATTTCAATCCAGAAAGTCGAGCCACTGGTGTCGCTCACGAAACCTATCGTCCCGCTCATCGCTTCCGTAAGGCGCTTGGAAAGGGCCAGGCCCAACCCGGTGCCCTGCACGGAAGTATGTTCCGCGCCCAGGCGATCGAAAGGCTGGAACAAGCGCGATTGTTTTTCCGGCGCAATCCCTGAACCGGAATCAGTCACAGAAACACGAATGCGTCCGCCGGCTTTCTCTTCGCAGTTCAGAATCACGCTGCCGCCATCGCGATTATATTTGACCGCATTCCCGAGCAAATTCAGCAGGACTTGTTTCAAGCGCTGGCGATCGGCCATGGCGCTAGAGGCGCAGGATGTCTCGTTAGGCAGGACGATCCGGATGTGGCGCGCGTCGGCCAGCGGTTGCATGATTCCACACGCTTCACCAAGGGCTTCTTTCATCCGCACCGGTTGCAGAGAAAGCTCGATGTGGCCTGCTTCGATCCGCGAAATATCCAGGACTTCATCGATCAACTCGAGCAGATGCCGGCCGGCGCGATAGATGTAACCGACCCGCTCGCGATACGTCGGCGAGAGATCGTCGCGATCGAGCAATTGAGAAAAACCGAGGATGGAATTCAACGGCGTGCGCAGCTCGTGGCTCATGCGCGAAAGGAATTCGCTCTTGGCGCGATTGGCGGTTTCCGCTTCGTTCTTCGCCACCGTCAATGCCTCTTCGTAGCGCTTCCGCTCCGTGATCTCGCGCGAAATTCCAACAATGCCGATGACCTTGCCAGCGCCGTCGCGATAAGGCCCTTTCGTGGAAAGAAAAGTTCGGACTTCTCCGTCGATCTCGTTCGAATCTTCGTAGGTCTGAGACTCTTCTGCGGCGATAACGGCGCGATCGGAAGCCACGGTGGAGGCGGCGTTTTCCGCCGAAAAAAATTCTTCGTCGCGATGTCCCACGACCTCTGCCGGTGAAGCCCCCAGAAAACGCGCGCCGGCCGGATTGATGAGCTGATAGCGCCCTTCCAAGTCCTTGGCGAAAACCGCGTCTTCGGTGCCTTCGATCACGGCACGGAGAAGCGCGTGACTCTGCTCCAGCGCGCGCTCGTTCCGACGTTGTTCAGTTAAATCCCGAAGGTAAGCGGTAAAAACCGGCGGGCCGTCCACGGGAATGGCGGTGATGGCAAGCTCCACTAACATCTCGTGCCCGTCCGCGTGCATGGCGGGGACTTCGATGCGGCGATTGAGGACATTGGTTTCGCCGGTGGACATAAAACGCTTCATATCCGCGAGATGTTTTTCGCGAAGCTCGCGCGGCACGATCAACTCCTGCATCGGGCGGCCCAGCGCCTCGGCGCGCGTGTAGCCAAAGGTCCGCTCGGAAGCAGGATTCCATTCCAAAACGACGCTGTCCTGATTGATCATGACGATACAATCTAGCGCGCTGCGCACGACCGCCGCGTTGCGCGCCTCGCCGATTTGCCGCGCCCGTTCGGAGCGTTTCCGCTCAGTGATATCGCGCGCGACTTTCGACGCGCCGATGACGTTGCCCGCCGAATCTTTGATTGGCGAGACGGTGACCGAGATGTCGAGATGACGTCCGTCCTTTGCGACTCGAACAGTTTCCATTGGCTCGACGCGCGCACCGCTTCGGATCTGCTCTCGAATGACGTCTTCTTCGGCATAACGTTCCGGTGGAACCAAACGCAAAATCGAAGTGCCGATCATCTCCGCGGCGGTGTAACCAAAGATGCTTTGCGCGCCGGCGTTCCAACTGGTGATGATTAAGTTCAGATCTTTCCCAACGATGGCATCGTTCGATGAATCCACGATCGCGGCCAGGCGCCGCGCCACAATCTCGGATTGCACGCGCTCGGTGATATCGCGGAAACTCCAGACCCGTCCAATGGCGCGATCCTTGATGCACTGCACACTGGAGTGGCGCTCGAAGACTCTTCCATCTTCGAGGTGCAACGAATCGTTTGTTTCCTCAGGAGATGTTCCTTCAATCTCCAGGATACGGTTGAGAAAACTGACCGGATCTTTCAACTGCACGCTGGCGACCATCCGCACTTCTTTGGCGCTGCCGCGCGCCATGACCTGGCGCGGCACGCGCCACATCTCCGCATATTTTTGGTTGTAGTCGGTTACATTACCGCAGCCGTCCGTGACCAGAATTCCGTCGGTGGTGGACTCGAGCGTGGCCCGCGTCATCGCAACCGACCTGGCCAACTCTTCGGCCTGGCGCTCGAGTGCTTTCTTTGCCTGGATCAGTTCATCTTCTGCACGGCGTCGCACATGCAGGATGCTGTTCGAGGTCTGCAGGGCCGCCGAGCGCAGCAATTCTTCCGCCTCGCTGATGGCGCTCACTGGCGGCCTTCGATCACCGCCGCGGCCAAGGCTGTGCCTGCAACACGTGCGCGAATTTTTTCGAAAGCCGTATCGCGACTGGTGGAGGTGTCGTCGCTGAAAGGGGAGAAGCCGCAATCGTCCGTCGTTCCAAGCTGATCGAGTGGAATATATTCGGCTGCTTCCAGGACCCGATCCCTTACTTCCTCCGCGGTCTCCACGTGGGGATCGATCGGCGCGATCACACCGATGAAAGCGCGTTGCTCCGGCTTGAGATAATCGCGGATGATTTTCAAAACACGCCGCCGATCTTTTTCACCGGCGAGCGCGATGTAAAAGTTACCAGCCTGCAATTCAAACAGGCTCGGCAACAGCTCCGCGTAATCCACATCGGCGCTGTGGGTGGAATCGCAGTCGCCGCCCGGACAGGTATGGATACCGATGCGCTGGCGTTCCTCCGGAGAGAAACGGGACAGCGCGAGATTGTTTAAATCGATAAAGCTATTCAGCAGATGTCCGGTGGGGTCGATCTTGATCGCGAGGCGTCCCTCTGTGAAATCGATCTGCACTTTATGCGCGCCAAGCGCGAGGCAGCGGCGCACTTCCGCTTCATGTTCGCGAAGGAGATCCTCGATAAATTGATCGCGCGAATAACCGGGAAGCGGCTCGGCCGGGTAAAGCAGGCTGAGCGCCGAAGGCGAAATCACAGCCTGCTTTACCGGCACATGCGCAAAACGCTGCGCGAAGCGCAGGAAATCATCGGCGTAACGGAGATAACGAAAGGGACCGGCCGTCAGCCGTGGCAAACGCCGGGTGTGCCCGGCAGCAAAGGGAATCTCAAAACCATCCGGCGCCATGTTGGGCAGCCCGTGTACCGAGTAAGTGGCAAAGTTGTGATACTTCTGTTGTTCGCCGTCCGTCACCACCGGCGACCCAGTCGCTTCGAAATGCGCGATCGTGTCCCGAATCGCGTCTTGATAAAGAGGCTCGAGCGCCTTGGCCGAGCTTCCTTTTTTGTGAACGGCCTCGATTAAATCCAGAGGCCGCGGGATGCTGCCGATCGGCTCGGTCGGTATGGTCACCCAAAGCTTCGAGCAGGCGATGTGCCAGTAGACCGCAGCGCGGGCTGCGCCAGTCGTGAATTTATTTTCCGATCAGAACCATGGGTCCCTGCGCTTTCGAGACTCCGCCTTTGCGTTCGAGGCTAACGGCGAAGGACTTCGCCGTCGCGACATGCTCGTGCGGCTTGAACGAAATCCTGGTCGTTCCCTCATCTTCGACGTGGAAAACTCCCGCACTCACCGGCTGCTTGTACTCAGGATCCACGATCCAAAGCTGATAGTCTCGATTCGACTCGTTAGGCGGAACATTCACGACCTTCAAAACGCCTTCCTGTTTCTCCGCGTCCCAAAGCACGACCGCGTTGGCGCGTGGCGCGCTTTCCAGTTGCGAGGCAAGCGTGGCGATTTGGACCTGCGCGATTGCGTTGCGCCTCTCCAGCCGGGCGACATGCTGGTGGAGGCGGGCCCGATCCGCCGCCAGCAGGAGACAGGCGAGGAGAAGAGAAGCGGCCAGAGCCCAAGGCAGCCAATTGACGGAGAGCGCGCCTTTCTTCGCGGGCCTTTGCTCCGTCAGAATCGCGGCGCGAATTTTCGCTTCCAAATCTGGCGGCGGTGTTCGCAGAGCGGCGAGGTGCGCGAGAGAAGCCGCCACGTCGCGCAGCTCGTTCTCGTAAGCGCGCAGGGCCGAATTCGTCTCCAGCGCGCCTTCGAAAACGCGCCGCTCTTCCGGCTCGAGCAGATCGAGCACGTAAAGCGAAGCTTGTTCTTCCAGTTGCTCGGTCATGAGGAAACGGGCTCCAAAAATTCTCGCAAGGCGAGCAAGCCGCGGCGTATCCGAGCTTTCACCGTGCCAAGGGGTGCACCAAGTTTGCTCGAGATCTCGACCTGAGTCATTCCACTGAAGAAGGCGAGGTCGAGCGCCTCGCGTTGACCCTCCGGTAACTTCGAAAGAGCGGTGCGGACACGATTGCGCTCATCGCTTTGGCCTAACAAGTCATCGGCCTGGTCCGCTGCCGCCGCCGGCGAGGCGAAAAGTTCGGCCGCGGCCAATTCGACCACGCGCGTGCGGCGCTGTCGCGAGCGCAAACGATCGATCGCTTTATTGCGCGAAATCATAACCGCCCAAGTGAACAAACCGCTGCGGCTGGGATCGTAGGTCGCCGCCTTTTTCCACATCTGCACGAAGGCCTCCTGCAAGACATCTTCGGACTCTTTCTGGTCCTGCAGGATTTGGTAAATCATAGAAAAAAGGCCCGGAGCAAAACGCCGATAAAAGCTGGTAAAAGCGCCGTCGTCGCCCCCGGCGGCGCGGCGCAAAAGCTCGTTGTCCGCCACGCCTTGACTGCTCTCCTCCCGCAGGCGCGGTTTGGCCCGGTCGCCCGATCCCTCGTTAGGCAATGAGTGTGTTGCCATCAGCAGATTCGGGCACCCTGCCGGATGCCAGGGTCGATGGCAAGCGTGGGCAAAAAGCGCAATCACCTTTCTAAGACGCCAAGGACGACGGCACAGATGCAAAAAAACACGCGCCACCCTGCGCCCTCACTTCTTGCGTGGCTGCAGCGAAGACGCTAGAAGCAGCTGTCATGAAACCATCTTTTCGCCTCGGTTTACTCACGCTTGCGCTCGCCTGCGCCGGCAGTTTTGCACTGCAAGCGCAGGAAATCGTAGTCGGTCAATATGCGTCTCTCACCGGCAGCGAAGCGACCTTCGGCATCAACTCCAGCAACGGCGTCGCGCTTGCGCTCGAGGAAGTGAACAAGACCGGCGTCCTCGGCGGCCGCAAGCTCAAGGTGATCACCGAAGATGACCAGTCGAAGCCCGGCCAGCCTTCCTCCGCGGTCAAGAAACTCATCTCGAGCGATCGCGTCACCGCGGTCATCGGAGAGATCGCTAGCTCCCGCTCACTAGAAGCGGCGCCGATTTGCCAGGAAGCCAAGGTGCCGATGGTATCGCCGGGGGCGACGAACGCGCGCGTGACCGAAGTAGGCGATTATATCTTCCGCGTCTGCTTTATCGATCCGTTCCAGGGAACAGTGATGGCGAAATTTGCGCTCGATAATTTGAAGGCAACGAAAATCGCAATTCTAACCGACGTGCGAAATGATTATTCGGTCGGCCTCACTCAATATTTCAAGGAATACTTCGAGAAAAACGGCGGCAAAATCGTGCTGGAACGTTCCTTCAGCGGCGGCGGAACTGACCGTGATTTCCGTGCGCAATTAACCGCGATCAAAGCCGCGTCGCCCGATGCGATTTTCGTGCCGGGCTATTACACGGAAGCAGGATTGATCGCGAAACAGGCACGCTCCTTAGGCCTCAAGGTTCCGCTCCTCGGCGGCGACGGCTGGGATTCTCCGAAACTGACCGAGATCGGCGGGAGCGCGATCGACGGCTGCTATTTCTCGACGCACTTCTCACCAAAAGACACGAATCCAAAAGTGCAGGATTTCGTAAAACGCTATCAGGAGAAATTCAAATCCCTGCCCGACGGAATGGCTCCTCTCGGCTACGACGCCATGATGGTTTTGGCTGAAGCGATCAATACGGCCGGCTCGACTGATGGCGCGAAAATCCGCGATGCTCTCGCCGGGGTGAAAGACTTCGACGGCGTCACGGGCCGGATCACGATCGATAACAAACGCAATGCCACGAAAGCGGCGGTGGTTCTAAAAGTGAACGGCAAAGGCAACGAGTTCGTTGCCTCCGTTGCGCCGTAGCATTTCGCCGCACTGCCGTCTTTTTTTGTTGTCATGCTGAGCGAAGTCGAAGCATCTCTGACTCTTTCTTCGCGCACGCGACGGGGCCCCGGAAATAGTCAGAGATGCTTCGCTTCGCTCAGCATGACAAGAGGGGAAACAGCGAACGCTAACTGAGGCGCATGAATCAATTTCTTCAGCAGCTGATCAATGGTCTCTCGTTAGGCGCTTTCTATGCCTTGATCGCGCTCGGCTACACCATGGTCTATGGCGTCCTGCGCTTTATTAACTTCGCGCACGGCGATGTCTTCATGCTCGGCGCGTTTTCCGGTTACTACCTCACGCCGCGCGTGCTGCCGCATTTCACGGGCGCGCTCGCGCCGATCGGCGTGGCGATTGTCTTGTTAGGTACGATGGCGATCTGCGCCATCATTGGGATGTTAATCGAGCGATTGGCTTACCGGCCTTTGCGCAAATTACCGAAACTCACCGTCCTTATCACCGCGATCGGTGTCTCGCTTTTCCTGGAGTATGGCGGCCAGTTTGTTTTCGGTCCGGACCCAAAGGCGTTTCCGGAACTGATGACCGATCGCGCCTTGGAGAACACGGGCGCGCTCACGATCACAACCACGCAATCGACGGCATTTGCGGTCACGTTGCTTTTGCTCGTCGGCCTAACCTTCGTGGTGAAACGGACACGGCTCGGCATGGCGATGCGCGCGCTTTCTAATAACGCGACCGCAGCCGCGCTGATGGGCGTGAATATCGACACCATCATTTCATTCACCTTCGGATTGGGAAGCGCTTTGGCCGGTGCGGCCGGGATCCTTTACGCTCTAAGTTATCCCTCGATCGATCCGTTGATGGGGATTCTTCCCGGGATCAAAGCGTTCGTGGCCGCAGTCCTGGGCGGCATTGGAAATATCCCGGGCGCAGCGCTCGGTGGAATCATCCTGGGCGTGGTTGAAACCTTCGTGGCCGGCTCGGCTTTCTCGACTTATCGCGACGCGATCGCCTTTGCGATTTTGATCATCATTCTCCTTTTCCGGCCCGCGGGACTTTTCGGAAAAACGCAGGTGGAAAAGGTCTAACGAGTCCTGAGACGCGCCGCGATGAACCACCGGCATACCAAGCAGCTCGCGCTTTTGAGCGCGCTTATTCTCGCCGCGGTCGCATCGCATTTCTCCGGCGCGATCAATCCCTACTATCTGCAAGTCGTTCTTTTCATCGGGATCAACATCACGCTCGCGAGCAGCCTGAATTTGATCAATGGCTACACCGGTCAGTTCTCGTTAGGCCACGCCGGTTTCATGGCGATCGGCGCTTACGCCTCCGCTTATCTTTCGACCGAACAAAGCGCCGGGATCTTCCGCGTCCTGGGTGGCGCGAACGCTTTTAGCATTGCGATCGTTTTCTCCGGCGCCCTCTTGGCCGGTGGGATCGCGGCTGCGATCGCAGGGTTGATCGTCGGAGTTCCCTCTCTCCGTCTGAAAGGCGATTATCTCGCGATCGTCACGCTCGGTTTCGGTGAGATCATTCGTGTTCTAATTCAAAACACAGACGCGGTCGGCGGGCCGCGCGGTTACAGCGGCATCTCCGGATACACCACGCTATTTTGGACCTACGCGATTGCCGCTCTTACGATTTATACCGTCGTGAGCATGATCGATTCAACTTACGGGCGCGGTTTTCTAACTGTGCGTGACGACGAAATTGCGGCCGAAGCGGTTGGTATTAACACGACACGCTACAAGGTGACGGCTTTCGTGCTCGGCGCGTTCTTTGCCGGCGTCGCGGGCGGTCTCTTCGCGCACACCACCACTTACATCAATCCGAGCGGCTTCGATTTCCAGCTCTCGATCCAGATCGTTATCATGGTGATTCTCGGCGGAATGGGGAGCACCGCGGGGGTGACCTTTGCCGCTATCCTCCTGACCTTGCTGCTCGAATATCTGCGCTTCGTCGCCGGCTACGAATGGCTACCCGAACTCGTTCGGCGTATCGCCGCGAATCGCATGATCATCTTCTCGCTTGTGCTTATCGCGCTGATGCTGCTGCGGCCGCAGGGGTTATTCGGGGCGTTACCCCGCATGAGCACGCGCAAAACTCCAAAGCCCGCCGCTCCCTGAGTGTATGCCTGAGATGCTCGAGCTTAAGCAATGCACCGTGCAGTTCGGTGGGCTTACCGCTGTCTCCCAGCTAGACCTGAATGTCGGCGAAAATGATCTCGTTGGATTGATCGGACCAAACGGCGCAGGCAAGACAACCGTCTTCAATATTATCACTGGAGTTTACCAGCCGACTGCGGGCTCTATCACCTTTGAAGGCCGGCCGATCGCGAAATTGAAACCAAACGCGATCGCCGGTCGCGGCGTCGCGCGCACCTTTCAAAATATCCGGCTCTTTCCCACGCTCAGCGTTTTTGATAACGTGCGCGCCGCTTTCAATCTGCGTCTAAAACACCGGCTGGCGCACGCGCTTCTACGCATCCCCGCGTTTTATCGCGAGGAGAACGACGTCGCGCGGCAAGTGCGCGAACTGCTCGACATCTTCGATCTCGGCCGTTTCGCCGATGTGCGCTGTGGGAATCTCTCCTACGGCGATCAGCGACGTTTGGAAATCGTGCGCGCGCTCGCGACCAAGCCGGAGCTACTCCTGCTCGACGAACCCGCGGCCGGAATGAATCCGCGCGAGAAAGAGCAGCTCATGGAGCTGATCAAGTTCATTAAAAAGAAATTCGAGATCGCTGTCTTACTCGTGGAGCACGACATGAAAGTAGTGATGGGAATCTGTGAGCGGATTTGCGTACTCGATTACGGGATAAAAATCGCGGAGGGGACACCGGCGGAAGTGCAGGCAAATCCAAAAGTGATCGAGGCTTACTTAGGAGAAGAGCCACCTAAACACTGAAACCTTAGTCTTACTCGTTCACTTACCTCCTTTCTCATGAATTTACTCCCACGCTTCGATCGCGAGAAACTAAGTGTTTATCACGCGTTACTGCTGGTCATTGCCTTAGCTACACGTCTAAGCGCCTATCACCGGGGTGAGCTACCGTTCTAAGTAACAGAAGCCAAAGAGTAGGATCAAAAGTAAGAATGCTCGAGCTAACTAATCTCGCAGTCTCCTACGGCTCGATCAACGCGCTGCATGACGTCTCGTTGAAGGTGAAGACGGGCGATATCGTTACCTTGATCGGGGCGAATGGAGCGGGAAAATCGACTACGCTGCGCGCTATCTCGGGTTTGTTGAAAGCGCAGGCTGGATCGATCCGCTACGAAGACCAAGAGATCACAAACGAAGCGCCGCACCGCATTGTGGAACGTGGTATTTCCCACGTTCCGGAAGGCCGGATGATTTTTGCCAACCTGACCGTGCACGAAAACCTCCTAATGGGCGCTTATCTCCGAAAGGATCGCGCCAAGCTTGGAACTGAGTTCGACTTTATCTTCGGAATGTTCCCGCGTTTGAAGGAGCGGGCCAACCAAGTGGCCGGGACGCTTTCCGGCGGCGAACAACAGATGCTGGCGATCGGACGCGCGCTCATGAGTAAGCCGCGTTGCCTGATGCTGGACGAGCCCTCGTTAGGCATTGCGCCGCTGTTGGTGAAGACGATTTTTCAAAAGATCGTCGAGATCAACAAGTCGTTAGGCATAACCATTCTGCTCGTGGAACAAAACGCGAACCTGGCGCTCGAGGTTTCCAACTATGGCTACGTCCTGGAGACAGGCCGCATCATTTTGCACGATCAGTCGAGCGCGCTTCGCGTGAACGAGCGTGTGAAAAGCGCCTACCTCGGCGGAGGCTAAAGCGCGCGGCTGCTTCCGCCGAAACCATTCGCCGGGCTGGAGCCGCCGATTCCAAGAACGCGCTCGATCCGTTGCTGCGTCCAGAAATCGGAGCTGGCCGGCGTGCGGGTTTGCATTGGCGAGTTGGCAGCGGCGGCGTCCATCGCCTGCGCGATCTCACGTTCCCCCGCGCTCAGCTCGCGCTGCTTTTCCGAGGAAGCCCGCTCGCGCAGATCGGCTAACATACTGGTGAGCGATTCGTTCTCCTGTTTCGAAATCCGGAGCAGATCGATCATGTGCTGGAAACTGAGATGAAAGGGAACGGTCGCGAAGTCAGCGGCCTCCGAACCGGCAACGGTATCCGCGGGTGTGGTTACGATTGTTGAAGCGGCTAACGGATTCCAAACTGTGAGTGGATTAAAGTAACCTATCTCGCCTTGGTAAGCCGAGTCGGCCTCGGGAACGGTGACGTAGGAATTGCCCGCCATCGGCTCGACTTCGACCGAGATGATCTCCGTTCCGCTTGCATCGAGGATGCGGAGATAAACTTTTTGATGTCTCGGTGTTTCCTCGCGGAAGGCGGCGGGCCAATCGATGTCCCAATACGCAAAGAGCGTGCGCGGATCGCGCGCCATTAAAGTAAGCGTCTCGGTCCCGTAAGAGCGCGGTAGATCACTCGCCGGTGAATCCTGCTCGTCGTTCTTTCGATCGATGACCGGTTGGGCGGAGATGCGATAAGTCGGCTTGTCGGCCGCTTCGAATTTCTCGGATGCGTCGCGCTCGATCGCGGGTGTTTCCAATTCGTGATCCATAACGTGACGAGTCGCGGCAATGCTACCCACGCGTAGTTTTCCCGCCACCGGATTTTGTATTCCGATTGCCGTTTGGAATCGGCGGACGAAAATGGCTCGCGGAATTTCCAAAATGAAGACCTGCATTATTTGTAATCCCGGCGCCGGTAGCGTGGACGATCGCGATTTGATTCGAACGCAGCTGGAGGAATTTCCTTCCGCGAAGATTCATTTCACCGAAGGCGAAGGCGACGCCTCGCGCCTCGCGGCGGAAGCGGCCAAGGAAGGGTTTGAGTTGGTGCTCGCGGCCGGCGGTGACGGGACGTTGAACGAAATGCTCAATGGAATCGCGCCCTATGCAGACCACGTGCAGGTGGGGTTGATACCACTGGGGACGGGGAATGATTTCGCGAAGATGTTGAATCTGCCGAAGACGGTTCCGGAATGTATCGAAGTGCTGAAGCAAGGTCACGTGCGGCCAATAGATCTGGTGCGCGTGACGAGCGACCGAGTGCGCTACTTCGTTAATGTCTCCGCGGGTGGATTTAGCGGGACGGTGAACGAAAAGATGACGCCCGAAATTAAGCAAAGCTGGGGGCCGCTGGCCTATTTGCGCTGCGCGGCGGAAGCGCTCCCTGAGTTGCGTGCCTATCGGACGACGATCACGCTGAACGACGACGAGCCGATAGAATCCGAGCTATACAATGTGGTGATCGCGAATGGGCGCTACGTGGCGGGTGGAACTTTAATCGCGCCGGAAGCGTCGATCGATGATGGCTTGCTCGACGTCATTTTGGTTCCGCAAAACTCGGGAGGAAATCTGGCCCTGCTCGCGGCGCAGCTGGCGCTGGGCACGCATCTATCGAGCGAGAGCGTGGTGTTTCATCGCGCGGCGAAAGTGGCGGTCCATTCGACTCCCGGGATGTGGTTCAACGTTGATGGCGAACTGGTGGGGAACGAGCCCGCCGTCTTCGAAGCGATGCCGAAAGCTTTGCAATTTCTGGCGGGACCAATGGAATGAACAAGGTGGTGAGTGGGGCGGAACTCGCGAATGCCGCGAAGAAACTGCGCCACGACGGGAAGCGCCTGGTGGCGACGAATGGGTGCTTCGATCTGCTGCACGTCGGTCACGTCCGCTATCTGAAAGCGGCGCGGGCGCTAGGCGACGCGCTAGCGGTAGGCATAAACGGGGATGATTCCGTGCGCGCTTTGAAAGGGGATGGGCGACCGTTGAACAAAGAACGTGATCGCGCGGAAGTCCTCGCTGCGCTGGAGTGTGTTGATTTCGTGACGGTGTTTCCGGAGGTGCGCGCCACGGAATTTCTCGAGCAGGTGCGGCCGGCGATTTATGCGAAGGGAGGCGATTACAAACCCGAAACACTTAACGCGGAAGAGCGGGCCGCCTTGGACACAATCGGCGCGGAGATCAGGATCATTCCGTACGAAGCAGGATACTCGACCACTGAACTAATCGAGCAGATGAATAGCAGCTAGCGCATGGCTGATCTTGGTATCGGCATCCTCGGCTCCGGCAAAGGAAGTAACTGCCGCGCGATCCTCGAGCGGATTCGTGACGGCAAGCTCTGCGCGGAAGCGCGGGTGGTGATTTCGGATGTTTTCGACGCGGGGATTTTGGAGATCGCGCGTGAGTTCGGCGTCGCAAACGCATATCTGCCGCCTGGCCGGTTCCGGACGAAGTTCGAGCCGGAAGCGGAAGCAGCGCTGGTCGAAATGTTAGAGGATGCGGCGGTCGAACTGGTCGTGCTGGCCGGTTTTATGCGGATCTTGAAGGCGCCCGTCTTGGACGCTTTTCCGCATCGCATCCTGAATATCCATCCATCACTCCTCCCGAAGTTTCCCGGGCTGGAGGCGTGGGAGCAGGCGCTGGCGGCCGGCGAAACCGTGACGGGTTGCACGGTCCACTTCGTCGATGCCGGCGTAGATAGCGGCGAAATCATCGCGCAACGCGAAGTAGCGATTTTGCCTAACGACACCTCCGAGAGTTTGCATGCGCGAATTCAACTTGCGGAACGCGAATTGTATCCGGAAGCGATCGCGAGCTTTTGCGAGTAACGATATTACTCGTTAGGCAGCTCTAACGGCGCTCGGATTTTTGGTCGCGCTCGAGCAAATCTTCCAGAGCTTTCGCCGGTGGTTTGCCTTCATGCACGATCGCGTAGACCTGGTCGATAATTGGCGTCTCGACCTCGAGCCGGCGCGCGCATTCGTAGGCGCTTCGCGCGGTCGGAATTCCTTCCGCGACCATCTTCATCGTGGAAGTGATCTCAGGAATGGATTGGCCGCGTCCGATTTTTTCGCCGACGTCGCGGTTGCGGCTCAGCCGGCTGAAACATGTGGCGATGAGATCGCCCGCGCCGCTCAGGCCGTAGAACGTTCGTGCGTTTCCACCCATCGCGACGCCGAGGCGAAGTAATTCAGCAAGCGCGCGCGTAACCAAGGCCGCTTTCGAGTTGTCGCCCAAACCGAAGCCGTCGCTGATCCCTGCGGCGATCGCGAAAACATTTTTGAGCGCGCCGCCGAGCTCGATGCCAGTGGTTTCGTCACTCGAGTAAATGCGAAAACGGGCGCTGCCGAGATGCTGTTGCAATTCCTCCGCGCATTCCGAGAGACGGCAGCCAAGGACGGTCGCGGTCGGTAGTTCGCGTGCGACCTCAACCGCGAGATTTGGTCCCGAGAGCACCGCTACGGTATTCGCAGGAAAAATTTCCTCGAGAATCTGAGTGATCCTCATGCCCGTGCCGTGCTCTATGCCTTTCGTGCAACTAAGAAGGACGGCGCTCCTTTTTATCAGTGGCCGCGCAGCCTCGGCGACCGAACGCACCGCAGTCGAAGGAGTGACGAAAACTACGAGGTCCGCGTCGGCGCAATCAGCCAGCTTGTTCGTGACGAAAACGGACGGCGGCAAGGCGATCCCCGGAAGATATTCGGAATTTTCGCGCGCGGTCCGCAAGCGTTCGACTCTCTCAGCGTTATGCCCCCAAAGGACAATTTCATTTCCTCGCTTTGCCCAAATAACGGCGAGCGCCGTCCCCCAGCCGCCCGCACCCAAAATAGCCGTGCGCGTGAATTTCATTTCCTGCTAAAGCGCGGCTCGGTTCCGTTTAGCAGGCGGACTATGTTGGCACGGTGCCGCCACACGACCAAGGCTGTCATAGCGGTCGAGAAGTAAATCAGCACGACTCCCCGGGTCAGGTGTAACCACATCAGGACCGCCACCGAGATGGGAAGGACGAGCGCCCCTATGATGGATGCGAGCGAAACGTAGCGGGTAACGAAAAAGACAAGCAGCCAGACAAGAAAAATTGTGAGGGCGGCGATTGGCACGACTCCAAAAAGTGAACCTGCCGACGTAGCTACGCCTTTGCCGCCTCTAAATCCGAGCCAGATGGGAAAAGAGTGGCCGAAAACGCAAACGGCCGCCGCGAGAATGGCGAAGAGCTCGCTATGCTGGGTGGCAACCGGATGACGTTCGACGAGAGCCAAGGCTATTCGTACCGCCAGGAAGCCCTTGAAGGCGTCGAGAAAAAATACACTGAAGCCCCACGGTTTCCCGAGAACACGCAATACATTCGTCGCGCCAATATTTCCACTCCCATGTTTACGCACGTCGATGCCTCGTAGTCGACCCGTAACGTATCCTGTGGGGAAGGAGCCCAAAAAATATGCTATACCGATGATTGATAAGGCTAGACTGGACATCCGCGTTTAACCTCCTCCTAGGTTATAGAGTCGTGTAAAGCCATTTTGCGTAGGAAAATGTATAAAGTATCTAAATCGGAAGGCGTGATCCCGCTAATCATTCCGGCCTCCTCCAACATGGCGGGCCGAACCGCCGCTAACTTTTGCTTGGTCTCGGCGCGCAATCCCGGGACTGAGTCAAAGGGGAAATCGTTCGGTATCCGTTGCCTGTTTCGGACTGTTAAATGACTTTTTAGGCCATTCTGCCGAGAAATATAACCTTCGTATTTAAGCTCCGTTTCAACAAGAATCCATGCCTCAATCGAAGCGCCATCCCGGATCGAAAGCGGCAGGGATTCAGCACGAGGACCAGGCTGCTTAAGGAAGTTCGCGACCGACTTTCCCTCGATACTTCCGCTGTGGGCCAGATCGCGGGCCTTGTCTAAAGCAGTTAGCTTTTCTCGAAAAATCGCCCAGCGCGCTTCCCCGACCAGACCAATGGACCGGCCTGTTTCTGTCAACCTCTGGTCGGCATTGTCGTGACGAAGCATTAGCCGATTCTCTGCCCTGCTCGAAAACATACGATATGGCTCGTCCGTTCCCTTTGCTACTAGATCATCTATCATCACGCCAATGTATGAGTCGCTGCGCGGGAGGATGAATTCCGGTTCACCCTTGGCTTTAAGCGCAGCGTTCGTTCCGGCCATCAAACCCTGCGCCGCAGCCTCTTCGTATCCGGAGGTCCCATTGACTTGCCCAGCGAAAAACAAACCGACTACACGTTTGGTTTCCAGCGTCGATCGAAGCTGAGTTGGAGGAAAAAAATCATACTCCACGGCGTAACCAGGGCGCATAATTTCCGCCTGCTCTAAGCCGGGGATGGTACGGATAAATTCGACTTGGACCTCATAGGGCAAACTTGTGGATATGCCGTTAACGTAAAACTCATCTGTATGCAGTCCCTCCGGTTCCAAGAATATCTGGTGCCGGTGTTTTTCCGGAAACTTGACGACCTTATCCTCGATTGAAGGACAATACCGCGGTCCCAGGCTTTTGATCCGCCCCGAATAGAGCGGCGACCGATGCAGACTATGTCGGATGACGTCGTGCGTCTCGTCCGTGGTGTAGGTGATCCAACACGGCACTTGTTCCACGTGGACTCCCGCCGAATTTAGAGTGAATATTTGGCCAGAATCCCTGAGCGCACCGAACGGGAAGAAACTAAAATAAGTGGGACATGGATCGCCTTGTTGAACTTCACAGGCGGAGAAATCGACGGAGCGACGGTTAATACGGCAAGGAGTTCCGGTCTTAAAGCGGCTGATTTCGATCCCGATTGCTTTGAGACTCTCACTCAACGTCGAAACCGAATCCGCCATGCGTCCGCCCGGCTTTGAGGTTTCCCCCACATGTAACAATGCCCGAAGAAATGTTCCTGAAGTTATTACAACGCTCTTCGCCGTGATTCGCTGCCCGATGTCCGTCTCGACACCAAAAACTACCCCGTTGCTGGTCATGATCCGTTGAACGGAAGCCTGGCGTATCACCAATCCCGGACTTGCCTCCAGGATCGCTTTTGCCCGGAATTGGTAGGCCTTCTTGTCACATTGCGCACGCGGAGATTGGACGGCGGCGCCCTTGGTCCGATTCAGCAGTCTAAATTGGATTCCCGTGGCATCAGCATTTTGTCCCATGAAGCCGTCAAGCGCATCGATCTCGCGAACGATGGTACCCTTCGCGACTCCCCCAATTGCGGGGTTGCAGGACATTTGCCCAATCGTGTCGAGATTCTGAGTCACCAGAACCGTCTTGCACCCTAGTCTAGCCGACGCTAAAGCCGCTTCGATACCAGCGTGACCACTCCCGACCACTACGACATCGCATGACTCTTCATTCATGTTCTACGTGGAACGATCCAAGATGCCCTGTCGTGGTAACGGTAAAAGCTTAGATAACTCGAACTCGGTGACCTTTCCGGATAACGTCGAACTCACGATCTTTAAGTCGGGATTAAATTCAGCTAGCACTTGGCGGCACGCTCCACATGGAACTACCGGCTCCAGAGATTCTGCCGTGATCGCTAGCATAACGAACTCGGGACACCCACTTGCAATCGCTGATCCAATCGCAACTCTTTCAGCGCAAATAGTTAATCCAAATGATATATTCTCGATATTGCAGCCGTTAAAAACCTTTCCGGATTTTGTCAGCAGCGCAGCGCCCACCCTAAATTGGGAATAAACAGCATAGGCTTGTTCGCGGGAACGGCGCGCGCAGAGGAGAAGTTCATCGCCTGTCATACTCAGCGGTTAAACTTCACTCCGTTCCACCCCCTAGTGACATAAATTGCATCCGCGCTCATGGATCAAAAAGCCCCTGCCAATTCCACCAGTTTATCAGGCCGATTTGTCGTTTGCAGCGCCCCCGCCATTGGCACGCCCACGCTTTTTACCGGAGCTAAATCTGCGATCGCTTCCGCTACCGCCTTAATGTGGGTGGGACTCGTCCCACAACAGCCCCCAATCAATCGCGCGCCTCGCATCACCATTTCACGGGCCGCTTGCGCGAAATGATCAGGCGTAGCGTGATAAATAAAACGGCCTTCGTCATATTTCGGATAACCCGCATTCGGGTAGGCCGCGAGCAGATATTCAGCTGGCACCCGCTCCAGTAATTTCACCATTCCTTGCGGACCATCGATGCAATTCACTCCCATTATTTTAGCGCCCAGCGAGCGCAATCTTGCAAACGCCTCGGCTAACGGCAACCCGGAAGCGAGTCGACCCTCCGCCGCGCAAGCGAACGAACAAATCGTTAGCACATTTGCGACACTATTCTTCGCCTCCAAAGCGAGCTCCAGCTCGTCGAAATCCAGGAAAGTCTCGAGAAAAATCATCTGAGCGCCGCCATCGAGCAGCGCCTCGATCTGCTCCTGAAAACACTGCCTGCGATCGATCCCGTGCGCTTTTGCTTCAACCGCGCTGATGCCGAGCGGACCGACGCTCCCCGCCACGATCACGTCATGTCCTTTGGCTGCTTGCCGCGCCAGCTTTGCGGCCGACTGATTGATTTCCGCGATACGTCCATCAAGGCCGCATCGCTCCAGCCGCACAGCATTCGCGCCGAATGTATTCGTCTCGATCACGCGCGCGCCAGCCGCGATATATTCCTCGTGGATGGTCCGGATCCGATTCGGATCGCTGATGCACATCTCTTCGAAACAACGTTCCATCGGAACGCCCTGCTCGATGAGCAAAGTTCCCATCGCGCCATCGCCGCAAACTACGCGCGTCTGAAGCTCATCGAGCAAATCCATTGGTGTTGGGATTAACGTCGCGCCGCAGCGCGGTCAACGCCGGACAGCTTTCTCGACACCCTTTTTCCCGTCGGTTAACCTATCGTATGCCAAGTAAAGATCCCCGCATGGATGCGTACATTGCGCAGGCGGCGCCATTCGCGCGACCCATCCTTAAGCACATCAGAAGGGTCGTGCACGCAGGCTGCCCCGAGGTCGAGGAGACGATGAAATGGAGCATGCCGCATTTCGATTACCGCGGCATCATGTGCGGCATGGCTGCATTTAAACAGTATTGTGCCTTTGGCTTTTGGAAGTCGTCGCTCGTTCTTGGCCACGATTCGACAGAGGAGCGTGATGGGATGGGAAGCTTTGGACACATCGCTTCGATCGATGATTTGCCTCCGGAAAAAGTTTTGCTCGGCTACGTTCGCAAAGCCGCGCAGCTCAACGAAGCCGGAATCAAAGCTTCTACGCGTCCAAAACGCGGAAAGACGACCGCCTTGGACCCGCCGGATGATTTCGAGGCTGCCCTCACGAAAAACAAAAAGGCCCGCTCGACGTTCGACAGTTTCAGCACGAGCAAGCGCAACGATTACATCGAGTGGATTACGGGAGCCAAACGCGACCAGACCCGCAGGGAACGGCTCGGGCTTTCACTGGTATGGCTAGCCGAAGGAAAAGCGCACAATTGGAAATACGAACGCTAGAGTTCGTGCCTAGAAATGGCTGGTCCAAATCACCTAGATTCTTAATCCGGCAAAATCGCAAACACTCGCGCCGGAAATCCCGACCCGCCTTTCGGTTTCGGAAAAGTAGCCACCACGATCGCTCCTGCTTCCGGCACCTGGTCGAGATTCGTCAGCAACTCGATCTGATAATGATTGGTCCCGAGCACATAAGTCTCGAGCGAGTAATCCTCCTTCGAAGTCGCGCTGCCAGGATCGGTATCCGTAGTCTCGTGTCCGCTCGCGGTGATCTTGCGTTCCTCGTAAAGAAACTTCAGCGTTTCCATACTCCAGCCGGGATAATGTGCTACGCCTGCTTTATCCTTATTTTCCATCGCTGTTGCGTCCGGCCAGCGTTTCGACCAGTCAGTTCGTAAAGCGACAAAAGCTCCCGCCGGTATTTTGCCGTGGTCAGTTTCCCATTTTTTCACGCGTTCCATCGTCATGACCCAGTCCGGATTCTTCGCTACTTCGCTGTGCACGTCGATCACCACCAACGGAAGAATCATCTCCTTCAAATCAATTTGATCGACAGTCCGCAATCCCTTGATGAAGTGCGCCGGCGGGTCAACGTGTGTGCCCCATTGCCCGACGTGAGTATAGACCTCGCTGAAAAATCCTTCACCCATCGTCCCACGACCTTTTTCATACCAATAAATCGTCTCGCGTTTTTCATCCGGAAAACCGGCCCAGCGTGGCATGCCCGGCTCGAAGGCATGCGTAAGATCGACCATTTTCTTCCCCGCTAGAATACGTTGGATACGCGTGAGGTCGGGCTCCTCCGCGTTTATCGAGGCAACCATAGCCACTCCCGCCGCGAAGAAAGCGGCAACCGATATGATCTTCGCCATACTCATTTCGCTGTGTTAAAGCAACGCACAGCAAGAAGCCAACAAGTTCTAACAAACGCTAACAGGTTTTGCGGTTGTCGCGTTCACGGCCGTTTATGTCTCGAGTTTCGGATGTTATCGACAGCATTTTTTCAGAAGCATTGCACCTTCTCTCCCGGACTTGTTACCACCCTTAAGACTAAGAGATTGTTTGGAATTAAGAATTTCATCTAAGAAGCTTGTGAAGAACTCCCGCGAACGAAATGCCTTTAACTCAAGGTTCTTTGCAATAAGCGGGCACCTGGTCCCGTCTGATCTCCTGCCATGAGCCAGACGATCGAACCGGAACAGAGTTTTGCCCCGCCGATTTCGGCCGCTGCTTCGGCCATGGCACCTGAAATTGCGCTTCCGTCGAAAAGCGCGCTGCGTTATCAGCAGACTGCGCAGGTCGCAGCCCGTGATTCAGAATTTCCAACCGACGACAGTCTCTTCGAGCATTATGCCTGGCTCTATATTTTCTTTCGCGAAAGGATTTTTCGCGACGACACGGACCGAATAATTAAGGCACTTTGGCCGGAGACAAGGCCGAGCGCTGGGACACAATTGATTGAGTTGGGTTGCGGCCCGGGTTTCTATTCCTGTGGGCTGGCGGCGCGCTTCCCCGAGCTTTCCGTTCTCGGAGTCGATCGTTCTGCGCGCCAATTGCAATGCGCGCGTGAGAAAAAATGGGAACTTGGTTTGGAAAACTGCAGCTTTGAAAGCGACGACGTTCTGGACTTATCGCACAGTGATAATTCCTTCGACGAATTGATCGCGGCTCGGCTCTTCACGGTTTTGCCGGATCGGGAACGCGCCGTGGGCGAAATGTATCGTGTGTTGCGTCCAGGCGGACGATGTCTCGTCGCCGAACCACGATATGCCTTTTGGGCCTCGCTGCCCCTTCTGGCGATGTGGATTTTGGCTGCCTGCACCCGAATGAACAACGGTTTTTGCGAACCGCGCAAAGCGACCGTGCTTGACTCCACGGAGTTCAAAGAGCTCTTCGCCTCGCAACCTTGGAGTCAAATCGAAACCTGGCAGGACGGGCGATACCAATACGCGCTCTGCGAAAAGGCTTAAGCGTCTTTCGCACTTTCGGAAATTAATAGCGCGACGGTGATGTTATTACATCGCGTTCTTGATCCAGCCCAGGGCAAGCAGGTTCCCGCGAATCTTTGCGCGCTTGCTGTCATGACGAAAGCGCCGCGCGCGGGGAAAGTGAAGACGCGCCTCACCCCGCCGCTTACACCGGAGGAAGCCGCGGCCTTGAATATCTGTTTCCTACGCGACACGACCTCCGCGATTGCGCTGACTGTAGCGCAGGGTCTTGCCCGCGGCGTCGGCGTTTACACACCCGTCGGAGAAGAAGGCGCCTACGAGAACGTCCTGCCGTCGGACTTCGAGTTGGTTCTGCAACGCGGCCATCTTTTTGGAGAGCGGCTCAGTGCGGCCATGGATGATTTGTTTGCTTTAGGTTACTCCTCAATCTGTCTCATCGATTCCGACAGCCCGACAGTTCCGGGGCGCGCTTATGCGCAAGCGGCGCGGCTTCTGGCGCAATCTGGCGACCGGATGGTCTTCGGTCCTTCGGACGATGGCGGATATTATTTGATCGGCCTCAAGCAACCACATCATCGCGTCTTTGAAGAGATTGATTGGAGCACCGAGCTCGTGGCCGAACAAACAATCGCGCGCGCCAAAGAAATCGGTCTCGCGGTCGAGCTGTTGCCTACATGGTATGACGTCGATGATCGCGCAACACTCCGTCGTTTATGCAACGAGTTGTTAGGCGAAGCGAGTTCCGCGGGCTATTCCGCGCTGGCGACAAAAAATTTTCTGACCGATCTCATTGCCCGCGAGGGGCGCGAGAGAATCTGGCCGTCATAGACTGGACGCGCGTCCAGTTTCTTGTGCGGCGGCATACCTCCGCTACCCTCAGCCAAGCATGACTGAACCTAATAAAGGTAAACGCGCCTTGGTCACCGGCGGCGCCGGTTTGATCGGCTCCCACTTGGTCGATCTGCTCATCCGCGAAGGCTGGCGCGTTCGCATTCTCGATAACCTCGAGCCGAACACGCACAAAAAAGGCAAGCCTGCCTGGATCAACCAGCGCGCAGAATTCTTCGAAAGTGATATACGCGATCGCGCCAGCGTTACCGCCGCTCTTCAGGACATTGACGTCATTTTTCACGAAGCGGCTTACGGCGGCTACATGCCGGAGATCGCGAAATACGTGCACGTCAACAGCCTCGGCACCGCCCAAATGCTCGAAGTCATTCGGGAGGAAAAATTGGCGATCAAGAAAATCATCGTTGCTTCTTCGCAGGCGGTTTACAGCGAAGGCGCAGGCGACTGTGCGCAGCACGGTCTCGTTTTTCCAAACGTGCGGCCGGTCGAGCAATTGCGCGTCGGCGATTGGGCCGTGCACTGTCCTCACTGCGACGCCGTTACTACTCCAGTTCCCACGCCGGAAAACGCGCCGGTCGGCGGCGAGACCGTTTATGGTCTGACGAAAGTCGACCAGGAAAAGCTGGTTCTGCTTTGGGGGAAACAAAGTGGCGTGCCGACTGTCGCCCTGCGTTACTCCTGCACCTACGGGCCGCGCCAATCGATCTTTAACCCCTACACCGGCGTGATCGCTATTTTTTGCACGCGTCTGCTCAATGATTTGCCGCCCGTTCTTTACGAGGATGGCGAGCAGACGCGCGATTTCTCTTTCGTCGAAGACATCGCGCGCGCCAATCTTCTTGCCGCCGAAACCGACCAGCTCGACGGTCTGCCGGTAAATGTCGGCAGCGGTCGCGGCGTGCCGATCAGAGAAGTCGCGGAGCAAATTTCGGATGCGCTTGGAATCAAAATCGCGCCGGAAGCGAAAGGCGAGTTTCGTCCTGGTGAGATGCGTCACCTAACGAGTGGAACGGATCGCATTCAGGCGGCTGGTTACAAACCGCAGGTCGATCTCGCACAAGGGATCGGGCGTTATCTCGATTGGATCCGCGCGCAGACCGACGTGAAGGATTACTTCAGCGAAGCTGCCGATATCCTGCGCGAGAAAGGCATCGTCCACAAAATCGCGAAGGGCTGATGATCGATTCGGCCGTCATTCCAGATTTTGACGAGCCGATCGCGGCGCATGCTCGCCAGGATCTGCCGTTACTGCGCGCCAACATGAGCGTGCAGGAAGCGCTCGAGACCATTCGGCGTGAAGGCGTCGGCGAACGTGTGATTTATTTTTACGCAGTCGATGAGGAACGCCGCCTCGCGGGCGTTTTACCGACGCGGCGTTTGTTGACTGCGGCGCTCGAGACGCGGCTGGAAGAAATAATGATTCGCCGTGTCGTGGCCTTGCCTGCGACCGCGACGGTGATGGAAGCGTGCGAGTTCTTTGTTCTCTACAAATTTTTCGCGTTTCCGGTGGTGGATGCGGAACGTCGCGTTCTCGGCGTGGTCGATGTGAGCCTCTTTCGCCAGGAACTGCTCGAAGCCGGCGAACGCGAAGAGTCCTTGCCTTCGGCAAAACCTCCCGGCGACGAATTCTTCGAAGCGCTCGGTTTCCGCCTTTCCGAAATCCGCGGCGCCTCACCGCTCCGTATTTTCCGTTATCGTTTTCCATGGCTCATGGCCACGGTCGTGAGCGGAACAATTTGCGCCCTTCTCTCCGGCGCATTTGCGACCACGCTGTCCGGCAGTCTGATCGTCGCGTTTTTTCTTACCATGGTCCTCGGCTTGAACGAAAGCGTGAGCATGCAATCCATGACCGTCACCATCCAGGCGCTTCGTTCCGCTACCGTCTCGCGTCGTTGGTTCCTAGAAACCTTCCGGCGTGAAGCCGCCACCGCGGTCCTTCTCGGCGCGGCTTGTGGAGGTGTGGTCAGCGCGATTGTCTGGATTTGGAGAAAGGATCTCCTCGGCGCGGGTGTGATCGGCGGAAGCATCGCGCTCTCGCTCGTGACGGCTTGTCTGTTCGGGCTCTCCGTCCCCTCGCTGCTGCATTGGTTGAAGCTCGATCCGAAAATTGCGGCCGGCCCGGTCACGCTTGCATTCACCGATTTCTTTGCGCTCCTCTTTTATTTTGGAACAGCATCGCTCGTTCTTTGATGAATGGCGTTGAACGATTCCCTCCCAGCGAAGCATGACCTCCGCATGACGCCTTTCATTTCGGTCGTCATTCCGGCGCTCGACGAAGAAGAACCGATCGCCGACGTGGTGCGCGCCACTCTCGCGACCGCGATTCCCGGCGAAGTGATCGTAGTCGACAACGGCAGCACCGATCGAACCGCGGAGCGTGCCGCCGCTGCGGGCGCGCGTGTCGTGAGTGCACCGCGCGGATACGGTCGCGCCTGCGCGGCCGGCCTGGCCGCGCTTTCACCCGAGTGCCAGATCGTCGTTTTTCTTGATGGCGACGGAAGCGATTGTCCCGAGCTGATGGAACAACTCGTTAGGCCGATCATTGATCGCACGCATGATTTCGTCATCGGTTCGCGCACGCGCGGCCAACGCGAGCCCGGCAGCATGAACACGCAACAAATCTTCGCCGGTTATCTGGCGGGCTGGCTGATACGTCCGCTCTACGGGGTCCGCTACACCGACATGTGTCCATTCCGCGCCATCGGACGCGATGCGCTCGCCCAGCTCGGGATGAAAGAACAGACCTTCGGTTGGAATCTCGAGATGCAGATGCGCGCCGCCCGCGCCGGACTTCGCATCCTCGAAGTCCCGGTCGATCATCGTTGCCGCACCGGTGGTGAATCGAAAGTGTCCGGAAGCCTGCGCGGAACCGTCCTCGCCGGCAGCCGTATCCTCTCCACTTTCTTCCGGCTCGCGCTCGAACGTTGATTCTTTAATCGCGCGCTTCGCTTCGCCATTGCGCGAAATCCCCACACGCGCGCGGCTGCCTAACGAGCAGTGAAAATTAGAAAATAATCCAACCCGTCCGCTTTCACGAAATCGTATTGGGATCGGAGGGAGAAACCGGCTTGCGCGGCTTCTTTGTTCACCACTTCGGCGTTAAGCCCGTGATCGCTCCCATTCCCGTTGCGATCGATAATACCGAGCGTCGCGCCTGGCCGCATCGCTTCGCGCAGATGGCGCAAGAGCGCGATAGGCTGCGCGATTTCGTGATAGGTTTTTAGAAGCAGGACCGCATCAACACTGTTTTTGCCTAACAAGGGATCGTCCGGTTTTCCGAGCACCGTCCGAATATTCGGAAGCTTTTCCTTCTCCGCGCGCGCTTTGATATAGCGAACGTATTCCGGGTTGATCTCGACCGCGTAAACCAAGCCTTCATTTCCGACCCGGCGCGCGCTTCGGACCGTGAACCACCCCGAGCCCGCGCCGATGTCTGCGACGCGTGAGCCGCGCTTGATGCCTAACAAGTCCATGACTCGATCGACCTGCAGTTTTTGCGCGCGTTCTGCTCCTTCGAAGATGGAGAGATCGCCCGTATAAGGCTCGCTGGTTGGACGGTTCAGTTGGTTCGCGCTCTCGGCAAAAACGCTTCCAAAACAGAACGCGAGCGCGATTAAAATCAGGAGAGACTTCGTTGAGAACACTAGTCAGAATACGCGTGGCCGCAGAAAACGGATGGAATAAAGAGCGAGGCTTCGCCTCAAAAACATGAATGAAGAAGACGAGTCATAGCCAGGGTTCCATCTCGCGCGGAAAACGCGCGGGCGCAGGTCTGCTCGCCGGTTTAGTCGCGGGCATTGTCATGACGGTGGTCATGCTTTTGCTCGCATCGCTTCTTGGTCTTGCGACCCCGCTCGCGATTCTTGGCGATCGACTTTCGGTCTTCATTCAGGCGGACCAATTCCTCGCGCTCATGGGGAAGATCGGCGGCTACAACCGCATGAAGCAGCTCGGCGTCGGCTCAGTCATGGGCGGGCAGATTCTGCTCGGAGGTTTGGGCGGAATCGTTTACGCGCTTGCGCTGCGCCGGCGTTTTTTGAGCGTAGCCGTCTTCATCCTTCTGCCGCTCGTCGCCGTGGCCGCGTTTCTCTGGCCGGTGCTTGGGACACATTATGGCGGATTGCCGATTCCTAACGCCACCGTTGTCACGCTTCTCGGCTTGCTCGTTTCCTTCATCGCTTTCGAGCGCACACTTGTCCTCAGCTTTGCGGGGCTAATCGGACGTCCGCGACGTGTTGACGACAAGGCGGAATTCAGTCCGCCGATCGGCCGGCGCGCGTTGATCCTCGGAGGTCTCGGTTTGGTTGTCGCCGGTGGCGGATTCGGATTACTGCGCAAGCTCTTCAAGGTCGCGACCTTTAGTTACGACGGCACACAATACAAAGGCGCAGACGTAGAAGCGATCACGCCTAACGACAAATTTTATTGCGTGACCAAGAACGTGGTCGATCCCGTGGTGCAGGAAAAATTCTGGCGGCTGGACGTGACCGGACTGGTCGAAACGAAACAGCGCTACAAGCTCGAGCGCCTGAAAGGGCTGCCCGCAGTCGAGCAGGAGACCACGCTCATGTGCATCAGCAACGGACTCGCTGATGGCCTGATGAGCAATGCGGTGTGGAAAGGCGTGCCCATGCGCGCGCTTTTGGATTCGGCCAAGCCGTTACCCTCCGGGGTTAAAGTACGCATGTTCGGCGTCGATAACTATGCCGACACCATTCCAATCGAGAAGGCCCTCGATCCGGCCACGATGGTTGTTTACGAGATGAACGGTGAACCGCTTCCGCAACGGCACGGATTTCCGGCGCGCGTGATTGTGCCGGGCTACTTCGGCGAGAAGCACGTCAAATGGGTCACACGCATTGAGGTCGCGGACGCGGATGCAAAAGGATTTTACGAGAATCAGGGCTGGGGACCCGACTTCACCGTCCCGGTCCGTTCGCGGATCGATCAACCCGAAGCGGAATCGTGGTTCAAACTTTCCGACCTAACGAGTGGTCTCAAGGTCAAAGGCGTAGCCTTCGGAGGCAATCACGGCGTCTCGCGCGTCGAAGTCAGTGTGGACGACGGCAACAATTGGGCGGACGCAAAACTGGATTACCCCGGCACGCGTTTGACCTGGGCGCTCTGGAGTTACAATTGGAAACCGGAAGCCGCGGGCAACTACTCGTTAGTCGTGCGCGCAACTAACGCCGACGGCGAGCTTCAGGCGCTCAATCCCGACCGCCCTTTCAAGTCCGGCACGACTGGTTTTCACAAAATCCCGGTTTATCTCGGCTAGAGGCGGGGAAACAACCTAACGAGTAATCGTCCTACGCCAGTTGATCCTGAGCCCGCGAAGACGGCGAAGGACCTCGCTCTGCGCTCTACGCGCCTTGCGGTTTCAAGAAGGCGTCGCCAACGATTGCGAGGTCCTTCGGCGCGCTTCGCCAGCCTTAGGATGACATCGGTCAGTGCTGGCAGCGCGGGCACCACGCGGTCGTGCGTCCGCCGATCGTGGCCCGGTTGAGGGAAATTCCATGGCGCGGGCAAATTCCTTTCGCGCTCCAGCGCTGATGAATCAGCCACGAATCCGGCAGGTCGGAATTATCGTGGCCGACAATCCGAAGCGCTTCGCGCGAAACAAACCGCGTCTCTCGGCGCAGGGCGGTTCGCTGCTTCGCGGTCAGCTTTCCCGCAGGCGTAGCTGGCGCGATTTTCGCCCGCCAAAGAATTTCGTCTGCCATCCAATTCCCGATCCCCGGAAATCCGCTCTGCAACAGGATGACGGCTTTGATCGAAGCACGACCGTGGCGCCGCAAAAACTCCTTCACGTATTGCGAATTGAATTCGACGGAGCCGATCTCCGGTGAAGTGCTCCACCAGGCCGGATGCGTTTCGCCATGGTGAAATCGCACGCGCCCGAAAAGCCGCGGATCGCGAAAAACCAGCGCGAGTTTTGTTTGTTGGAGCACGAGATGGTCGTGTTTCTCCGCACGGAAGCCGGCACGCTCCGTTCGCATCGTGCCACTCATTCCGAGGTGGATCCCAAGCCAGTTCCCGCGGGAAAAGCGAAAGAGCATCTGTTTCCCGCGCGCGGCCGACTCGATCAGGCGCGCGCCGGTCAGTTGCCTAACGAGTGATCGCGTGTCGGTCTGGCGGAAAATGCGTTTCCGCGCGTGCAACTGCGCAGCCAGAATCTTCGCGCCTAGTCCAGCGTTCCATTGCTTACGCGCATATTCGACCTCAGCCAGCTCCGGCATCTTCAGAGTTTAGAGGTCGATTCCAACGGAGCAATCGCAGTGACATCTCGCGCGCGCGCATGCCTCGTTTCCGATCATCCATTCTCCATGCTACCCTTCCGTTGATGGAGAAGGTGATCATTGTCGGAAGCGGTTGCGCCGGTTTGACCGCGGCGATTTACGCGGCGCGTGCCAATCTCAATCCGCTCGTCCTGGAAGGCAGTCATCCCGGGGGTCAGCTTGCCACGACCACGATGGTGGAAAACTTCCCCGGTTTTCCGGAAGGAATCGACGGCCCGCAGCTGATCATGAACATGCATAGGCAGGCCGAAAAATTCGGCGCCCGCTTTTCATATTCAGAAGTGTGCGACTTCGAGGCGAAGGACGAGCACGTCCGTATTTTGGCGGAGGACGAATGGCTGGAGACGAAGGCGTTGATCGTCGCGAGCGGCGCATCCGCACGCTGGCTCGGGCTGGAAAACGAAGAAAAGCTGGTCGGCCATGGCCTAACGAGTTGCGCCACTTGCGACGGCGCCTTTTATCGCAACGTGCCCGTCTGCGTGGTCGGCGGGGGTGATTCCGCGGCGGAAGAAGCGCTCTTCCTCACTCGTTTCGCGTCCAAGGTTTATCTCATCCATCGGCGAGACAGCTTGCGCGCCTCCAAGATCATGGCCGATCGCGTCCTGGCCTGTGAATCGATCGAGCCGATCTGGAATACCGTCATCACGCAATACATGCCCGACGAAAAAGGCGAAATGACAGCGGTGAAATTGCGCGACTTGAAGACGCACGAAGAGCGGGTCCTGCCGGTAGCTTGCGTTTTCGTCGCGATCGGGCACGACCCGAATACGAAAGCGTTTAAAGGAAAACTGGAGACCGATCCGGAGGGTTATCTACTCGTTAGGCATTTGGCCGAGAGTAAACATCCCGGAGTCTTCATCGCCGGCGACGTGGCCGATCGCGTTTACAAACAAGCCATCACCGCGGCCGGATCTGGCTGCGCGGCCGCGATCGAAGCCGAGAAGTATCTGAGCCATTTGAATTCCTGACGGTCGCTCCTTGCTCGCAGTGTAGCGCTCCTTTTATCCTGCGGATCGAATCGACGCTTTCGAACGATCTCCGCAAGCGTCACGTGTAGGAATGACAAGGCAATGGCGGGCCGGATTTCCAATTGAAAATCTGCGATCTGACGCAGTTCTACTCGCCCCGAAGCGGCGGGGTGAAACGCTATGTGCAGGAAAAGATTGCATTCGTTAGGCAAGCGCGCCCTGCCGATGAGCATGTGCTCATCGTTCCCGGCGCGAAGAACGAAGTTGTTTCGGGACGGCAATCGCGGCTCTACTCCGTCTGCTCGCCGCTCGTCTCGCGCGTCACGCAATATCGCGCTCTGCTCGACCTGCGTGCCCTGGAAGAAATCATCGAACGCGAGAAGCCCGACATCATTGAGTCGAGCGATCCTTACCAGGTTGGCTGGAAAGCCGTTCGCATCGGACAGACCTTACGGATCCCCGTCGTCGCCTTCTACCATTCGCATTTCGCGGAAGCCTATCTGCGCGGACCGGCCCTACGATTTGGACCTCGCGGCGCAGAGGTATTGATGAATCTGGCGCGAGCGTACGTGAGAAATTTATATAATCGCTTCGAAGCTACACTCGTTCCTGCGGCGGGACTTGCGGCGCGCTTGCGGGAATGGGGCGTGCTCAACACCCGGCGCGCCGCCTTGGGTGTGAACACGGAGATATTCCATCCCTTCGATGATGCCTCCGCCACGAGGGCCCGTCTTGGAATTCCGCACGATCGTGTCCTACTTCTTTATGTGGGGCGCCTCGCGCCGGAAAAAAATACCACGGTAATGTTGGATGCTTTTACGCTACTGATGGCTCGCTCGCCGCGGTATCACTTGTTAGTCATCGGTGATGGCCAGGAGCGGGAAAAATTGCAGCGCCTAACGACTACAACCGGCGCCGTGACCTGGATCCCATACTGCGCGGATGGGAACGAGCTGGCGCAGTACTACCGGGCGGCTGACCTCTTTGTTCATCCCGGCGTCGAGGAAACCTTCGGGCTGGTCGCTCTCGAGAGTCAGGCCTGCGACACGCCGGTCGTGGGGATTCGCGGCAGTTATATGGATGAGGTCATTGCGCACGATCAAGCAAGCTGGGCGGGCATGAACGGTGCAGTTTCGTTGGCCGATGCAATCGAAACCATGAACGCTCAAGACCTTACAAGCCTGGGGAAATCCGCCTCTGCGCGCGTCGGACATGATTTCGCCTGGCCGCAAATTTTCGAGCGCGAATTTTCGATTTACCGCGAGGTCTGTGACAGCTACAGGAAGGCGTAACCGGATGAAGCAGAAGCACGATTTCGTTATCAGGAATTTTCGCGCGAGCGATCGCGAGGCGGTGCGTCGTCTTTGTTGCGAGACCGGTTTTCTCGGCGAAGCGATTGATCCGGTCTATCAGGATCGGGAACTTTTCGCGGATTTCCTCACCACCTACTACACCGACCACGAGCCGGAATCGTCTTTCGTCCTGGAAGTGAACGGCGAGCTGCGCGGTTATCTCCTGGGTTCGCGCAAACCGCTGCGCAATCAGCTCTATTCCTTTTACCAGAACCTTTGCCTCTTTCTGCGCGCGCTCCTGCGCTACCCGCGTTACAACGAACGCTCGCGGCGATTCATCCTCTGGATTCTAATGAACGGCTGGCGTGAAGTGCCGGCGGCGCCACGGCGCACACCGCATTTCCACATCAACCTTCTGCCGGATGCCCGCAAAGTCGCGACCACGCGCGCCCTGCTCAGCGCCTATTTCACATACCTTTATCGGAAGGGCGAGAAGCGTGTCTACGGACAGATTGTCACCTTCGAAAGCCGGCGCGGGGAACAGATGTTCGAACGTTACGGTTTCCGGGTTATGAACCGCGCCGAGATCACGAAATACAAATCGTTTCATCCCGAGTCGGTTTATCTTTCGACCGTAATCAAGAATCTGGAAACGGCCGCCCCGCTTTCGGTCACGACGCATTCGTTCGTAAAAAATTAGCGCGCTCCGGTCTTTGCTTGTCAATATGGCAGGGTAGCCATATCATCGGACATGATGAAAATGACCATGTTCATCGATGAAAACTTGCTTGAGAGAGTGATGAATTTGACGGGTCTGAAAACAAAGACCGAGACAGTTGAGTTCGCGCTTAGAGAGGCGGAAAGAAAGACGAAACTTGCCAGGTTTCTCGCGGGCAAAAAACCGACCGCTAAGGAATGGGCCGGCAGTCTCGATCCAGCCTATGACTTGATGGCTTTGAGGATGGCGGACAAGCCGGGAAAGTATCGCGCCAGACGTGGTTCTCGTTGACTCATCGATCTATATCGAGCTGCTCCGCGCTGGAAAAAATCCGGCTGATGAGTTGAGTGCTTCCTTCGCGTCCGATGAGCTGCTCACTTGCAGCTTAGTGCGTTGTGAAGTTCTTCGAGGGGTAATCCACAAAAATGCGAGGGCTTATCTCAGTTCGTTCTTTGACCTGCTCATCCATGTCGCGACGGATCATCGCGTTTGGGCGCAAACCGAGGAGCTGGTTTGGCAGTTGGATCGCGCCGGGCGGATCCTTCCACTCGCCGACGTGGTCATCGCGGTTTGCGCCCTCCGCGCGGGCGCGTCGGTCCTGACGCTCCATCGTCATTTCGAAGGCATTCCCGGTCTCTCGCTCGCTTCGTGGAAGCAATAGACCGCGTAGCACGCGCGACCGGGAAGTCTTCAGCGCGGAGACCGGCGAAATTGCTCTTCCACTTGGGCGACAACAAACCCCGCCTTTCGGATGGTGGAGTGGTTGATCATCGTGCGGCCGTCGGGTTGCAGATACATCCGCTGACTCATCTGCACGTTTAGGAACGGATTCCCCGGTGAGAGAGCTAGGCGAAAGTTCCAATGAAAAAAATTCCCGGAAGCTTCACCGCGCGCCACGCCGATCATATCGTTCGCGGTCGCTTCGTAATGGTGCGCGTCGATTCTGCGAATTTGCCATGACCGATGCTGGCGCTCGCCGTCGCCAAAGCGCAGCTCTTGTTCCAGCAGGAGAACCGCGCCTGCGCGCCGGCCGGTTGTTTCGGTCGTTACGCGCTGGATCGGTCTGCCGCTCCGGGTTTCAAAAAAGCCGGAAGAGTTTGTGCGACCGGCAAAAAACGCCATCGGATCGAAGATCGGTCGAGCAGTCTCCTTAACGACGGAGGATGGCACACTGGCACAACTCGTTAGGCAAAGCGCGGCCGCGCAGAGAAAATAGCGGCGAGCGATTGTCATCGATCTGGCAAGGATCGCGGATGCACGGCGTCGCTGCCGTAAAATTCTCGAAGAAATTCGAAGTATTCTCGCGGTTACTTCCTACCAGCCTTTTAGAGGCACTTTGGAAATCGCAGATTCAGTGTCTTGAAATCCAAATGACTTCCCTCGTCTCGGTTGAATCTCATCCAACGCGAAATGGCTTTATTCCGCTGCGCGATGCTTCGGAAATTTTTCATTGCGACGCCGGATCTGCTGCGACCGGAGAAACAATGGAAGAGATTTCGGAACTCGAAGAGATCGAGCAACTGGGCGCACGCTGCCGGGAGGGAGATGACGATGCGTGGACCGTACTCTTCCCGAAAATCTGGCCGGTCCTGGTCACGTTCGTGCATCGGCTTTATCGCTCATTCGACCGCCAGGACGCAGAGGATGTCGCTCAAGCTTCCATCGAAGCAGCGATCAAGAGCGTTCGCGTGTTCTCGGGACAGGGGCTGTTTCGCGGCTGGCTGTTTGGTATCGCGACGAGGCAAGCGGCCACGCTTTATCGGATGAGATCGGCGAAGAAACGTGGCGCGGACCGGCTGGTCCCGCTCGATCGGGCAGCGGATCGAAAAGATGACGCCAAATCGCCCGCCGAAACCGTCGCAGAAAACGACCGTGCCCAAATTTTACATCGCGCGATCGACGATTTGGAGGAGGCCGATCGGGAGCTGATTCACCTGCACTTCTTCGGCGAGCTGACTTTTCGAGAAATCGCTCAGGCGCAAAAAATGAACCCAAAGACGGTTTGCACACGGCTCACGAGATGCAAAGCGAAGCTCTTGCAGCGGCTGCTGAGTGCCAACCTCACCGACTCAAATGGATAACGCCGACGAACCGACTGGATTGGAGGACGCGCGGCGCGCAATTCTCAAAAATCGCGACCGTGCGCTTGGCGCCGCACCCGCGCTTTCGCTCTCTCGCCTGGCGATCTTGACCGACGCCGTGGCCGCGGAATTCGCAGTCGAAACTTCGATAAAGCGGGCGGTCGATGGGCGGGATCAATTACTCCAAGCCGACGATCTTAAGATTCCATCTTCTGTCGAAGTCCATCTACGACGCGAGCTTGCCAGCGCGATGACGAGGCATCGCGCTTGGTGGAATTTCGATTGGCTGCGGTTGCCGGATTGTCAGACGGGAGCAGCCGTTGCCATTACCTGCCTGATGTTCGCTGTGGTGGTGGTGTCGTTAGGCAAATGGCTTTCAGCACCTCGCAGCGGACCTCAGTACGAAGCTATAGCCGAATTGCGAGCGAGGCATGATCCAGCACTCATCCAGTCGGACGAGCGTGTTTCATTGACTCGACTGAGCCTGCGAATCAGTGCGACCGAATTGGCTCTTTTGCAGCAGAGCTTCTTTGCCTCAAATCGGGCCGGCATCGAGCGGCCGAATGAAGAGACCGTGCGTCTCGATCTTCTAGTTAGGCCGATCCTCCTTAACGACTCGGTTACCGAGATACCGTAAAGGCGGTTGCTCGCATGTCCTGGAAACACGCTCGCTGCTTCATTGCGCTTTGCCTCCTTCCCGCGAGCATGGCGCGGGCTGAAGCAAAAATCGGGACGGTCGACGTGAACCGCGTCTTCAAAGAATACGGCAAGACAAGGGAGGCCGAGGCAAAAATCAATGAGGCGAAAGACGCGGCGAAGAAAGAATTCGATGAGCGAGCGGACGCCTATAAGAAGGCCATCGAGGAGATCAATAAGATCAATCCGCAGCTCGAGGCGCCGGCATTAAGTGCGACGGCGAAGGCGTTAAAATCAAAGGAGCGCGACGAGAAAATCGCGAGCGTTAAGAACATGGAACGCGAGATCAATGAGTTTCGCCAGACGCGCGAACAGCAGCTTCAGCAACAAGTAGTGCGGATGCGCGAAGCGATCATAAAGGAAATCACGGAGGTGATCCTGCAGCGCGTAAAAGTAAATGAGATGGATCTTGTTTTCGACAAGTCCGGCCCAAGTTTAAACGGATTTTCGCCTCTCCTTTTTTCGCGCGATAGCCGCGACTTCACCGCGGAAGTGATCGCGGCGTTAAACAAGGACAACCCGTCGCCCGCAAAAGAGACTCGTTAGGCGAAAAAGCGGCAAGGTGTCGCGTGCATTTCCGGCCGTCCGTTCTTATTCCTTCGCCCGAACGTAAAGTTGGTTCAGGAAATCGGAGGCCGCGGTCAGAGCAAAGATAGAGCAGATCATGCGCGTCGCTTTCGGCGCGCAATTGTGCGCGAAAAGGAGGGTCGCTGCGAGCCACGGCGCCATGCAGTAGGGACAGGTGATTAAATCGCCGATCGCTTCCTGCATTCCTTCGCCGCGCGCTTCTTCTTCCACTTCACCGGCGCCGGCCGATTTTTTGAATTTCACAAACGGAGCGCGGAACGGGCTCGTAACCAGGTCCTTTGCGACAACGCGGCTGAGCTTGTGCGTCGCGATCCCGAGGAGAAGAAGATCGCTCCAGTCTATCTCCGGAAAATCTTCATCGTCTTTCGCGCCGGTGGAAGCGAACGCACTCCCGAGCGCAACCGCAAACAATCCGGCTAGAACGGCGTATCCGCCGAGCGGCTTCTTCGTCTTGGAATAACCCGCGAACAAACCCGTGACCGATTTCTCCACTTTGCGCGCGCGTTTGATCGGATCACTCATGGTCTTGAATACGTTTCGTAAGGGCGGACCGACGTGCCGAATTCAGTGTATGAATGGGAGGAGGCATGCGGTTCGCTTATTCCTTGAATGAAATATCCGCTCTGGGCGGGACTCACAACCATATGTATAGCCGGCTCTTTTTTCTTATCATGACCCTCTCTCTTTCCACCGCGGCCCGGGCTGGGGAAATAAGCTTCGAGAGTGGACGCACGCGCGCGAATCTCCTCGAGCTTTTTACTTCGGAAGGCTGCAGCAGTTGTCCGCCAGCAGAAGCGTGGATGAGTAAATTAAAAGGCGAGCCGCGGCTCTGGCGTGATTTCGTGCCGGTCGCGTTTCATGTCGATTACTGGGATCGTCTCGGCTGGCGCGATCCGTTTGCGGCCAAGGCCTGGACCGCGCGGCAATATCAATATTCCGCAAGCTGGAAAAGCAGCAGCGTTTACACGCCGGGCTTCGTTCTAAATGGCCGCGAACTACGAGAAAAGCGCATCCCAGAAGGCGGAAGGGACGAAGTCGGCGTCTTGAAGCTTGCGCTGAAGAATGACGACAACGTCACGGCAACGTTTACCCCGGCCGGGAATTCGACGCGCACCTACGATGTCCACGTGGCGCGGCTTGGTTTCGATCTCAACATCAACGTCAAAGCGGGCGAAAACAGCGGGCGCAAACTACTGCACGATTTCGTGGTCCTTTCCCTAACGAGTGAAACGCTGGCCGGCGGCAGCAAGGAGTTTCGTCTCGCCGCCAGCGATGCGAAACAAGCTCCCGGGCGCGAAGCGATCGCCGCCTGGGTGACGGAAAGCGGGCAGCTCGAGCCGCTGCAAGCGGCCGGCGGCTGGCTGCGATGACGCCGATCAAAGATTATGCGCTGATCGGCAACTGCGAGACGGCGGCGCTGATTAATCCAGACGGCGGGATCGACTGGCTTTGTCTGCCGACTTTCGATGCCGGCTCGGTCTTTGCCCGTCTCCTCGACGAGACGAAGGGCGGCGATTTCACGCTTCATCCCGCGCAGCCGTTTGAAGTCGAGCGCGAATATTTTGAAAACAGCGCCATCCTGCAGACGCGATTCAAGACCAGCGAAGGTGTCGTTAGGCTGACCGACTTCTTTGTTATCGCGCGAAAAGCAAACGCGAGTTTCTACGATTTCACTTCACTGCATCCCACGAGCAAACTCGTCCGCCTGGTCGAGATCGAAACCGGCGATGCGATCGAAATGGCGCTGCGAATTCGGGCGCGGCCCGATTACGCGCGTGCGAAGGCAGATTGGAAGCAGGTGGACGAAGGAGCCTTCGGGATCAAGCAGATGGCGGTCTATAGCAACGCGTCGCTCAAGCTCGAAAACGACGACTTGTTAGGCCAATTCACCGTTCGACCCGGGCAACCGCTCTTCGTTGTCCTCGATTACACGGACGAACGTCCCCGGCCCGGCCTCGAGCAGATTCATCGTTGGCGGAAAATCACGGAGGCGTTTTGGCGAGAGTGGAACTTTTTTAATCCCTATCAAGGAGCACACGCCGCGCTCGTCCGGCGCAGCGCGGTCACGATGAAGATGCTGACCTATGCGAAGAGCGGCGGCTTCGTTGCCGCGCCCACCACTTCGCTACCGGAAGCGATCGGGCGCGATTCGAATTGGGATTATCGATTTTGCTGGGTGCGCGATACCGCGCTCTTTCTGCAGACGCTTTTCGCGTTGGGTTACTGCGGCGAAGCGAAATCGTTCATCGAGTTCATCTGCGAAAAATGGCATGAGCGGAGCGCGAAAGCCGGGCCCAGTGAGGCAACGCTCGACGTGATGTTTCCGGTCTGTGAAAGCCCCGTCCCGCCTGAGACCAAGCTCGATCATCTTGACGGATACCGCGATTCGCGCCCGGTCCGTTTTGGCAATCGCGCCCTCGAGCAATTCCAGCTCGATAACTACGGACATCTTTTGCAGTCGCTCTTTTATTTCAAGCATAGCGGCGGAAATTTCGACGCCCGTAAGAGGACAATGACCGCGAAGCTAACCACGGAAGTGATCACTTTCTGGCGCGAGGAAGAAAACGGCATTTGGGAAGGAGTAGAAAAGGAGCAATTCACCTACGGGAAAATCATGTGTTGGGAGGCCTTGGAGCGGGCCAAGCTTCTCCTCGGCGATGACGATGGTGCCATCCAGAAGGCTTGCGAGGAGATCAGCCGGGAAGTGAAAAGCCGCGGCCTAATGAAACATAATGGCGCCCAAATTCTCTCCGCCGTCCTCGATGAATCTCGTTTTGATGCTTCGTCGCTTCTTGCTTTTACGAGCGATTTTCTTTTCGAGCATGACGCGAGAGCGACGCGCGAAGCGATCGAAGACGAGCTGGCCCACGGCCCGTTTCTTTATCGGAATAGCGAGCAAAAGAAAAAAGAGGGCGCGTTCGTCCTATGCAGCTTTTGGTGGATCAATCACCTCATCCGCGAAGGACATCTAAAGCGTGCGGAAGAAATCCTGGAACGCATCATCGAGAAGGTCAGCCCGCTTGGTTTGCTTTCGGAAGAGATCGATCCCGAAACCGGCGAATTCCTGGGAAATTTCCCCCAGGCCTTTTCGCATCTCGGTTTAATCCAGAGTATCCTCAATCTTGAACGCGCCAAGAAAATGACCGGATTTTATGCCCTGCCCGACCACGAAAAATTTCGGCGTCACATCGTGCGCACGCTTGGGTACAGCGGAGTCATTCTTGGATTTTTCCGCTCGCCGCGCACCGCGACTTTGATCTTCTCGCGCAAATCAAAATGGCGCGAATGATCTGAAGAGCGCTGTTGTTAATGCGTGGCCAGCTCGGCCAGCAGCGCGGGTTTCGGACGAATGACGCTCTCGCTGAAATTTTCCATTTCCTCGAGCTGTGGACTGCACTGGAGCAACAATAAGTTCGCGCCGGCTGCTTCGAATTCTTCCACTTGCTCTCGCACCTGCTCCGCTGTTCCAACCAGGCCGGAGGCGAGCCCGCGATTGGTCACGGAATAATCTTCCAGCGAGATCCGGCGGTCCAGATTCGTCCCCGCAAGCCACTGTTGATAGTTATCGTATCCGCGCGCGTTTTGTTTTACGTCCGTGATGCGCGCCAGCTCGCGCTTCGCTTCGCGTTCCGTCTCGCGTACGATCGTATAAGCCGCCACGCCGTATGTCATCGGCGGTAATTCTTTTCGCTCACGCCGCTCCGACATGTCCCTTATTTTTTCGCGAATCCTTTTCGGCGGATCGCCATGCATGACGTAGGCATCGCAGCGTTCCGAGATCAATTCCTTGGCCGCTTCCGATTCGCCCCCGGCGTAAATAATCGGCCGCGGTTTCGAGATCGGCTTCGGCTGCATAACGGAATCGTCGACCTTGTAAAATTTTCCGGTGAACGAGAAGTGATCCTGTTTCCAAATCCCATCGACCACGCTGAGCCATTCGGCCGTGCGCGCGTAGCGATCGTCGTGCGTCTCGAAATGCAGTCCGCATTTCTTTGCCTCGTCCTCCCACCAGGAGGAGACAACATTAAGCGAAAGACGCCCGGGACCCGCAATCTCATCGATGTTCGCAGCCTCTTTCGCGAGCAGCGCGGGATTATGAAATGTCGGACGAACCGCGACCATTAACTCGAGCCGCTTCGTAACCGCGGCCAGTGCGGCGGCAGTCGACCAGGCATCGAGCGTGGGCGCGTCCGCGCCCTTGATGTCGTTCAAACTCAGCTCGGCGATTAGCGTGAGATCGAAGCCGATCTCTTCGCTGCGTTGCGCGAGCCGGCGCGAATAATCCCAGCTCGCTTCCATCCGTTCGTCGTCCACGTTGCGCAGCCATCCGCCGAAGACCGGCAGCCAATATCCGTACTTCATCCATCCCTTTCCTGTTCGAGGTAATCGACCAGACGCGCGTGCGGATCGAACCCGAGAACCCGCGGCGCATCGGCCACGAAATTTGAGAGCGCGTTGATGTCGTAGAAGAGGACGCGGCCGTGGCGGTCATCGGTCATGTATTCGACTCCGCCGACATCGATCCCGGCTGCGCCGACGATGTTCTCCACCGTCTCGATGATTTTAGCCGAAGGCTCGAACGGCTCGATCTTCAAACCCGCCTTCGGTCCGTCGGCCAGACACATGGCCGCATTTTCTGTCTGGCAAATTTCCGCGGGGCAAAGGTTGAAATTTTCGCCGCTAGTGAAGACCTTCATCGCGTAAAGAAATTTGCCGCCGAGTGTTTCGACCCGGTTGATGTGTCCGCCGCGCGCGGGGACGAATTCCTGCACCAGCGCGGTCCGATCGATCCCGAGCTCGACCTGTCCGCCGGCGATCGCGCGGTCCAGCTCGAAGGCGGAATTCAAACGCACAATCCCCGCGCCGCGTCCACCGATGTTCGGTTTGATCATCATCGGAAAACCAAACTCAGCCACGGCGCGATGCGCTTCTTCGGCGCAGTTGATCACGCGCGAGCGCGGAAACGGAATGCCTAACGAGTACAGGAGTGAGAGCTGAGCGGCCTTCGAGATTTCGATAGCGAAAGCTTCGCGGCCATTGATCACGCGCGTGCCGACGCTTTCGAGATACGAAAGGAAATCGCGTGTGTAGAAAATGGTCTGCTCATTTCCGCGCAAGTACGCCGACGCGCTCATGCGATTGAAGAGGAGCGCGTACTCTTTCTCGCGCGCAGCGACGTCATAAGAATGGCAGCGCGCGTCGAGCTTTACGTAAGGCGTGCCGCGGCGATCGAGTTCGGCGAAAAGCGGCCGGAGCCAATCCGGATGCTCGTAGTAAATCGCGATCGCTGTCTGGTCGATGTCCATGAGTGCGGTTAGCGACGGCGCCGAAGCAAACGCGAGTACGCGCCGAGCAGGAGTGCGCCGCCGGCGAGCACGAGAAGCGTTTGTGCGAGCGACGGCTTCGGAGATTCCGGTGTGAGATATTTCTTCTCCGGGAAATTCCCCGCCGGGCCACGCGCGCCTTCGTCGATCGCCATCTGCATCACCTGCGCCATGTGCAGCGCGCCGCGTTCCGTGGTCTGGCGGATTTGTTCGCGGCAACTGAAACCGTCGCTGATCACGAGCGTGTCTTTCGCGGTCTCGCGCACGCGCGGGAGCAGGACGCGTTCGCCGCAAGCGATCGAGACATCGTAGTGATCCTTCTCGAAACCAAACGCCCCGGCCATGCCGCAACAGCCGGAGTCGAGCACTTCGAAATCGAGCCCGAGTTTGCCGAGGAGCTTCTCGTCGGCTTTGAATTTCATGATCGATTTGTGATGGCAATG